>JAEEWT010000031.1 GCA_016287755.1 Prevotella sp.
GAGAGCCAAGACAACAAATCGTGTTGGAATATCCTTTTGGTAATGGCGAAGAGGAAGTATGGATTGAAGGCATAGGTAGCCTTTATGGAATCGTCGATTCAGGTTCGCTTTTCATGACGGGAGGATCGACCAATCTTCTTTGTTATTATGAAGGCGGTGATTTGATATGGCAGAATACCACTCCCGGGTATAATGAGTGCTATATGGTCTACCCGACACCACCGACACCACCAGAGCCTCATTCTTTCGCTCCCCAAGGCGCGGAGTGGTATTTCAATCTCAGTTCCTTCATGGGTAGCCCGATTTCCTATTATCACATGGAGGTGCTGGGCGACACCACCATCCAAGGGCACACTTGTAGTGTCATTACACAGCAATTTTTGGGTGGCAATGGACAAGAACAGTATGTCTACGAAGACAACGGCAAGGTGTATTGGTACAACCAGACTTTAGGCAGATTCACCACACTTTATGACTTCGATGCCGAAGTGGGAGAATCGTGGACTTGCGAAATTGATTCCTGCACCTATGAAGTCACGGTGACGGAAATCACATATTATGAAGGTTTAGACCAAAACCATCAGTTCAGGGCTCAACGGGTTTCATACAATGGGGAATTGGGCTATTTTGGCGGTGGCACCATCATAGATGGTATCGGCGAAATCAGCGGTTTGTTCCCTTATCCTTACGCTTGTGTCGGTGACATTTATGATGGTCCATATCCAGATTGGTTGCGCTGTTATCTTGTTGATGGTGAAATGCTTTATCACGAAGGCTCGTATAATTGCGACCAACAATCCTTCTGCTGGGACGGCACGGTGGCCGAAGCATACGCTGGCGGTGACGGCACTGCCGAAAATCCTTATCAAATTGCCACTTCGGAACAACTGGCTTTGCTCGCCTATGAAACCAACAACGGCATTGGTAGCGATGCCTATTATGAACTGGTGGCGAACATCAATCTGCAAAGGTGCGAGGGCGGAACGATACAGTGGGTCTCCATCGGAACCGCAACCAATATGTTCATGGGACATTTCAACGGCAATGGCTATAATATCCTGAATCTGAATCAGTTCATCGGCGACGGGGATTTGCAGCCTGTGGGTGGCTTGTTTGGCTACACCGATCATGCCGTAATCAGCAATGTCCGATTGGTGCAATGCAGTATCAGAGGAAATGGACAATATGTAGGCGGTTTGGTGGGCTATGCCGGTCTGAGCAACATTTCCAATTGCAGCATCACCCAGTCTTCTGTCAAGACCGAAGCAGGCGTGGCTGGCGGTTTGGTGGGTTGTGCTGACATGCCTTTTGGTACGGGTTTCTATCCAACGGACATAGAGTTTTCTTATCTCAACAACTGTCTCACTGACGTAGCAACATGGATTGAAGGCTCCGATTGCGCTGGCGGTATTGTGGGTAAAGTTAACAAGAATGATGGCCGCAATCCTTGGGTGATTGCCGATTGTAGGGTATGGGATGACGGCTATACGGCAGGGTTTTCAGTGACCAGTGATGGCGACGCTGGTGGCATTGTCGGGTGGTTTCGTAATGGCTCAATTTCGGGTTGCTTGAATCAGTTTGTGGTGACGGGTGGTAACCCTGGCACTGGTGGTATTGCAGGAACAGCGGATTTGGTTACGATCAAGAACTGCATCAACCAAGGCGAGATTTCTGGTGGATTTGCCACTGGTGGTATAGTCGGTTATGGTGATGGTAATATGAATGTGACTTCTTTAGATATTATCGATTGTGTCAACGAAGGCTCGGTTACGTGTCACGATATGGGACAGCATGCTTTCGTAGGTGGTATCGTTGGCCTCTGGGGCTCCAAAATCATCCGTTGTGTCAACAAAGGCGATGTTATGGGAATAGTTAAATCTTCAGGCTTTGTGGGTGGCATCGTTGGAGATTGTGTTGGCATTGTGGCCAATTGTTATAATCGTGGTAATGTGACGACAACTGTGGATGATTCTGTTGTGAATCCCGAATTGTTATTTGTTGGAGGAATCTCTGCAACGCCAGACCCAACGATTTACAATGTCTATAATACCGGTGTGGTTACTGGTCCCGAATTACCTGCTTCCGTCATTCACGACTATGGTAATATTATTGGTCGTGGACTCGAAGACAGCCACTATCTCAATGCCTATTGGCTTGATGATGATGACTTGTCGGCTTGTGGCAATGTCAACGAACCTGAATTGCATGGCTCCACGGCTTTCGTACAGGGTGCAACCTCTACTTCTTGGACACTCAACGATGCCCAATACGGTACCACTGACCTTTTGGAAGCCTTGAATTTTGGTGCAGCCGTTGTACTTGATTCGGTGCCAAGCTATCCCCACATTTGCACATGGATGGAAGATATGGAAGGTACTAATGATGGTTTTCCGGTTTTTGGGCCTTTCAGTGAAGGGGATGACATGCTTGAAGCCTATTGCGAAGCACCATTTAACTTTTTCGGTAGCCCGACCACCGACCAAGGCATTTACGGTGCACAACTTTGGTGGAACAAACCTTTCGCAAGCCATTGGTTCCATTACGATGAGAAACCTTATGCAGGGTCTGCTGAAGCTTTTGAGTGGGGAATTCGCATTCCAGGTGAGGAAATTCATGCAGGAGACATGTTGACGCATGTGGCTTTTTATAAGGTTGGAGGCCAAAATGAGGCTACACAATATGATTTCGCATTCAGTGGTGGTGAAACGGAACCTGAAAACTTGGAATTCCTTGCTTGGAATTCGGTGCTGGTTGAGCCTGGCCCTGATGAATGGGTGATGGTCAAACTGCGTTATCCCATCATCTGTGAAGAAGGAAGGAGTCTGTGGATTGTGATGAGAGCTCCCTTTGTCGCAGGCAACAAAGCCCCTTATTGTCAGACTTCGGGCAATCCTGATGCGCGTTGGGTGAGCCTTATAGGAGGTTGGTACGATTATCTGGCCGTGGAAGGCACAGGCGGCGATTGGATGATTCGCGGTTATTTCACTAATGATATGGGGTATCAGGAGGCTGGCTACAATGAAGATCTCGACCATTATAACATTTATCGCGGCAGCTCTTTGGAGGAAATGGAGAAAGTTGCCGAGGTAGGCAGAGACGCAGAGGAGTATTTCGACACCTTGGAGCAGCCTTTTGGCGACTACTATTACCAACTGACCGCTTCCTATACCGATGGACGTGAGTCGGTGCCAGCCAAGAGAAGCGAGAATCCTCAAAGTCCAGACTATGTGTATTTCCATGTCGGAAACATTTCTTCGCTTGGCTCTGAGTGGTACTACGAAATCCAGAACGAGAACGGCAGTATCACTTACCAGCATCTGCAATATGCCGCCGACACGACGATCAATCACAAGGACGTGAAAATCATCATTCGTACCAACACGCTATACGACAAGGGTGAACACAGCGAAGTGACCCGTGAATACATCTACGAAGACTTTGGCAAGGTGTATTGGTGGAATGAGAGCATTCAAGATTTTACCTTATTGTATAATCTTGGTGCCCAAGTTGGAGACGAATGGGTGATTGAAGTGGGTGAGGAAAGCATCATCATGCATGTTGATGCTGTGGAGCAATATGAGTATGAAGGAACGACCTATAGAATGTTGCACGTGAGCGATGCAAACAACCTGTTCAGTGGAGAGATTATGAGTGGCGTTGGTCATCTCACCAGTTTCTTCCCTGAAAGACTGATGACGCGAGACAAAGGCTATCGCGTGACGGGTCTGCGCTGTTATTGGATTTATGGCGATTTGGTTTTCACCATCAACCGTGGCGATTGCGACGCCATTTACGCCGAACTGCATAACGGCCTTGATGAACCCACAGTAATCCCGTTTGCCATCTATCCGAACCCGACCGACGGCATCCTCACCATTCACCATTCAGAATTCAACATTCCTCATTCCTCATTCAGAATTACCAACCTCATGGGTCAAACCGTCCAAACGGGCAGCCTCACCGCTGAAACCCAACAGATTGATGTGTCAGGTTTGCCTCAGGGCATGTATTTCATTAGCGTAGGCGATGTTACACTGAAATTTGTGGTGAAATAAAAACGCGGTCCTGTAGGGCTGTCACACCGTGGCAGCCGCCCATGCAGCCATGACAATCAGCGGCTGCTGCGGTACGACAGTCCTACAGACCGAAACGGAAAACAGATTGATAAACAAATAAATATCAGATAAAATGAAAAAGTTATTCTTTACCTTAACGATTTTGGCTGGCTTCGCCGTGCAAGTTATGGCCTCTAACTCAGACTATGATTTTTCATCAGGAGACTTCAAGTATTCCATTATTAGCACTGACCCACCTTGTGTGAGTGTCGTCGGACATGTTGACGGCCAAAGCGCGCATGGCGATTTGATCATTCCAGAAACGGTAATGCGTTGGGATTCAACTGTATTTACTGTGACTGCTATTGGTGATAGGGCCTTTAGGTATTGTTCTCAACTTACAGGACAGTTTGTCATTCCCAACACGGTTACCACTATCGGGGAGCTTGCTTTTGATTATTGTGGCCTAACAGGGGAACTTATCATTCCCAATTCAGTTGTTTCGATAGGAGGTGGCGCCTTTGAAGGATGCGATGGCTTTACTGGCAATCTTGTCATTCCCAATAGTGTAAGAAGCATTGGGGCGTTGGCTTTTGCCTATTGTCGAGGATTTAATGGCACACTGACTTTGCCCAATTCGCTTGAGGTGATTGAATACGGTGTGTTTGCAGAATGCTCCGGGTTGACGGGAACGTTGAACATTCCTAATTCAGTGGTCGAAATTAAATATGCCGCATTTTATGCTTGCAACAGCTTTACGGGCGATCTGGTTATTCCTGAATCCGTTGTCTCATTGGGCTGTATTGATGAAACCAATTATCCGACACATGGTACATTTTGTGAATGTACGGGTTTTAATGGACATCTTGTGCTGCCTGAATCGTTGGAAGTCATTGGAACCTATTGTTTTGATGGTTGTAGTAACCTTACTGGGGAACTTGTGATTCCGAGTTCTGTAAGAGAAATCCAACATTATGCGTTTGCGGATTGTAGCAGTTTGACAGGATCATTGGTTCTTCCCAATGGCTTGACTTACATTGGTAGCCATGCATTTGAGAATTGTTCTGGATTGTCGGGTGAACTTGTAATTCCCGATGAAGTCGTAGAAATCCCAAGTTATGCCTTTGCTGGTATCACTCGTTTGACTTCTGTCAGTATTCCCAATTCAGTTGTCCGCATTGGAGAGGGAGCTTTCAAAAACTGCGAGAAACTTGCTGCTGTCAATATTCCTGATGGAATCACGGAAATTGCACCATCCTTGTTTGACCATTGTTCAAAACTCACAGAAATCGTTTTGCCCGACGGCATTACAGCTATAAGGTCCTCTGCTTTTAGCAACTGCACGGAACTGGCTTCAGTCAATATTCCCCAATCATGTGACACCATTGGTGCTAATGCTTTCTGTAAATGCGAGAAACTATCTTCCATCGACTTTCCAGAGGGACTGCTTTCTGTTGGCATGGGTGCGTTTTTTGCTTGTGATTTGATTAAAAGGGTCGTGATACCCAATTCTGTTGTTGACATTGCTACAGAGGCATTTATAGCTTGCAACAATTTGTCATATCTTGTCATAGGAGGCTCTGTTGAAAGGATTGGGGAACGTGCGTTTTTATATACCCCAACGGATACGATAGTCTCATTGGCTGCGGTTCCGCCGACATTGGGCGAAAATGTATTTTATCCAAACAACTATCAAACAACCAAACAAATAGTCGTTCCTTGCGGTTTTTTGGATGATTATCTTATGTCGGGATGGGCTACCTATTTCTCCGAAGACACTTTTGTAGAGGATTGTGGTTTTGACGGAGCGGAATGGTACTACGAAATCCAGAACGAAAATGGTAGCATCACCTACCAGCATCTGGAATATGCGGCTGACACGACCATCAACCATAAGGACGTGCAAATCATCATCCGTACGAACACCTTATATGATAAGGGCGAGCATCAGGAGGTGACGCGCGAATACCTCTATGAAGAGGACGAGGTGGTGTATTGGTGGAACAAGGATTTGCAGGAATTTACCGTGCTTTATGACCTTGGTGCCCAAGAAGGCGACAGTTGGGTCATCAAGGTCGGCACGGAAAGCCTTGTCATGCATGTGGATGCGGTGGATCTGTATGAGTATGATGGCCGTTTGTTCAAGATGCTTCGGGTGAGCGACGATGGCGACATCTTCAGTGGTAACATCTTGTGCGGTGTTGGTCACCTCAGTAGTTTCTTCCCTGAAAAGCTGATGACATGCGGTAAAGGCTTTCGCGTGCATGGGCTGCGCTGTTATTGGAAATTTGGCGATCTGGTCTTTACCATCAACCGTGGCGACTGCGATGCCATATACACTGACCTGCATAATGGTATCGAGGAAGGCGGCCCTTCGACAGGCTCAGTGACCTTCACCATTTATCCCAACCCGACCAATGGCGTCCTCACCATTCAGCATTCATCATTCCGAATTCAGAATTCCGCATTCCGAATTACCAACCTCATGGGCCAAACCGTCCAAATGGGCAGCCTCAATGCTGAAACCCAACAGATTGATGTGTCCGATTTGCCTCATGGAATGTATTTCATCACGGTGGGCGATGCAACGCGAAAATTCGTGGTACGGTAATTGTGGCTTTTTGAATCGTTTAACCTAAATCTTAGCGTTATGAAGAAATTGAATTTGTTATGGGCTGTCTTGCTGCTGCTTATTGCTTGCGGCAAGAATCCGCTGCCCACTGATGTTATCGCAACCAACTCGCGCGACAACGTTGGAACCACTTATATCCAAGTAGCCTACGGCGACGGTACCGAACAGTATTTCAAGGTGCTTTCCGAAAACACCGCTGAGGTGGTAGGTGTCACGGAATACTTCGGCGGTATAGAGCCTCCCATCGATTTTGGCGGCACGGAAGTGGTCATCCCTTCCGAAATCTCCCACAATGGACAAACCTATACTATTGTGGGCATCGGTAGCTACGCATTTTATGAGCGTCAAGAGTTGCGCTCGGTGGAGATTCCTGGCACTGTGCAATATGTAGGCGCCCGCGCTTTCGACTTTTGCCTCAAACTTAAGACCATCAAACTGCCCGACGGCGTAAACCGAATTGAGAAAATGGCTTTCAGAAGTTGCGTTGAACTGACCACCGTGGAATTGGGCTCAGGACTTACGGGCCTCTACTACGATGCTTTCGATGATTGCCGAAGCCTTACCACTTTGGTCTGTCCTGCGCCAACCCCTCCAGAAGTCCTCGTCGATGTGCCTAATCCGAGCATTTTATGGAATTGTCCCGTTAGCGAAATCAAAGTACCCGCCGAGAGTGTGGAGGCCTACAAAACGGCCTACCTTTGGGACGAATTCGCTGATAGGATTGTGGCTCTGTAACCAACGAATTATCAATTCAAAATTTGAATGTAATGAAAACTATCGTAAAATCATTGTTCATGTTGCTGGTCGTGGTTTCTTTCACTTCCTGCAAAAAAGACCCGCTTTACCTGTTTGACCCCGAGCAGAATGAGATGGTCTTTGGCACCTACAAACAAGAGATGAATGTGGCTTACGCTGAATACGAAGACTATTTCAACATTAGTGCGGAATCCAAAGGAGGATTTATCACTCCGACGTTTATCTTCCGTTTCCGGAATGTTCCCTACGAAGTGGTTGGCCAAACCATCTATTTGGACAAAAAGTCGGATTATACCTTGTCGTTTGAGCTTTTAGGCGAGGTGTCGTGGTTCACTTCCCCAGAGAAGGTCTGCGGCAAGATTTGGAATTGGGATGATCAACTTGACCAAAACGTGGCTACCGACTACCCCGACAAATCACCGTTCAGCAGCGGTTGGATGAAGTTTGAAGAGGATGAATCGGGTCTCACCTTTACCCTTCACGGCGTGATGAGAAACGGCTACACTCTTCGGACAAAACTGTTTTTCCCAGCGGAGGTGGAATAATCGACAGATCGCTATAAAAACAGCCTGAGAAGTGATTCTTGGGCTGTTTTTGTGTTTGTTACAAATCAACGACCTCCCAATGACCTCCTTTGTCGGGACCGATGCGGCGAAGCAACCCTTCTCGCTTTAGATGGGCAAGTTGCTTCTCTACACCTTTTGATGAGATGCCCACTGCTTGTGCCAAACCTGCCGTGGTGAGTTTGGGATTCTCACGCAGCAGCTCAAGGATTTTCTCCCTACTTCCTTTATTTTTCTCCCTACTATTTGAGGTTTTTCTCCCCACTTCATTTTGCGAATCAACAAAGGATTGGTTATCTTGCTGAAGGTGTTCTCTGTTCGCGAATAGAGAACACTTGGCTGCAAATGATTGAAATACAATATAATAAAACAAAGCTGCCGCAAACCTGCGACAGCCTCATTCATCATTCCTAATTCATCATTCCGCATTCTTACTTGAACGCGTTCTCGCTCAACCCCTTGCCACTCAAGGCCAAATCCTTCATGTAGCCAGGAACCTCCTTGCCGAGGTACTTGTCCACATACAACTTGGCGAGGTATTGGCCGAGCATGAAGCCGTGGCCGCGCAAGCCGGTGAGGATACCGACCTCCGGGTCGACGATGTAACGCGGCTCGGTGTAACGACCAGCCCAGCAAGCCAAGAAGCTCACCTCACCCAAGTTGGGAATCCACTCGGCGAAGACCTCGGAGACGATCT
>JAEEWT010000032.1 GCA_016287755.1 Prevotella sp.
ACCTTTCGTCCAGCTCAGATGTCCTCATCGGACTGCATAGGGTATTAATCCGCATTTCTACGGGCTATGCCCTACTGAGGGGAAGGTTGGATACGCGTTACTCACCCGTGCGCCGGTCGCCATCAGGGTTTGCAAGCAAACCCCATGCTGCCCCTCGACTTGCATGTGTTAAGCCTGTAGCTAGCGTTCATCCTGAGCCAGGATCAAACTCTACATTGTATATTTTTTATGTCTCCGACAGAAAAAATCCACGAACTTCCGTCGCCTCTCGGCATAGTGCAAGCAAGCTTGCCTCTGCCCTCGCGGCTAGGAACTTTGTAAACCATCTGCCAGCGTTAATCTGTCTCAGAACGCCAATTCGTATCTATCGAGTACGTCAGTGCCAAACTGACAATGTCATATTGACGGTTCGATTACCCGGAAGCCGATTCTTATAAAAAGAAACGGCAACCGCTTCTCGTACTACTTCTCTGTCTATGTAAGCATTTCAAAGATCTATCAAAACTCCCGCAACAGATTTTTTAGTGCGAAAGCGGATGCAAAGGTACACAATTTCTGTGAACCTGCAAAATAAATTGCAACTTTTTTCACTTGCAGATGAAGATTTTCGAAAAAGAGGACAAAAGGGAAGAAAAGAAAAATGCCTTTACCTTATTATTATATATAATACAAAGGCGCTTTTACCTTCAGATTATTAACTATGCAGTGTCCTTTCCATACGAAGAAGCCCCTCCTCGAGGATCTTCCTCGGACAAGCAATATTAATCCTAATGAACGAACCTTTGTTCTCCCCATATATCGCCCCGTCGTTCATCCACACACCATGACGGTAGAGTTTATTCACAATCTCTGTAGATGATTTGCCCAAGGAAGAGCAGTCAACCCACACCAGATAAGTCCCCTCCAATTTAACCACCTCCAAAGAAGGGAAGTGCTTGCTGAAGAAGTCGCACAAGAACTGATAATTCGCAAAGATATACGTATTCAGCTGCCTCAGCCACTCTGCCCCCTCCTCGGTATAGGCCGCCTCGGTAGCCACCACCCCAAAGGGATTTACATCACACACCTCATGGATATTGATGGCGCGGTCGATTCGTTCTCGTTTCATCCGATCCTTCACAATAACATTCGCAATCTGCAGTCCTGCGATGTTGAAAGCCTTCGTTGGCGCCACGCATGTGGCACTGTTGTTCAGGAAACCATCCGACAGTGAAGCGAAGGGTGTATACTCATTTCCAGGCATCACCAGTTCACAGTGAATCTCATCAGAGATGACGAAAACGTTGTGTTTCCGGCAAATCTCCCCCATGCGCAGCAGTTCTTCTTTCTTCCACACACGTCCTGCCGGATTGTGAGGATTACAAAGCAAGAAGATGCGCACCCGACTGTCGGAACACTTCTTTTCAAAATCGTCCCAATCAACAACATAGGTGTTGTTCTGGTAAATCAAATGATTCTCCTCTACGATACACCCTTGATTGCAGATGCTCGAGAAGAAGCAATTGTACACAGGAGTCTGCACGAGGACTTTATCACCCGGTAAGGTCAATCCCCGCACGATGGCCGAAATAGCAGGTACGACACCCGACGTATATATGATATCCGATTGCTTTACCCCTTGTAGCCCATGCCGATCCTTAAACCATCTGATTACCGATTCATAATAGCTATCTGGCACATGGGTATAGCCGAATACACCATGGTCCACACGTTGTCGAAGCGCATCTGTAATCTGTGGAAGAACACGAAAATCCATGTCGGCCACCCAGAGAGGAATGATATCATCCTGAGTAGCTTCATCCCATTTCACACTATTTGTATGACGGCGGGGTATGATTTCATCAAAGTTATAGATCATAGCAGGTTTATTATAGATTCACTTACAACGCTCCTCAATCAGGCAGTCGGCTGGCGGCAGGATATTCTCATCGATAGTGATGCTACCTATGGAGTCGGCCACCACATGACCGGTACGCGGATTCTTGATATTGGTTATCGTTCCGATGATGGATGCATTCACCTCAGAATCCTCGAACATCCGGTCGCACGCAGCATCAAAGGTACAGTCCTCCATGACCAGTCCTTTTACATAGCACAATGGCTGTTCACCACCGATATGGCAACGCACCAGTTTCAAGTTCTCGGAATGCCATCCCAGATACTCCCCATCGATTACACTATCATATATCACCACGTTCTTACACTCCCAGAATGAATCCTTGGTGGTGATCTTGGCATGGTGTACCTCTACATTCTCGCAATACTGGAACACATATTTCGAATCACTCTCCAATCCGTCAACATACACATCCTTGCAGAACATGAACGGATAAGTACCCTCATGAAGTTTTACATTCCTGACCTTCAATCCCTGAACGCGCCAGAAAGTCTCATCAGCATCATTGATGGTTACATTCTCCAGTTCCAGATTCTTCATCTCCCTGAAGAACTTCGGTCCGTCGATGATGCAATCCTGCATCTTCATATCATTACTATACCAGATGGCCGATCGGGATCCTACTTCGAAATAGCTATTCGTAATGCGTGAGCCGTTAACATGCCACAAGGGATACTTCCCGATGAAGTGGCAATGATCGATCTCCAAGTTGGAGCAGCATTTAATGCCCGATTCCCCTTCCGTGATGGTTACATTCTCCAACCGCGTGTCATGGATAGCAAACAACGGGCGCTCACCTCCATATTGTTGATCTTTTAACAGTTTCATTTTTTAACAATCATATTGTTATGTTTCGGCTACAAAGATACAAAAGAAAAACAAAAAAACGAGAGCAAGAACACGTTAATCCGCTCTTTTTTGCATAATCAACGAAATTATAAGCACAAAAAATGTGAAAACTGACTAACTTTAAAATAGTTTTTATACTTTTGCATCAAATTAAGAAACAAAACTCAAAAAGAAATTTTAAAAATGGGTAAGACAAATGTGAAGCCTGCTGAGGGAAAGCTTGGAATCCTCGTAGTAGGCTGTGGAGCAGTTTCCACAACATTCATGACAGGTGTGCTGATGACTCGTAAAGGTTTGGCAAAGCCTGTCGGTTCCATGACACAGTATGATAAGATACGTATCGGTAAAGGCGACGACAAGAAGTATGTACCTTACAACGAGATCGTATCTCTCGCCAATCTCAACGACATTGTCTTCGGCTGCTGGGATGTATATCCCCAGAACGCCTATCAGGCAGCCATGTACGCCGAAGTTCTCAAGGAGAAGGACATCGAGCCTGTTCGTGACGAGTTGGAGAAGATCGTCCCCATGAAAGCTGCTTTCGACAAGAACTATGCCAAGCGACTAGACGGAGATAACGTGAAACAGTGCAAGAACCGTTGGGACATGATGGAACAGGTTCGCGAGGATATCCGTTCGTTCAAGGAGAAGAACGGCTGTGCCCGTATCGTTGTGCTGTGGGCAGCTTCCACAGAGATCTATGTTCCCGTTGACGAGAAGGTTCACTACAAGCTCTCCGACCTCGAAGCAGCCATGAAGGCTGACGACCGTGAGCATATCGCCCCGTCCATGTGCTATGCTTATGCAGCACTGGTTGAGGGTGCTCCCTTCATCATGGGTGCTCCTAACACCACTGTTGACTTCCCCGCTATGTGGGAGTTGGCAGAGAAGACCAAGATGCCTATTGCCGGTAAGGATTTCAAGACCGGTCAGACATTGGTAAAGAGTGGTTTCGCCCCAATCATCGGAACCCGTTGTCTGGGTCTTAGCGGTTGGTTCTCCACCAATATCTTAGGTAACCGCGACGGTCTGGTACTCGACGAGCCCGCAAACTTCCGCACAAAGGAAGTGTCTAAGCTCTCTACCTTGGAGACCATCCTGAAACCAGAGATCCAGCCCGACCTCTACGGACATGGCAACGACGAGGATACACAGTATTATCATAAGGTACGTATCAACTACTACCCGCCGCGCAACGACAACAAGGAAGGCTGGGACAACATCGACATCTTCGGATGGATGGGCTATCCCATGCAGATCAAGATCAACTTCCTCTGCCGCGACAGTATCCTTGCAGCTCCTCTCTGTCTCGACCTCTGTCTGCTGAGCGACCTTGCAGCCCGCGCCGGTCGTTACGGTACGCAGCGCTTCCTGAGCTTCTTCCTGAAGAGTCCGATGCACGACTACACCCAAGGTGAGGAAGCTGTTAACCACCTCTATCAGCAATACACCATGCTGAAGAATGCCATCCGCGAGATGGGCGGTTACGAGCCAGATGAAGAAATCGATTAAGACATTAGAGAAATACCAAAGCAAGACAGCAGTGAGAATCATACTCTCGCTGCTGTTTTTAACATTGGCGGCTGTGTTCGTCATTGTGCTCCTCCCTTTGGTCCCATCCTCCGAAGAGCAGCTAAAGGGTAGCATCGCCCGATTGGAGTATGACACCTATTATGAGGTGAGCATCGACGGACAGCCCGCTTTCTACCTGAACAACTACGATAACTGGACCACCTGTCGCCTTTCCACCGACGCTGATGCCATTCCCAAGAACTCCAAGGTAGTGCATGGCACTTGGATTCGCCGCACATTCACCCCGCTTTGTCGTGGACGACTCTTAACCGAGGGTACCAATCCCAAACAGTGGGAGCGCACAGAAAATGCGAAGATACGCGAAACCATGATGCAGCAACGACCTGTTGTTGAACAACGCATCACCGTTCTCAAGAAAAGGATTGAAGAGCTGCAGTATTTCCTGCGGGTGCATAAAGTCATGGACGAGGGTTACAATGATATAGCCGACTATGAATCCGCGGCCAAAGCCGACTTGGAGCAGACACAGGAGGTACTAACCATTCTTTCTGACACCAATAGCTTAGACAAGATGCGGGTGCGGTTCATCCAGGAATATACCTTGTTGACCGACGATTCCGTTGCTAATAGAAGACGGTCGGCCTGTCATATCCTGGAGATGGATGCGCAGCGCAACACCTGTGTGGTGCAGACCCGCAAGCACAGGAAGACACGAGGGGCACGAGCAGTGTATGATAACAGTCAGTCGGAAGCCTTCCGTCTCACGGCCGACTCCCTGCTGCATCAGAACACCGATACAGTGAATGTGTTCCTGGCCATGAACGACAGTACCTATCATGGAGAGACCAACCGCTTGTGGATTCCTGAAGGGCACGGTGTCATGGAAGATACTGAGGGTAGGACCTACGACGGCATGTGGCACGAAGGGAAACGCAACGGCTTTGGCATTCTGTTAGATGCCAACGGTATGGTTCGCATCGGCGAATGGAAAGACAATGTCTATCAGGGCGAGCGACCTATCTACACCACGGAGCATATCTATGGCATTGACATCTCCCGCTATCAGCACGACTTCGGAAAGAAACACTATAGCATTGACTGGAGTAAGATTCGCATCTCGCATTTAGGCTCGAAGAGCAACAAGCGCATTACGGGAACAGTTGACTACCCCGTCTCCTTCTGTTACATCAAGAGTACCGAAGGCACCACCATTACCAATAAGTATTTCGTCAACGACTACAAGAATGCCCGAAACCACGGCATTCGCTGCGGAGCCTATCATTTCTTCTCCACCCGCACCAGCGGTACCCAACAAGCCAACTATTTCATCCAGAACACCCTTTTCCATCCAGGCGACCTTCCCCCGGTGCTCGATGTGGAGCCTTCGGCTGCCCTCATCAAGGAGATGGGAGGAACAGAGGTGCTGTTGAACCGCATCCGTGTTTGGATGAAAGCAGTGGAGAACCACCTTGGCGTGAAGCCCATCCTGTATGTCAGTCAGAACTTCATCAACAAATACCTGGCCGATGCCGACGATATCAAGGAAGAGTATCAGGTATGGATTGCCCGCTACGGGGAGTATAAGCCAGATGTAAAACTGGCCATCTGGCAGCTCAGTCCAGATGGCCATGTAAATGGTATTCACGGTGAGGTTGACATCAATATCTTCAACGGCTACCGCGACCGCTTCGATGAATTCTTAGAGCGAAGCTGCATAAGATAGTAACAACTGTCAACTATTCTTCTGGAGCATGATCGATGAGTTCCATGAACTCGTCAAGTTTCGGCGTGATGATAATCTGGGTACGACGGTTGCGCTGCTTACCAACCTCGGTATTATTGCTGGCCAGCGGGTTATACTCACCACGTCCACCTGCCGTCAACCGTTTCGGATCCACTCCGTAGTTGTTCTGCAGATACTGTACAACACTGGAAGCACGCAGACAAGAGAGGTCCCAGTTGTTTCGGATATTCTCACGAGAGATAGGCACATTGTCGGTGTTTCCTTCCACCAGCACATCATAATCCTTGTAGTCCATGATGATCTTGGCAATCTTCGAGAGTGTCTCGGCAGCACGGTCGTTGATTTCATACGATCCGCTCTTGTAGAGCATATTGTCGGCCAGCGAGATATACACCACTCCCTTCAGCACCTGTACATCCACCTCTTTCAGCTCTTCCTTCGTAAGTGAGCGGGTAAGATTATTGGTAAGCACCATGTTCAGGGAGTCGCTCTTCGACTTCAACTCGGTAAGATGACGGATATACTGGTTACTCTCGTTGATCTGATCCACCAGTTTCTCGATAGAGACGTTGTTCTGGTTCGCATTCGTCAGACTCTTGTCGAGCGACCGCTGCAGGGCGGCATATGCCCTCTTCTGCTGGGCCAGCTGCTCCTCGAGGGAGGTGACGCGAGCATTAGCTCCTGCCAGTTGCTCCTTCACCACCTGATAGTTCGTATTCAGTTCCTTGTTCTCGTTCTGCAGGTTCTGGTTATCCAGTCGGCAGTTCTCCAGATCTTTCTTACTGGCGCAGCTGCTGGCAAGGAACACCACAGCAGTAGCTGTCATCCAAACAATACTTTTTTTCATCTTTTATTTCCTTTCTTTTATTAATTATTCTACATTCAATAACGCTTTCGCACTGCAATTATAGTGCAAAATCATGAATAAAACGGCAAGAATCCGCATATTGTTGCATTAGTTTATGGAAATTTAACCACCACTTGTCGTGCCTTATTGTATATTAACTTCTCGTAGCGATATATAGAAACTCTTTAACTGCGCCGAAGATCCTTTCGCATTATTCTGTTTTTCTTTCTCTACGAATTACATCCCCCTAATAATCCACTCTCTGAAAAAAGGATCTTCCAACTCGTAGCGATTTGTATAAATGACATAGCCATCTTTCTGCAACCGCTTTAGGGCACTGTAAACAGTGCTCGTTCGGTGCTCTCCTGTTTGTAACATCCCGTCTTTTGCGAGTCGTTGCAATATCCATTTGTTGGTTCGGTTGAAGTTCATCCACAAACGCTCATAGTCATGTCCGTGGGTGGTAACTATATAATCGATGGCTGTTCCTATGACATCTTCCTTTTCCGGTTGCAGAACACCGATATTCCATACATTGGCAGCCAATTGTTGAGAATAATAGGGGTGACAAAAAGTATAATCCAGAATACGGTCAGCAATCTCGTTACTATTGTTAGGGAAGCATTCCTTTAGGCGCTCTGACAGATATTTGTGAAAATCCTCCCGTGGCAATTTGCCAAGACGCATGAGTTCTCCAAAATGATAAAACGGTGACTTCTTCTTCTCGAAAATGTCTGTCATCATGCTTTCTTGACTTCCCAACAGGATATAGTTGATGTTTTTCTGATTCTGCATGATGGCTCGCAGCTTCTTGTCTAAGCGTGGGTCTAGGTCGAGAATCTCCTGGAACTCATCAAGCACGACAATAATTCTATCCTGCTGAGAATGAGTCTTCTCGATGAGGTCCATCACATCTTCAAGGAGTACCGATGCATCCACTCCTGGTTGGAAAGAAACATCCAACGTCCCTGTAATTGCATTTGTTGTTATTGTGGGGATAATTCTGAAGTGCGAGATCAGATGACGTATGCGTTCTATTGGATGCACCTTAAAGAACTCTCTTAGCAGTTTTGCCGACAAATCGGCAACAGAAGTTACCTGTTGCAGGTTTACCGTAATGCTTTTGCGTCCGCTCTGTTTTACAGCCTTCGCAACCACACTACTCTTGCCGAATCGACGGGGACTGATCAGGATAAGATGGTTCGCACTGTCAACGAAACGACTGATATATGCCACCTCTTCAACTCTATCAGTGAAGTATTCTTCCTCGACGATAGTTCCGAATTTAAAGGGATTCTTCATATTACGACTTTTTTCGTTACGACTTTTTTCGTAGTCGTTGGCAAAGATACATATTTCTACTATAACATCCAAATATTTCCATTGTTTTTTACATCTCTTTCAAAGACTTTAGCCATCTAAGCCTTGGTTAATCCACTGTGTGAAATCATTGTTATTAGTGGGTTAATTATTCAAATTTCTTTCTCTACGAATTAGACGAATCCCCAAGAGATATAAAAACCATTGCTAAGCATATAAACAATGCCCTTAAAGATGAATTGAAAGAAGAAGCAGTTGTCGCAAAATATGCGACAACTGAGTAATACATAATTCTCCGCCATATCAATGTAATTGCATGATTACCAGAAGATTCGTGGCGGAGGAATTTAGTGGGCTTATGTATCAGAAAAGGGTATGGCCACCAATAGTTTGGGAGCATGATAACACACCTTATCATATAATTGCTCCGCCATCAACTTGCTGACCATAAGTTGATTAGGTATAATAGCGGA
>JAEEWT010000033.1 GCA_016287755.1 Prevotella sp.
ACAAGGTTGTTCAGCGTGTCCTCGTATTGTTCCAGAGCGATATACTTGAAGCAATGGCTAATGCCTGTTTCTCGGCTACGGGGCTTACCCTTGCTCCATTCTTTGGAATAGGCCACTTTCTCTATTCGCGGTTTGGTAATGGTATCGAAATAGTTTTCCTGTTCTATGAGGATATATTTTCTGTCGCCACCATTGCGATTAAAATTGATTACTGCGTGTCCTGTTGTTGCGCTACCCCCAAAATAATCAAGTACAAGATCGTTTTCGCCAATGCCCATCACTTTAAGACATTCCTCTACGGCATATATGGATTTGGGGTAGGAGAATGATTCTTGTTTACCAAAGAGTTTCTTCAACAGGTCTGTGCCATGCTCCGTTGCTGAGTACTTAGAATCTTCCCAAAAGGTCGTGGGCTGAACGCCTTCGTTCTTACGACGACGGCGATAAATGAAATATAGGCCGTTAGATTGTTTCTCAGCCTTAAATTCTTCAACCTCCTCAATAGTTCTATCTAAACCAAAATACCAACATCCTTCCGTTTTTCCATCGTCTTTTATGGGATATACAGCAATTTCACCAGTTTTGGTTTCTTCAAGTATGTCATAGACCTCCTTTTCCTCGTCATACTCCATTTCTGGAACGCGCATTTTGCCAGTCTCAGGGTTCAGATAAATCGGGAAATACATAGTTGGACGGTTACCTCTAAAAGAGTTAGACCCTGCTTTACGTAAAAGTTCCCACATGAACTTCCCCTTTTCATCTTCTTCATTGTATCGCTGCATTTGCTCGTCTGAGTGTTCCAGGCGTGCAATAGAAGTGTCAGAACTCTTCTTGTTGAAAAGAGCATATTCGTGAGAAATTGCAAAACCTTTAGGAATAGGGCGACCTGATGGTTTGATACGAATGCTCACAGAATAAGGCTGCTCACCGTATATGCTCGTTAAAAGCATCTTCAGTTTGCTTTCCTCCACATCATCGATAGTAGTACATTGAATACCATCCTCGCTGAGAATTTCCTTACCAAGAAGCACACGGTCATTCAATAGCGATAGCCATGAGGCATCACGATAGGAATTCTTGTAAAGAATCTCACTTGCTGATGTGTTGTATGGTGGATCAGCATAGATGCACTTGGCTTTACCTTGGAACTTGTTGCGAATGAAGTTCAAAGCCTGGAAATTGTCGCTATGTATAAGTAGACCGTTGGTTTGCCCATCCAGATTCTTGATACTTGATATGAGACGATGCTTGAAGCTATTATCAAAAAAGCGGGTATCGAGCAGCAAATGTTGGTTTTGCTCTAAGAACTTCTCGGTAAGCGGCTCACTATAGCTTTCAGTAAACATGTCCTTACTCTTCAAGTCATCAATAGCAAAGAGACGCACCCATTCCTGACGCTGTGCACCATTGGCAATGATTTCTGGGTAGAGTTCACGAGGTACTCGATCGAGCGTAATGCAATAATTACTCTCTGTAACAAACTTCTTTTTCAGCCAAAGCTTTCTTTGGAAATTCTCAATGCCAGCCAAGAACTCGATGATGTTATAGCCAACATGTTTCACTGTTTTCACAAGAGCTACATAGCTGCGTGTTCTGTTCTCGTCAGAGTCGATATCATCAATATGAAGAAGTTCGTTCTTGATGTAGAAGTCCAGTTCTTTTTTTAGGAATCCCCGGAGATTCTTATGAATAAAGAAGTCACAAGTGTTGCGAGCCACAAACGATTTGAGGTGTTTCTCCAGACAAGAGGGCGAATCTTCCACACCTACTACAGCATGAGCAAGTAGGGAGGAAAACGCAGTGAGGTCCTTGTTAATTCGTTCTGTTAACTTGGCTAAAGCTTCATCTGTAAGTTTCTTTTGCAAGTCACGTTCTTTCTTCATCAGTTCGTAAGTGAACCGGATGGTCAGCATATCACCATCAACAGAGACACAGTCTTCTCCCTCATTTTCTGCAAGTGCAAAACAACGAACGGCATTCTTATCTTCCTTTACGCTATTTACTTCATCGTGCGTGGCATTCACCACTCGGAACACCACCTTTTTGTCGCCATCTAAATTAAAAGAGTAATTTTTCAGATATTCACTCGACTTGATGTAATACTGGTCTTGATTGGCCCAATACATCATCACCTCTTCACCGCCGTAGGGAATAGCATACTTGCTGTCATCGTGGACGCTACTATACCTGCGTTTGCTAATAAAGTCACCATCATCATAATAGCGACTGAAGAACCTTGCCAGATGGTCGTAGGTCATATTTTCCAATTCGTCAGTTGGAGTGAGTCCTTCCAATTCTTCGGCCAATGCCTTTACCCTTGGCACGTTCATGATGTCGCTCATAGGTACGCCGAGACTCAAAGCACCTTGTTTTGCTTTCTGTAGCTCTTCTTCAACGAAGTGGCGGCGTCCTCCTACATTTTGGGAAATTTCGTCCTGCACATTCTTTTGCAGGTCTTCTTTCATATATTTTTCGATATCCTCCTGCTTCTGGTGCATCACTTTATAGATGCCAAAGTCCAAATCTGCAGCATCGTCAATCATGAACATTTCGCGGAGAACCTTCACGAATTTCTCAAATTGCTCTTCGTTTGGTTTCATATTATTTGTTATTTATCTTGTTTTTAATTCCGTATTTCTGCACACTTTCCATTTCAATCTATCTTACATCTCCGAACTATCTTCGAACCATCTCCGAGGGTATATGCCTACTTTTGGTTCAGGATTCAGGGTTCATGTTTAACTTTAAGACGTTCTCCTTCCAACTTGTGACAGAACTGGGGACAAACTGGGGACATTATCACCGCCATTTTTACCGCCAACATTACCGCCATTGTCGTAAGCCCTCAATATCAGATAGCCCTTCTTACGCGAACCAGACAAGTCATTGGCAAAGGCACAAATGGCCTCATGGAACTTATTCATGTCACCTGTTGACGTGGTTCGCTCCACACGATAGGTTTCCGTGCTATGCAGCAAATCTTGTATTTCGTCTTTTGTTATCATTCGACTTATTTCTCTTGATTGAATTCTTCCTGTCTCACCAACTCCTGCACAGGCACTTCAAGCGCATTTGCTATAGCAATAAGTGCTTCAAGGCTGGGTTGGGTGGTATTGGTGACCCACTTTGACACTGTAGCAGGATCCTTGCCAAGTTTGTCGGACAGCCACTTATTGTTCAGGTCGCGTTCTGCGAGAACAACTCTTATACGATTTAACTTTGCCATGATAGATTTCTCTTGTTTGACGGCAAAGTTACACAAAAAAATCGAGACAAATGCTGATATGCTCAAAAAACTCCATAAATAAGCTAAAAATTGAGAAAAAGACCAATCTTTTGATAGAATAAATGACAATTCTCATGCTAATTATTTATATAATGTGTATCTGAAGTATCATTTAGAATTCCCGACAACCATTTGATTTTCTTAGTAACAATCCCCTTTCATGAAGGAAGCGATGAAAGTTCGGAGAAAGATGTGTTTGGTTCGGAGAAAAGTTCGGAGAGAAGTTCGGAGACAACCGCAATAAGTTCGGGAACAGGTTCGGGAACTCACCCTCATAAGGTTCTTGGACAAGCCAAGCGGCAAAGACGAGCACGGGGACATCCATACATCAAGCAAAAACATACAAGAATTCAATTTAAGTTCGATTTTTGCGAGAAAACTACAAAAATCGCACTTAAAAATGGGTTGAGTATCGATTGGGGGATCATTCTCTTTGTTATATCCGGATTTTACACTATCTTTGTAGCAAAATTATTTACATCGGTTATTCCATGTCAACTACTATGCCAGCTAAAAAACAGCTTTTATTATTTGTTTTGCTTTGTGTGATTGCTGCTTGTGCGGGCAATCAGGATAAGGTGGGGAGCATGGCTGTGGCAGTGAGGAACGACAGCATTATGCTGGCCAACGGGTATGATGTGGTTCCGATGTTTAAGACAAAGACCGGGCACATTACGGTTACGCTGCAGGTGAACGGGAGACCTTGTGTGTTCCTTATCGATACAGGAGGTGGGGCTACTTTGATTGACTTATCCAAGAAAGACAAATATGATCTTAAGGTGTTCGGGACAAAGGATTATGCGGCAGGCATCGGCTCCGTGAGCAGACTTGTAAGGACATCGGCTATGCTACAGGTAAATGATCATGAAGAGAAAACCGACAGTCTTTACCTGATGGACATTTCCTATACGAACACTGAGTTCAAAAGGAATAGGTCGCGCACGGTTGATGGGATATTAGGTAGTGATTTCCTTGATAGTCATCATGCTATTATTGATTACGCAAATTCAAAGATCTATCTTAGATTTGAGTGAGAAAGAAGTGATATTAAAAGCAAATCCGTGTAGCTCTAAGAGTTACACGGATTTTGTTGTTAATGTTTCGTAGGTCAGTAGTGAAACACATAACACGATTGTCTTTAACATTGAGTTCAAAAAACTCCCAATCACTTAGCATCTAGAATTATCCCTACTCACAATCTTCTTATGAGCAATCTTTAGTTGATAATATATTAATTAGTTTTTCATTCTTTCTACCGATGATTAATAACCAGGATTCTGGTCAGCATCGGAAATGGCATTGTTAGAGTTGATCTCCAGCGTCGGGAACGGCAGCAGCATGGCACGTTTAGCCATTTCGGGCGTGCAGACAAAGTAGTCCTCCTTATACTTCGTGGATGAAGGATTCGGACAGTTTGTCGGATGTGCGTTGTGTGCCTTCCAGTACTCCAGCATGAACTCAGGACCGCGACGGCGCATATCGAAATACTCGGTCTCTTCGCCCAGCAGTTCGAAGAAGCGTTCGTACATGATGCGATGGCGGAATTCCTCCTTGGTCATGCCACTCCAGTCGGCAGGTTCTGCAGCCGCCGGTGTTGCGCTGTTACGAGCACGGGCCAGCACCTGGTTCACATACTGGTAAGCCTTTTCCGGTCCGCTCACCTCGTTGATAGCCTCAGCCAGCATCAGCAATACGTCGGCATAGCGCAGATAGATAAAGTTCTGACAGCTGTACTGTGCCACATAGCGAGTGTCGAGGAATTTCTTCAGGTAAGGCCACATACGACTACTGCCCTTCTCGCTGTCGTAGGCAGGATAGATCTGTACGGTATCCACGCCACCGTTCTTGGTGTAGAAGTTGTAGATGATTCCCTCCTCGATACGGGGGTCGCCAGGATACTGCTCACGCCAGGTGTCGAAGATATATTTTGACGGGCGGTAGCGTCCATAGGGGTTGCTGGTTGCATTGGGGGTGAAGTCGCTCACGTCAGGAGCAATACCCTGAGTCCAAGTGCTGCCGTTGATATCAGAGAACTGGATCTCGATGATGGATTCAGCCGTGTTGCGGTTCTGCGCATCGTATAAGGTCTGCAGCGGCACCAGCTCGTAGTGACCATACACCTTCATACACTCATCGATACACTTCTGCCAGTAGGGAGAACCCTCCTCGCCATTGGCCAGCGTGATATACACCTTTGCCAGCAGCGCATGGGCAGCATATCGGTTGGGACGTCCCTCGGTGGGGTTCTGCTCGGGCAGCAGCTCAGCAGCCTCTTCCAGATCGGCAATCACCTGCTTGTAGGTCTCTTCCACAGAAGAACGCGGCATATCGAGTGTCTTACTGGTAATGGGCGTAAGACGCAGGGGCAGACCGCCGAAGGCGCGCACCAGGTTAAAATAGATCATACCTCTGAGGAGGTGAGCCTCGCCCTTGGCACGAATCTTCAGCGCCTCAGAAGCACCACAGTCATCAATCTTGGCCAGCAGGTCGTTACAGTCGGCTATTACCGTATAGCTGGACTTGAAATGACGACCGATGTATTTATTATCCGGCTCTGTACGCTGCGCTTTCGAGTCGTTATACGAAGAGCTGGTATTGTTCATGGTACCGCCAGCTGTACAGAAGATGGTGTGATAGTCTGACTGGAACACGTTGTAGCTAATCAGACCGTGGTAGCATCCTGTAAGGGCAGCCTCAACACCTTGGTCATCTGAGTAGATGACATTTGCTGAAGGGAATGAATCGGTTTCCTCTTCCAGAATGGAATCACATGAAGTGAGCGCCATTGCGCTTAACAATCCAAACGAATATATGATGATTTTTTTCATTGTCGTATTGTTTTGAGGGTTGATTAGAATGTGAAATTCAGTGTACAGCTATACGAGCGTGTAATAGGTGCGCTACCGTAGTCGATACCTATACGCATCGGGTCGTTAGAGAAGCTGTTGATGTCGGGATTGTATCCTGAGTAGTTGGTAATGGTGAACAAGTTACGTCCGGTAAGTGTAAGTGACAGTGCGTTGATAAACTTCACTTTCTTCATAGGAACGTTCCATGTAAAACTCAGACTACCGAGACGCAGGAAGCTACCATCCTCAACCAAACGGTCGGTCAGCTCACTCAGAGGTACACCGAGTCGTGGATAAGTGGTGCTGGGCTTCTCAGGGCGCCACGCATCGAAATAAGCCTCTTTCAGGAGGTTGTAATCATAATAGGTATTGGTATTGTCGAGCTTGTTGGCATTCACCACCTCGTTACCCACCGATCCGTGGAACTGAGCCGACAAGGTGAAATCCTTATAGGTGATAGAAGTATTGAATCCGTAGGTAAAATCGGGGTTCGGGTCGCCCAAGATTACACGGTCCTCAGTATTGATGACACCATCTTTGTTTGTATCGATATAAGCAATATCACCAGCCTTCAGATCATTACCGTTATACACCAGTCCGTTAGCCTCCGCATCACTCTGGAAGATGCCATTGGTCTTGTATCCCCAGAACAAGCCGATGGGTTTACCCTTGATGAAGATGTTGACCGGGAAGGCAGCCGAAGCATAGTACGAAAGGTTGGTTCCGTAGTAAGCCTGATAGTATTCAGTACCATACTTTGTTTCGGGCAAGCCGAGGTTAGTGATTCGGTTCTTGTTGTGCGACAGGTTACCACCGAACGACCAACTGAAGTCCTTGGTGCTGACGGGTACGGCATTGAACGAGAACTCGATACCGTTGTTCTGAATAGATCCACAGTTCACGTAGATGGAGCTGTAGCCTGTAGATACGGCCGTGTTCATCGACTGCAGGATGTCGTTGGTTTCCTTATGGTAAGCATCGATGCTGAAAGTAAGACGGTTCTTGAACACACCGAAGTCGATACCCGCATTCACCTGTGTGGTAGCCTCCCATTTCAGGTCGGGGTTGGCAATCTTACTGGGATGCAGACCCACTGTGTTCTGTCCTGAACCAGTAGAGTATTCCACATTACCGTAGGTGTTCTGTGTAGCGTAGGCAGAAATACTCTGGTTACCAGTCATACCCCAGCCAAGACGCAGCTTCAGGTTACTCAGCCAGTTGCTGTCCTTCAGGAAGTTCTCCTGATCAACACGCCAAGCCAATGCCACTGAGGGGAAGAAGCTATAGCGGTTACCCTTCTGGAATTTACTGGAACCGTCCAGACGACCTGTAACCGTTACCAGATAGCGGTCGAGATAGTTATAGTTCACACGAAGCAGTGATGAAGCAGTTGTCTCGTTGGTCATGGAATGAGAGTTGGTATAGGTCTTGTTGGCATAAGCCATACCGTGAATACCCAGACTCGTAATCGAGAAATCCTCACCCAGCATACCATAGCGGTTCGCGTCGCGGCGCTCATAAGTGACACCGGCAGTACCCGACAGATGGTGTACATTATTAAATGTATAGTCGTAGTAGAACAAGGCCTCGAGAGCCTTCTTCAGACTCTTCAGTTCGCTGAATCCCAACTGTCCGTTCACTTTCATACCCGTGTATACACCTGTACTATACCAGCGTGAACGAGTCTTGTCGCGTGTGTCGTAAGAACCCATCAGGTGGAAGGTAAGGCCCTTGAAGATCTTATAATCTAAAGATATCGATGCCATGGTGCGGTTCTCCTCAGAGTGGTCCTCATAATCGGTGAGCCAGTTGGTGGGCTTCAGCTGCAGACCCGTATCGTCATCATCCTCAGGATCCACGTCGGCAAAAGGCTTTGCCAATACTGCATGACGGGTAAGACTGGTGCGCTGGTTTCCCTGTCCATCGGTACCGGTTGTCATATCGTTCACGCGGCGCATCAAACTGAATGTACCCTTCAGAGAGAGGTTCTTGTTCAGCTTATATTTATAGTTCACGCGCATATCTGCCTGAGAAAGACCGGTATTACGGATAACACCATCGTTGTCGAGGTAACCGCCAGCCACATAGTAGTTCGAGTGGTCGTTACCACCGTTTACCGAGACACGGTACGACTGTGTTGTAGCAGTATGGAACAGTTCTTTCTGCCAGTCGCGGTTGATGGGATGGAAATCTGCGGCATAATAGTCCTCCTCGTCCTTCTCGTTTCTGTAGGCGATATACTCTTCGGCATTGAGCACATTGATATGCTTACTGGCCTGGTCGAAAG
>JAEEWT010000034.1 GCA_016287755.1 Prevotella sp.
GTAACGAATATGGTTGGCTTGATTACGTCAATCATCATTCTCCTGAATGGCAGGAGGAATTCACCGCATTCTGCAAGGAGCGTGACCTCACCATCAATGAGGAAAGCGCAGAGCAGTTTGTCGAGTGGAAGGGAGACCAGTTAGAGAATGCACAGGACAACTAAACCGAATCAGTATGTCTATCAGATCAAACACATTACCAATGGGGCGCGACTTGGCACCAGAGCTACAGGACATCCTCCGGCGTAACGGTATGCAGGGACATATCATTCGTCAGGGGGATGGCTTTGCCCTTGCCGTGCAGGGGCATGACAGTCCTTTGCTGACGTACCCCATCAATCAGCAGCAGATGCGGGCGATGGTAGATTGGGGCACCAATTCTGCCAACAAGAAAGCCTACAACACCTTCGCCGCAATCCTCTCAAATGATTTCTATTTGCCCAGAAGCTTCGTCCATGCCCGCAATGCCAATGGCCGTGTTGCCATGGGATTGCATGGCTACCGTATTGGAGTCGGCGAATATGGACGCTTGCCCTGGGACAGACGTGGACTTCATCCGATGATGGATCCTTATCATGGCCGTTTCCTTGGCTGGACTCCCCGGCAGCAGGAAGGCTGGCACATGCGTAGAGTCGGTGGAGCCTTGTTTATGCAAGGAGCGCCGATGGTTCCCGACCGTCCTGATGGCCGCATGAAGCCTGGCGAACTCCAGAACGGAGCCTATGGCTTTTATTACAAAGGTCAGCAGACTCAGGTTCAGCAGCCATCGCAGGACGTGTTGGCAGACCTCCAGACGGTCATCAAGCCTGTAGAGGTCAAGCCCAGACCAGTCGAGCCAGCCAAGCCTTACAATGAGCTTATTACCAGTAAGGTGTATTTCACCAATGAGAAGTTCCGTGAATGTCTCGACAGTCACGGCATTATCATTGACCCAGAGAAGAAGACCCTCACTGTTCAATCTACTGGAGCCAAGCAGGACTTTGTCTATGACCTGACCGATGAAGAGCTGAAGAAGCTCAACAGCAACAGCGTCAAGGAAGTCCCCGTTCAGGCACGTCTTGACATCATCAATGATGTGGTCAAGAACGACTTTGCGGATAAGGTGACGATGGATATGCTCAACAGCAAGGAGCATATTGCCATTGCGCTGAAGCCCGAAGTGGCCGCTGAACTCGACCAGAGACAAAGCATTCTGCTTGAACAGACGAATATGCAACAGCCGCTTGACCCTTCACTCTCGGTTCAGCGAGAGCCGGAAGACAGAGCCGTTGCCCATGTCGATGGTCAGAGCCTCTATGAGATGAACGAGGGTAAGGGCTGGTTCCGTGAAGGCAGACATGGCCGTGAAGTCATGGTGGATGACATCAAGGTGGAGCCTGTCCGCAATGAGCAGGGCGAACAGCAGAAGGATACAAAGGGTAATGCCCTTTACCGTATGACCGCTGTCATCAATGGCGAATCCATTTCCCATGAGATCAACCAGAAGCAGTACGACAAGTTCATGGCCATCGATGACTACCATCGCATGAAGCTCTTCAGCCACATCTTCAAGGAAGTGGATATGAAGAACATTCCTGGGGAACACACAGGAATTGGTGCGAAGATTGGTGGTGCTTTGCTTGCCGGTCTTGCTGTGATGGGAGAACTCGGACGCATGAACCATAGTGGGCCTTCCGTCTTCATGGAACATCATCATGACCATGACCCACGTCCGCACATCTATTTCAAACCAGGTGTCGATTCTCCACAGGACATCGCATCAAGAGCATTTGACGCAGGTGTCAATGCTGGAATGCACGGAGTGGGTCTTGGCCGATAAACAATCAATAATAAGATAATGAATAAGAATAACGAACTAACTCCAGAGGAGATTGCCCGATTCGAAGAAGTGACAGGCACTAAAGTCATTGACGCAAGTATTCCACTCATTGAGTATAAGGGAAAACGATGGCGACCGTTCAAGAGTGATGCGGAAGTCATGTGTGCGATGTTTGACCATGAGCCGATTTTGCAAATTGGAGAAACTCCGTGGGTTGGTGAAAACTGGAAACCATAATGGCAAAGCTAACTTACGACGATTTCAAGCAACGTCTGAGCATTCAGGACGTGTTGGTAGATGCAGGCTATACGCTCAACAGGCGTGATGGCTTGCGCTACCCGTCGTATGTACGTCTGGGCAGTGACGGCAGACGCATCCACGGTGACAAGTTCATCGTCACGGCCAACGGCCAGTGCTGTTTCCAGCCGCCCACTCAGAAGAACTACAACGTCATCGGCTTCATCAAGTCCCATCCCGAAATGTTTTCCGACTATACTCCTGGCATGGACAAAGACCGACTCGTCAACCTTGTTTGCAACCGACTCCTCAATAATCCTATTGAAGACCGGGAAGCAAAGATTGTAACCGAACGTCAGCAGCTGCCAGACTTCAGTATCGATGACTACACCTTACACAAGTTCGAGGGCAGCAATCGGGAAACCCAAAAGCCTTTCTATCCTTACTTTAAGCCAAGGGGACTGAACCTCAGCACCCAATATGCTTTCAGAAAGGACTTTTTCATTGCTGAGCGACAGGGAACTGATGGTAAAGTTTACAGGAATCTTGCCTTCCCCATGACTGTCCCCGGCAAGGATGATAAGATTGTCGGTCTGGAGGAACGGGGCCGCAAGAAACTGGACGGCACATCCTACAAAGGTATTGCACGAGGCTCCAATGCCAGTGAAGGGCTATGGGTGGCCAGTCCAGAAGCCACCAAGCTACAGGATGCCAAACGTGTGTTTGTCTTTGAAAGTGCCTATGATGCCATGGCCTTCTATCAGATCCTGATGGGCAAAGGCAGCAATCTTGATGCTGAAGCTAAGACGGAACTCGCCCACGGTGTCTTTGCATCCACTGGTGGCAACCCCTCTACACGACAACTTGAAGGTCTGCTTCGCACAGCCAAGGAAGCCACCTTCCACATCGGTTTCGATATGGACGAAGCCGGACAGAAGTTCGCCGAACAGTTCAAATCGTTGGCAGAAAAGGAGAATGTACCGACTGGTCGCATCGTGCGTGAGGAAACAACACCAGGCTACAAGGACTTCAACGAGGAACTGCTGGCTATCATTGAAAGACAAAGTAATCCTCTTGCCAAGGATAACGTGAAGGATGAACTCAAAGACTATGTGGATTCCTTCCGCAAGCATCCTGGCGACATTCCCAGTGTCAAGGAGGTGCTTCATCCCAATGACAGCCAGATTGATTTGCTTCCCAAATCCCTGTGGCAGCTCTATGCACATTATGAAACCCTCTATGAAGATGCCTACACCATGCAGCACTCGCGGCTTGTGGCACCTGAGGACAAAGAGGAAATCAAGGAAAAGGCCCTGGAAGCCGGTAAGGCATTCAGGACTGAGCTTGCCAATGCCCTTGGTGTCAAGGAAGAGACTGAGGCAGAGGATGACGAAAAGAAAGTCTCTGCAGGTGTCGATCTGGATGCCGACGGTAATGTCGAGATTAACGAGAGTGAAGAAACAAAGCATCATGGTATGCGCAGATAAACGGTATGCAACAGACAGTCAGACGCTTCAACATCATCACGCTACGTCCGCATTGGGGACAGTACATTATCTCACAGGGCTTCATGTGCCTCGTGAGCCTTGTGCTGTTCCTCGTTGCCGGACATGATGCCATCACGTTCAAGATGCCGTTCCTGCTATTAGGCAGTGTGACCATGCTGATGATGCTCTATGGCTGTCTGTATCTCAGCAAGCTCCAGTTCATCATTTCCTCAGAACAGCTCATTATCCAACACGGCGTGTTCCAGCGTACCAGTGACTACATCGAACTATACCGCATCGTGGACTTCTGTGAGCAGCGTGACATCATGGAACAGCTCTTTGGGTTGAAGACTGTCAGCATCTACAGTGGTGACAGAACTAATCCCAAGCTCGACATCTACGGCGTGAAGGAGAAGGTCGATGTGGTCGGCATTATCAGAGAACGGGTAGAATACAACAAACAACGCAGAGGAGTATATGAAATCACAAACCGATAATCAGATGTACGGTCTTCATGACCTTGTAAGTGGCAACAGGTGGCTGATGGTGGCTCTGCTTGCCTACGCCCTGTTGTGGTTGGGACATGGAACGGCCAATGCCCAGCTGACATCCAGCAATCCCTTGGAGTATGTAGCCCTTGCCGAGGGTAACGAGCTTATCAATGCCCAGATCAAGGCGCAGATTGAGGATGAGCAGAAGACCGCACTCCTTCAGAACACCATCGCAGCAGAGTTTACGATGATCCACTCTTGGGAGAAGAAGTATAACAAGTACTTGAAGACTGCTGAAGGCTATGCCAGCACTCTGAAAGCCTGCACCTCGCTCTATGACGATGGTGTGAGAGTCTTCATCAACCTCTGCAACCTGAAGAAAGCCATCACTGGCAATCCCCAGGGAATCGTGGCCACCATGTCTATGAATAACCTCTATATCGAGACAGCTACTGAATTGGTCAGTGTCTATACCACTTTGAGGGATGCCATAGCGAAGGGTGGCAAGGAGAATATGCTCACGGGGGCCGAACGCAGCAAGACCCTCTGGGCACTCAACGACCGACTGGATGCCTTCAATAAGAAACTCAGCCAGCTCTATCTATCCATCCGCTATTACAATATGATGGATGTCTGGGAGAATGCCACTGCCGGAATGCTCGACAGGAGTAACGGAGAAATTGCAGAGGCTGCTCTCGGAAGATGGAAGCGGACTTCAAGAATAGTCAGACCCTAAACACAGGAACGCAAAATGATGAAATACCTTTGCCATAAGTATGTTCTGTTGCTGACAGTGACTCTCATCCTCCCTTTCTGGGGAGTCGGTGGGAGCACTGTCATGGCGCAGGGGCAAGACCCGACCTTGGCGGCCATGATACTCCTTTACACCAATAAAGCCAAGAAAGAGCTGAAGCAGCAGGAAGAGATGATGCTCCTGGAATCAACGGGACATATCTGGATAACGGAAGAGGTGAATGCCACAACCGACCTTCAGAAAGAGTTCAACAACTACCTCGACAGTTTCCATGGCATCATTATGTATGCGGCACAGATATATGGCTTCTATCACGAGATAGACCATCTTATCGGCAATCTCGGAGCTTTCAGCGACCAGCTGAGTGCCCATCCGAGTAATGCCTTGGCCGTGGCCCTTTCCTCCAACCGCAATAAGATCTATCGTGAAATCATCCTGAACAGCGTCGATATTGTCAATGACGTGAGGCAAGTCTGTCTTGCTGATATTAAGATGACCGAGAAGGAACGCATGGAGGTCATCTTCGGCATCAGGCCCAAGCTGAAGCTGATGAACAAGAAACTGCAACGGCTCACCAAAGCCGTGAAATACACCTCTTTGGGTGATGTCTGGGCAGAGATTGACTACAATGCCAGGACGGGAGCAGACAAGAAGAATATCGTCGAGCAGAGTGTGCTACGTTGGAAACGGGCAGCAAAACAGTGAAGAACGAATAAGTGAAACCTCAATCAAAACAGAAGCGATATGAGTTGGGCAACAGTATTGAAAGCCGGACTGAAATTCATGGGTAGCGGTGCAAAAGCAACGGCAAAGACCGTCGGCCACTCCGTCCTCCATCCACAGCAGACCATCAAGGGAATGGGTACAGCCACGAAGACAGCAGCCATAGGCGGAGCCACCGGCTATGTCGCATGGGAGAAGCTGACCACAGACAAGAGCGTCGCCAGAATCGTCGGTGATGCCGTTGTCGGTTCTGACACCATCGACAGCGTTGGCGAGAAGGTGGAAGGTGTCGGCAATGCCGTCAGCAACCTTGGCGAGACAGCCAGCAATGCCATGAACGGTGTCAGCGAGGCTGTCAATGGTGCCAACAACAACCTGAATGGCATCAGCAATTTCCTTGGCAGTATGACCAATGGCAACGGCGGCAACATGTTCAGCAACTTCTTCAGCAACCTCTTCAGCGGCAATGTCTCGGGTATGAGTATGCTCGGCCTCGTTGCATCGGCTTTCCTTATTTTCGGGCGTTTCGGCTGGATGGGCAAGATTGCCGGAGCCTTGCTTGGCATGATGATGATTGGTAACAATGCCACTCTTCAGCAGACTATGGGAGGCGGTATGGCACAGCAGAAGCCACAGACACCAGCTCCTGACCCACAGAGGGCTTTGGCACAGACTCAGACACCACAGACTCCACAACCAGTAGTTGTCTATGCGCCGGAGGAAGAGCGGACAGTCATTCATCGTTCACGATAATCATAACTCATCATAAAACATATAAAAAGCATGAAATTTACGCAGGATATGATGCTCCAGTCGGACAGCGGCTACTGTATGCCGTTCGAGGAGAAAGGAAAAGACGTAGAGATGTCTTTGGGCTACGGAAAGCAGAAGCATCCCAAGACAGGGGAAATGTTCTTCCATCACGGAGTCGATTTTCCAGTCAAGCACTATCTGCTTTCTGCCTTAGCCACAGGCAAGGTGACGGGACTCGGCAACGATGCCGTCCATGGTATCTACCAGGTCATCCGATATGGCCTTTACGAGGTGACTTATTCACACCTCAGTAATGTCTTTGCCAACTACGGAACGGAAGTCAAGGCCGGTCAGGTGGTGGCCGTTTCAGCCGACTTGCTCCACATGGAAGTTAAGTACAATGGTGAAGAGCTGAACCCTCTGGAGTTCCTGACGATGGTATATGGCAATATGAAAGCCTTGGAGCAGAACGGCACTCCCGGAGCTGTTCCGCAGTTCGTGACCATCGACATGGACGTGCATACCAGGTACGACAAAGACCAGAAGGAGATTGAAGACCTGATGATGCGTTGGTTCCCGGACTACATGCAGGACTTGTCTTCTGGTATCTATGCCTTGCCAGAGCATACGGAGCTTGCCCTTCGCAACATCTTCACCATGTCGGCGATGAAGAACTACTTCTTCGAGACCCTTCCGAGCATGGCAAATCCTCTGGGCATGGGCACACGCAGCATCCCCTTGGCTGAGAAGGTGCAGAACCTCCTGATTGCGGACTTCCTCAATTACATGGCACTCCGTCATCAGATATTTCTGAGCACCATGAGTGAGGCCGTAAAAAAAAAGCCTATGACGAAGCCGTAGCCAGCAGCGGCCTGATAGACCCTCTTGCCGAACTGGAGATAGACATCCAGAGTTTCGACATACCGAGACTGGTGAGTGTCTATCCCGACCGAAGCGGCATCAGGTGGTGGACGAAGGCATGGTTCAACAACAGCGAGTCTGGTGAAGCCGCCATCGAAATCGACCGTCAGTTAGCGATAAAGTTCATCAATGAGAATATAGAAAAAGACGAATGGTTGGAGCAATACTTCCCCAAGCAGATGGAAGTCTATCACAATGCCATCGAGCAGACCAAGGAGCAGATACTCAACCAGCTAAACCTCTAAAACGTATAAGCATGAAGAAGAATTATTTGTCATTCCTATTTCTTTTGACCACCTCTGTAGCATTCGCTGATACTGGAACCTCTGGTATCGGCGATGCAGCAGACGGTGTTGTGACCTACATGCCCTATGTCCGTGCGCTTTGCTATGTCATAGCTGCCGTTATAGCCGTTGTCGGTGCGTTTGCAGTGTATTACTCCATGCACACCAATCCGCAGAATACCGCCAAGCGCATCTTCATGACCGCAGGGGGTGCGCTCACTTTCGTTTCTCTTTCCCTTGCTTTACCGCAGTTCTTTGGTATCGACGGTAGCGTTTCAGGTGGTGGCAGTTCAACTTCCAAGGGAACGACGCAATTCACGTCCAACGGTACAAGCTTTCTGGTATCAGACGAAGGAGGCATCAGCAAGTCCGGCATACAGGTTTCCATACCCGAACTCAATGACGGTGCATGGATAAAGATCCCTACGGAGTTTTCAGGTGAAAGCAGTAAAGGCTATGTCAATACCTTCATAGACTACTACAGTCGGACGGGCGGCAACATGGATGACATGAGCCGTCAGTTGACGAGGGACTATCAGAATGCCCGTGATTGGTATGCCTCCGGCAAGACCTACAGCGACTTCATGGCATGTATGATCATTCTG
>JAEEWT010000021.1 GCA_016287755.1 Prevotella sp.
TTGGGGATGGATGGTGCAGTAGTCGATGAACCACATATAGTGGATACGGGCACGCTCGATAAAGGCCACACCCAACAACGGCAATAAGAGCGAGATGTCGTAATCGTGTTTCACGAAACAGATAAAGCCGATCCAAGCAAACACTACACTGATGACCAGATACACCAACTTGTTCCAATAGATGAAGAAACGCGGCGAGTGCTTTCGGGTCAGGTAGCCTGCATAGGCGGCTATCAAACAAACGAAAATGGTTAATATCCACGAGACAAGACTCGACATGGATGAGATCTCATGATGATCAATATAGGTCTCGGCGGCATACGCCACGGTCTTCATTCCTGGCATCTTCCCCACAGGGGTGAAATGCATATCGGCCTCCTCTGTGATGGTTCCCACCATGGTCAGCTTACCCTTGATGAGTGCCTTGTTCTCCATGATTTCGTTGTACTTGACAACTGGAAACTCCACATCTGAGTAAAGGATGGTGCGTTTGTTGTTCTTCTCTACCGTAGGCTCTTTGCCCATGTACTTACATGCGGCCAGATAAGCCAAGGAATAATATGTGGTGGAATCCACCTTCTGACAGATGGTATAGTCGCGGAGCGTACCGTTAGGACCGTTACTCTTCAATACGTTACTATACGCCCAGGTATATTCGCCAAAGGGCTCGAAGAACGATTTTAGCACGTCCACGAACTTCCCTTGCTCCTCAGAAGAGGCGATGAGCTTACACGAGAGGATGGGCTGCGGCAACTGGTCGATGGCCATGATCAGTTCTCCGTTACCAATCATATCATCTCCCTCCTTCTCGTAGATAATATCCATCATCACGGTCTTGGGCTCACAGGCGGCCAACTGCTCCAACGTATGGGCTATATCTCCTCGGGCTGTTTGCTCCGTGATGTCTATCAGCACGATGTCGTTACTCCATTTCACGGAGTTTCCCATGCGCTGGATGGTGAAATAGATATCGGTCATCTTGAACTCACTCAAGGCACGACTCACGGGGTCGAAAATCGTGAAGTTCACAAACAGGATGGCCCAAAAGCCCGCAATCACCCAAGCCAGCACAACCACGAAGACATGATCGTGATGGAAAATCTCATGGAGATGGTCCTTGATGAACTGTTTGATATGACTAATCCATTTCTTCATATGGTTCTTCTATCTGGTCTTGTTTTTGTTTCTTGGATATTTTCCTTGCCATCTTCTGCTCCCGCTTGGCCTTCAACTCATCCAGATAACCCGCCGTAATGATACCTGAGGGTAAGGCAACGATGGCCACGCCCACGAAAGCGGAGATCATACTGATGAACCTACCGATTTGGGAAACAGGGTAGATGTCGCCATAGCCCACTGTTGTCAGCGTACAAGCCGACCAGTAGATGGCATCGAAGAAAGTGTGGAACAGATACTCTCCCGTGCTGGGATTGATATCCTCCTCGGCATTGAACATGATCAGTGCCGTAATGAATATATAGAAAGCTGCCAGGGAGAAAACGGTCCAAAGGATTCGTCCCTGTCGCTTGATCACTGCCATGATAATCTCCAAAGGCTCATAATAGCGAATGAACTTCACTACGCGAAGGATGCGGAGCAGTCGGGTAATTCGCGCCGCCTTGAAGGTAGGACTCAACAGGTGGATGGTCGGCAGAATACTCAGCATATCGATGATAGCCATGAACGTGAACGGATAGATCACGAACGACACCCACCCCTTCTTCAGTTCATAGTCAGCCGTGATCCATCGCAGGATATAGTCGATTACAAAGATAAGAGCTGGAATGATATCACAATACCAGAACAATGTTGAATGTTCACGGAACATCAAGGGCACAATGCTCACAGCAATCACCGCCGACATGCTCATGTGGTAAAGCTGCGACCATGCCCCATCGTCTTCGAGATAGCCTGGTCCGATAATATCGTATATCTTTTTCCTAATATTCACTTTCCGTTAAATCTTATGATTTAATGTATTGTTATTCGACTGCAAATATAAGGATAAATCTGTGAATTACAAATGAAAAACGCATATTTTGTGCATCGGGGAACAAAAAAACCAAGAAACAACGGTGGCAAGGGTAGCTGTCTTTCAAACAAACCCATCGGGTAAGGCACAAAAAAAATCCAAACCACATCAATGTAATTTGGACTCTTTTGGTCGGGATTACTGGACTCGAACCAGCGACCTCGCGCCCCCCAGACGTGTGCGCTACCAACTGCGCTAAATCCCGATCCTTGCGTTTTGCGGGTGCAAAGTTAGTGGTTTTCGTCGATATATGCAAATTTATGAGCAGAAAAAACAAAAGAAGTTTTAAGTTTTGACAATAGTTAGTATTTTTTCTTGATTGATGTTGTTATTACGGAATAAATTCGTACATTTGCAGGAAAAACAGAAAACATTCATGCAATATGCCCTTTATGCGCCCAAACATTTGGGTAATACCATACAACTGCCAGCCTCGAAAAGCATCAGTAACCGCGCACTGATTCTGCATGCCCTCTCTGGCGGTCATTCCCTTCCACAGAACCTGAGCGACTGCGATGACACGGAAGTCATCGTAAGAGCGCTGCGTGACTGGCCCGATGTGATTGACATCAAGGCAGCAGGAACAGCGATGCGCTTCCTTACGGCCTATCTGAGTGTGACACCGGGCAGCAGTCATACCCTTACCGGTACCGAACGCATGAAACATCGTCCTATTAAGGTGTTGGTGGATGCTCTCTCCTACTTGGGAGCAGAGATTAAATACCTGGGCGAAGAGGGATTCCCACCGCTGCGCGTTACAGGTCATGCCCTGGAAGGAGGCACTATAGAGATTCCCGGTGACGTGAGTTCGCAGTATATCTCGGCCCTGCTGATGATCGGTCCTGCACTGAAGAACGGACTGGAACTGAAGCTCACAGGGAATATCATCTCTCGTCCGTATATCGATTTGACCATGCATACCATGCACGACTATGGTTTGAAGATTGAATGGACAGATTACAATACCATCTATGCGCCTCATCAGGAGTACCAGCAGAAAGAGTATGTGATTGAAAACGACTGGAGTGCCTCGAGCTATTGGTATGAGATCATGGCGCTGAGTGACGATTTTGATAACGAGATCAGACTGACGGGATTGACCGATGGATCCAGACAAGGTGACTCGGTGGTGCGTTATCTGTTCTCAATGCTTGGTATAAAGACCTCATTCGAGAATACTGAACCTGGAGTGATGACCACGGTGACACTGAAGAAGGTTCGCACACGACTGCCCCGTCTGGATTATGACTTCATCAACCAGCCCGACCTGGCACAGACGTTCGTGGTGTGCTGTGCCGTGATGGGCATTCCCTTCCACTTCAAGGGTCTTTCCTCATTGAAGATCAAGGAGACCGATCGTATGGCTGCCTTGCAGAAAGAGATGAAAAAACTGGGATATGTGATTCGCGACATCAACGGAGAAGAACTGTTGTGGGACGGGGAACGTTGTGAAGCCTCGCTGGAAGCCATCGACACCTACGAAGACCATCGCATGGCTATGTCGTTTGCCCCTGTATGCATCAAGATTCCCGGACTGAAAATGAACAACCCGGAGGTGGTGAGCAAGTCATACCCCAAGTTCTGGGACGACATCCGCTCGGTGGGATTCACCATCGAAGAAACACCCGACAATTCCTAAACGAATACCATTTATGACCTATCTTCTGCTCGCATTAGTGGCTCTGGGCGTTTTTTCCGCCATCATAGCCCTACTCTCACACAATAAAGAAGGGGGCGGAGACGTTGTGATATATGGGAACGATTGTTCCACATGCAACGGCGACAACGAGAAATGCGAACAGGAATGCATGATGGAAGCTGCTATCCGCGACATCGAATATTTCGATGACGAGGAGTTGGATGCGTTCAAAGGAAGAACGGCAGACAACTACTCAGACGAGGAGGCAGAGCAGTTCCGCGAGATTCTCTATTCCATGCGCCAGGAAGAAGTGAAGGACTGGATCCGCAGTCTGGTACTCAGAGGTATTGAATTGCCTAACCAAATAAAAGATGAGACAATCATGCTGAGTGAAGAGCTTGTTTCGAGGAGTGTGGAATAAGGATTGTGGAGTGAGAATACAATAGAAGATTAAAGGTAGGGAATGAAATATAAGGATATGTGGCTTAACGAAAACGTTCGGGGCACGCTGCGGCGGGCTTCGCATCATCGTCATATCTCCTTCCTCTTGCTTCTTGCTTCTTGCCTCCTGCTTCTTGCCTCCTGCTCCAACGATAAGAACACGGCGCAGTCGCGTTGGTGGCATTCCTTCAACGCTAAATACAACACCTATTTTAATGGTTCGCAAGCCTATATCGATGCTTCCTTGGAAAAGGAGAATGGTCATCGTGACAATTTCACGGAGATGATTCCCCTCTACCCTGTGAGCAACAAGAACAGTAAGGAAATCGGTAAGGGCAACTTCAACAAAGCCATCGAGAAGAGTCAGAAAGCCATCAAGCGCCACAGTATTACACGGCGACCCGAATGGACCAAGAACCGAAAGAAGACCGAACGCGACATCGAATGGCTCAACCGTAGCGAATACAATCCCTTCCTGTGGAAAGCATGGATGCTCATGGGAAGATCGCAGTTCCATCAAGGTGCTTTTGATGAGGCGGCTTCCACGTTTGCCTATATGAGTCGACTGTACCAGACGCAGCCTGCCATCTACGGAAAAGCCCGGGCTTGGCTGGCTAAATGCTATATCGAACAGGACTGGATCTACGATGCCGAGGACGTGATCAATAAGATGAAACGTGACTCGCTCGACTGGCGGGCCGTAAAGGAATGGGACTATACCTTTGCCGACTACTATATCCATACAGGACGTTACGAGGAGGCGATCCCCTATCTGAAAAAGGTCATCAAACATGAGATGCGGAAGAAGCAGAAAGCACGCGAGTGGTATCTGTTAGGTCAGATAGAAGCGGCACTGGGTCATCGCGACAACGCCTATCAGGCTTTCCGCCACGTCATCCGTCAGAGTCCTCCCTACGAACTGGAATTCAATGCACGCATTGCCATGACCGAGGTGATGGCTGGTACGAAGGATAAGCAGATGATCAGCAAACTGAAGCGTATGGCGGCATCTGACAAGAACAAGGATTATCTTGACCAGGTTTATTATGCTATCGGTAATATCTATCTGTCGAAACGCGATACGCTGAAAGCCATCGAGGCCTACGAAAAGGGTAATGAGAAAGCCACTCGCGCAGGTATCGAGAAAGGTGTACTGCTGCTGCACTTAGGCGACCTCTACTGGGCGCGTGAGAACTTTAGTGATGCACGTCGTTGCTATGGCGAGGCTATCGGTCTGCTTGATAAGGATCGTGATGACTATGAGCAGCTGTCTAATCGTTCGAAGGTCCTCGACGAACTGGTACCACATACCGAGGCTATCCATCTGCAAGACTCGCTGCAGGCGCTGGCCAAGATGAGTGAGGATGACCGTAATGCGGCCATCGACCGCGTGATTGAAGCGCTGAAGAAAAAGGAAAAGGAAGAACGTAACCGACAAGCTGAAGAGGAGGCGAGAAAACATGAGCAAGGAGGTGAGAACTACGATGATATCATCCCCAACGACGGTCCTACACCTGCCCGACAGCCTCAGCAGCAACAACAAGGAAACAGTGTCTGGTATTTCTATAATCCTACGGCCGTGAACCAGGGTAAGAGTAACTTCCAGAGAACATGGGGAAAGCGTGAGAACGTAGATGACTGGCAGCGTGTAAACAAAACCGTCGTGGCGGGTCCTGCGGATCTTGCCAACTTAACTGACGAACAGCGGGATTCATTAGAAGCGGCAGAACTGATAGCCGACTCCTTAGCACAGGCGACTGACAGTGTACAGAACGATCCGCATAAACGGGAATATTACCTGGCTCAGATTCCTTTCACTGAAGAGCAGGTGGAAGAGAGTAATATGATCATCAAGGATGCCCTCTATCATAGCGGTGTCATCTTCAAGGATAAGCTCGACAACCTGCATTTGAGTGAGAAACAGCTGCGCCGGCTGACTGATCAGTATCCTGATTTTGAGCACATGGATGATGTGTTCTATCACCTGTGGCTGCTCTATCAGCGGAAGTTGCAACCACAGATAGCCGACAGCTATCTCGACCAACTGAAAGAACACTATCCGGAGAGTCAGTGGACCACCTTACTCAATGATCCGTACTTCGAGGAGAACGCCCGCTTCGGAGCGCATATCGAAGACTCACTCTATGCCGCTACCTATGCGGCCTTCAAGGCGGGACGACTGACGGAGGTGAAAACGAATACCATCCTCTCTGCCCAACGCTTCCCCATTGGAGACCATCGTGATAAGTTCATCTTTATCGGTGGACTGGCGAAGCTGAACGATGGTGACGGTAAGGGCTGCGTGGAGGATATGCAGACGGTGGTAAAAGATTACCCGCAGAGCGATGTGAGTGCCTTGGCAGGTATGATCATCAATGGTGTCAATGCGGGCAGACGACTGCATGGAGGGAAGTTCGATATGGGTGATGTGTGGACCAGACGGTCGGAGGTGCTGCAAGACAGCGACTCTATCGCTGCAAGGGTATTCACAGCGGAGCGCAACGACCGTTTCGTCTTCATGATGGCCTACGAGCCTGATTCCGTCAACGAGAACCAGCTGCTCTATGAGATGGCCCGCTTTAACTTCACCAGTTTCATGGTGCGTAACTTCGATATTGAAGTGGAAGATATTGACGGACTGCACAGGATGCGGATCAGCGGGTTCCTGAACTATGACGAGGCATGGCAATATGCTCGTCAGCTGTATAAAAACGAGGCGGTAACACGACTGCTCAGGAAGGCGCGCATGATTCTTATCAGTGAGCCGAACCTTGAACTGCTCGGTACACACTATAGCTATAACGACTACGATGAGTTCTATGAGGAGCATTTCGTACCGTTGAAGATCAGTACGGTGCAACTGCTCACGGAACCGGCTGATCTGCCAGTCGAACTGGAACCAGCCTCTTCTGCCACACAGGAACAGGAAGAGATCCTTAATGGTGGTGTATTGGATGATAACACCTTGATCGACTTGGGTATCGAACCTACCCCCACTACAGAACTGGAGATTCCAAGCGAAAGTAATGAGATTCCTGCGGAGGAGGAGAACAGGACACCTGCAGAAAAGAATGAGATTCCCGCAGAGGAACCCGTTCGACCCGTTCCTGCACCCCAGCAACCTCCTGTGGTAGTTGAAGAACCCGAAGAAGTAGTAACGCCTGCAGAAGAACCTGTAACAACAGTGGAGGAACCCGTAACTACTATTGAGGAACCCACACAACCCGAAGTGGGCATAGAGATTCCTGTTGAGGAACCCGTTCAACCCGAGAACGGCATAGAAATTCCTAATGATATCATAGAGGTTCCCAGTAACAACACGGAAGTTCCCAGTGATATCATAGAAATCCCCAGTGAGCCTAGTGAGCCCACTAAGCCCACAACGCCCACCGATGAACCTGTCTTCGAGATTACTGATGATCCTACCGAAACTCCCACTCCAAGCGGGACCGTGATTGATATCGAGGATGAGTATTACGAGTTGGATGGATTCTAAAAGAACAACCTTCAAGAGAACGCGATATGACGAACGGATTACTATTATGGGTTGATGATGAGATTGAGCTCCTGAAAGCACATATCTTCTTCTTGGAGAAGAAAGGCTATGAGGTGGTGACGGTCAGTAACGGCACAGATGCCATCGATCTGTGTCGGCAAAAGACATTTGATCTGATCCTGCTGGATGAGATGATGCCTGGTATCAGCGGACTCCAAACGCTGCAGGTCATCAAGGAAATCCAACCTGCTACACCTGTGGTGATGGTCACCAAAAGCGAGGAGGAGAACATCATGGACCAGGCCATCGGATCGAAGATTGCCGACTACCTCATCAAGCCCGTGAATCCCAACCAGATTCTTCTTACACTGAAGAAGAATATCCATCGCAAAGAGATCGAGACCGAGATTACTCAAAGTGGCTATCAGCAGAGTTTCATGGATATCTCCATGCAGATTGACAACTGTAACTCATGGAACGACTGGACAGAGATTTACAAGAAACTCGTGCGCTGGGAACTGGAACTGAGCAGTACCGACAGTAGTATGACCGAGATGCTTCGCATGCAGAAGGAAGAAGCAAACAACGGATTCACGAAGTTCGTCAAGAAGAACTACATGGAATGGATGGAGAACAGAGGGAAACAGCAGACCTCTCAGGCTCCTATCATCTCACCAGATCTCTTCAAGACCTATATCTTCCCTCGTCTTGACAAGGGAGAGAAAGTGTTCCTGATTGTCATCGACAACTTCCGTTACGACCAGTGGCGCATCCTCTCACAAGAGATCGGCGACCAGTTCGATATCGAGGAACATCTATATATGAGCATCTTGCCCACTGCTACGCAATATGCCCGTAACGCCATCTTCAGCGGTCTGATGCCCAACAAGATTGCGGAACTCTTTCCCGACCTGTGGGTGGATGAGGATGAAGAAGAGGGGAAGAACCTCAATGAAGGTCCGCTCATTCAGACACAGCTCGACCGTTACCGTCGGAAGAACTCGTTCTCTTACCATAAGATCAACGATTCCATTGCTGGCGACCGATTCCTGCAGCAGTTTAATAACCTGCATGTCAACGACCTGAACGTACTTGTTGTGAACTTCATCGACATGCTCAGTCATGCCCGAACTGAATCGAAGATGGTGCGCGAGCTGGCCAACAACGAAAGTGCGTTCCGTAGTATCACCCTCAGCTGGTTCCGACATAGTGTATTGGCCGACCTCTTCAAGCAACTGGCTCAAGACGATTATACCGTCATCATCACTACTGATCATGGTAGCATCCGTGCCGATAAGCCCGTGAAGATTATCGGCGACCGTAACACGAACACGAACCTGCGCTACAAGTTAGGGAAGAACCTGAACTACAACCCCAAGGAAGTGTTCGTCATCAAGGATCCACAGCAGGCCTTCCTGCCCGCTCCTAACCTCTCAACCAGCTATGTGTTTGCCACAGGCAATACCTTCTTTGCCTATCCGAACAACTATAATTATTACGTAAGCTATTACAAAGACACCTTCCAGCACGGCGGCATCTCCATGGAAGAGATGATCATCCCCGTTGTCATGATGAAAGGAAGGAAATAGTCAACGGTAATCATAAAGTTCAAAGATCAAAGTTCAAAGTTCAAAGTATAAGAATGGAAATCATCATACAAGACCCACAGCACATCCGCGAAGCGGCACGCGCATTTATACAAAACATGCCCGACAGCACTGTCTATGCCTTCTATGGAAAGATGGGAGCCGGCAAGACAACATTCATCAAAGCCGTCTGTCAGGAATTAGGTGTGGAAGACGAAGTCACCTCCCCCACCTTCGCCATCGTCAACGAATATAGCATTGATAAAGTTCAAAGTTCAAAGTTCAAAGTTCAATGTATCTATCACTTCGACTTCTACCGCATCAAACGGTTGGAAGAAGCCTACGACATTGGCTTTGACGATTACATCGACAGCGGGAACCTGTGTTTCATTGAGTGGCCGGAGCTTATTGAGGAGCTTCTGCCAGAGGATGCCATAAGGGTAGAAATAGAAGAAACGGACAATGGTTCACGCATCGTCCGTTTCTAATCCTTTACTGTTACCGTACGTCTATCGTCTTACAGTAACGCTTCGAACTTCTCCTGAATCTTAGCCTTGGCGGCGGCTCCAACCATCTTATCCACTACCTCACCGTTCTTGAAGAACAGGATGGTGGGGATATTGCGGATACCGAACTCCATGGCGATATCATCATTCTCTTCCACATCGCACTTGCCAACGACGATACGTCCATCGTACTCCTTGGCCAGCTCAGCGATGATGGGACCGATCATGCGGCAAGGACCGCACCATGTTGCCCAGAAATCGACTACTAACGGCAGATCACCGTTTTTCAAAGTCTCAAAGTTCTCGGTAGTAATTGTAACTTCCATTGTTTATAAGTTTATTTGGTTAATAATGAGTTTACTAACAAAAACCATGCCACTGCCCGACAGACCATTCCCATCTACTAATTGATCTTGTAGCTCATCCCTTCGTTTGAATGGATGAAGTTAATCAAGTCACGTTGGATATTGATCGAACGGTTCCTACTGCGCAAGGTAATCGGTCTTTTGGTTTCCGTATCGAGAATCTGGATATAGAGCTGCGTATTCCCCGGACTGTCTTCAATCAACGTGGCCAGGTCGGTCACGAGGGTGTCATCCAAGGAATCAGAGTCGATAGTGATCGTAATCTTCTCTATTCTCTGTTCCTTCACGGTCTGCAGATACTGTATATCACTGATCTGGAAATTGTAGTAGTTGCTGTTGAACTTCCCTGGTGTACACTTCGCCTTAATGAAGATGGTACAGCCTTCTTTCAGCATTCCCTGCCAGCGTCCCCACTCTTCTCCGAAGACCGCCAGCTCACCGCTGCTCTCGAAATCCTCGATGGTAACGATGCCGAACTTCTTACCATTCTTGCCGTAGCGTTCTTTCACCCCGGTGACAATACCTCCCACGAGAATCTCTTCCTTCTTCGACAATTCAGCCTTGTCGTCGAGTTCATCACAATGCGTGTTACACAAACCGTTCAGCACCACAGAGAACTCATCCAGCGGATGGGCAGAGATATAGATACCCACCAGTTCACGTTCCTTGTTCAGGCGCTCAATGGCACTCCACTGCTCTGCTGCAGGAGCAGGCGGTGTGGCCAGTTCTACGGCATCAAATCCCCCGAAGAGCGAGTTCTGGTTCATCTGCTGCTCACTCTGATAGGCTGAGCCATAGCGGAAGAGGGAGTCGAGAAACACATCCCCTTTGTTGTTCGTGGCAAAATACTGCTCACGTTTCAGTCCGAAACTGTCGAAACCGCCACTCAGGGCCATACTCTCGAAGCACTTCCTGTTGCAGCTGGAGAAGCTCACCCGTTGATAGACATCATAGATCGACTTGTACGGACCGTTCTTCTCACGCTCATCGATAATGGCATTGGCAGCTGAAACACCCATACCCTTGATGGCAGCCAGTCCGAAACGGATCTCACCATGACTGTTCACACTGAATTCCAGACGACTCTCGTTGACATCAGGTCCGAGGGTACGGATACCCATGGCCCGGCACTCATCCATGAGCTTCGTCACTTCCGTGATATTCTCCAGGTTCCTACTCATCACTGCCGCCATATACTCAGCGGGGTAATGGGCTTTCAGGTAAGCCGTCTGATAGGCCACCCAGGAGTAGCAGGTAGCATGACTCTTATTGAAAGCATACGAGGCGAACTTCTTCCAGTCCTCCCAGATCTTGTTCAGCACCGCCTTATCATGTCCGTTCTTCTGTCCTCCCTCATAGAACAGCACCTCCAGCTTCTCCATCTCAGCGATCTTCTTCTTTCCCATGGCCTTACGCAGAGAGTCAGACTGTCCGCGAGTGAAGTTTGCCAGTTGTCGGGAGAGGAGCATCACCTGCTCCTGATACACCGTGATGCCGTATGTATCCTTAAGGTATTTCTCCATGCACGGGATATCGTACTTAATCTTCGAAGGATCCTTCTTTCGTGCAATGAAGTCGGGGATGTAGTCCATTGGTCCAGGACGGTAGAGGGCATTCATAGCGATCAGGTCCTCAAAGACCGTCGGCTGCAGTTCCCTCAGGTATTTCTGCATACCCGCCGATTCAAACTGGAACGTACCCACCGTACGTCCCTGTCTGTACAGTTCGTATGTCAAGTCGTCATCAATAGGAATGGTATCCAGGTCGATCACATCTCCTGTTGACAGTCTGACATTCTCCACGGCAGTCTTGAGAATCGAGAGCGTCTTCAGTCCGAGGAAGTCCATCTTGATCAGTCCGGTCGACTCAATGACATGTCCGTCGTATTGCGTACACCGCAGCTTATGTCCCGGATCCGTCTTATCCTCTGCCACCGATACCGGCACCCAGTCGCTGATGGGGTCACGACAGATGATGAAACCGCAGGCATGAATACCCGTACCGCGCACCGTACCCTCCAGCATCTTGGCATACATAATGGTGTTGCGCAGCCGTTCATCGTCAGACACCTCGGCATCGCGGAGCTCGGGTACGCACTTGATCGCATTGGGGAGATTCATCTTCAGACCATCGGGCAAACGGTCAGGAATCTGCTTACACAGATGGTTCACCACATCCAGCGGTACTTTCTCCACACGCGCCACATCCTTGATGGAGTTCTTGGTGGCCATCGTACCATAGGTGATGATATGTGCGCACTTGTCGTGTCCATATTTATCCTCCACCCATTCCAGTACCCTACCTCGACCATCATCGTCGAAGTCGGTATCGATATCAGGGAGTGATATACGGTCGGGATTCAGGAAACGCTCGAACAGCAGGTCGTACTTGATCGGGTCGATCTTCGTGATACCCAGACAATAGGCCACCACACTACCAGCGGCAGAACCACGTCCGGGACCCACCATCACACCCAACTCTTTCTGGGCAGAGTTGATGAAATCCTGCACGATAAGGAAGTAGCCGGGGAAACCCATGGTCTTCATGATATGCAGCTCAAAGCGGATACGGTCGTCCACCTCCTGTGTCAGCTCTCCATAACGCACCTTTGCGCCGTCATAGGCCAGCTTCGCCAAATAGTCGGCCTCGAACTTGATGCGGTACAGTTTGTCTATACCGCCCAGTTTCTTGATTTTCTTCTCACCCTCCTCTTGAGACAACGGGTTCTCCCCATTCTCATCACTGGTAAACTCCTTGAACAGCTCCTCGGGAGTGATTCTTTTCCGGTATTCCTCTTCCGTACCGAACTCCTCTGGAATGGGGAAGAACGGCATGATCGGCGCATGGTCGATGTTGTACATCTCCACCTTGTCGAGAATCTCCACGGTATTGGCCATCGCCTCTGGCACATCCTGGAACACCTCCCACATCTCCTCCTTGGTCTTGAACCACTCCTGCTTGGAGTAAAGCATACGTGTAGGGTCGTCAAGATCCTTACCTGTTGACAGGCACAGCAGATGATCATGAGCCTCAGCATTTTCCTCATCCACGAAATGCGCATCATTGGTGCATACCAGCTTGATGCCATATTCACGAGCCAGCTCTATCAGAACTCTGTTGGCTTTCTGCTGCATAGGGAATGTTTCACGGTTCGCCCTGATATGCGGGTCCTTTACCTCATGGCGCTGCAGCTCCAGATAATAGTCATCACCGAAAACCCGCTGGTGCCACTCGATGGCCTCACGGGCTCCTGCGATATCCCCATTCAGGATCTTAGCGGGTACCTCACCTGCTATACAGGCGGAGCAAACAATCAGACCTTCATGGAACTGCTCCAGATCAGCACGGTCGGTTCGCGGTCGCATATAGAAGCCATCCACCCACGACCTGCTCACCAGCTTGATCAGGTTCTTGTAACCCTTGTAGTTCTTGGCGAGTACGATGAGGTGGTAGCCTCCGATGTCCGACTTATCGGTACGGCGCGACTTATCTCCGTTCTTGGCTACGTACATCTCACAGCCGAAGATGGGCTTGAACGGCTCCTTCCCTTCTTCCTTTCGTTTGCCGTTCACCTTATTACAATAGTCGAAGAACTCCTTGATACCGAACATATCACCATGATCGGTAATGGCCATGCCACGCATGCCGTTGGCCACCGCCTTGTCCACAAGACGATTGATGCTCGATTGTCCATCAAGTATTGAATAATAGGTATGTACGTGCAGATGTACGAAATCTTCCATTTCCCTTTCCTTGTTTTGAGCTACAAAGATACGCATAAGCGAGCACAATACAAAATAAATATGAGTTTATTTTTATTGTCGAGAGAAAGTACCTTCGGCGAAGCCAAAGATAATGAAAATAATCGTGAACAAAAAATCTAAACGGTATTATTATTGTCTGAATGAAAAAATTTTATTACCTTTGCACACGGTTAGAGGCACCACAGACTACTATGGGTGAGAAAATAAAAAGAATCAAGAGAATCAAGAATATCAGACTGCATCGCGAAGGCACTAATACGTTGCTTTATGTAGGCATCGGCTTAGTGGCTGTAGGTGCGCTATTATGGCATGTCGGAGGCAACAGTTTCTTCTTCAAGGCTTTTGCCTGTCTTGCTGTTGCTGCCTATTTAGTCCTCGTGAATTTCTTCCGCTGCCCCATCCGCTATTACCCGGGCGAAACCGAGAATATTGTGGTAGCCCCGGCTGATGGTCGTGTAGTGGTTATCGAGGAAGTGGTGGAAGATGAGTATTTCCACGACAAGCGATTGATGATCAGTATCTTCATGAGTTTATTCAACGTACACGCCAACTGGTTCCCTGTTGATGGAAGGGTGAAGTTCGTTCACCACCAGAATGGTAACTACCACAAGGCTTGGCTGCCCAAGGCGAGTGAAGAGAATGAGCATGCCGACATCATGCTGGAGACGGATGACGGTCGTGAAATCCTCTGCCGACAGATTGCCGGTGCCGTGGCACGCCGTATCGTTACCTATGCCAAGGATGGTGAGGACTGCTATATCGACGAGCACCTGGGTTTCATCAAGTTCGGTTCCCGCGTGGATGTTTACCTGCCGCTGGGTACTGAGGTGTGCGTGAAGATGGGACAGAGCACCACAGGCGATCAGACCGTGATTGCCAAATTAAAGGATTGATGGATAGAACTTAAAGTTCAAAGCTCAAAGTTCAAAGTTCAAAGTATGAAAAAACATATTCCCAATATGATTACCTGCTGCAACCTGATTTCAGGATGCATTGCCGTGACATTTGCTCTCTATGGCAACCTTCCCATGGCTTTGGTGTGGATTGTCATCGGTGCACTCTTTGATTTCTTCGACGGTATGACAGCCCGTCTGCTGCATGTCTCGTCATCTATCGGTAAGGAACTGGATTCGCTGGCTGACGATGTTACCTTCGGTGTAGCCCCTGCTGCCATGGTATATCATGAGCTTACCATCATGAACTACCCCGCCATGCTGGAGCCATTGCGTCCCTACCTGCCTTATATCGCCTTCGTCATGGCAGCCTTTTCTGCCTTACGACTGGCCAAATTCAACCTCGATGAGCGTCAGACCACCTCTTTCATCGGTCTGCCCACCCCTGCCAACGCTTTGTTCTGGGGTTCGCTGCTCGTCGGTGCGGGTCATATGCTGGAGTCATCTCCTGCTTACATGCCTGCCCTGCTGGTCATGGTATTGATCAGCTGCTATCTGCTGGTCAGCGAGATCCCGATGTTTGCCTTGAAGTTCAAGCAATGGGGATGGAAGGGAAATGAGGTAAGATACCTGTTCCTCATCACCTCAGCTATCCTTCTGCTGCTGTTCCGTGTGAAAGGAATTGCCTTGGTCATCGCCTGGTATATCTTCCTTTCGGCCTTCACCGCACGTAAGTCGTAACCCATCCCTCTCCAGCAACCATGTTTATCATTAAGTTCCTACTCATCATCCTGCTGGCAGGACTCTTTCTCTTCGTCTTTCTCCTACTGGGTGTGGTCGGAGTTATAAACCGTATACGTAAGCAGTTCACGGGAAAGAAGGAACAACAGAGTCCGTTTAACAAAACCACGCGTGACGGTCAAGTGATTACCGACACGCGTGATCCGCAAACCGCCAACCGCAAGATCATTGCGGATGACGAGGGGGAATATGTGGAATACGAGGAGGATTAGCTGTGTACCAGCGTTCCTATCTCCTCACCATCCATTACCTTCTTTAAGTTACCCACCACATCCATGTTAAAGACATAGATGGGCAGATGGTTGTCGTTACACATCACGACAGCCGAGAGGTCCATTACCTTCAGATTCCTTGCCAGCACTTCCTCGTAGGTGATATCGGTGAACTTCGTGGCAGTAGGATCCTTTTCGGGGTCAGCCGTATAGATACCATCCACACGCGTTCCCTTCAGCATCACATCGGCCTCGATCTCCACACCGCGCAGTGATGAACCTGTATCGGTGGTGAAATAAGGAGAACCCGTTCCAGCCGAGAAGATACATACATAGCCATCGTTCATGGCGTCGATGGCCTTCCACTTACTGTAGAACTCTCCCACGGGCTCCATGCGGATAGCCGTGAGCACCTTGTTCTTCACGCCTGCTGCATCCAGGGCACTGCTCAGTGCCAACGAGTTAATCACCGTAGCCATCATACCCATCTGGTCGCCTTTCACACGGTCGAATCCTTTCTGGGCACCTGCTAATCCGCGGAAGATATTTCCACCGCCAATCACAATACCAATCTGCACACCCATCTCGTGCACCTCTTTGATTTGCTGAGCATACTCAGACAAACGCTGCGGGTCGATACCCGTCTTACCACCAGCGGCGAGACTCTCGCCACTGAGTTTCAACAATATCCTTTTAAATCTTGCCATATTATTAATTTGAATCTCACATCTCCTTCCTCCCTCCTCCTTCGTCCTTCCTCGATTAAAGAAAACTGAATTTCCTTAAAGGCGAAGCTAAGCAGCTCCCGGCCGCAGAGCAGCAATAGATGACCGTCATCGGTTACATCCACCAATGTCATTCGTTCCATGGTTCCGTCGGGATAACGGTAGTCGTGTACCTCTCCACGGCGATAGAGTGCCGAACGGTATTTCGACCGAATGGAATGCCAGTCGCCAGTCTCTACCTTATTATAATAATACTCCCACCGGGCCACGATCTTCTCCAGCATCTCCTCCCGGTTGGTTTCACAACCTATAATCTGTAGCAGCGACACCGGATTCGGCGCATCGCTATGGAACTCCTGTTGGTTCACGTTGATACCCGTACCGATGATGAAGTCCTTGATCTCTGCTCCTTGCAGTGAGGTCTCTATCAGTGTACCGCCAATCTTCTTGTCGTTCCAATAGATATCGTTCGGCCACTTGATCTTGATACCGTCGGTATAACTGTCAAGCACATCTTTCAGGGCAAGGGCATTGGCCATAGAGAGGATGAACTGATCCTTGGCTGACACCTTCGGGTGGAGAAGGATGCTGAACATGAGGTTCTTCCCTGCCTCGCTCTCCCACTGGTTGGAACCACAGCCACGACCAGCCGACTGATAGTCGGTTGTCACGACTGTCATATCCTCACCCGCCTCCGACTGATATCCTTTCAGCCAGTTGTTGGTAGAATCCGTCTCTTTGACATGAATGGTCTTAACCATATCTTTGCAGACTTTATCATCACTTCGTCGGAGTCAAAGGTACGCTTTTTTTTTCTCTTCTCCAAGCATCATTTGATTTTTTAGAGAAAAAAGTGTATTTTTGCAAACAAAACAGAATGGAATGACGAAGACCGAAGAACAACAGAAGAAAGACGAGTTCTATATGCAGCGGGCACTCGACGAGGCCCGTAAGGCGTTCGACGAGGGTGAGATTCCCGTGGGAGCTGTCGTGGTATGCAAGGACCGCATCATTGCCCGTGGTCATAACCTCACCGAGACTCTCACCGATGTTACTGCCCATGCAGAGATGCAGGTTATTACTGCTGCTGCCAATGCCCTTGGCGGGAAATACCTTACCGACTGCACCCTGTATGTCACCGTGGAGCCTTGCGTGATGTGCGCCGGTGCTATCGGCTGGGCACAGATCCGCCGTATTGTCTATGGCTGCGAGGATGAGAAGAGGGGGTATCACCAGTATGCTCCGCAAGCCCTGCATCCCAAGGCCACGGTGCTGAGTGGTGTGTTGGAAGATGACTGTCGGAAACTCATGCAGGAATTCTTTCAGAAAAAGAGATAAAAAAGTGCGCCAAAGATTTGATACCCTTGGCGCACCCTTATTTAATTATCAATTTTCAATTCTCAACTTTCAATTTATTTCACCAGTACCACCAGATACTTGCTGGTGCTCCAGAAGAGCTGCGGGTTGTTGATCTTCAGGATATACTGCTTGTTAGCATCCTGTGTCAGCGTATAGCTGCTTGAGGGGTGCATGGTCAGCAGTTTAGCCGACTTAGAGTACAGCTTGATCTCCTTGTCAACACGGATATCGATCTTCGTAAAGTAGTTCTTGTTGAAGTTACCCTGCAGCACCTTACCATCCTTCAAGATGCCCTGCTCCTTCAGTTCGCTCTTCGTACCGAACACGAACCAAGCGGTATTCAGCTGCTTGTCCTGCGTATTGATGGTCTCTGTCTTCTGCTCGCTCTCGTTCTTCAGATTGTTAATGGAAGTGTTCTGATTAGCGATGGTCTCATCGAGCTCAGAGATATGGATATCCTTAGCATCCAACTCTGCACGCAACTGCTGCAATGTCTCGTTGCTCTGCTCCAGCTGCTTGGTCAGGTTGATGATAGTCTTCTGGAACTCATCACCCTTCATAGAACTCTCACGCATCTGCTGCTGCAGTTTCTTGATCAGCTCACGGTTCTGAGCCATGCGCTGTGAGATGAACTGGATGTTCTCGCGGATCTGCTGTGCCTTGTTAGCGCGCTCACCGTCTTTCACCACATTGACACGGTTCTCAGCCTCATTGATCTCGCGGAAACCTTCCTGGATCTCATTCAGCGTACCCATCATGTCATTAATCTCATTGTCCTTCTGCTCAATAATGCGCTGAAGGGAATCGTTCTGACCGCCGTCCGGCAAAATCGGAGCCGGCTTGTCATTTGTACAAGCAACGATAGCCATCAGGCCAAGCGCTGCAACCAACATTTTCTTCATATTCTATTTGTTTAAAACGTTATTTATTCTCGTTCCTCATTCCTCCTTCGTCCTTCCTCGACTTTTCCTGCTACCACGATTACGAACTCGCCTTTCGGCTCCTTCTCCGTGAAATGGGCGATCACCTCGGTCATCGTACCGCGCACACATTCCTCGTGTACCTTACTGATTTCGCGACAGCAGCACACCTTTCGGTCCTCACCGAACACCTCGGCAAACTGCTTCAGTGTCTTCACCACCCTGTAGGGCGATTCATAGAACACCATCGTACGCTCCTCATCGCGTAGATTCTCCAGACGTGTCTTACGACCTTTCTTCTGCGGCAGGAAGCCCTCGAAGCAGAACCGGTCGTCGGGCAATCCGCTGGCCACCAGTGCGGGCACGAAAGCCGTGGCACCTGGCAGGCATTGCACCTCTTGTCCTGCGGCCACCGCCTCACGCACCAAGTAGAAACCTGGGTCGCTGATTCCCGGTGTACCGGCATCGCTGATCAGTGCAATAGTGGCTCCTGCCTTCAAGCGCTCTACGATTCCGGCCGTCGTACCATGCTCGTTGAACTTATGATGCGACATCAGCTGGTTCTTGATCTCATAGTGCTTCAGCAGAATACCCGACGTACGGGTATCTTCCGCCAGAATCAGATCGGCCTCTTTCAGGATCCTGATGGCCCTGAAGGTCATATCCTCCATATTGCCCACAGGGGTGGGAACCACATATAACATGCCCATTCAGTCGGCAAAATTACAAAAATATTGAGAAAATGGTACGAAGAATAATGATTTATGTGAGAATTTAAACATAATTATAGATTATTGTTGTATCTTTGACTTCGTCGAAGATACTTCCACTCGGAAATAAAAATAAATCGTTATTTATTTTGTATTTCCCTCACTTAATCGTATCTTTGTCCCCATGATGACAACAGCATTCACAGGTGAAAAGCGTCAACAGGGTCGCATCGAGGTAATCTGCGGCTCCATGTTCTCAGGGAAGACTGAGGAACTGATTCGCCGTCTGAAACGGGCGAAGTTCGCCAAGCAACAGGTGGAGATCTTCAAGCCCGCTATCGACACTCGCTACAGCGACAACGATGTGGTGAGCCACGATCAGAACAGTATCCCCAGCACGCCCATCAGTGCCTCATCGAGCATCCTGCTGCTGGCAGGCGATAATGATGTCATCGGTATCGACGAGGCGCAGTTTCTGGACGACGGACTGGTGGATGTGTGCAACCAGCTGGCTAACCGCGGAGTGCGCGTCATCGTGGCAGGACTCGACATGGACTACAAAGGAGTGCCCTTCGGTCCGATGCCTGGATTATGTGCCATCGCCGATGAGGTAACCAAGGTGCACGCCATCTGTGTAAAATGTGGTGCCCTGGCATACGTCAGTCACCGACTGGTCCAGAACGACAAGCGCGTACTGCTGGGCGAGACGCAGGAATACGAACCCCTGTGCCGCGAGTGCTATCAGAGAATCCTTTCCGAGGAGTGAGGAGTGTGGAATGTGGAGTGAGATATGTTTCAAGTACAAGTGACTTTGTATATGAATACTGTATCTCAGTACTATTCTCACTCCACATTCCACACTCCTCACTCCACGAATTATTTTAGACGAAGTCAAAAATAAACGATCATGCATAAAGAAATAACATTCGACCGATTCATACGCTGGGCAGGCATTGCCCTGCTGGTACTCGGTGTACTGTTCACCGTGAACTACCTCAGTAAAGTACTGCTGCCCTTCTTCGTAGCATGGCTGCTGGCCTACCTCCTCTACCCCATCGTGAAGTTCGTGCAGGAGAAATGCCATGTGCCCACACGCGCCCTGAGCATCATCGTCACCATGATCGTCGTGATTGCCGTGGTAGCCCTGATCATCTACCTGATCATCCCTCCCATGATTGCTCAGATCGGCAAACTCAGTCAGCTCATCACGCAGTATGTGCAGCAGCAGACCAACACGAGCGACCTCTCCCAGCTCATCAAGGAATGGATTACCGAGCACCGTGAACAAATCGAGAAGGTGTTGAAGAGTTCGGATATGACTGAGGCACTCAAAGCTGCCGTGCCGCAGCTGTTCAACGTGGTGGGCCATACCGCGAACATCATCATCAGCATCGTGGGTTCCATGATCACCTTATTATATATGTTCTTCATCCTGCTCGACTATGAGTATCTCACCGACAACTGGATTCGTATCTTCCCACAGAAGGCCCGTCCTTTCTGGAGCGCATTAGCAGGCGATGTGGAGAAGGCGCTGAACTCATATATCCGCGGTCAAGGACTGGTTGCTTTGTGCATGGGTATCCTGTTCTGCATCGGGTTCACCATTATCGACTTCCCCATGGCCATCGGCTTGGGAATCCTTATCGGCATCATGGATCTTGTACCCTATCTGCATACCTTTGCCTTGATACCCACTGCCTTCCTGGCCCTGCTGAAAGCGGCTGATACCGGACAGAACTTCTGGATCATCCTGGCATCGGCTGTGGCCATCTTCATCATTGTGCAGATCATCATCGATATGATCATCACCCCGAAGATCATGGGCAAGGCCATGGGCCTCAACCCCGCTATCCTCCTGCTCTCGCTGTCGGTATGGGGCGCTCTGTTAGGGTTCATCGGACTGATCATTGCGCTTCCCCTCACCACCATCATCATCGCTTACTATAAGCGGTATGTCACGAAGGAGGAAGATGAAATACCCGTTGTGCCTGCTGAGGAGAATGACACTCTTTCTCTTCCAGATGAGAATTTCAAGGAAGAGAATAGTGCTGATTTGAGGGTTGAAAGTTGAGAGATTGTTCTCCCATAGATGATAGGTGCAATAGTTCTCACGCAGAGGCACAGAGATTATTCTATGTTTTTCTCTGCGATACTCTGCGTCTCTGCGTGAGGTTCTTCAAAAAAACCACAGAAAATTTGTGTGTTTCAAAAAAACATCGTACCTTTGCACCCGATTTCTTTGAAATCACTATAGGTAGATCCGTTAGCTCAGCTGGTAGAGCACAACACTTTTAATGTTGGGGTCTTGGGTTCGAGCCCCAAACGGATCACAAAAAGCATCTCATTACGAGATGCTTTTTGCGTTTAATTGGGCTCTCACCCCAATCAACGATTGGAGGGGAGTTCCCCCTCGCCCTTTGGAGAGGGGGGCAGGGGGTGAGGCTCCTATTTTCCTGTCAGCAGTTCCACCAACGGCCTATCCTTGAAGCTATGCCTTTGCTGATCCCAGAAACCGAAGTCAGCATCATAACACCATGTGGTCCAGGCGATATCAAACTCGTCAAACACCGAGAGCATATCCTTTGTCCACTGATAAGCCAACTCACGATCAACGGGCTCATACACGCCCCACTCGCCACAGAACAGCTGCAGTCCGTATTTCTTTGCCACCGCGATAGCATCCTTGAAGTCAGACTTGATGCGCTCGATGTTATACTCCTCCTTGGTATAAGGTTCCAACAGCGGTTTGAGTGAATCGGGAGCTGCCTCATAGTCCTCTTTCGACACCAGCACACCCGGGTAGTGTACCTTACCCTTATACTGTCCGATGGGTGTCCACCAAGCACCGTAGTGTGTCAGAATCATCGGGTTATAGTAATGGAACGACAGCACGATATTCTTATCACCCTCGGGCACCTTCAGGTATTTCATCGTCTCATATCCCTGCCAACGGTTCGAGCCCACCACGAGCGTACGCTGCGGCTCCCGTTCCCTCAAAGCCTTATGCACCTTAGCCACCAACTGGTTCCACTGCTCATGCTCCTCGGCCACCGGCTCGTTCATGAACTCGTAGGCCACCCAGTCGTTACTGTATCCCTTGAGCACATCCGACAGCTGATACCACAAATTGATCAAATCCTGCTGCGCCTTCTCTGAAGTGAACAGCGTGTTAGCCGACTTATCCCCCTCGTTCACGGCATTGAAGTAATGCGAGCGGATGATATGCAGGTCAACAATCGCCCTCAGGTTATGCTTCCGCGCCAAGTCGAGCGCATTCGTCAGCAGATCCCAAGCCTCCTGTAGCTTGTTCCCTTGCTCATCCCAGAACTGCACCTCGTCGATAGGGATACGCACGAAGTCGAACCCCAGCTGCTCCAGTCGCTCAAAGTCATCCTCCTGGATATGCAGGCGACGCATCTCACCTCTGGCCTCCGACTGTGACAGCCAATGACTCAGGTTAGTACCCCTCTTAATACGGAAATTGTTCACACCATCGTCGCTCTTGTTTCCACAAGCCACGGTCAGCAGGGCCACCGCCATCACGGCCATCCCCATCAAAATACTCTTTCTAATGTTCCTTTTCATTGTTATATCGTTTTGGTTCAATTCTATTTCTCACAGAATCACTTGTTTTATATTTCACACAGAAATCACTTGTTTTGTATTTTTCACACAGAAATCACGGAAATCACAGAAATTTTAGTTTGCATTATATGATGCTTATATCTTCTCTATCCGCATGGCCTTTCTGTGATTTCCGTGATTTCTGTGTGAGATTAATTATCATTCTCCGTGTGAGATTACTGATAATTTCGGATGCGCACCTCCGTACTACTATCCTCCAGCAGGTCAGCCACCTTCTGAATCTCCGTTGTTGAGTAGTGATACGGGAACAGCACCTTCGGTTTGATGATGCGAGCCGCGTTAGCCACCTGCTCCGGCGTCATGGTATAAGGCTGGTTACACGGCAGGAAAGCCACGTCGATATCCTTGATGTCTGCCATCTCCGGAATATCTTCCGTATCACCTGCGATATAGACACGCAGTCCGTCGATGGTGATGATGAACCCATTGTCGCGTCCTTTAGGATGGAACTGCGTACGCCCTTCCGAATAGTTATATGCTGGCACCGCCTCCACATGAATATCCGCAGCAACGTCCATCTTATCGCCGTTAGCCATCACCTTCCCGTAGCCCAGCATCTCTGCACACCGCGCGTTCGTAATCATCTGCGTACCCTCCTTGGTAAGCGCGGCAATAGCCTGTTTATCAAAGTGATCGCCATGCTCGTGTGTCACAAAGATATAGTCAGCCTTCGGCATCGTGGAATAGTCGGTAGCAGGCGGGATATTCGTCACAGGATCAATCTCTATCTCCTTCCCATCGTAGCATATCCGAATGCTACCGTGTTTAATACAGTGGAACACCACCTCTTTCCCGGTAGGTGTTTTGAACACGTCCACGCCCTCTGTCTCAGCAGGTTTCGTGGCCTTACAAGAAAACAACGTCATAACGCTTAGCAGTAATAAATAATACCTTTTCATATAGCAGTTTGGTTAATACTTTGACAAAGTTGCGATTAAGCGAGGGCAATGATGCTCGCATCGATTGCCGAGCGTGAGCAAGTTCGCCATCTCCGATGGCAAAGATACAATTAAGTGAGCGAAAAACCAAAGAAAAGTACATTTTTCTATACATTTTTCCGAAGTTTTTAAGCCTGTTTCCAAAACCTATGGTTTTAGGCTCCAATACCTATGGTTTCAGGCTCCAAAACCTATGGTTTTAGAACGCAAAACCACATGTTTTGTCAAGACCTAACATCACAAAAACATAATTACCTAATATTAAGCAACTTAGAAGCAAACCAAGGCTTCAAAGACCTAACATAAACCTAACATAAACCTAACATAAACCTAACATCAAACCTAACATCAAACCTAACATCTAGGAGCCACCCTTTACCCCTCCAAAAGGAGGGGAAATGTCGTTTCAACGAGATTTCGAGATGTCGTAATAACGTAACAACGAAAACGGAAAATGGCTCCTTGATGTTAGGTCTATGTTAGGTTTATGTTAGGTCTGATGTTAGGTCTGAAAATCGTGAAACACCTTTATATAGGGCATTTTGCCGTGAAACTGTTAGGTCTTTGAAAAATCTCATATTTTATCACCCCACCCCCAGCTTCGCCACCTGTATAAGAATACTGCAACCAAACAATTTATTCCCATGTTGGGAACACTTTATTCCCACGTTGGGAACTCTCATCATCAATGCCTTATGCTAGAAAAAACTATTCGCACACTTCCCACTCTACAAGAAACAGGTAAAGAACACAGGCATTGTTTCTGACATAAGAAATCTGTATTTTGAATGAAAAAATAGACAATAATTCCAAAATCCCCAAATTTATTACCCTAAAATATTCCAAAATCCCCAAATTTACCCAATCTGTGAGATGGTTAAGATCTGTGTGAGGCTTCCTTAACCTAACAATTTTGTTCAATTTTGAATCAGATTATGTTAGATGTCTCGCCGATGGTGATCCAAAGAGTTTCGACCACGGATTTACCGGATCCCACAGATCCCACAGATTTCTTTATCTGTTGTTCAAGTATTTCTGCGAGATGGTTAAGATCTGTGTGAGGCTCGCAACCATTTCCGATTTTCCGTTTCTTTTTCAGTTTATTCCGTTATAGATAATTCTTTGCGCCAATCACTATGAGAATCAGATTTGGCTTCGCCTTCCGTGATCTCTGTGCTTTCTGTGTGCATAATAATAAATATCTATGTGAGTATCTCCGTAAACGTTTACGTAGCAATGTATCTATTTCCACCCATGATGTATTTCCACAAAAACGTAAAAAAATGTGTATCAAAGCATTGCGGTTTCAATAAATTTTTCTACTTTTGCACCCGAAATTTAAGACAAGAGTGTACTAACAGGTTTCTTTCGGATACTTTTTCTCCCAAATTCTTTACGTGATGTAACAAAAACCACAGGGGGATGATACACAAAATCCGTGTTACTTGTAATAAATACACTTAATAATTTAAGGTGTACCTTTGCACCGGAATTTGAAAATGGCGACCGAACGCGGTCATGCAATGATAAAACGGAGTCAATCATAAAGGTAATCACACCTTTGGCTCCACCCTCTCAACTCAATATAAGCATAAAGCAACAATAATAATATAAACAAAAACAAAGAGCAACATGAAAAAGCTTTTTACTTTAGTGATCGTACTTTTTGCTTTCGTTACAAACGCGATGGCAGATGAATGTATCCGCTTTGAAAACCCAAGTATTCGCTTTGAAAATACAGGCGGTATTATGACCTACGATGGTCAGGAAATCAGATTCTATTGGGCTGATGGTAATATTTATAATCCAAACTTTAGCATTAACAACGATTATAATTGGCATGCTAAAGCAGTAGGAGACATTAAGCTAATAAATGCCAATAATGCAGAGGTTGATGAAATGGATCTTACTGTAAAGAACAACACTCAGTATCCTGTCAGATTTAAGGGTGAAGGATCTATCATAGTGACAGTTAACAGGAAAGAACCATTCAATGGTAAAATCTTTTACAGCTACTATGTCATTACTGTTCCTTACACAGGCAATCACGTTTGGGATTTCTTCTCTGGGGTAACTCCCAGAACAGGAACCGAAGCACAATGGAAAAGTGGATACAAAATTAAGCAGGAACATCCCATCAAAATAGTTAATGAGAATGAAACTAATATTGATGGTTACAAAAAAATAAATGGTACTAATGCCTTTTTTATTCCAGAGACGTCAGGCCTACTGTTTGAAGCAAACGAGAACAATTTCGGATACAACAATACTAATTTGAAACTTGTTACATGGGGTGGTAAAAAAGGTAATGGCGACAAAGCCAAATTTACGATTCCATCAGTTCAAGGTGGTAAATACATCAAGATTTGGTGGAATACCATGCATCAAGGTGAATCTGGTGCTCATTTTAGAGTGAATGATCTTCTTGATTTGGAAGGAACAGAGATAACAAATGAATTCGGTGTTACAGGTGTTCATACCGAAAGCAAGTGTGAAGGTGTAACAATCTTCAAGGTAAAGGGAAATCCGAACGAAAGGAAAAACATAACCTTCACACTGACAGACGAAGGCTGGAATGACCTCTACAAGATTGAAATTACAGACGTGTATAGTACAGACATGATTCTTGTTGATCAGATGCAAGGTAATGATAAAGAGGTATTATATAATATGGAGACAGGACACTTTGTTGTTCCTGAGACAGAGTTGAACCAAGCACATTATTACACAGATAATGGCGATAGACCCTATATGACCTTCATAGGCGCATCTGGTTATGCTCGTGTTCACCGTGCAAAAACCTGTAGGTTTACTGTTGAACAAGAACCTAACAACAGTGTAGTGGACTGGACTGAACGCAGATGGACAACTCAAGATGGTAAAGTTGAATACTACAACCTAGACTTTACCAAAATCAAGGGTACAGGAAACGTGAAGATAATTCAGAAGGAATACTTTAACGGTTATGTTCTCGACAAGAAAGAGACATGGATTGCCATCGGCACTTATAAGCAGCAGAGTTACCCATATACCTGGGACTTTACCGATTACAATGTAAGTCAAGGCAGTTTATATGCTTGGCTAAGTGGTTCCAACACCTATGGTACACAAAAATATGGGCATTGGAAAATGGAGAACTCTGAAACTTATGCCCTAGAGACACATGAGCAAGTTAACGGAACCATCTTAAATGGTCAGACCAATCAGCTTGAGAAAATTCATAAGCCACTGTTTGCTCAAGGTGCTCAACTTACTTATTGGAAGCAAGACAACACGATTGGTACAATCAAAGAAGCCGAAGGCTTACGTGTAAAACAGGCTTGGGGAACAAAAGGAGAACTTGCTGTTGGCGAAGATTTCGATGGAGAACTTAGCATTAACGGCAAATGCCTGAAATATACTCCAGCTGGTGAATGGAGCCGTCTGCACATTACTATTCCAAACGTTGATGCTGGTATGTATGTGTTCATTAAAGCAGATGATGGCACAGAGGCTGAAAACTACGCCAATCCAAGTGTAAAATTAGGCAACTCCGAACTTACAGCAGATAATAGCTACAATACTAAGAATAAGGTGCGCGCATATAAAGTCACGGCGACAGGTGATGTGGACATCACATTCGCTAAAGCGGCACAGATCAAAGCTATAGGTGTAACGAACATCTTCAAGAGCATTAACGCTCTGGGTTATGCTACAGAGAGCCGTGATGTAGATATCGACCACATATATGAAGGCGAGTTTACCAAGAATGACGTAAATGCATACTGTATTCAGACATACAACGATGAAGGTTTTACGTATGAATATAAAGGTACACCTATAGTGAAAAAATCACAGGTAATGAATGTCATTCCAAAGAATACAGGTATTGTGTTATATAAAGAGGGTCATAGCGGGGACGCTTTCAATGTACCTTTGTTCTATCCTGCATGCAATGCAAAAGTTAAGGAAGCTGAGCAAATCGCATTAGATAACAACTGGATGGCGCCCAATGTTAAATCTACATTACATGAATCAGAAACAGAAATGAGAGGTAGCGTAGAATGCCAGAAGTTCGTAATGTCTCGTCAATACTACGTTTATCACAGAAACAGTGATGGGACTGGCACTGATTCTGAAGAGAAAACATCAGAACAGGAAGCATTTTATCGCATGAGGCTGAAAGAGGGTGGAAACAATACCATGGGTGCAAATAAAGCATATTTGTTGATACCAATGAGCAAGCTACCAACAGCTCTTTGGAATGGAGGTAATGGAGCAGGTGTCGCAGGACAAGCTAAGCCTGGTGTGATCTTCATGGACGATATCATGGATCTGTTCGGTGGAGATGAGCCTATCTCTGGTATTGCAACTGCCATTGACACCATCGAGCCTACAGAGACAGTTGGCAACGGCTATACGTTCCACACACTGAGCGGTATGCAGATTCAGGGCGTTCCCACTCAGAAGGGTGTATATATCGTGAATGGTAAGAAGGTATTGGTTAAGTAAGTTGAAGGAGGATAACAACAATGAAAAAGAAAGTATATATAGCACCGCTGACAGATATATCACTGATGGCCATCGAGGCACATCTGATGAAAACGAGCAACGAGGAGTGGACCGATCCAGGCAACTCAGATGCTAAGGAGCAAGGTGGTTTCTTCGATTTCGATGACGACTTCGGTGACACCTGGGACAACCAGACTGACACCAAAGATCTCTGGGGCGACAACTAAGGCTGCAAGCAGCGTTCAAGGGCAAAGCCCGTTCAAAAGCGGCTAATGCCGCGTTCAAGAGCGCTGATGCGCGTTCAAGCTAATAACGAACACGGATTACACAGATGCAACGGATAAAACAATTCAAACAGCAGAAAGAATTAATCCGTAAAATCCGAAAGATCCGTGGTCAGTAAAAAGATTAATTGTTAAAGGTAAATGAATAGATTTCATTTATAGTGTTAGTATTTAGAGAAGTAAATAGTTTTTCATGAGAAACGGGGGACGTCGTGATGACGCCTCCCGCTTTTTTCGCTACGAATTAGAACCAAAGGTGTTTTTAGACAAAAGAACCAAAGGACCAAGGTTATTTCAGCTTACATCCGTTCAATCCGAGTGATCCGTGGTCAAGTATTTATGTGTGAGATTATTTCCGTGTTTCCGTTTATTTGTCCGTTTCTTCCGCTGTGAATATAATACGACCACGGATCACTCAGATCATACGGATCTATTCCTTGGTCCTTTGGTTCCTTGGTCTTTAATCCTTTAGTTCCTTGGTTCTTTGGTCTGTCAACTATGTTATTATATCTAAATATTTGTTCTCACAAAGTAGCCTATCGTTGGATACATTTGTTCCTTACACGCCATTTCATATCCTTTTCAAGTTGTTATTAATCAGTGATTTATAACAACCTTAGATCAGAATACATTTGTTCCTTAACCCTCTTCAAAACTCTCTTACAACACAAATTTTTCGTCATTTTGTTCATTTTCTTTATATTCTGTATCAAATTGCCGCTGTGTGCGTACATCAAAAGACTAAGTAACATATAATAAATATGTATATAATAAATTGTCATAATTTTGCAGCCGAAAATTTCAGTCTAGCTAAATACTCGTGGTGAAAATAACGTTTCGTAAGCCAACTATTCAAGCGTATCGTAAACCAACGTTTTCGTTAAGCCAAATGAGCAAAATGATGTTTACATCGATTCTGCCATGGCGAGAAAAGGTGGGATGAAATCCAACCATCTGAAAGAGCTCAAGACAAGAATTAGGACGACATTCAAGACGACAACAATAATGTTTAGTCTGCAAAACTTAGTATTTATATATACTTATTATTAATTATTTATAATTTTATCATTCAATCAAACTAAAAGACAGTACGGAAATGAAAAAGTATTTGCTTTTATTAGCGTTGGTATGTTTGCTGGGGAATAGGGCCCTGGCACAAACGAAATCTTCTTACTCTGAGACTGTTACAGAAGTAATCGATTTCTCTGGATTTAATAGATCATGGACAGGCGACAACCAGTCCGAAATAAACTGGGCGGATAACCGTAATTACATCACAGGCGTCACACAGAATGGAGAAAAAAGAAGTTTTGTTTCACAATTGGACAAAATATACTTCCTATCTGTTGACCAGAGTAATAAAGGAAAATGGCAAATCGGTCATATTACTCAAAACGACCCATCAACTTCATACCTGGAGAACAACACCGCTGGTGTCAGTCTTTATTTTCATGGTATAAAGGTTGGTGACAAGGTAAAGGTCTGGCTTAAAGGATCTTGCACAATGGGTTCAAATAACACGAACATTGATCAAGGTACCACACTTTCCGGAGAAGTAGAATTCCACATGGTAAACAATACCATTATCAATAATGAAGGAATGATTATACTTACATTCCCCAACCAATACTCGGGTATTCGAAGAATTGAGATTCAGACAACTAAGCCATACTTCAATTACGACCCAGGATACGAGGTCTACGACTTCTTCCAAATTGGTGCTGGTAAAAATAAAGCTTATACAAATTGTAGTGCCAATGATGCTGCTGGATTTAAATTAAATGGAAATGATGCATTTTACTTGTCACTTCCAGGCACTGATCTTTCATTAAATGACAGAATTGCTGTCTGTCAAAAATCTGGCTGGTCTATTGCACGAGGAATTCGTGCACCAGGTTACAGCGACGGCAACAGTACTTGGTATAACGTCAGTATCTGTAATCTGTATGCGGGCGACCGCGTAGAGGTTTTCTACACAGGCGATGCACCCACATTCTCAAGCAATGGTCAGAATGGTGGCTATAATGGAAGCAATGCTTTCAAAGACGTCAAGAACGACGGTGAATATAATTCCGACGAGGGTGATCAATTGATTTATGCAGGAAAATCTTTAGAGGGAGAAAACAGCCGTAATGAGGGTAACCTTACCCAAGATGAAGGTACAACCGTATTGCTTTATAAGAGTTTCGCGTACGTAATGACTGAAGACGGTCACCTTGATCTCGGTCTAAAGAATGGTAACCATACCCGAATCTTGAAGGTAAAGATTTACAGCGACCATCAGGCTCGAATGGTTGATAAGTCTGACGACAATTATCGTAGCGCCACTGCCTATTTTGATATCACAGGTGAGTTGCAGGCCAAGGAACATATTATGCCTGGTGGCTTGGAGGTACGTGTAGGTAATGAGGATAAGACTCAGCATGCAATTGTAGTAGCATCAAGGAGAGGTCCTGTGTCATACGTTAATGCAGTTGACGGATTTAAACTTCCTGGAATTACAAAAAATGGTGGAGACATACAGATTAAACTCAATCTGAATGAAGAAGTTCCAACAACTGGTACATTCTATAAGTTCATCGCATTAAACAGTGGACATTTGAAGGTAAGATTTAACGCAAGTAGTGTGAACTACTACCGTTACGACCTTACTGGAGATGCCGTATACTTTGATGAAGGTATAGATGACCACAGACCTTGGCTCGCACTATATGACAGAGCAAACGAGCAGACATTAGATAAAGAATGTCCATACTATGTGATGGTATCCACCGACAATGGTGCGACAAGCACAGGAGCAGCAGCCGTATGGGGCGGCGGTTCATCATCAGGCTCTGGCTCCAGTTCTGGTGGTGGAGAAGGTGATATTAGCATGCAAACTGGCGATATATTGTACCTTAATCAAATCAACGGTGATGATTCTGACGAAGTTACATTCCATATTTCAAATGCTAATGGAAATCAAATTGGAGGATTGAGCTCGGCAACTAGTAATCATTGGGAAAGCCCTACTTATCCGTTCACAAACAATTACCCTAATCAAAGTTCATGGGATGAAACATACACCGTTGCACAAATTAGAAATATGGCTAATGGTACTGATGGTGTTATGCTTTGTCAATGTTATAATGCAACAATTTCCGTTACCTTACCCTCATCAACCGGAAGCGGTACTGGTTCTTCATCAGGCACAGATGCCCCTACATCAAGCAGTAAATTGTACGGAAACGGTGCCGATGGAGAGTTTGAGATTGACGTGGAAGCAGGAAATACCTATTTCTTCTATGGCGGATGGAGTGGTACTAATTACCAAATCTCTCCTCATGAAAGTACTGAAGGAAAAGATGCCTGCGGTGTAGCCGAGCTTCTTGATGTTACCTTTACACCTAATAGAGATATCCATCCTCTGGCGAAGTGGGTTCCTAGCGGAACTCAATCTAACGATGATCTGGCAGACGTGATTGGATACGCCACAGAAAACCTCACCATTAAGAAGATGTCAGGTAGCATCACTGGCTGCACACCAGAGATTAAAGAGGTTAACGGCAAGCTCAAATTGACAATCAAGAATATCACGTTCAAAGACGGTGAAAACCCTGGTGGTGTAATCCTCATCAAGGTTGGTGACCCAACCAATGTTGACGATCCTGTATATGCTTTCACTGTGGCCTACGACGCCAACTACCATTCAACATCTGATGTCGCTGAGCCTCTAAGAGGTCATACTTGGGATTTCTCTTCAACTTCTCTGCAAGGTTTGGAATGGGATGGAACCCCTAAGAATGCTGTTGAAACTGATTACGGCACCTACTTCAAAAATTATTTCGCTTCTGGTGAAAACTCGGGCGTGAATGGTTCTATCGTAAATGGAGTACCACAAGGAAGCTTACTCTATAAAGAGATGAACTATACCGTGGACAATGTCTCCCGTTCTGATTGGATGTTTAACTACCGTATGCAGAGTGGTTCTAACAATTACGACCCGCGTTTCTTGAACAAGTATGATATTGAAGGTGACAACGCTGATATGATCTGGACCACTGAAGGCCTTATCATCAAGGCAAGTCCTAACCAAAGCTGTATGTTCAATGAGTTTGGAAATGGTAACATTCATTCTTCTACGAAAGATCCCGACCGTTACGTTGGTATTCTTTCTGGTGGCGAATTTATCATCCCTTGGCTGAATAAAGACGACCGTGTGATTATCCACATGGGTAGTGGCACCGATGCAGGTGTAGAACCTGAAGATATGAGATTCCACATCACCAATGCCCGTGATGCCGAATATAAAGTAATTGATCCGGAAGACGTTTACTTGGCAGGTGGTTCCATGTGGAAAGGAAAAGAAGGTGACAACAACTACCGTGGTTGCTACCACTTCTTCGCCCAGGCAGATGGCGACATGAAGTTCACATTGGAGGGCTCTAACTCTATCTGCAAGCTCTACAAGATTCAGATCTACCACGGCGACCGAATCAACACCAATGAGATCAAGGGTGCAACTGAAAACGACAAGTTCCTCCTGTGGAGCAGGGATAATGACCCCAATGACAACACAGGTAAAGAAATCGGCCCCACCT
>JAEEWT010000014.1 GCA_016287755.1 Prevotella sp.
TGTCAAGAGCTTCACTTGAGCGGTTGGTGATACTTTTCTGAATCTTTAGCTGTCTCATCTTTTATACCTCAAAAATACCTTAAAATATTGATACTCAGTCAAATAACTCAATTATATTCGCAAATCGTTGCAAAATTACAAAAAAATACAATAAGTTGTACGCGCGAAATGGTTAAATTGCATTAAAACATGATATACATCAATTTCATTCTAATCGACATTATGATAAATAAAGAATATCATTTGTCGGATGTAATCCTTCCCTCCTATAAAAAGCAACAGGAAGATAAAAAAGAGAAGGAATGACAGAAAAAAGGAAGAAAGTGGTACTTGTTTGCGAGAAAATGCGTATATTTGCAAATTCAATCACAAGAATCGCAGATGAGTAATTATATAGAGATCAAGAATGCACGGGTGAACAATCTGAAGGGAATTTCGTTACAGATTCCCAGGAACAAGCTGATTGTCGTTACAGGCGTGTCAGGAAGCGGAAAATCATCATTGGCTTTCGATACGTTATATGCTGAGGGTCAGCGCCGTTATGTGGAATCCCTGAGCGCTTATGCCCGTCAGTTCTTAGGTAGAATGTCAAAACCAGCCTGCGATTACATCAAAGGATTGCCACCAGCCATTGCCATTGAACAGAAAGTGATTGCGCGAAATCCACGCAGTACGGTGGGTACAACCACTGAGATATATGACTATCTGCGACTCCTTTTTGCCCGTATTGGTCGTACATACTCTCCTATTTCCGGTGTTGAAGTAAAGAAACACACCACGGAAGACATCGTGAACTGTATGAAACAATACGGTAAAGGCACGAAATTCGTGGTGATGTCTCCCGTACATATGCATGAAAACCGTACGTTGAAACGTCAGCTTGAGATGTATCTGCAGCAAGGATATGTTCGTATGTTCTACCATGGAGAGTTCCATCGCATTGATGAATTCAGCGAGGATGAGCAAGCTGTAAACCAACTGGAGCAAGTGATGAATGAACGTCATGAGACACAGATGTGGCTCTTAATCGACCGCTTGTCGGTTGACACTGAAAAAGATGTCATCTCACGACTGATAGACTCTGCGGAAACTGCTCTGTATGAAGGAGATGGTGCTTGTCGTTTAATGTTTTTACCAAGTAACATCAGCTACGATTTCTCTACCCGTTACGAGGCAGATGGTATGAAGTTCGAAGAGCCAAACGAGAACATGTTCTCTTTCAACTCCCCCCTTGGTGCCTGTCCTACCTGCGAAGGATTCGGTAGTATCATCGGTATTGATGAACGATTGGTCATCCCCAACACCTCGCTCAGTGTGTACGAAGGATGTGTACAGTGCTGGCATGGAGACAAGATGAAGATGTGGCAGGATGAGTTCTGTCGCCGAGCCGTGAAAGACGATTTCCCCATCTTCGAGCCTTATTACCGATTGACACGCGCTCAGAAAGACATGCTCTGGCACGGTCTTCCGAGTGACACACACGATGTGCACGAACAGGTTTCTATCGATGCCTTCTTCCAGATGCTGAGAGAGAATCAGTACAAGATCCAGTACCGGGTTATGCTAAGTCGTTACCGCGGTAAAACAGTATGTCCGGAGTGTCATGGTACTCGTTTGAAGAAAGAAACCGAATACGTGAAAATCAACGGGATGAGCATGACAAACCTTGTGGAGATGCCCATCGGAAAGCTGAAGGAATGGTTCGACAACCTACAGCTAGATGAGCATGATGCCATGACTGGCAAGCGCTTACTTTTGGAAATCAACAATAGATTACAATTCCTTGTAAATGTAGGACTTAGCTACTTAACGCTCAACCGTGCCTCTAATAGTCTTTCAGGCGGTGAGAGTCAGCGCATCAACCTCACCACCTCCCTCGGATCGAGTCTTGTAGGTTCCCTTTATATCCTTGATGAACCCAGTATCGGTTTACATTCAAGAGACACCGGTAAGCTGATTCAGGTGTTGAAAGACCTGCAGTCGTTAGGCAACACCGTGATTGTTGTGGAGCATGACGAGGAAATCATCCGTTCTGCTGATGAACTGATCGATATCGGTCCTGATGCCGGAGAACTGGGAGGAGAGGTCGTTTACCAAGGTCCCCCTACCCCTTCATCATCCTCAGCATCCAAGCAATCCTACACCATGCAGTATCTCACGCGAAAGCTAAGCATTCCAGTACCGCAGACCCGCCGTCCTTGGAATCTTGCTATCGACCTGAAAGGCTGCAGAATGAATAACCTAAGAGGCATTGATGTGCGCTTCCCACTGAACGTAATGACCGCAGTGACTGGTGTATCAGGCAGTGGTAAGTCGTCGTTGGTAAAAGGTATCCTCTACCCTGCCCTCAAACGGCACCTCGATGAAGTGGCCGACCAGCCCGGAGAATATATCTCGCTGGAAGGTGACTGGCAACGGGTGAAGCATGTGGAGATGGTGGATCAGAACCCTATCGGCAAGAGTTCACGCAGTAACCCAGCCACCTATGTCAAGGCCTATGATGCCATCCGTCAACTGTATGCCGAACAACCCTTGTCCAAGCAGATGGGCTTCACGCCCCAGTATTTCTCGTTTAATGCCGATGGCGGTCGTTGTGAGGAGTGTAAGGGAACAGGTGTGATTACCGTGGAGATGCAGTTCATGGCCGATCTGGAGTTGACCTGTGAGGCCTGTCATGGTAAGCGTTTCATGAAAGATATCCTGGATGTGCTGTTTGCCGGGAAGAGTATCTACGACATCTTGTGCATGACCGTTGCTGAAGCTATTACGTTCTTCAGTGAGAACGGTCAGAAAGCCATTGTCGACCGTCTGAAACCTTTGTACGATGTAGGACTTGGGTACATCAAGCTCGGTCAGAGTTCTTCCACGTTATCAGGTGGTGAGAACCAGCGCGTGAAGCTGGCCTATTTCATGGGACAAGAGAAATCGGAGCCTACCCTATTCATCTTTGATGAGCCCACCACGGGATTACATTTCCATGATATCCAACGACTCCTTCGTGCCTTTGACGCACTCATTGAACGCGGTCATTCCATCCTTGTCATCGAGCATAACCTGGATGTGATTAAATGCGCTGATTACGTCATTGATTTAGGTCCTGAAGGAGGCGACCGCGGTGGTAACCTGGTATTCGCGGGAACACCAGAACAGCTATGTGCCTGCCATGAAAGCATCACAGGCAAATACCTTTCAGAAAAGCTTACTGATTAGAACGGCATCGGCGATGGAGGCGGCGCGAAAGGAACATCTTCGTCATTCAGCTTACTGCCGATGATCTCTCCTCCACCCGATCCTGATGGCGGTATGATGGCGTCCTCAGGGTTCTGGAAACGTGTAAACTCACCACGGAAGTTCAGCAGCACATCGCCCGTTGCACCCTTTCTGTGCTTGGCAATGATAATCTGCGCCATACCCCGGAGATCATTACCTTTCTCATCCTGCAGAATATGGTAATACTCAGGACGATGCACGAACAGCACCATATCCGCATCCTGCTCAATGGCACCCGATTCACGAAGGTCGCTCAACTGCGGTCGTTTACCATCGTTGGAATCACGGTTCTCCACGCTACGGTTCAGCTGTGAGAGCGCTAAGATAGGAATATTCAGCTCCTTAGCCAGACCCTTCAGCGAACGACTGATGGTGCTCACCTCTTCCTGACGACTGCCGAACTTGGCACCGTTGGCATTCATCAGCTGCAGGTAGTCGATCATGATCACCTTCACACCCTTCTCTCTTACCAGTCGTCTGGCCTTCGAACGCAACTCGAAGATACTCATACCCGGCGTATCATCAATATAAATAGGTGCACCTTGCAGTTTACGGATATTGCGGTCGAGACGTTTCCACTCTTCTTCGTCCAACTGACCGTTCAGGATCTTCTTACCGGAGATCTCGCAAACGTTCGACATCAGACGGTTCACCAGCTGCACGTTGTTCATTTCCAACGAGAAGAAACCGATAGGATACTTATAGTCAACCGCGATATTCTTTGCCAATGACAAGGCGAAAGAAGTCTTACCCATGGCCGGACGACCGGCAATAATTACCAAGTCGGAAGCCTGCCATCCTGCTGTGATGTCGTCCAAACGTGTAAAACCAGTGGGAATACCTGTAAGACCGGAGGTGTTAGCCGCAGCTTTCTGCAAGATCTCCACAGCCTGGGAAAGCACAGGATCGATCTGTGTGTACTCCTGGCGCATGTTCTTCTGAGAAAGCTCGAACAACGATGATTCAGCCTCTTGCATCAGATCATCCACATCAACGGTCTCATCGAATGCCTTTGTCTCAATCACGCTGGCAAAGCTGATGAGCTGACGCGCAAGATGTTTCTGGGCCAACACACGGGCATGATACTCGATATGCGCAGATGAAGCCACTTGGGAAGACAGTTCCACGATATATGTAGGACCGCCGATTTCCTCCAGCGTACCATCCCGCTTCAGCTCTTCTATCACAGTCATGAAATCCACCGGACGCTCATCCATGTTGAGCGTCTGAATGGCTTTATAGATTTTCTGATGACGGGGGTCGTAGAACGATTCTGCACGGATGATCTCGCTGACTATGGAGAATGCGTCCTTGTCAATCATCAATGCTCCTACAACCGCTCTTTCCAGATCGAGCGCCTGTGGTTGAAGATGTCCGTACGAAGTATCTAAAGATGCGCGTGTGGTTCGTTTTTCCGGCATAATGGTATGGATGGTTATGTGCAAGGAGCGGTAAACGGGACTCGAACCCGCGACCCTCGGCTTGGGAAGCCAATGCTCTACCAACTGAGCTATTACCGCAACTGAATGAAAACAAAATGGTTTGAAAGCGTGCTTGATAGCGTGATTCGAAAAGAGCCGATACCGGGACTCGAACCCGGGACCTACGCATTACGAATGCGTTGCTCTACCAACTGAGCCATATCGGCATTTTCAAATGCGGATGCAAAGGTAACACTTTTCACGAAGAAAGAAGAAGGAAACGACAGAAAATATTCCTATTTAACATTTGTCAACTATCAACTATCAACTGTCTTACCTCGTGGTAATATGGAAGCAACTTTGCTTTACCTCATATTTAATATAGCACCTACCCTGCTTACGCATATCGTTCAGTACTTCAGCCAACACCCATTTCAGCGTATCGTTCTGCACCATCCTGCGTTTCTCACCTGGAGGCTGGACCGTTTTGTAACGATTATAGCAGATGTCGAAGGTGGTACCGTAAAGATGACAGCTGTTCTCGGTAGCGTTCCTGTTATAATTCCTCAGTTTCGCCACATCTTCCTTTGTGCGGAGGACACTCGTCACGATGAACTGATGCAAGGGAACGCCCTTGATCTGCAGACTGTCGTAATAGGCCCGTCCTATATCGCTGAGCAGTACGGCAGCTCTGGGAACCAGATAAGGAACACTTCGGTGCAGTACATCCACATGATAATAAGGTGACGATCCCATATATACCAGTTCCTTCTTTCTCGCCTCGGCGTCCTCGCGGTTGTTCACCGGTTTTACTCCCCATCGGGCTGCAGCACGTTCCTGTACGGGCTGACTGTCGGGAAATGCCTCCAGGTAATGCGGAACACTAAGGATTCTGTGCTTGACAACAGAGCCGTCGCTGTTGATAAACTTCGAACGAGCCAATGACATCACTGGTCCTTTCTCCTTTTGCTTCTCAGTTCTACTCTCTTGTATCTCAGTTCTACTCTCTTGCTTCTTGCCTCTTGCCTCTTGCTTCTCATTCTTTGCTTCTTGCTTCTCAATCCTTGCCTCTTCCGTCAAGAGCGAGTCCTTCTGCTCCACCCCAGCCAATTCCTTACCAGTTCCCTCGGCAATCTTGGGATGAATACAGCGTACAAGAGCCAATATCATGACGACCGCAGCAAAGCCGGCCAGATAATTATTCTTTGTTATTTTAACTTTCAACATGATGCATTTTCAATAACTCTGTGCAAAGATACAACAATTATCAACAATTACCAAGAAACTGGCCTTCTATCTCATACAAATCAGGCTGATAACCCATCGTTATCAGCCTTCTAACACACACTAACCAGCCTTCTAAAGTGACTTTATGTTATTTTGTCACTTTCTTTAATGCATAACCATCGCCATCATAAGCTTCTGCGGATATATATAGAACTCCCTGATCAAAGTCGATGGAATAACACAAACTGGAGTTGTTAAAAGTGATAACTACACTTGGCTCACCTGTAAATATAGATTTATCGATTTTCTTAAACGAGTACGTAAATGTACTTGTTGGGATGGGACGTTGATCTTCTCGATTATTGACCACCTTTACCTGCCCCTTATTTGTGAAAGTTACCATGATTTCACCGACATTGTAGTCGGTTATACCTCCCCATCCACTCGAACGACTTGCCAAATACCATGTTCCAACGATGGCACTTTTGTAATTGTTGTAATCCTTTACGAAAATGACATCTTCATCGTCACTATCACTACAGCTGGTCAGTCCTGCTACAGACATAACCGCGGCGCACATCCAAAAGATAATAGTCTGCTTCATATTTCTGTTGATAATTAAACTCTTTACAAGTATAATTCATTCATCACTGAAACCTTGCATGGAAAGGCAAATAATTAACATAATTTACAACTATAGCTTATTCGAGAAAACAAATCTCTTTATTTTCTTCTCGCTTACTCAGATTTTTCGTATCTTTGGCTGCGCCGAACTTACTCCGTCTCGGAAATGAAAAGAAAAACTTATGTTTTCCTTTTGCATTTCTCTCAACTTTTCGTAACTTTGCAGAAAAATTTGCGTAGTGACAGAGAAACATATCGTTCTTGAAGATATAGACCCCGTTGTATTCTATGGTGTAGGCAACAGTCATCTGCAGATGATCAAGGCCTTATACCCTAAGCTTAGAATCGTGGCCCGCGACAATGTGATACGTGTATTGGGCGATGATGAACAACTGAGAATCTTCGGGGAACAGATAGAAATCATGCGGAAGCATGTGCTGCAGTTCAACCGTATCAGCGAAGAAGACATCCTGGATATCGTTAATGGAAAGAAGACCAAAGACGAATCGGTGAAGGGTGTAGTGGCCTATACCATCTCAGGCAGGGCCATCAAAAGCAGAAGCGAGAACCAGCAGAAACTGATTGATGCGTTCGACAAAGATGACATGATCTTTGCTGTAGGACCGGCGGGTACGGGTAAGACCTACCTGAGCATTGCCCTGGCCGTAAAGGCTTTCAAGGAAAAGCAGGCCAAGAAGATCATCCTGAGTCGCCCTGCCGTGGAAGCCGGTGAGAAATTAGGATTCCTGCCTGGTGACATGAAGGATAAGATCGATCCCTATCTTCAGCCGCTGTACGATGCGCTGGAGGATATGATTCCCGCCGTGAAGCTGCAGGATATGATGGAGAAGCACATCATACAGATTGCCCCGTTGGCATTCATGCGAGGCAGAACCCTGAGCGATGCCATCGTGATTCTCGACGAGGCCCAGAACACCACACCTGCCCAGATCCGCATGTTCCTCACCCGTATGGGATGGAACACCAAGATGATCATTACAGGTGATATGACACAGGTTGACCTGCCCAATGAAGCACGTAGCGGACTCCGTGAAGCGATGCGGGTACTGAAGGGTGTGGAAGGTATCTCGTTTATCGAGATGAACAAGAAGGATATCGTGCGCCACAAACTCGTTACGAGGATTGTGAACGCATATGAGTCGTATGACAAGAATAACAAAGAACAAAATAAAGAAAGAAACAATGAAAGCGTTAACAAGGACTGATTTCCATTTCGATGGTCAGCAGAGTGTGTATCATGGTAAGGTGCGTGATGTCTATAACATCAACGACGACATTCTTGTAATGGTGGCAACCGACAGAATCTCGGCGTTTGATGTGGTATTGCCCAAGGGTATTCCTTATAAAGGACAGGTGCTGAACCAGATTGCAGCCAAGTTCCTGGACACCACAACGGATATCTGTCCGAACTGGAAACTGGCCACTCCCGACCCGATGGTAACGGTGGGTCTGAAATGCGAAGGATTCCGCGTGGAGATGATCATCCGCTCCATCCTCACAGGTTCGGCCTGGCGTGAGTACAAGAACGGCTGCAGGGAGCTCTGCAGCGTGAAGCTGCCCGATGGCATGCGCGAGAACGAGCGTTTCCCCGAGCCTATCATCACCCCAACCACCAAGGCCGATGAGGGTCATGACATGAATATCTCCAAGGAGGAGATCATCGCTCAGGGTATTGTCAGTAAGGAGGACTATGAGATCATGGAGGACTACACCCGCAAGATCTTCGCAAGAGGTCAGGAGATTGCCGCCCGTCAGGGTCTGATCCTGGTTGATACCAAGTATGAGTTCGGTAAGCGCGACGGAAAGGTATATCTCATCGACGAGATCCATACCCCCGATTCCAGTAGGTATTTCTATGCCGACGGCTATGAGGAGAAGTTCAAGAATGGCGAACCGCAACGTCAGCTCTCAAAGGAGTTCGTGCGCCAGTGGCTCATCGACCATAACTTCATGAACGAGCCCGGACAGGTGATGCCAGAGATTACCGACGAGTATGCTGAGAGCGTATCCGACAGGTATATCGAGCTGTACGAGCACATCGTGGGTGAACGCTTTGACAAGGCCGCCGAGGAAGGCGACATCGCTGCCCGCATCGAGAAGAACGTTAGCGAATATCTGAAAACGATATAATGTACAAGCAGGAAGAGATCACCCCCTATCAGGACGGTCAGGAGAAAGGCAGACAGGTGGAGCAGATGTTCGACCATATCGCGCCCACCTATGATGTCTTGAACCACCGTCTTTCCTGGGATATCGATAAGGGCTGGCGACGGAAAGCCATCAAACAGCTGCAACCGTTCAAGCCACAGAGGGTGGTTGATATTGCTACCGGTACGGGTGATTTCGCCATCATGGCAGCCCGCATGCTGCAACCGAAGGAACTGATCGGTGTGGACATCTCAGAAGGGATGATGCAGGTGGCCAGGGAGAAAGTGGAGGCTGAAGGTCTGACGGAGACGATCTCTTTCAAGAAAGACGACTGTCTGGCGCTCTCCTACCCCGACGAGGTGTTCGATGCAGCCACAGTGGCCTTCGGCATCAGGAACTTCCAGGACCTGGAAAAAGGTCTCCAGGAGATTGCCCGAGTACTGAAGAAGGACGGTCATCTGAGCATCGTGGAGCTCACCCAACCTGCCCGCTTCCCCATGAAGCAGCTGTTCTGGCTGTATAGTCATACCCTGCTGCCACTCTACGGTAAGCTGTTGTCGAAAGACAACCATGCATATAAGTACCTCGTGGCCACCATGGAGGTGTTCCCGCAAGGAGAGGAAATGGTGAAGATCCTGCAAAAAACCGGTTTCAGCGAGGCCCGGTTCAAACGACTCACCTTCGGCATATGCACGATGTATCTGGCAAAGAAATGAATTATTCTCATCTAAAAATACAGGACAATGGATAAATACGGACTGATAGGCTATCCTTTAGGACACTCGTTCTCGATTAGCTATTTCAACGAGAAGTTCCAGAATGAAGGTATCAACGCGAAGTATATCAACTTCGAGATACCAACGATAGAGGCATTACCCGAAGTGCTGGCATCAAACCCGGAGCTGAAAGGACTGAATGTGACCATTCCTTATAAGGAAAAGGTGATCAGCTACCTCGATACGGTGAGTCCTGAGGCCCGTGCCATCGGTGCAGTGAATGTCATTCGTATCGACCATAAAGGTTCCGACGTCAAACTGAAGGGTTTCAACAGCGACGTCATCGGCTTCACGAAGAGTATTGAGCCGATGCTTGAACCTATTCACAAGAAAGCATTGATACTGGGTACAGGCGGTGCTTCGAAGGCCATCGACTTCGGCTTGAAGTCATTAGGACTGGAAACCGTCTTCGTGAGTCGTTATGAACGTCCGGGTACCATTCAGTACGAGAAGATCACTCCTGAGATTATCCATGAGTATAATGTGATTGTGAACTGTACGCCACTGGGAATGTATCCCCATAGCGACCGTTGTCCGAACCTTCCGTATGAGGCCATGGATGAGAGAAACATCCTCTACGACCTGATTTACAACCCCGACGAAACCCTCTTTATGTACAAGGGTCGTCAACAAGGTGCAACCGTGAAGAACGGTCTGGAAATGCTACTCCTGCAGGCTTTTGCCAGCTGGGAGCTGTGGCACAGTCAAGATTAGTAAACCGAAACCTGAGAAATGAACAAGAGCACAACATCTATATACTTCATCGTAGGCATTGCATTGGTGGGAGGAATCATCATCAATCAGATCCTTACCAGCGTGTTCGGTGAAGACATGAGCTATTCACAAGTGGCATTCATGCTATTTGGTCTTACCGCTCTTGTGTTTGGTGTGTGGTATCTGTTCGTTCATCGGGTGAAGAGTCCCAGTCTGACCAAGCTCGACGAGGCTTACATGCAGAACCACACAGGAAAAAAGAAGAAGGGAGACGATCCGAAACTCCCGTCATTCAAGTTTAACAAACTGTTCTATGGTGCTCTGTTCTGGGGAATTATGCTCAGCAACTTCGGCTCTTGCAGCTATGTGATGAGCTCCGACAGTATTGCGCTGAACGAACACTCTACGGTGTGGAACGCCGACAACATCCCCCTGCCCCACCTTACCGACGGACGACTGTATGTTTCCAATCCCGATTCAGTAATCCGACAGGAAACGGTGGATTCACTGAACAGTATTCTATTTGACCTTGATAAGAAGGTGGGAATAGAATCGGCTGTCATCATCGTGAACTATATCGAGAACCAGGATGCGTTCCGCATGGCGCAGGATGTGGGTAATAAATATGGTGTAGGTAAGAAAGAAACGAACCGCGGACTCGTTATCGTGGTGTCTTATCAGGATCATAAATACTTCATTGCGCCTGGTAGAGGACTTGAGAGTGACCTGACGGATGCGGAGTGCGGACGACTGGCTCGTACGTATCTCACGCCGTATATGCGGGAGGAGAACCCAGACGGCGCAATGCTCTCACTGGTCAAGGCTACATATGCACTCACCGTAGAGAAACGTATTCTCGAAGGACCTTCTGAAGATGACCTGACCATTGGTAAGGCAGAGGATCCGGCAGACTTCCCCATGATGATGTCTTCCTTCATCACGGTGTTATGTCTGATCATCTACGGACTGATGAACGAGAAGTACAAGTGGCTGGATGTGCGTACCAGCGGAACCGGCTATACTGGATTCGGACGCTCCCGTATGGGTGGCGGTTCAGGCAGCTGGGGCTCCTCATGGGGAGGAGGCTTTGGCGGCGGCGGATTCGGTGGCGGCTACGGAGGAGGTAGCTTCGGTGGTGGCGGTGCCGGAGGCGGCTGGTAAGAGTACTGTTCATAGCAATCAACAAGTAATATATGTATAACAATTAAAATAGAACGATTATGAAAAAGAGTTATGGAATCTTAGGGATTATCGTATTGATTATTCTCTGTTGTTTATGGGCAAAAGGTGCTTATAATGGCATGGTAAGTAATCAGGAAGCAGCTACTAAGGCATGGGCCAATGTGCAGAGCGCTTATCAGCGTCGTGCCGACCTGATTCCTAATCTGGTGGAGACCGTTAAGGGTTATGCAAAGCATGAGCAGGAGACTTTCGAGAACGTGGTGGAAGCACGTGCAAAGGCTACGCAGATTACCGTGGATCCTACCAATCTCACTCCCGAGAAGCTCCAGGAGTTCCAGGCTGCACAGGGTGAACTTACTTCAGCGCTCGGTCGACTGATTGCTGTGGGTGAGGCATATCCCGACTTGAAGGCTAACGAGAACTTCAAGGATCTGCAGGTACAGCTTGAAGGTACAGAAAACCGTATCAATACGGCTCGTAACGCTTTCAACGATGCTGTTCAGACATACAACACGGGTATCCGCTCTTTCCCCAACAACATCTTCGCTGGACTGTTCGGCTTCAGTCGCATGGATAAGTTCGAAGCCGATGCTGCTGCTCAGAAAGCTCCCGAAGTGAAGTTCTAGTTTTCAATAATTATCAATTCGATAAGTGGACAATAGATATATGATGCGTGGCGTGAGTGCGGCGAAAGAAGACGTACATAACGCCATTAAGAACATAGATAAGGGTATCTTCCCACAAGCATTCTGTAAGATCATTCCCGATATTCTGGGAGGCGATCCTGAATACTGCAATATCATGCATGCTGATGGCGCTGGCACGAAGTCCAGTCTGGCCTACATGTATTGGAAGGAAACAGGCGACCTCTCCGTATGGAAAGGTATTGCGCAGGATGCGATTGTGATGAACACCGACGACCTGCTCTGTGTGGGTGCTGTGGATAACATCTTGGTGAGCAGCACCATCGGACGGAACAAGATGCTGATTCCTGGAGAGGTGATATCGGCAGTTATCAATGGTACGGATGAACTGCTGGCAGAACTGCGTGAGATGGGTGTGGGTATCTATCCTACTGGCGGTGAGACCGCCGATGTAGGTGACTTGGTACGAACCATCATCGTGGATTCTACCGTAACCTGTCGCATGAAACGCAGTGATGTGATTGACAATGCGAACATCCGTCCCGGTGATGTCATCGTAGGATTGAGCAGCACCGGACAGGCTACCTACGAGAAGCGTTATAATGGCGGTATGGGAAGTAACGGTCTTACCTCCGCCCGCCATGATGTGTTCAGCAAATACCTGGCTGAGAAGTACCCTGAGAGTTACGACCATCAGGTACCTGAAGAGTTAGTGTATAGTGGTGGCTGCAGATTGGATGATATTGTGAAACTGACAGAATCAGAAGCGCAGCAACTGTCAACTGTCAACTGTCAATTGTCAACTCTGACCGTAGGTCAGCTGGTGCTCTCTCCCACAAGAACCTATGCTCCTGTGATCAAGAAACTCTTAGACGAGATGCGTCCACAGATCCATGGTATGGTTCATTGTACGGGTGGTGCGCAGACCAAGGTGCTTCACTTCGTGGGTGACAACTGTCGTGTAGTAAAGGACAACATGTTCCCCGTTCCCCCACTCTTCCGCTTAATCAAAGAACAAAGCGGTACAGATTGGCGAGAGATGTACCAGGTGTTCAATATGGGACACCGCATGGAGATCTATGTACAGCCAGAGATGGCAGAACGAGTCATCGAGATCTCCAAGTCGTTCAACATCGATGCACAGATCATCGGTCATATAGAAGAAGGAACACGCTCACTCACCATCCAAAGTGAGTTCGGCACGTTCAAATACTAATGTACAATAGAATGAAGAATCAATACGCTTGGCGTAGCATTAAAAGATTGCACAGGATAATCATCTCACTCATCGTTGTAACAGCTGTTCTCCCATCATGGGCGCAAAAACCATTGAAGGAGCAGGAAGTGTACGAACGATTGATGAGTCGCAAGGATATGGATGGCTATAGAGAGGGGACGCCATGGGACAACTCGCATCCTTATTATAATACAGTGGTGTTTGATGGGTATAACCCTGGCTGGTATGGAGGAGGTGGCTGTTTCGCCTTTATGATGGATATGATGGAGTATGCCTCCAACTATGAATATCCCATTCGTATCGTTAAAGGTTCATATGACAATCTGCCAGTGATTCATATAGGCGATGGTGTACGTTTTGGTGGTGATTATGATGGTCATTCTGTTGTTGTGCTTGAAAAGATAAGTGATCACGAAGTCATCGTGGCAGAGGCAAACTATGGGGGTAAGGTACATTGGGGACGAGATATAGATTTATCTGAAGAGTTTTATCATTTTTCCTACATTGCCACCTTCTGGCCAGAAGAATCCAATACCATTGCAACGGGTATTACGGAACATGACATTGACTCCCCCATCCGCAATCTGTGCATCTATCATCTGAATGGAACACTGATCAAGCGTATTCCGCAGACGGGAGAATCCATCAAGTCTGTATTGAGCGGACTCCCCAAGGGATTCTACATCGTGAAAGAAGCAACGAAAACATATAAGGTTTATAATGGAGAATAATTCAATATTACAGAAACTCGACGGTCTGGAGGCTCGCTTTGAGGAGGTATCAACACTGATTACCGACCCCGAGGTGATAGCCGACCAGAATCGTTTTGTACGATTAACAAAGGAATATAAGGACCTTGGTGACATTATGGATGTCCGCAAACGTTACATCGCTTGTCTGAACGCCATCAAGGAAGCCAAGGACATCCTGGCCAACGAGGACGATCCCGAGATGAAGGAGATGGCTCGCGAGGAGCTGTCGTTGAATGAGGATCTGCAACCCCAGCTGGAAGAGGAAATCAAACTGGCGTTGATTCCCAAGGATCCTGAGGACGCCAAGAATGTACAGATGGAAATCCGTGCTGGAACAGGTGGTGACGAAGCCTGTCTGTTTGCCGGCGACCTGTTCAAGATGTACAAGAGCTTCTGCGATTCCAAAGGTTGGAACCTTTCTGTGACCAGCGTCAGCGAGGGTGCTGTGGGTGGTTACAAGGAGATCGACTTCGCCGTTAGTGGTGCAGATGTATATGGTACGCTCAAGTACGAAAGTGGTGTGCATCGTGTACAGCGAGTACCTGCCACCGAGACACAGGGGCGTATGCATACCAGTGCTGCCACCGTGGCCGTCCTTCCTGAAGCTGATAAGTTTGAGGTACACATCAACGAAGGTGAGATCAAATGGGATACCTTCCGTAGCTCCGGTGCCGGCGGTCAGAACGTGAACAAGGTGGAGTCTGGTGTTCGTCTGCGCTATATGTGGAAGAACCCGAATACGGGTGAGACCGAAGAGATTCTCATCGAATGTACAGAGACGCGCGACCAGCCGAAGAACAAGGAACGTGCATTGTCTCGTCTCTATACCTTTATATATGATAAGGAGCACCAGAAATATATGGATGATATTGCATCGCGAAGGAAGACGCTGGTATCTACAGGTGACCGCTCAGCCAAGATCCGTACCTACAACTTCCCGCAAGGACGAGTAACGGATCACCGTATCGGTTATACCACGCACGATCTGCAGGGATTCCTTGGTGGAGATATCCAGGACATGATCGATGCACTTACCGTGGCAGAGAATGCCGAGAGAATGAAAGAAAACGAACTATAAAGAATTGATTATGAACAGAGAAGAACTAATCAGACAAATCAAGCAGAAGAAGAGCTTCCTCTGCGTGGGTCTTGATACAGATCCGAAGAAGATGCCCCAGTGCGTTTTCGACCTGCACGACCCGATCTTTGAGTTCAACAAAGCCATCATCGATGCTACGGCACCCTATTGTGTGGCTTATAAACCGAACCTGGCTTTCTATGAGGCATACGGACTGAAGGGTCTGGAGGCCTTTGTCAAGACCTGTAAGTACTTGAAGGAGACGCATCCGCACCACCTGATCATTGCTGATGCCAAACGTGGCGATATCGGTAATACGTCACAGATGTACGCCCGCACCTTCTTCGATGAGTATGATGTTGATGCCCTTACCGTGGCGCCCTATATGGGAGAGGATTCAGTAACACCCTTCCTGCAGTATGAAGGCAAATGGGTGATACTGCTGGCCCTGACCAGTAATAAGGGTTCCCACGACTTCCAGCTTACGGAAGATGCCCAGGGTGAACGTCTCTTTGAGAAGGTAATCAAGAAATCGCAGGAATGGGGAACCATCGAGAACATGATGTATGTAGTAGGCGCCACGCAAGGTCGTATGTTCGAGGATATCCGCAAGGTAGCTCCCGACCATTTCCTCCTCGTACCTGGTGTAGGAGCTCAGGGAGGCAGTCTGCATGAAGTATGTAAGTATGGAATGAACAAGGACTGCGGTCTGCTGGTGAACTCTTCCCGTGGCATTATCTATGCTTCCAACGACGATCACTTTGCTGAGATAGCTGGGAACAAGGCACGTGAACTGCAGCAGGAGATGGCCGAGGAATTAAAGAATATAGGCTTTTGATGGGAATATGACATGAACGACAGTAAGATTATCAACGATCCGGTATTCGGTTTTATCAAGATACCGCGTGGACCGCTGTTGCAAATCGTACAGCACCCGCTGATGCAACGACTCACACGTATCAAACAGCTCGGATTGGCTTCTGTCGTTTATCCTGCCGCCCAACACACGCGCTTCCAGCATTCCATCGGTGCCTTCCATCTGATGAGTGAGGCCATTACCTCGTTACAGCAGAAAGGAATCTATATCTTCGACAGTGAGGAGGAAGCAGTGGAAGCAGCCATCCTGATGCACGATATCGGTCATGGTCCCTTCTCACACGTCTTGGAGAACACGCTGATACATGGTATCACCCATGAGGAGATCTCGTTGCTGATGATGGAACAGATCAATCAGGAGATGAACGGGGCGTTGAACCTGGCCCTGATGATCTTCAAGGACGAGTATCCTAAGCGTTTCCTGCATCAGCTTATCAGCAGTCAGCTGGATGTGGATCGCCTTGATTACCTCAGGCGTGACTCGTTCTTCACGGGTGTCACCGAAGGAAACATCGGATCGGCCCGAATCATTAAGATGCTTGATGTGGTTGATGACAAGCTGGTGGTGAACTCCAAAGGTATCTATTCTATTGAAAATTTCCTGACAACCCGACGGTTGATGTACTGGCAGGTTTACCTGCATAAGACCGCCGTGGCCTGCGAGAAAGTATTGGTCAACACCTTACTACGTGCCAAGTATCTTGCCATGAACGGAGAAGCGGTCTTTGCTCCCCCATCGCTGCAATACTTCCTATCCAACGAGGTGGATGCTGCATGGTTTAGTCAACACGAGGAAGCGCTTCGCAACTATGAGATGCTGGATGATAACGATATCTGGAGTGCCATCAAAGTATGGATGAACAGTCATGATAAAATCTTGTCAATCCTTGCCAACAATCTTATCAACAGGAATATCTTCCAGGTGGAGGTTCATGAGAATCCTATTTCAGAAGAACGACTGGAAGAATTACGTAAGGAGATCAGTAAAAAAACAGGGATTGCCGAGGAGGATGCACACTACCTGATGAATGTCAGTGTGATACAAAAAGACATGTATGATGTGAACGACGACCGTATCGGTATTCTTTACAAAGACGGTACGATTCGGGATATCGCAGATAGTTCAGAAATCTTAAATATTGGTCTGTTATCGATAAAAATTCGCAAATATTACCTCTGTTATCAACGATTATGAGTTTTTTTCATTAACTTTGCACGAATAATTAATCAATAACGTTATGGAGTTTACAGCAAAACAAATCGCTGAGCTTATTCAAGGTCGAGTAGAAGGTGATGAGAATGTGGCCATTAACACGTTCGCCAAGATTGAAGAAGGTAAGGCGGGAGCTATCTCATTCTTATCCAATCCCAAATACTTGCATTATATTTATGAAACGAAATCAAGCGTTGTCTTGATCAACGAAGATGTAGAGTTGGAAAAGCCTGTTAGAGCTACCCTCATCCGCGTAAAGAACGCATACGAGAGTGTGGCCAAGCTTTTGCAGCTGTACGAGAGCATGAAGCCCAAGAAGACCGGTATCGATCCGCTGGCTTTTGTTTCTACTTCTGCTAAGATCGGAAAAGATTGCTACATTGCTCCCTTTGCATGCATTGGTGACAATGTGGTGATTGGTGACAATACACGCATCTATCCGCATGTAACGATCTATCACGACTGTCAGATTGGTAACCGTGTAACGATTCATGCCGGATCGGTCATCGGTGCCGACGGCTTCGGCTTTGCGCCCAATACGGATGGTTACGATAAGATTCCACAGATTGGTAATGTAATCATTGAGGATGACGTGGAGATTGGTGCCAACACCTGTGTGGACCGCTCTACCATGGGCAGTACCATCATCCATAAGGGTGTGAAGCTGGATAACTTGGTGCAGATTGCCCATAACGTGGAAGTTGGTGAGAACACCGTGATGTCTGCCCAGGTAGGCATCGCCGGCAGTACAAAGGTGGGCAAATGGTGTATGTTCGGCGGTCAGGCAGGCTTTGCAGGACATATCACCGTGGGTGACAAGACATTCGTGGGTGCCCAGTGCGGCGTGAACAGCAGCGTGAAAGGCAACCAGAGTCTGATTGGCAGTCCTGCCATTGAGCCCAAGAACTTCTTCAAATCAAGCGTACTATTTAAGAAACTCCCGGATATCTACAAGCAACTGAACGACCTCCAGAAAGAGGTGGAAGAGTTGAAGAGCCGGTTATAAACGATTATCAATAAAACGAATCATTATATGTTGAAACAAAAAACACTGAAAGGTAGTTTTTCCCTCTTCGGGAAGGGCCTGCATACAGGTCTGAGTCTGACTGTAACATTTAACCCTGCACCTGAGAATACAGGGTATAGGATCCAGCGAATCGACCTGGAGGGTGAGCCCATTATCGATGCTGTTGCAGAGAATGTGGTTGACACGCGTCGTGGAACAGTATTAGGGAAAGGCGATGTACGTGTATCTACAGTAGAACATGGTCTGGCAGCCCTTTATGCCTTGGGTATTGACAACTGTCTCATCCAAGTGAACGGTCCTGAGTTCCCAATTCTTGACGGTTCAGCCGACATGTATGTCAAGAAGATCTCTGAAATCGGACTGGAAGAGCAGAACGCACCGAAGGATTTCTATATCATCCGTCATAAGATCGAGATCAAGGACGATGAGACAGGATCATGTATCACCATACTACCTGATGAAGAGTTCTCCATTACAGCCATGTGCTCCTTCGAGTCGAAGTTCATCAACAGTCAGTTTGCCACACTCGACAAGATTGAGAGCTTTGCCGAGGATATTGCTCCTGCCAGGACATTCGTCTTTGTGCGTGATATCATGCCCTTGCTTGAGGCAAACCTGATCAAGGGTGGCGACCTGGATAACGCCATTGTTATCTATGAGCGTGAGGTGACACAGGAAAAGCTCGACCATCTGGCTGATGTGCTGAAAGTTCCTCACATGGATGCGACCAAGATTGGTTATATCCAGCACAAGCCGTTGATGTGGGAAAACGAATGTACCCGTCATAAGCTGCTTGACATCGTCGGAGACATGGCCCTCATTGGTCGTCCTATCAAAGGTAGGATCATTGCTACCCGTCCCGGACATACCATCAACAACAAGTTCGCTCGTCTGCTGCGCAAGGAGATTCGTAAGCATGAGGTGCAGGCACCGTTCTACGATCCCAACGAGGCACCTATCATGGATGTGAACAGAATCCGTGAGCTTCTCCCCCACCGCTATCCCATGCAGTTGGTTGATAAGGTGATCTCTATCGGTCCGACCAGCATTGTCGGTGTGAAGAACATCACCAGTAACGAGCCTTTCTTCCAGGGACATTTCCCGCAGGAGCCTGTGATGCCTGGCGTATTGCAGATTGAAGCCATGGCACAGTGCGGCGGTCTGCTGGTACTGAACACGGTTGAGGAACCTGAGCGTTGGAGTACCTACTTCATGAAGATTACCGATGTGAAGTTCCGTCAGAAAGTGGTTCCCGGTGACACCCTTATCTTCAAGGTCGACCTTCTGGCACCTGTACGTCATGGTGTTTCATCCATGAAAGGCTATATGTTCGTTGGTGACGCCATCGTATCCGAGGCCACCTTTACTGCCCAAATCGTCAAGAATAAATAAAATCATATGAACCAGATCAGTCCTTTAGCATTTGTCCATCCTGAGGCTAAACTCGGTGAAGGCAATATCATCGGTCCGTTCTGCTATATCGACAAGAACACTGTGATCGGTGACAATAATGTGATGCAGAACAGTGTGACTATCAACTATGGTGCACGCATCGGTAACAACAACGAGTTCATGCCGGGTGCTTCCATCAGTACCAAACCGCAGGATCTGAAATTCCAAGGAGAGGATACGATCTGCGAGATTGGCGACAACAACAGTATCCGTGAGAATGTAACCATCTCACGAGGAACAGCCAGTAAGGGTACTACCATTGTTGGTTCCAATAACCTGCTGATGGAGAATATGCATGTGGCACACGACTGTGTCATCGGTAATGGTTGCATCATTGGTAACAGTACGAAGTTTGCCGGTGAGGTGGTGGTCGACGACAATGCCATCATTTCCGCCACGGTTCTCTTCCATCAGTTCATCCGCATTGGCGGTTATGTGATGGTACAAGGCGGCAGTCGTACCAGTCAGGATATCCCTCCCTACATCATCGCCGGTAAGGAACCGATCCGATATGCAGGAGTGAACCTGGTGGGTTTGCGCCGTAGAGGATTCAGCAATGAGACCATCACGCTGATTCATGATGCCTACCGTCTGCTGTATAGCAAAGGCGTACTGGCTGAAGGAATTGAGGAGATCAAGAAGAACCTGCCGTTAATACCCGAGATACAGTATATCATCGACTTCGTGCAGAGTTCCAAGCGTGGTATTATCCGCTAAGAATGAAAACCTTACTTGTTATACTCGGCCCCACAGGAGTAGGAAAGACAGAACTATGTCTCCGTGTGGCCGAGTATTTTCATATCCCTGTCATCAATGCCGATTCCCGTCAGATATACCGTGGAATCCCCATCGGCACCGCCACTCCTACCCAAGAGCAGCAAGCCCGTGTGAAGCATGAAATGGTGGAGATGCTCGATATCGGGGAGTACTACAATGCCTCCATGTTCGAGAACGATGTCTTGAGCTTACTGGAAGAGCATTTCAAGACTCACGACCTTGCCCTGATGAGTGGCGGCAGTATGATGTATATCGATGCTGTCTGCGACGGGATGGGCGACCTCCCCACGGTGAGTGATGAAGAGCGTACGACGATGAAAAGGCGGTTCGCAGAGGAAGGTCTGGAAGCGCTTTGTGAGGAACTGCGCGAACTTGACCCCGAGTATTATGAGATTGTTGATAAGAAAAACTACCGCAGGGTGATTCATGCCTTGGAGATCATCCACACAACGGGTTGCACCTTCACGTCATTACGTACTGGAGAAAAGAAAAAACGACCGTTCAACATCGTGAAGATCGGTTTGAACCGCGACCGTAACGAGCTCTATGATCGTATCAACAAACGGGTTGATGCGATGATGAAAGACGGTTTGTTGGATGAAGCGAAACGATGGTATCCGCAACGTGATTTCCAAAGTCTGAACACCGTGGGTTACAAGGAACTGTTCTCCTACTTTGACGGACAGTGGTCGTTGGAGGAAGCGGTGGAACGTATCAAGGGAAATACCCGTCGCTATTGCCGCAAGCAGCTCACATGGTTCAAGCGCGACGAATCCATCCGCTGGTTCAACCTGTCCGACACTAACCCTTCTGACGGTTCTTCTTCATCTGATTACAATATTAAAGAAATCATAAAATATATCACTGAAGTGATATAATCCCCCACTTTTTTACTACTTTTGCAGCGTTTTTAAACGACGTTACATTATTATCAATTGTACAATGAGTCATCACGAACATCACGAACATCACAGTCACCACAGACATCATAGTCATCACAGTCATTCCCACCATTCATCTCATCGTGGACCCATTTCACGTTTCTTCTACAAGATAGGTGGTATCTGGAGATGGTATAAGTCATTATACAAGCATCCGTGGTATATCAAGATCCTTGTCGGTCTTGTATCTTTCCTCCTGCTGTTCATCATCTACCTGGGAATGGTAGATATGAACTTCCTATGGCTGTTCGGTAAGTCACCGGGCTACTTCTCTGGTATCAAGGATCCCCAGACCAGCGAGGCTTCTGTAATCTATAGTGCCGACGGGAAGGAAATCGGAAAGTATTTCAATGAGAACCGTACACCTGTTAAGTATAACGAGGTGAATCCCGTGTTCTGGAAGGTGCTGATCAATACGGAAGATGAGCGCTTCTACAAACACAAGGGTATCGACCCGATTGGTTTGTTCGGTGCCGCCAAGGATGCGATCCTGCATCAGGATGCCCGTGGTGCCTCTACCATCACCCAGCAGCTGGCCAAGAACATGTTCCGTGTAAGAACACGTTACTCGACAGGTATCTTGGGTAAGGTGCCTGGTCTTAAGATTCTGATTGTCAAGACAAAGGAGTGGATCATTGCCACAAAACTTGAAACCATTTTCAGTAAGGAGGAAATCCTTACCATGTATGCCAATACAGTGGATTTCGGATCGAATGCCTTCGGTATTAAGACTGCATGTAAGACCTATTTCAATACCACTCCCGACAAGTTGAAGACGGAGCAGGCAGCAGTATTGGTGGGTATGTTGAAAGCCACGACCTTCTATAATCCGATTTCCAATCCGGAGAACTGTAAGAAGCGCCGCAATATCGTACTGGATAATTTGGCAAGGAACGGTGAGCTGACTAAGCAGGAATGTGACTCTTTGAAGAAACTGGATATCAAACTGGAATATAGTGTTGAGACCAATTACGATGGGGAGGCTAAGTACTTCCGTGAAGCAGTGGCCAATTATCTGGATGACTGGTGTACGGAAAACGGGTACGACCTGTATAGCAGTGGCTTGAGAATCTATACCACCATCGACACCAAGATGCAGAAATATGCTGAAGAGGCTGTTACCAAGCAGATGCGCCAGGTGCAGCAGAACTTCAACAGTCATTGGGGAAACACAGAGCCTTGGCAGGATGAGAACCACAGGGTGATACCCGACTTCATTGAAGGCATCGCCAAGAAGCTGCCTCTTTATAAGAAGCTGGAGGCGAAGTATCATAACAACCTGGATTCCATCAATGCGGAACTCAACCGTCCGCACATGGTGAAGCTGTTCGATTATGAGAATGGTACCATTGAACGCGAGATGTCAACCATGGACTCTATCCGCTATATGGTGCATTTCATGCATTGCTCATTTGTCGCCATGGAGCCCCAGAACGGTCATGTAAAGGCTTGGGTGGGTGATATCGACTTCAACTCATGGAAATACGACAAGGTGACGGCCATGCGACAGCCGGGTTCCACCTTCAAGTTGTTTGTCTATACGGAGGCCATGAACCAGGGATTGACCCCCTGCGACAAGCGTCGTGATGAATATATCAGTATGGAGGTGTTCGACAAGAAGAAGAACAAGATGATTACATGGACACCGGGAAATGCCAACGGTCGTTTCTCTGGCGACTCGCTCCCGTTGAAGAGTGCCTTTGCCAAAAGTATCAATTCCGTGGCTGTACGCTTAGGACAGGAGATGGGCATCAAGAATATCATTGCCACCGCTCACGACATGGGAATCCACAGTCCGCTTGACGATGAGCCTTCTCTGGCTTTAGGCTCTTCTGACGTTACCTTATTAGAAATGGTGAATGCCTATTGCTGCATCTCCCATGACGGTCGTCATGTGGAACCTGTAATGGTGACACGCATCGTAGATAAGGACGGTCATGAGGTGTATGTAGCTTCCACCGAGGAGAAACAGGTGATACCTTATAAGAGTGCTTTCCTGATGCAACAGATGATGATGGGCGGCTTACGAGAACCCGGCGGCACATCACAGAGTCTGTGGGGTTATATCAATGCTGCTCCCGATACCGATTTCGGAGGTAAGACCGGTACGTCCAACAACCACTCCGATGCCTGGTTCATGTGTATCAGTCCTAACCTTGTCTGCGGATCATGGGTGGGTGGTGAATACCGAAGCATTCACTTCAGGACAGGAGCCTTAGGACAAGGCAGTCGCACTGCCCTACCCGTCTGTGGCTACTTCCTCCAGTCAGTGATGAGCGATAAGTCGTTCAAGCAATACCACGGTCATTTCAAGAAACCGGTCGACAAGGACATCACAGAGAATCTCTATAACTGTTCCAGCTATGTATCATCCTCCGATTTCGATTTGGAGAACGACACCACAGGAATCATGGAAGATGAGATCTTGCTCGACGAGTATGGTAATCCGATCCTGGAGCCCATGGAGGGTGAAGTGTTAGAGCCTCTTGACGAGGAAGCTCGGAAGAAAGAGGAGAAAAACGATAAGGTGAAAGAGCAACCTGTCACATTTGATGACCTCTAATGAATGTAAAAAATCGTGCTTCACTCGCAAATTACTTTTAACAGGTCACTTTCTATTGTTAAAAGAGGACAAATGAATGGGACAAAATGGCAGATTAACAATTTTTGCGTCTATTTTTGCACGTATCTTTTCGAAGATAACTGTCAAGAATTGAAGTAAAACAACTAATAAACAAAAATGAACATGAAAAAAGTATCAAACTATTTGGTGTATGCTATGTGCATCATTGCCATGGCATTTTCAGCAGGTTCTTTCATGAAAGTCTATGCCAACAAGTCACCGCTCGCATCCACATCGAGTGCTGCCCCTGGACAACCCGTTGATCTGACCTATGCAGCCGAGAAAGCGCTGCCCTCTGTAGTAACGATCAGAGTCGTACAGAACAGCAAGACACAGATTATCGAGCGTCAGGTTGATCCGTTTGAGGATTTCTTCAATGATCCCTTCGGCTTCTTCGGCAGTCCGAACAACGGTCAGGGCAATACAAGAAGATACAGACAGCAGACTCCCAAGCGTCAGGGATCAGGTTCAGGTGTGATCATCTCTACCGATGGATATGTTGTAACCAACAACCACGTGGTTGACGGTGCTGATGAGATTACCGTTATCCTGACCGACAACCGTGAGTTCTCTGCTAAGGTGATTGGTACTGATGCCAACTCCGACCTGGCTCTGATCAAGGTGAACGGTAAGGATCTTCCGGCCATCACCATTGCAGACAGTCAGAATCTGAAGATCGGCGAATGGGTACTGGCTATTGGTAACCCCTTCTCTATCGGTACAACCGTTACTGCCGGTATCGTCAGTGCCAAGGCCCGTCAGATGGGTGGCGAGAATATGACCAATTCTGTACAGAGCTTCATCCAGACCGATGCTGCCATCAACCGCGGTAACTCAGGTGGTGCACTTGTCAACACCAATGGTGAACTCGTAGGTATCAATGCCATGCTCTACTCAGAGACCGGTTCGTACAGTGGTTACGGCTTTGCTATTCCTACCTCTATTATGAATAAGGTGGTGAGCGACCTGAAGACATACGGTACTGTTCAGCGTGCACTGATCGGTATTCAGGGACAGGACCTGAATGTATATACCGATGGTTTGAAGAACCAGGGTAAGGATGTTCCCGACTTCGGTGTGATCAATGGTATCTATGTAGGTAAGGTGGTTGACGATGGTGCAGGTGCTGCAGCAGGCTTGAAGGAAGGTGATGTCATCACCGCTATCGACGGAAAGCCGCTCAAGGCAATGGCTGAACTGCAGGAGTATCTCGCCAATAAGCGTCCTGGCGATAAGGTGGCTCTTACCTATATGCGTAACAAGGAGAAGAAGACCGTTCATGTCACACTGAAGAACGCACAGGGTAATACCAAGGTGGTGAAGACTGCCGACCTGGATGTGCTGGGTGCTAATATCCGTGAGGTGAACGCTGAAGAGAAGAAACAGCTGGAGATCAGCTACGGTCTGAAGGTTTCCAAGGTGGGTAATGGCGCCCTGAGAAAGGCACGCATCACCGACGGATTCATCATCCTCAATGCCAACGACGAACCGATGCGCACTGTTTCAGATCTGCAGGAAGCTGTGAAATCTGCTTCTACCAGCAGCGATCCGGTACTCTACATCAAAGGTATCTATCCTACAGGTAAGAAAGCCTACTTTGTCGTAGAACTGAGTGGCGACGAATAAATAATAACAAGTTCTCTGAGAAAATGCCAATTATGCGACAAATCATCAAATAATTGGCATTTTTTTTGGGTATTTGTACTAAAAGCAGTATTTTTGCATCTGCTTACCAATCAAATGACCATGAGACAACTCAAAATCACCAAGTCTATCACAAACCGAGAGAGTGCTTCACTCGACAAATATTTGCAGGAAATAGGTCATGAAGACCTGCTTTCCGTAGATGAAGAAGTGGAGCTGGCTCAGCGTATCCGTAAAGGTGACCGTGAGGCCCTTGAGAAGTTGACGAAAGCCAATCTTCGATTTGTGGTTTCCGTTGCCAAGCAATACCAGAACCAAGGTCTGAGTCTGCCGGATCTGATCAACGAAGGAAACTTAGGACTGATCAAGGCCGCTGAGAAGTTTGATGAGACACGTGGTTTCAAGTTTATCTCGTATGCCGTTTGGTGGATACGCCAAAGCATCCTGCAGGCCATTGCTGAGCAGAGCCGCATCGTACGTCTTCCCTTGAATCAGGTGGGTAGCGTGAACAAGATCAACAGAGTGTTGAACCGCTTCGAACAGGAAAACGAACGTCGCCCGAGTATCGAGGAGATTGCCGACAAGGTTGACCTGCCCCAGGATAAGATCGAGGATGCCATGAAGGTGAACAGTCGGCATGTATCAGTAGATGCACCTTTCGTTGACGGCGAAGACAACAGTCTGCTGGATATCATGGTGAATGATGATGCCCCGATGGCCGACCGTGCCCTGGTTATGGAATCGTTGCGTGAAGAGATCAACCGCGCCCTGCTGACACTCAATGAACGGGAACGAAACATCATTGAGGCATTCTTCGGCATCAACCAGCCTGAGATGACCCTCGAGGAGATTGGCGAGAAGTTCAATCTTACCCGTGAGCGCGTTCGTCAGATCAAGGAAAAGGCCATCCGCCGACTCCGTCATAACACCAAGAATAAGCTGTTGAAATCATACTTAGGACAATAATTGAAAAATGAATAAGAAACGATATATTCTTCTTGCCCTCATCCTGCTGACAATGAGTTTGGGGATGAGCGCTAAGAACAAGACCGTTCAGAAGGTTTATCTCTATGGCTTCTCTGCCTCGTTCAAAGACTCTGTTGTGTATTTTACCGATATTCAGGAGTTGGAGAATGTCAGTGTGGCAGAGAGAACCGGTTTCCTGTATGGTCGTGACTCCTACTCAAATCAGTTGCGCGAATACCTTGCTGAAAAGGGGCAGCCCTTCCGCACGTGCATTGTCTCCTTTGCCTTCGACCGCAAGCACATCGAGAAGAAGTATCTGAAGTTGAAGTCCAAATACACAAAAAAGGGAAACTTCGATGTAAGATACCTCAAAGCCGATGAGTTTAAGTTCAATAGGGTTATACCTACACAGGTGGAAGAGGTTGCTACTGAGACTTCCAACGATGCCAAGAAAGGAAAGAAGAAGAAAAAATAACCGCTCATGACAGAAGGGAGCACACATGTCTTCAGCATTGCTGAACACCAGATACGCATCGTCTTTGAGCATTCCCGTTATAACGGAATGCGTCTTCTTCCATCATTCGAACCATTCAGGATAGACCCTTCGGAACTGAAGGATCTGTTTTTCCAGTTGACCGTTGACGACACCCTGAAGCCTGTGGCTAAAGAGCATCGTGAACGCATCAGGAAGTTCGACACGGGAAATGGTGATACCATTGTAGATGAAGTTGACGACGGTGGCTACCAGTTCATCATCAAGGATATCAATGGAGGCGATTGCTGTCTGCTACGTGCCAACAAGGATTTCAGTGATTGCCGTTGTGCCCTGAACGGGAACTATAATATGCGGTGCTTCGGACTGAACAACGCGCTGATGCTGATCTTCTCCTTTGCAGGCAGTTTCCACCAGACATTGATGATACATGCCTCGTTGGTGAGATGTGACGGTAAAGGCTATGCGTTCATTGCCAAGAGCGGAACAGGTAAGAGTACGCAGGTGAGCATGTGGCTGCGATATATCGGGAACTGTGATCTGATGAACGACGATAATCCCATCGTACGGGTTGTCGATAACCAAGTATTCATCTACGGCAGTCCTTGGAGCGGTAAGACACCCTGCTACCGACAGGTAAAGGCACCCTTAGGAGCCATCACACGTATCGACAGGGCACAAGAGAACAGTATTGAGAAGTTACCCCCCATCGAGGCCTTCGCCTCTTTCCTCCCCTCCTGCTCTACCATGAAGTGGGACAAGGATATCTTCAATGCTATCTGTAACACGGTAACCAAGGTGGTGGAGTTAGTGGGCATCTACACGTTACACTGTCTGCCCAACGAAGAAGCGGCACGTGTGTGTCATGCTGCCGTAACGAAACAGGATTAAACAATATAGTATATAGGTTTTTATCATGACAAACGAGCATATCCAGATCAAGGAGGTTCAGTATGCCAATGCCATACTGATACCCGAGATTGTGAAGTTGTTGGATGAAGGTCATACCGTCACCCTGCGACTGAAAGGATATAGTATGCGACCGTTCCTGGAGGACGGGCGTGATAAGGCCTTACTCAAGAAAGCGGTAAACCCCAAGGTGGGCGATCCGGTGTTGGCGGAGATCGGAGAGAAACACTTCGTGCTGCATCGAATCATTGACATTCAAGGTGACCATGTGATTCTCCGTGGCGACGGGAACCTGAGGGAGGAGCATTGTTCCATCGGTGATGTGAAAGGTGCCGTGATTGGTTTCTATCGCAAAGGAAGGGAGAAGCTCGACCGTACCGATGGTTGGAAGTGGCGTACCTATTCCTGGTTCTGGACCCGCCTCTACCCTATTCGTCGTTACCTGTTGGCCTTCTACCGAAGGATTTGGCTGAAACTGTTTAAAACCAAATAAGAAAAGAATATGAAAGCAAAGAAAGGATTCAACCTACGTAACGTCTGTGGTGAGCAGATTATCGTGGCTGAAGGAAAAGAGAATATTGACTTCAGCAATATCATCAGCATGAACGAGTCGTCGGCTTATCTCTGGAAGATCGTTCAGCAGCGTGAGAGCTTTACTGTTGAAGACATGGCCGACCTCCTGCTTGAGGAATACGAAGTGGAGCGTAATACAGCACTCGCTGACTGTAAAACGCTTGCACAACAGTGGATTGAAGCAGGGATTGTGGAAGCGTGATTTTGTGGAATGTGGAGTGTGGAATGTGGAATGAGAATAGTACTGAGATATAGTTTCATATATCTAACCACTTGTTCTTGAAATCATTTCTCATTCCACATTCCACACTCCACATTCCTCAATTGTTTCGCAGTTTGCGAAACAACATTCATCTAGGATTATTCTCCTCAAAGATGGCCATGCGCTCATCTAAGAGCGCATACTGATGGTCCTCAATAAATGAAGTACACACACGCAGACCTTCCTGATGACTGCCTGTGGTGATCAGACAGATGGCACTGACACCGTAATACATCAGCTCATGTGCCAATTCGCCGCTTGTCATTCCTGGATAACCAATGGTGAAATAGAAGCCATCGGCAATCGGCTCATCCAAATCCTTGTCATATACCACATGGAAACCGTGCTTACAGAAAATCTCTTTCAACAGATGAGCGCGCTTTCCATAAACGCTGATCTCCTTACGGAAGTCGTAGCTGCCATCCGTAGCCGCCTTCAGCATGGCAGCTAAGGCAAACTGGGCACTATGACTGGTACCCGACGATAATGCATAAAGCATTCGGGTAGAGAACACCGGACCGAACGGCAGTCCTTCGTAGCGTTCTGCCAAGTCGGGATAATGACGGTGGAACAGCTTGTCGGAGATACAGGTCACACCAATGCGTTCACCGGCATAGCTGAATGCCTTGGAACCACTGATCAGCAACATGTAGTTATCCGTATAGCGTGCCACGGTAGCCTGGTAAGGTGGTTCAAACGGCACACTCAGGTTCTTGCGGAAATCCATGGCGAAGTAAGCCAGGTCCTCCATCACAATCACATCATATTGAGTGGCCAGCTCACCTATCGTCTTCAGCTCTTCCTCATTGAAACAGATCCACGACGGGTTGTTAGGATTGCTATAGACGATGGCACAGATATTACCCTTATCCAAGTACGACACCAGTTTGTCGTGCAACTTCTCTCCACGGTAGTCATACACATCGAAGGTCTCGTACTTCCCGCCCATCACCTGCAGCTGCATCTTTTGTACAGGGAAACCTGGGTCGATAAACAACACCGTGTCTTTCTTCTTGTCAGCCTGTAAGCAGGTCAGGAACGAGGCGAACGTTCCCTGCATGGAGCCGCAAACGGGCACACATCCCTCAGGTTTGATATCCACACCGATGAAAGCCTTCACAAACTGCGAAGCCGCTTCTTTCAGTACAGGAGCACCCTGTATGTCGGGATAGCTATGGGCAATACCGTCTTGCAACGCTTTGATCTGCGCATCCACGCCCACCTGCGCGGCAGGCAGTCCGGGGATACCCATCTCCATCTTGATAAATTCCACACCGGATTCTTTCTCAGCCTTTGCGGCCACCTGCTTCACCTCACGGATAGTAGCCTGGGCGAAGTCCTTGATACCGAGACCGTCAACGAGACGATCTACCACTTCTCTCTTAATTGGGGTTGATTTCATTATGTCGATTCTTGAAATTCTCCGCAAAATTACACAATCGTGCGGGAATAACCAAATTTTTTATCCGATAGTATTGTGATTATGGGAAAAAAGTGTTAGCTTTGCAGCATAGAATAACTAAACATAAATCCATTAACTTTAACAACATGAAAAAGATTTATCTGACATTGATGTGTGCTACGGGTCTCTTGATGCTGGTGGCCTGTGGCAGTAAGGGTTCCGACAAGGAGAATCCTGAGAAAGAGAATGCGGAAGCTGTTGAAGAGAGTGCGCCTGCTGCTGAAGCAGAAGAGGCAGCCGCCGATCCTAACGAGTGGTCTGATCCTGCTAAAGTGGAAGAACTCGACCTGAATGCCCTTTATGCCTCTGGTGATTTCAAGACCGGAACTACGGTGATCTTTGAAGATGACCAGCATAAAGAAACGGCTGGACAGATACCTTCCCAATGGGATGTCAAGTCTGGTAGCGCTGAGGTTGGCGAGGCTGAAGGTGGTAAGTATATCTGCCCATCGGGTGGCGACTGTAATCTGTTCCCCTTGGTGAACAACGGTAGCAAAGCCTACCTTCCTGAGAAATTCGCAGCCGAGTTCCAGTTCCTCTTCGGAAAGGACGCGTGGTATCATGTGTACCTCTTTGATGCTGAAGAGAATGAGGTTGTCAACATCACCTTCACTCCGACGCTTATCGAGTGGAATGCTGCAAAGACCGACGACAACTGGATACATGGCGATCTGGATGAGCTCGACAAGGTGTTCAGTAAGACAAAATGGAATCACTTCGGCTTAACGTTCGACAACGGTAACCTGAAGATCTTCCTGAACGGTAAGCGTGTGACCAACATTGCTAACATCAAACCATGTGGTCATCTCATGATCAATTGTCCGGAAGCCGACGGCAAGAGTCACTTTATGAAGAACATCAAGATTTCGAAGTAGTTTCGTATATCTTGAGGAATGTGGAATGTGGAGTAGATTCGAGGAGTGTGGAGTGAGGAGTGTGGAGTGAGATATGTTTCAAGTACAAGTGACTTTGTATATGATTACTGTATCTCTGTACTATTCTCACTCCACACTCCTCACTCCACACTCCACTAATTATTTTTGTGCCGCCTTACCAAGGGCAAGCGCCTTGATATTGGCTTCTACTATCGCTTCACCTTTTCTACCGAACACGCGGCGGATGGCATCTTCAAGTTTGTCGTATTCAATGCCGAGTGCCTTCTGGGCTGCTCCTAAGAGAATCACGTTCGCTGAGCGCGGTACACCATTGTCCTTTGCCAGCTGTTCAATATCCAGGGCAATGACGTTAGGAAGCTTGTCGAGATCGCTCTTAATGGTCTCCATTTCAGGATAGTTAGGGATATTCACGAAAGGAGTACTTGATGTGATAATCCAACCCTCCTTAGAGAGATAAGGCAGATAACGCAGCGCCTCCATCGGTTCCATGGAAATGATGACATCTGCACCACCCTTGGCAATCAGATCGCTGTAAATAGGATTACTGGAGATGCGCAGGTTCGACTGTACATCACCGCCTCGCTGCGACATGCCATGTACCTCAGCCTGCTTGATATAAAGGTTCTCGTTCATGGCTGCCTCGCCGATGATGGTTGCAATAGAGAGGATGCCTTGGCCTCCTACTCCACAAAGAATGATATCTGTTTTCATAACTTCAATTCTTCAATTTTATAATCCTTCAATTCTTCCCGGCAGCTTTCTTTTGTTTCAGATGACGCTGCAGTGTCTGCATACACTCACGTCGTGGAATAATCACGCTCACACCCTGATAGTTGATCTCATCGCGGATGATCTGTGTGATCTCTGGCATATTCTTCGGCAGCGGAACAACCACCTTCAGGTGCTCATTATTCAGTCCTAAACCACGAACAATGGCTTCGAACTTGTTTGTTCCAGCACTATCCTGACCGCCTGTCATGGCTGTTGTCAGGTTATCACTGATAATCACGGTGATGTTGGCATTCTCGTTGATGGCATCCAGCAAACCGGTCATACCACTATGAGTAAAGGTAGAGTCACCGATGATTGCCACGGCAGGCCACTGTCCTGCATCGGCAGCACCCTTGGCCATGGTAATGCTTGCACCCATATCCACACAACTGTGAATAGCACGGTAAGGCGGCAAGAAACCTAAGGTATAGCAACCGATATCACCAAACACACGGGCATTGGGATACTCTTCCAACACCTTGTTCAGGGCGGTATATACATCGCGGTGACCGCAACCCTGACACAATGCCGGTGGACGGGGTACTACGTCTTCGCAAGGTGCGAACGACTCGCCGGAAGTCATACCTAATGCCTTCTTCACGGCATCGGGTGTCAACTCACCTGTTCGTGGCAGGGCACCTGTCAGACGACCGATAATCTCGGCATCGCCCGGCATGATACCGGTAAGCTGATCCTCAATGAACGGCTGTCCTTCCTCAATCACCAAGACACGGTCGCATGCTGCCGTCATCTTTCTGATCAACGTTTTCGGAAGCGGGTACTGACTGATCTTCAACACGGGATACGGACACTTGCCGTCAGCAAAACTCTCCATCAGGTAGTTATAACCAATACCGCTGGCGATGATACCCAGGGAGTGGTCATTACCATCTATATACTGGTTGAAAGCGCTGTCAACAGCATCCTGTTCCAGCTCTGCCTGCTGCTTGGTTACCGCATCGTTTCTACGACGGGCATTGGCGGGCAGCAACACCCAGTTGGCTGCCACAGCATTGTAATTCATCTCGTTCTCCTTACGCGGTTCATCCTTCACCTCTACCACAGCACGTGAATGTGCCATACGGGTGGTAACACGCATCAGGATCGGCAGATGAATACGTTCTGAATAATCGTAGGCAAAGGCCATCATGTCGTAGGCCTCCTGCTGATTACTCGGTTCCAAGCTTGGAATCATGGCGAACTTCGCATAGAAACGTGAGTCCTGCTCATCCTGTGAAGAGTGCATCGAGGGATCGTCAGCCACCAGAACCACGATACCGCCGTTGGTACCTGTCATGGCAGCATTCACAAACGGGTCGGCACACACATTCAATCCCACGTGCTTCATGCACACCAAAGCACGCTTACCCATGAACGACATACCTAAGGCTGTCTCCATAGCCGTCTTCTCATTCGTACACCAGCGACGGTGAACATTGCGTTCCTTCGCTAACGGAGATTCCTGGATATACTCCGTGATTTCCGTTGAGGGGGTGCCGGGGTATGCATAGACGCCACTCAGACCAGCATCCAATGCGCCTTGAGCAATCGCCTCGTCACCTAATAAAAGTCTTTTCATTACAATCTATGTTTGATATTGATATTTCGCTAACGAATGGCAAAGGTACGAAAAATCTGATTAAGTAAGAAGAAAACAAATGAATTTGTTTGCTCGAGCGTGAAGATTTTATCCAATAAGTGAGAACAATACAAAATAAATCCATATTTCTTTTTATTTCCGAGCGAAACTTAAAGACCCAACATCAAACCAAACATTTTTCGTCTTCCGTGATGTCGTTATTACGTTATTACGATATCCCGTTATAACAACATTTCCCCTCCCTTATGGAGGGGTCAGGGGTGGCTTTCCTTATGGAGGGGCCAGGGGTGGCTCCTGGCAAGGGGGCGGGGTCTATCAGAATTTGACTTTCCGCCCGTTTTGTATGTAGATCTTCCCCTTTACGGGATGACTTACACGCTGGCCGTGCAGGTTGTACAGCGGCAATGAATTATCCATTGTCAATTGTCCATTGTCAATTGCCTCAAGGCCGGTGGAGATAGATATGTTGCCTCTGATGACTACCCATTGGTTACTGATAATACCGCTGGTATTTCTCACATCTTCACCGTCAAAGTAGGCACCACTGGGCTGTACAATCTGTAAACCGTCTTCAAACACAAGACTTTTCAGGTTTCCAAGGCTCACGGACGTTCCCTTTGCCTTCACAACCGTTTTGGCACTGCCCACCTTCATCGTGCAGTTATAGTTGCCACTGCTGAAGGAAGCGGAGGCACCGATACCAGCGCCGGAAGTTCCCTCTGCCGTTAGGTCCACGCCCCCGATGGTCAGCGTCTTCTCCTCCGTAACGCGTTTGGGACGAATGCCATACGACCCTTTCACGCTGAGCTTGCCTAGATTGTCCGTGATGCCCAAAATAGACAGGTTGCCTGTGAAGTAGATGCCTTCACCTTTGCTCTCTATCGTGTTGTCGCCTTTCACACGGATGGTGAGGTTCGGCATTGTCGTATAGATGCCCCGTCCATAGCCTGTGAATTCATAATCAGGATTGCCCGTGTTCGTGATGTTTGCATTCTCGAGCGTCAAAGTGTGGAAGCCCAAAGTTTTTGAATATTTCACCGAGCCTCCATCGCCTAGCACGTCTGTCTGGTTGTAGTCGTTCACCTGCTTACCGCCTACCCATACGTCGTAGTAGGTGTTGGCAAGCTGGGGGAAGGCGTATCTTATAATTATATAGTCATCTTTTTTAGATGTTATTTCGGCTGTTTTGCCATTGATTGTAGCAATGCAATCTTCAATTCTCGAAATTCGCTCTCCATCCATCGCATTTACGGTGATCCATACCAGATAAGAAGAACCCAACTGGAATTTTGTGCCTTCTTGCAAATCAACCCCAGAACTATCTTTTCTCCATTGGCACTTCGTAACCACATAGCCAGTGCCGTTGACTTGACAGAAGTTTGAAACCTCGCCACCTGCCACAGGTTCATTGAGGGTGAGGTTGAAATTAGAAACTTCGCGTTTGATGGTGGCATTAGAAAGCAAAGTTCCATCTGACATAATACCTCCTTTATAACCGTAATCGAAAACTCCATCCTTCACATAGCATCTCCGAAACTGGACTTTTGTTACTGTTCCTTTGTTACGCCAAGCATAACCATCACCCGTTGTCATCGATATCTCACTATTGTCGATGGTGATTTCACTGAAACACAATTGAGAATCAATAGCTATTCCTTCCCAAGTCTTTATTTCCATAGTGACATCTTTGATGCTAAGATAGGTGTTTCCTTCTGAATAGATGCCAAAAGAACCTAACATATCTGGACATAGACGCAATATTCCACTACCATAGATCTCATGATGCCCCTCTCCAATGAATTTAATAGCATAAAAAACGTTACCAGTCAGTTTACAATCGCCTAGAACACAAATCTTCAAGGATGGGTTTGTAGCACCATCAATCTGGATGACACTATTTCTATTGTAACCGTATATTGTTCCATCTGTCAGATATAGCACGTTCTCAGCAGGTACATAGTACCAAGCTTTTCCCTGACTCACCGACTCGTAGTTGTCGGAAGTGATGGCAGTTTCCCCTATCTTGAAGCCATAGTCAGTAGCCGCCTTTGCCCCCATGACAATCGCCACGAGCGCTATCAACATGGTTAAGTATCTCTTCATCATCTTGTTATAGTTTTTACGGTTTTTAGTTCGTCTTTATATATCTCGGCACAAAATTACGAATATTTTTTTATACTACCAAATTTGAGGGGTCACAGCGTGTGAAAATCCTTTAACAACGAGGATTTAACTGTTAAAAGACACTGAACGCCGTAGACGCTACCAGCGTTTGACGTTCCAGCTCCCAGAGAATGACGTTCCTGCTATCAGCGTTTGAGGCACTTTCTACAAGAAACTGCCATAGTTTATAGCGCAAAGTGCCATAGTTTGCAAAGCGAGGGTTTTGGAACGAACAAACGAACGAACAGTTCGAACAGTTTGAAATATTGTCAACTTAATCAGGAAAAACACACAGCTGGATCTTGAAAAACGTCCCATGTCCCATGTCCCATGTCCCATTAAGCACCTTCAATAAGTGTGGAAATAGAAGCTTATATTATATATATAATATAAATATTATATATTAATATAAATATAATAATATTATAATATATAACTATTTCTTTCTCCTCTCATATCATGAACCACCTTAATGGGACATGGGACATGGGACAATGGGACAAAATCTGTTCAATCATTTCTAGGGTTTGCGGCGCAAAGGTACATGCTCTATTCAGTATAACACAACTGTTCGTTCGTTTGTTTGTTCGCGATAATGTTTGCTCTCACGCAGAACCGACGAACGAGTGAGAACATAGTTATACTTGTATAGACTTTGTCGAGCGAGGAGGAGGAAGACGAAGTCAAATCGCAGAGAGCGCAGAGTTCCCACAGAGTATTATGTTTCTCGCAGAACTGTATTCGTCCCGCTGATAATGAATTTTTGTCCCGCAGAACCAACGGTCGGCGCTTTAGGGGAAGCCAAATGGCAGAAATGGCAGAAATTTTATAATCTACTTGGTAATTCTATCCACTTATTTGAATAATAATTTTTATAACGGAATAAACGGAAACGACAGAGCAGCGAGAGCAGAACCAAGTTGGCTTGAGTTTTGCCGAGTCGTGAAGGAGGAAGACGAAAGTCAAAAAATCGGAAGGCGAAGCCAATAACGGAAAAGATTTCTGCGATATCTGTGATTTCTGCGGGAAATAATAATTCTGTGAGATGGTTAAGATCTGCAATCTGTGAGCGATAATGAGAATCTTTCTGGAGTCCGACAGAAAAAAGATAAGATTTATTTGGCAAAATGTAATTTTTAAGTTACCTTTGCACCATGGAAAAGGTTAGGACCGTTATCACATATGGTGACTACTTTTATGATTTTTACGTAAAACAACCCCGAAAAGTACAGGTGAAGATTGCGAAAATCATTGAAGCGATTGAGCAGCTACCTGTTGTTCCTGCTAACTATCTTCGGTATATTGAAAATACTGATGGATTGTATGAGGCAAGGATTCAGTTAGGTAACAATATATTTAGGGTGTTTTGCTTCTTTGATGGTAACCAGTTTGTTGTCCTATTAACTGGTTTTCAGAAAAAGACCCAGAAGACGCCTTCTGGTGAAATAGAAAGAGCGGTAAGATTAATGAAACAATATTTTGAAGAAAAGAAAGGAGATAAACGATGAGAACTCGAACTTTTGAAGAAATCAAGGATGAGGTATTTGGCAAGGTAGGGTCTGCTGAACGTGATAAGCTCGAACGTGAATTGCGGTCTTTTAGAATCGGTCTGAAAATACGTGAGGCTCGTAAACAACTGAATATGACTCAGGAAGAATTGGCAGCAAGAATCAACAAGAAGAGATCCTTCATTTCCAAGGTGGAAAATGACGGGAGCAATATTACTCTGACTACACTTTATGATATCGTTGAGAAAGGACTTGGTGGCAGAGTTAATATAGAGGTACTTGTTGAAACACCGGCTTATGAGTTTGACCCCGAATTTGCAGCAGAACCATAAACTGTTTTTGTCGAGCGAGGAGGAGGAAAGCGAAGCCAAACACAGAAAAAGCTACCTGCTCCGTATTAAATAGTATTTCTGGAATAATTATGATAATTTCTTTCCAACCTATTATTCAGATTAGTGGAAAAAATTATCCATATTATTCACATTCGTTTCTAAAACTGATTCTCATGGTGATTAGCGCAACTCATTTCTTAATCCCTAACGACTTGCACAATTCAAGTTTTTTATCTACTTTTGCAAACATAAATAGATAGATCGGAATAAATGGCTTTTTATGAAATGGACGGTACTTGTTGATAATCGCACAAACAATCCAACTTTTGAAACGGAGCATGGCCTATCAATCCTGTTAGAGACCGAGAAGCTTAGCATCTTGCTCGATACAGGAGCCAGCGACTTACTGATTCGTAACGCAGAGCGATTAGGGAAAGATCTCAGCAGGGTTGACTATGTGTTTATCTCGCACGGACATAGCGACCATGCAGGAGGACTCAAGCATTTCATGGAAATCAACAAGAAGGCAAAGGTTATTGTCTCACCCGATGCCATCAGCGGGAGATTCTTTTCCAAGCGCGGGAATCTGCATAGCATTACCACCGAATGGCCTGAAATTCCACAAGAACGATTGCTGACGATTGAGCATAGTGGAAGCATTGGCGATGACATCTATATCATAGCACACATACCTCAGATTCATCCGATGCCCGAGGGAAACCTGCATCTTTTCGTCCAAGATACACAGGGGCAGTATATTCCCGATGATTTCCGCCATGAGCTGGCTCTGTACACACATGGCCTATTGTTTACGGGATGTGCTCACAATGGGTTGGAAAACATCCTTGCTGCCTGTCCGTCACCGGTTAATACGGTTGTCGGAGGATTTCACCTGCTCGACAATCATGAGAGCGAGACCAAGCTTTCAGATCTTTCACATAGACTGGCGGATGCCTATCCTCAGACGCAGTTCTATACCAGCCATTGTACTGGTGACACCGCATTTGCCATCCTGCAAGACGTGATGGGTGATAAGATACATCCTTTTTCATGCGGAACAACAATTAACGATATGACAGACAACATTAGCTTAGTTTCAATCACTCCCGATGATAAAGAACAGTTTATCCTCGACAATCAACGGGCATTTAAGTATGGAGCGCAGGTAGAGTTTGGCATGCGCGATGACCGCACGGAAGAAGGCGAAGAGGTCATTTCAAGGAAGACCATTGAGCGGAGTATGAACGGAGAACAGGCAGAGACCTACCGTATCGTCTGTGACGGGATTGTGGTGGGCGGTCTGATTCTTCAGATTGACCAGCAGCATGCGAAGGGCGAACTGGAAATCCTGTTCGTCAATCCAGAGGCACATAGCAAAGGAATCGGTCAGGCTGCATGGAAGGCTGTAGAAGCCATGCACCTCGAAATCCGTGTCTGGGAAACCATCACTCCCTATTTCGAGAAGCGCAACATTCATTTCTATGTGAACCGTCTGGGCTTCCATGTCGTAGAGTTCTGGAACAAATTCCATCATGGTCCTGCTGTCCCCGAGGATATTGAAGAGGACTGGAGCGAAGATGACGAGATGTTTGTGTTCCGAAAAGTCATTGAATCGGTTTAGAATAATTATCGTAATATGGAACAATTTAGAGAAATGAGGCGCAAACGCCAACAGCTTTCAGAAGAAGAAAGCATCAGCATACTACAGAAATCTACGGCAGGGACTTTAGCTTTGCTGGGAGACAATGACTATCCGTATGCCGTCCCCATCAGCTATGTCTATGCCGATGGCAAATTATATTTCCATAGTGCGTTGAACGGTCATAAAGTTGATGCCATCCGTAAGTATGACAAGGCATCGTTCTGCGTCATTGAACAGGATGAAGTGCATCCAGAGAAATATACCACTTTCTTTCGTAGTGTAATAGCTTTTGGAAGAATCCATATCATAGAAGACGAAGCCGAGAAGTTGGCAACAGCCCGGATGCTTGGGAACAGGTATAATCCTGACCAAGAGGAAGCCTTGCAGAAAGAGTTAGAGAATGGCCTGTCGCGGATGTTGATGATTCGCCTCGACATAGAGCATCTTACGGGAAAAGAGGCTAAAGAACTGATGAAGCAGAGAGAGCAGAGTCAAGCGAGCTTGAACTCTGCCGAGTCGCTACAGAAGAAGACCGAAGGTCAATTAATAAGGTATCATCAAATGAAATAGAAGCACGCATCATCCTCGACAAGGAGATACAGCAACAACGGAATCTCAATTAAAGCCGTCTGAATCTCTCACCGACAAATCCCTGGCCCACATTTCCTGAAATAAGATCGAAATGCTGGAATACGGGTGGAGTTGGAGATAAATCGTAATAGTCCATCTCTGCTATGGGCAGGCAGAAGTATTCCATCTGGTCATAGCTCGTATAAAGAAGGGGCAGCACGGGATTATTGTCATATATCCATCGCTTTACGTCGTCCTCGACATTAAAGTTTACCATACCTGAGCATCTGACGGAAATGTTATCAGCATATGCCAGTATCTCAATATTGGGATTCTGGCGCAACTCCCGATAAACAGCCTTTTGGGCAGAAGTGGCAAAGTAGAGCACATGCCCTTCCTGCTTCATGATCTGGAAGATGCGCAACTTAGGCAGATTGCCCTCGCTGGTGGCAAGGGCAATCTCTTTGTGGTCTTTCAGAAACTGAATTGCTTTGTCGAACATATCGCTTACCATTTCAGTTCTTCATGCAGGATTGTGCCGTCGGTCATAGGGCTGTCGGCCTCAGTAAAGGCATTGGCCTTGTACTGGATGCAGAGCATGGTCAGATTTTCGTTGCCCGTGTTCTTCAACGCACGCTTGCCATCGGGAGCCACGCGGATGATGGTGCCTTCGCTGACGGGGAAAATCTCTCCGTCCACCTGATACTGGCCTTCGCCTTTCAGGATGAAATAAAGTTCCTCATGAGTCTTATGCGTGTGCAGGAAACCGCTGTCCTGACCAGGAACGAGCGTCTGGAATGAAAACTCGCTGCCCGTAGCACCTACGGCCTGACCTGCGAACACCTTACCCTGAATGGTTACGTTCGGCCCCATGGGAAGCTCGTGCTCGATAATCTCATTCATCTTACCAACGCTTACTGCGCTGTAGTTCTTACCACTCTTAATTGTCTCAATCTGTTTCATTGTTTTTATTCGTTTAAAATGTTATTTACTTGATTTCGACTGCAAAGGTATGGCAAGTTTTCCAATCCCACAAGAAGGCACTTTTTGGTGCCATAGTTACCAAAAAGTAGGAATTGGGATGTTATCGGACTTTCTCGGAAGTGACGTTAACTTAGATTAACCAAGTGTAATTTGGTAATTCAGTAACTATTGGTTACTTTTGCCGTGCAAACACGGCGAGAACAGGCTGCACCTCAGCAATTTTGAGCAAGCTCGATTGCGTTCGGTTTGCACTGTCCTTGCATTAAATTCAATAGTTATGGCAGATATTAAGGCACAGTATTTGGCTTGTCCAATCAGGCAAGTGGTGAGTCGTTTCGGCGACAAGTGGTCTATGTTGGTGCTCTATATGCTTCACACCAGCGAGACGGGTATATTACGGTTCAACGAGATTCGTAGGCTGATGACGGACTGTTCCCAGAAGATGCTCTCGCAGACGCTGAAGAATCTAGAACAGAGCCATCTCGTTCACCGTAAGGTCTATCCTGAGGTTCCTCCTCGAGTAGAATATTCCCTGACAGAGATAGGCAAGTCGCTGATGCCGGCACTCACGGCTCTGATAGCTTGGGGCAAGGAGCATTTCAATGAAGTGGTGACAGATTAACGACAGGATGACTACAAGACCAGTTAAAAGAATGCAACGATATGACAATACAAGAATTTCGTGATTACATGGCATTGGGCAAACCCGTCGTTGGCGGTGTTCCTTCCAAAGTAATCAAGAAGATAGAAGTGTAACCGGATAAATCGGAATTTAGAAGTATGAAAGTAGAATTGCGTAAATGGTCATTGGCTGACAAAAAAGAACTGATAGAATTATGCAATGCCGTTGATAGGACATACTTGTCAGACAGATTGCCGAGTCCTTACACGGAAGATGATGCTAATTGGTGGCTGAATATGGTTGCCAATAGTGAGGGCATTGACGGAACTTTCCGTGCAATGGTCGTGGATGGGAAAATTGTTGGTGGTATTTCCATTGAACGAAAAGCAGATATATACAGGCTTGACGGCGAATTAGGTTACATGTTATTGAAAGACTATTGGAATCGTGGTCTGATGAGCCAGGCAGTTGGACAAGTGTGTGAGATTGCAATAAAGGAACTTGGTCTCAATCGGATTACGGCAAATGTCTTTCATCCCAATTTGGCATCTCAGCGCATTTTACTAAAGAATGGTTTTATACAAGAAGGTGTCATGCGCAAAGCGGTGATTAAAGGAGACATTTTTTACGATATACTTATATATGGTTTAGTGAAGTAAATTCCAATTTAGCATATAGTTATGACAGAATTTGAAAAGATGCGCCGTGAAGAGTTCTATGACCATAGAGCGATGCTCTCAGATAAACATTGGAGAAATGCAAAACAAGAATAACTACATCACCATGCTCGGTACTGGTAATGCACTTGCAACCCGATGCTACAACACTTGTTTCACGCTTCATGGCGAGAAGGGTGTGCTGCTTGTTGATGCAGGTGGGGGAAATGGAATACTTACCCAACTTGAAAAGGTAGGAATGCGGTGTGAGGACATCAGAGACCTCTTCGTCACCCATGTCCACACCGATCATCTGTTGGGCTGCGTCTGGATGATACGTATGGCACTCCAGTTCAGACACACTCTTCGTGTGTGGAGCCACAAGAAGGTGCTTGACATGCTGACTATCATTTGCCGTCAGATTCTCCCTCAAAAAGAAGCAGAAGGCATCGGGAGTCTCGTTACGATGAATTATCTAAGGGATGGTGAACAGTTCGAGGCAGGAGGCTTCCCGCTGCAATGCTTCGACATCCATTCTACGAAAGATCGTCAGTTCGGATTTACAGCTCAGTTGTCAGACGGGCAGCGTTTGTGCTGTCTGGGCGACGAACCGTTCAGTCCTGAATGTCGTCATTATGCAGAGGGTGCCGACTGGCTGATGAGCGAGGCCTTCTGTCTGTATGAAGATCGTGACCGCTTCCTACCCTACGAGAAGCATCATAGCACGGTTCTCGATGCGGCACGTTTAGCAGAGGATCTGGGAGTGAAGAACCTCATCCTTTATCATACGGAAGACCAAACACTTGACACCCGACGCGAACGATATACGATGGAGGCGAAAACTGCTTTTAGTGGACAGGTATTTGTACCAGACGATTTGGAGATAATAACTTTATAATTTATGCGAACGCATAGATGAGCGACTGAATGAGTTGGGCAGCAAAGAGATAAACAACCCAAAGAGGGAGGGTTTGGCGGATACCCTCGGTCATTCCTTCAAACACTTGCTGCCATGAGAGGAAATGCGTACTCAGCAGTCCATAGACAACCGAAAGGATGGTGACGGTGAAGGCGACAATGGGGATGAGTGCCCTACTGAAACTACTGGGAAAGAGTTTTCCGGTTGCACTGAGCAGGACAGCATGTGAGGTGCAAGTAAGGAAGAAAACGACTAATATGACAAGGATGAGCAAGACCATCGAAACGGTCAGGGCGAACCGTTGACGATACGACGGTCGTTTCCCATGTATCAAATCAGCAATAGCCTGCGCGAGTCCGCTGGTGCGGAACACCCCATAGGCAATGGCTGCCACGAGCAGCCATACCAGAACAGGGGTGGCAAGATTCTCAGAAAACCGTCCCATGAACCAGCGAATACCCTCGCTGCTCAACAGAGAGTGTACATAGGTCTGCTGAGTAGCCGAACTAACGATCCACGACACCAATATCAACAGGATCTGCAGAGCGGCAAGAACGAGGGTGAGCCAAGCCCAGAACTTAGTCTTCATCAGGAACAAGATTGTCTATATCAATAATACGCAGCTCAAGGGCACGTACCACCAAGCGGGTAGCATTGATTCCTATGCCTCCATTACCGTTGGGGAACAGTTTCTGAATGAGCTCGTTCTGACGTTTCTCCAAACTCTTTACACCGAATGGCATTCCGCGCAGGTTGGTAATCTGCTCCTTGGTGTAACCCAATGCCAGATGACGGAGGAAGCGCTCGTCGTATTCATCGATCTCGTAATCAACGATGGCTTCCTGCTTGGCCAGCTGACTGCCCACGCTGTGCTTGAAGCGGTCGATGATCTTCTCGAGGATGGGTTGGTTGAACACCATCTTCTTTCCCGACATCACACTCGACACATCGCCACGGGTAAGCAGCTCGCCGCTCTTCAGACAGATACCGTCGCATCCTGCATCGAGCACATCTACCCACAGCTTTTCGTTCAGGATTTCACCCGTGAAGATCAGTACCTTCACATCCGGGTAAGCCTCCTTGGTATGACGGCAGATCTCTACGCCTACGGTGGTAGAACCACCCAGTCCGAGGTCAAGAAGCACCAGATCGGGCTTGGTCTGCTTAATCAATCGCCAATAGGCGGGTTCGTTCTCTGCGGTACCGATAATCTCGGCTTCAGGGATTTCGTTACGGAAGATTCCTTCTGTGCCCTTCAGTTCCAGGGCTACGTCTTCGACAATGATGACTTTGAATGGATTCATGATGGGTTAATGGTTTTATGAGGTTCTTGGTTATTACTGGGTTGAAGTGTTCCTGCCAAGGTGACATGCAATAGTGTACTGCCATCGGCAGCTTTCTCAGCCGTGATGCCGCATCCGCGAAGGTTGGTGGCCTCGCCGTTGTCGCGGGCTATCTGACGACAGATAAGGAACGGGATGTTCTCTAACGAGGGTACGAACAGATCGCGGAACGGTAATTGTTTCATTTGGATATGGAAGGTAACATACCTGCCGTCTTTCTCTGATGCTTCCATGGTGAGGGCTTTCTCTCCACTCTGCTTCTGGATGAGCTCGAAGAGGTAGCGCAGCAGACTCTCATCGCCTGTAAGACGGGCACCATGAAGCACCACTGCCTTACATTCCTGACGCACCGTTTCCATCTGTCGCATGGCCTGTGCCGAAAGGAGTGTATGGAGATCCTTGTAGTAAGACACCAGTTCGTCGATGGCCGACAGATGGGTATCGGTACCATCAATCAGCTGACGGATGCGGGAGGGGTAATACATGGTTTCATGTTTCAACGTACTCAGACAGTTGTCCATGACATTATTACTGATGTACAGCTTCTGCTGTTCATATTCTGTTCGGCGCAACTCATCCTCAGAGAGCTCAATGGTGAGGTGCTGCGTCTGGTTGAACGCCACACTATCCTGCAGCGCATGCTGGATCTGTTCCACAACCGCCAACAGGTTCTGCGGCCATTTCGAGTTTCCAACCGTCATGATCTTGTTCAGCATCTCCAGTTTCGTCTCGTCGTTCTCCTTGCTCAACAGCATGGAGTTAATCTGTTCAACCTGCTCCAAGCAGAAACGATAATGGATGAGATGACGGTAATAGAGGAAATAGTAGGCCACGAGAATGAGCAGGAGGAAGAGGATGAGCAGGACCATGGCAATCGACTTGTTCGACTCCGACCGCTGCATGACGCTGACATACGATTCGAGTCGGTCATCAGCCGACTTCTCCTTATACAACTGCGTATATACCTTGTTGTTATACTGATACAGCTGCCAGTCGTGCAACGCCAAAGCAGCCACGGCAATCTCATTGCGAAGGAAGACAATCATGTCGTAATCGGCCGTAAGATGACGGTGGAACCAATCGATCTCGGCAGGTTCAGAGGCATTCAGCTCTAATAAATACATATACTGTTCATCATCCGGATACACCTGATGATGATGACGGTTTAGACGGGTGATGGCACTATCGGCAAAGACAATGCTCTTTCTGTATTCTTTCTTGATATTGCTCGCATACACACTATCGGTATAGGCCGATGCCTTCATGATATCCGTGTTATCTGCAGAGGCGGAAAGAGTACAGAGACACAACAGGGGCAGAAGAAGGCGGAGAACACCCTTGGGCAGACGGAAGGAGAAACGGCTCCCCTCCCCTTTCTTGCTTTCTGCCTGTATGGTACAAACCTGGAATATCTGACTGATCTTCCTGTATTTCTCGATGATGCCCTTGCAGTTCAGTAATCCGAAGCCATGACCGCCACTGATCTTATGCTTGAAGATGCCTTCCAGCTCTTCCTCGTCCAAGCCCATTCCGGTATCGGTAATGGAAATCTCCACAGCATCACCTTTGTCAGAACTCTCAATCGTTACCTCTCCACCCTCCGGCGTGAACTTCCTGGCATTGTCGGCCAAGGTGTTGATCATGAAGAGTGTCATGGTCTTATCTGCCTTCACCACATCAGCCGAGGGATGTACTTGAAGCGTGATACCCTTCAGGTGGAACGACATCCTACTCTTGGCCACGATATCGAACAGCTCCTGTACACGGAAGCTTTCGATATGCAACGACAGCTGACCCTGCTGAAGCTGGATCCATTGGGTGAGCACATCATTATACTGATGAATGGTATCAGACAGCTCGGCGACATACGCATATCTGCTCTGTCGTTTCTCCTCATCCTCCTTACCGTCCTTCAGCTTCTTCACCTCATGAATCATACGGTCGATCAACGGGGTGATGCTGTTCACCAGGAAGAGCTTTGCCCGGTTCTCCTCATGACGTTTCTTACTGTTGTCAATCAGGTTCTCACTGATGGCGCGGGATTCATTTAATTCTTCATATAATCCCTTTAAGTCATTAACATGCTGTTCATTACTGATTCTCCATTCATTAAGAGGTTCCAGTAATGATGACAGGGAGGATGAGTTGTCTTTTCTTCTGCGGAGTGAATTGAACAGGAACATGGAAACCATCACCAAAAGGATCATCACCACCACGGCAATAAGCATGGCATTGAGCTGTCTGACGGAATGTCCCAGTTGTTCAGCACGCGCTTCCAGCATCCTGTCCTGGCGGGTGCTGTCCTGCATGTCCAGATAACGGTTTCTGTGGAAATTACTCAGTTCAATACTATCGATGGCTGCATAGGTCATTGACAACCGTTCGTGGATACTTGCCACCAGGTCAGGAGCCTGGTGTACGGCCTCGTCGGAATGCAGCGCCTTATCCAGATAATACCCCGCCGCATTGTAGTCGCCCAAGGCCCAGTAGCAGGAAGCCAACGTACGGTAAGAACCGGCTATCTGATAAACATCACCATAGCGACTGAACAAGATATGCGATTGCTCTGCCAGGTTTCCGGCTATCAATGAGTCGGGTAATCCTGCAGGATTGATGAACTTCATAGCCGGCAGGTTATCCCTGATGAGTGCGTTTCGGATATCCGGTTCGAAGAGATGCTCACTGAGGGCTTGCATGGAATTCGCCTCCCAATACACACTACCATTGTGCAATGCCAACTGGTAGCACTTCATCAGATAGTCCCATTCCTGCTGGTTCACCTCTTCCTTGGTTCCTTGTGTAATGATACCTCCTGCACCAATCTGATAGAGATAGTTCAGATACTGCGCCGTATCCTTCTCCAGCTCCGGATCGTTCTTGATGGTTTCAAGCGCTTCTATCGAAGCCTTCTCCAATCCAATATAATAATAATAGGTGGAAGCGACAATGGCCAGCTCACTTCTGGCATAGATCATTCGCTGACGCATTCGAGGAGTAAGGTTGACCGATTCCTCCTCTATTCGTCTTAATGACCTACGTGCATTCTCATAATATTCGTAGAAGTCCTTGTTGCGTGACACACGCTGACAAAGACGCATCTGCTGAATGTCGGCTATCAACAGCTCAATCTGGTTATCCGAAAGCATCGGTATGCTGTCCAGCTGACGGTATGCTTCCTGATACCTCATCTTGGCCAGACTGACGAAGGCCATGTTGTTCAGTGCCTCCGCCTTACCGTCGCTATAGTGGTCGGCCAAGGCAAATGCCTTGTTCGCATAATACCAGGTAGAGTCGAGATTCTTATAATGGAACGCATAGGATATATCATTCAGCTCATCCACTTCTTTACGAAGAGAAGAAGAACAGGCTGAAAGACACAAAAGACCCAATAGGAGGAGTCCTATCGAGCCTTTTCGTAACGTATTATCATGAACGTGCTTCAGCAATATAGCCTAAAGCCTCCTTGCACTTATCGGTTATATACTGCCAGTCGTTGGCTTTCACCTTGTCGCCAGGGAACAGCTTGGAGCCCATGCCGACGCAATAGACACCGGCTTTGAACCATGACTTCAGGTTCTCTGCCTCGGGAGCCACACCACCAGTTACCATGATCTTCGACCAAGGCATCGGTGCCTTGAGTCCTTTCACCATGTTAGGACCAACCACATCACCAGGGAACACCTTTGTCAGGTCACATCCTAATTCCTGTGCCTTACCGATTTCAGAGACGGTCATACATCCAGGACAATAAGGAACGAGACGACGGTTGCACACCGGAGCTACATCAGGATTGAACAGCGGACCCACCACGAAGCAGGCACCTAACTGGATATACATCGCTGCTGTGGGTGCATCAACCACGGAACCGATTCCCAACGCCAGTTCAGGACATTTCTTGTCGGCCCATTTCACCAACTCGCCAAACACTTCCTGAGCAAAATCGCCGCGATTGGTAAACTCAAAGGCACGCACACCTCCCTCATAGCAGGCCTTCACCACATTCTTACATGTTTCGAGATCTTTGTGATAGAACACAGGTACCATACCTGTATCCCCGATCTTCTGCATCACTGCAATCTTATCAAACTTTGCCACTTTGAACTTTGAACTTTGAACTTTGAACTTTGAACTTTATGATTACCGTTGAACACGTCCGTTTGCACTTCCACCAGCCAAGGCTTCCACCTCTTCGATGGTAACCATGTTGAAGTCACCATTGATGGTGTGCTTCAAGGCAGAAGCAGCAACGGCGAACTCAAGCGCCTCACCCTGTGTCTCTTTGGTAAGCAGACCGTGAATCAAGCCTCCAGAGAATGAGTCACCACCACCCACACGGTCGATAATCGGATTGATCTCGTAGCGCTTGCTCTGATAGAACTCCTTACCGTCGTAGATCAGTGCCTTCCAACCATTGTAGGTAGCTGAATAAGATTCACGAAGCGTGGAAACCACATACTTGAAGCCAAACTCCTGCATCATCTGCTTGAAGATTCCTTCGTAACCGGCAGCATCGGTCTTACCACTCTCTACGTCAGCATCTGGCTTGAATCCCAGACAGAGTTCTGCATCTTCCTCATTACCGATACATACATCCACATACTTCATCAACGGGCGCATGATAGAGATGGCCTTTTCTGAAGTCCAGAGTTTCTTACGGAAATTCAAGTCAACAGAAACCGTCACCCCATGACGCTTTGCAGCCTCACATGCCAGACGAGTCAACTCAGCAGCCTTGTCAGAGATAGCTGGAGTGATACCACTCCAATGGAACCACTGAGCACCCTCCATGATGGCATCAAAGTCGAAGTCTGACGCATCAGCCTCGGCAATGGCACTGTTGGCACGGTCGTATATCACCTTTGAAGGACGCATCGAAGCACCTGTCTCTGCATAGTACAAACCGATACGATTACCGCCGCGGACCACATACTGGGTATTGACACCATAGCGACGAAGCGCATTCACGGCAATCTGACCGATTTCGTGCTTCGGCAGTTTGGTTACATAATAAGCGTCATGACCGTAGTTGGCCAAGCTGATGGCTACATTTGCCTCACCTCCTCCAGGGATGATGCGGAACGATTCAGTCTGAATAAAACGGTCATTACCTTGCGGTGACAGGCGGAGCATAATCTCGCCAAGGGTTACAATCTTTGCCATAATTACTATTTCTTTAAAACTTTGACTTTCTATTTGAATGATTTGTTTTGCTGTTTGCGTGCACAAAAATACGCTTTCGGCGACAAATTTACAAAGAAAAATCGAGAAATAATAGGTTTACAAGAAAAAAATGTGTTGTGTGTTCGCACAATTCAACTTTTATTGTTAAATTTGCACACGAAAAGAGAATGTGTTCGCAAACAACCAATCATCACAACCCATTACAATGGCACAAAAAGTAAGAATCAAAGACATCGCAGAGAAGTCGGGAGTATCTGTTGGAACTGTTGACCGTATCCTTCACAACCGTCCGAACGTATCGAAGTCAGCTCGTGAGAAAGTGGAAAAGGTACTGAAGGAAATCAACTACCAACCCAACATGTATGCCAGTGCGTTGGCATACAACAAATCGTACACCTTTTATATCATTATGCCTATGCACGAGAGCGAAGCATACTGGCAAGAGATTGAAGAAGGGGCCATGAAGGCCTGCGATGCTCGCCGTGACTTCCACATCGACGTACAGGTGGCTTATTACACGAGGTTAGACACAAAGACCTTCTCGGAGACTTTCCAAGAGGTGCTCGACAAGGCGCCGAACGGTGTGATTGTCGTTCCCAGCGAGTTCGAAATCACCAAACACTATACCGATCTTTTACACGAACGCAATATTCCATTCATCCTGCTTGACTCTTACATGCCCGATTTGAATCCCCTCTCTTTCTTCGGTCAGGATTCGTTCTGCAGTGGATACTTCGCAGCAAAGATGCTGATGCTTGTGGCCGCACAGGAAAAAAGGATCATGCTGATGAAGCAGACCAAAGACGGGAAGGTGGCGAGCAAACAGCAGGATAACCGCGAAGTGGGTTTCCGTCATTATATGAAAGACCATTTCCCCGCTGTGCAGATTGTTGAGCTCGACCTTCCGCTCGAAGCCGACAGGAGTGAGTATGATGCGATGATTGAATCTTTCTTCAACAAACATCCTGAGGTACATCACTGCATCACCATGTGTTCCAAAGCACATATCGTAGGTGATTTCCTGTTGCGGACAAACCGTAAGAATGTGCAGATCATGGGTTATGATATGGTAGGAAAGAATGCGAACTGTCTGCGTCAGGGTTCCATCTCGTTCCTCATTGCACAGCATGCCTTCATGCAAGGATATAATTGTGTGGACACCTTGTTCAAGGCCATCGTCCTGAAACAGAAGGTTGATCCCATCAACTACATGCCTATTGAACTTCTCACCAAAGAGAACGTAGATTTCTACCGTAGAACACAGTTGTAATTGTTGTATCTATGCAACAGTCGTCAACCATCAGAATCAACCCTGCCGACACCGTTATCGTTTGTCTGCGACCCATGCATCAAGGGGAAATCATCGAGGTGGAACATCAACAGATCACCTTATTGGAGGATGTTCCCATGGGTCATAAGGTACTTATCCGAGATACACAGAAAGGCGAAGACATCATCAAATACGGCTACCCTATCGGTCATGCCTGTCAGGATTTGAAAGCTGGTCAATGGGTGAACGAGCATAACCTCGCGACGAACCTGAGCGGTAAGCTTGCCTACGAATATCATCCCGTAGAATCAAAGGCAAACGTGCAACCCGACCATCGTACATTCAACGGATATGTCCGTAAGAACGGCGAGGTGGGAATCAGGAACGAAATATGGATTGTCCCCACTGTGGGATGTGTCAATGGTGTGGCCGAACGACTGGCTCGTCAACTGGAAGAAGAAACCAAGTTGGAAGGTATTGATGCTGTGTTTGCCTGGCATCATAACTATGGTTGCTCTCAGTTGGGCGACGATCATGAGAACACCCGTAAAATCTTGCGTGATATTGTCTTACATCCTAATGCTGGAGCCGTTCTTGTAGTTTCATTAGGATGTGAGAACAACCAGCCAGACACCTTTATGCAATCGTTGGGTGACTACGATGAGGAGCGCATCAAGCTGTTGGTGACTCAGCAGGTTGAAGGGGATGAGATAGAAGCGGGTATGAAGATGCTGCGCGAGTTGTATCAAGTGGCGAAAAAGGATCAACGACAGGTGTGCCCTATCCATGAGCTGCGCGTAGGATTGAAATGTGGTGGTTCAGACGGATTCAGCGGTATCACTGCCAATCCGCTTGTGGGGGCCTTCAGCGACTATCTCGTAGGACAAGGTGGTACGAGTATTCTGACTGAGGTACCTGAGATGTTTGGCGCTGAGACCATCTTGATGAATCGTTGCGAGACGCCTGCGTTATTTGAGCAGACTGTGAAACTCATCAATGATTTCAAGGACTATTACCTGAGTCATGGTGAACCAGTGGGTGAAAACCCTTCACCAGGGAACAAGGCAGGTGGTATCTCTACCTTGGAGGAAAAAGCTCTGGGTTGTACCCAGAAATGCGGAAGTATGCCTGTTAAGGGCGTGCTCGACTATGGTTGTCGTCTTACCACAAAAGGACTGAATCTTCTTTCTGCTCCAGGAAACGACCTGGTAGCATCGACGGCATTGGCGGCAGCTGGCTGTCAGATGGTGCTCTTCACAACGGGACGTGGTACGCCTTTCGGTACCTTCATCCCTACCATGAAGATCTCCACTAACAGCGATCTGTTCAACAATAAGCCGAAATGGATTGACTTCAATACCGGTGAACTGTTGGAAGGTAAGTCGATGGAAGTCGTTCTCCACGCATTCATCGACAAGATCATAGCCATTGCCAACGGAGAGAGGACACATAACGAAGAAAATGGCTATCGGGAAATATCTATCTTTAAAAACGGCGTGACATTATAACCAATGAGTAATAAGAAAGGATTGCTGGCTCTATCGCCATTACTGGTGTTTATCGCCTTGTATCTGATCACAAGCATCATCGCTCATGACTTTTACAAGGTGCCCATCACTGTGGCCTTTATGATATCCAGTATCTATGCCGTGGCAACATCATGGAACTTCCCCCTACCCAAGCGTATCGATATGTTCAGCAAGGGAGCAGGAACGAGTAATATGATGATGATGCTCTGGATCTTCGTACTGGCAGGGGCCTTTGCCAACTCGGCCAAGGTAATGGGGAGCGTTGATGCAACCGTGAACCTCACCTTGATGGTACTGCCAGGAAGTATGATCATGGCAGGACTCTTCCTGGCTGCGTGCTTCATCTCGTTGAGCATCGGAACAAGTGTGGGAACGATTGTTGCCTTGGTACCGATTGCCGCAGGACTGGCGGGATCAACGGGTGTCAGTATTCCGATGATGACCGCCGTGGTGGTGGGTGGTGCTTTCTTTGGTGATAACCTCTCGTTTATCTCTGATACAACCATTGTGGCAACGAGTACGCAGGGCTGTAGGATGAGTGATAAGTTCCGTGTGAACTTCTTTATCGTTATGCCCGCAGCGCTGGTCATCTTCATCATCTATATCTTCGCCGGTTCGGGAATACAGTCACCTACGGATATTCCCGTTGTGGAATTCTCCAAGGTAATTCCCTACCTTGTGGTTCTGGTATGTGCCATTTTCGGCATGAACGTGATGGCTGTACTTACCATAGGTATTATTCTGACAGGACTGATTGGAATGATCAATGGCACGTACGACATCTATGGTTGGTTCAGTTCCATGGGCGAAGGAATCCTTGGCATGAGTGAACTGATTATTGTAACCATGCTGGCTGGCGGTTTACTGGAGATTGTGAAAGCCAATGGCGGTATTGACTTTATCATCTCAAGACTATCGGCTCATATCAAATCCAAACGTGGTGCTGAGCTCTCCATCGCCGGATTGGTTGCCCTTACCGATATATGTACGGCCAATAATACTGTTGCCATTATCACCGTAGGAGGTATTGCCAAGCAGATTGGCGATAAGTTCGGGGTGGACAACCGCAAATGCGCCAGTATTCTCGACACGTTCTCCTGCTGTATGCAGGGATTGATTCCTTATGGGGCACAGATGCTGATGGCAGCCGGTCTGGCACAGCTGAACCCCATACAGATCATACCTTATTTATATTACCCTCTCGCCACAGGCATTGTTGCCCTACTCGCTATTCTTTTCAGGTATCCCAAACGTTATAGCTGATCATCCATGAGTAAGTCAAGTATCATCAATAGGAACTTCTTCCGCATGCTACGTGCTGGAGCATTCGACGATTATGAAGTCGTGGAGCCGATGTCGGCTTTTAAGTGGAAACGACTGATACAGATCGGTGAGGTGCAGCATGTCCTACCCTATTTGTCAAGAGGCTTTTCAAAGCATGAAGACGACCGTCAGCTTACTTATACGGAATCGCTTCGGCAGGAGGTGGAAAGAATCAGCGACCAACAGATACCTTCGGTTGATGCTTCCCTGCTGACCATCACACAGGAGGAACCGCAACTCACGAATTTCCTGTCGAAAAGGAAACTGAAGAAACTGCGCAAGCGTGAACTGAACAGCGAGGATTGTTCGGAAGAAACGTTGCAGATGCTCAATATCATCATTCATAATGTGAACCAGACGCTTTCTAAAGGTATTTCCCTTCAGGGAATCATTGAGATGGGAAGGTTCCTGAGAACCAAAGGCGACAAGGTGGATTTCGTGAAACTCGAGCAGTGGTTACACCAGCTCGGTATTACCCGACTGGCCAGTCTGCAGGGAAGCATACTGATTGAGGTGTTCCATTTCGACATGAATGAAATCCCGTTCATGCAGAAAGAAGAAAAGGCCGCATCGAAACTCACCCAGCGCTCGTTGACGCACATGGCGGCCGACACGGCAGAGAACTGGCATTTCCGGATGCGCACCAACGGAATGGTTGAGAACAACAGCCGGGTGCTTCGCAGAAACCTGCGCAGGAGCATGCGCTATATGCGGTACAATCCCGTTGAAACCATCAGTAGCTTCATGGCGAACTTTGCCAAGAGTCTATCAGAGATAGAGGAATAAGTACTTCCGTTCGAAAAAACAAAAGAAATTTCATTTTCGTTTTGTTTTTTCCTCACTTATTCGTACCTTTGCAAAATATGAAGAATTTGAAAAAGCTATTATTGGTCATTTTCACCATGATCTCAGCAAGCATCAGCGCACAGGAGAGCTATATTCTGTGCGAGGATACTTGTACGCATATTCATGGCATCGACCTCAGTCATTACCAGGGACAGGTGTTCTGGGAGACAGTCGGCGATAACACGAAGATGCAGTACGTCTATCTGAAGGCTACTGAGGGTGGTGACCGAATCGATGATAAATACGCACAGAATATCGAACTGGCTCATCGCTACGGACTGAAGGTGGGAAGCTACCATTTCTTCCGTCCGAAGTCGGAGTTGAAGAAACAACTGGAGAACTTCATGGCGCAATGCCGTCCAGGCGACCAGGATCTGATTCCTATGATTGATGTGGAGTCAACAGGCGGTCTTTCAGACGAACAGTTCTGCGATTCACTGATACGGTTCCTGGAGATGGTGGGACATGCCTACAGGCAGAAACCGCTGGTCTATACGGGCCGTAACTTCTACAACAAGCATCTCATCGGACAGATTGACGACTATCCGTTGATGGTGGCCATGTATGCCAATGAGCCTCCGGTATTGGCTGATGATCGTGACTATTTGATATGGCAATATACGGCAAAAGGAAGAATCAACGGCATCAACACCTATGTGGACAAGAGTAGGTTCATGGGTAGGCACAGCATGCGCGAAATCCGTTTCCGACACCGATAGATAAAGCAAAGAATATAAACAACAAACACTATGGCAATCATCAAATGTCCTGAATGCGGACATCAAATCAGTGACAAGGCGCCCACATGTCCCAGCTGTGGCGTAGAGATCGCCGGCAAGGTGATCAGATGTCCTGAATGCGGTGAGATTTATTTCAAGGAAGAGGACCTTTGTCCTCATTGCCACCGACCGACACGGGGACAGACCATCATGAATACACCTGTAGAACAGGAAAAGGAAACTGTTGCCCCTCCCCCTATAGCTCCAGTGATGACTGAGGCAAAGGCTAACGTGCCTGCTACCAAGGTAGCACCGCCAGCTCCACCAACACCACCGAAACCCAAGAAGAAAAGTAAGGCGGCTATCATTGTGTCATTTGTCATTGCCCTCCTCATCTTCGGTACATGCTACTATATGTACAACCAGGCGCAGGAGAACCGTGAGAACGAAGAGTTCAATATCGCCATGCGCAGCACAGAGCCGCTGATTCTTCAAGGCTATCTCGACACTTTCAAGGATGCACCACAGGAACATCGCGACAGTATCGAGGCGCATCTGAAAGCGCTCAAGCAGGCTGATCTCGACTGGACCAACGCGCTGACAAGTAATTCCAAGGCGCTGCTGATGGAATACCTGAACAAATACCCCAGTACGATACACCGTCAGTTGGCCATGCACAAAATCGACTCTATCGACTGGGTACAGAGCAATAACATCAACACACCAGAGTCGTATCAGTCGTACATGACCGATCATCCCGATGGTGACCACTATGATGAGGCTGAGGAACTGATGAAGAAACTCAAGGCTCAGGATGTAACACCCGAGGAAAAAACACTCGTGTCGAATGTGTTCCACAACTTCTTCGTGGCTATTAATGAGAAGGACGAGACAGCGCTGCAGAATACCGTGGCTGATGAGATGACACTGCTGAATAAGGAGAATGCTACGAAGGGTGACATCGTAGACTTGATGGACAAGCTCTATAAGGAAGATGTCGTAAAGATGATTTGGCGACTCCCTGGTAACTACGATATCAAAAAACGCGAAGTGGGTAATGACAGATATGAGCTGAACGTAAGTTTCTCGGCTAACCAAGACGTGGAATATACTGATGCTGCGAAAAATGGCTCAAACAAGTACAAGATCAATGCTACCGTCAACCCCGATGGTAAGATCTCTCTCTTCAAGATGATCAAGATCGTGGAATAATTGTCAGAAGAAAGAATTTTGAAAATATTTCCAAAAATGTTTGGTCATGTCAAAATAAAGCATTACCTTTGCACTCGCATTTGAGGAGATACCCCTCGGTTTCTAACACGAAGCATCTTGGAAGGATGGGTGAGTGGCTGAAACCAGCAGTTTGCTAAACTGCCGTACGGGTTCCCGTACCGGGGGTTCGAATCCCCCTCCTTCCGCAGGGGTCTTTGAGAATGCCCGTTGGTGGATTCATCTAATGGTTAGGATACAAGATTCTCAATCTTGGCATAGGGGTTCGATTCCCCTATCCACTACTAAGGAGAGGTTTTAACCCCTCCTTTTCTTTTAAAGACCAGCAGTTAAGATCGTTACACTTGTATACACCCAAGCATTGAATGAATAAATTGAAAGTAATCATCAGTCTTTTACTCCTGACAATGAACTGCCTTTGTATGAAGGCTGTCGAAACAGACAGTACGTTACTGCATCCGTCATTCGGCGTGGAATATACTGGTGAGATACAAACTGATTTCAAGCGCGTTCGTCAGGCTAACCTCCTTCACCTCAGTGCTGAGATTCCTCTTTCAAGGGCTCTCTCCTTCGAAGTAGGCTCTCTGAGCATACATTCTTTTAATAAGGAATTAGTGGCAGATGACCTTCAAGGCTACTCCAACATCAATGCTGATGATCTTCCCTTTGCACTGACGGTGGCAGGATTCAACTGGCAAATCAACGACCATCATTCACTCTTTGCCGGTATCCGCCGAACAGACGAGGATTACTTCTGTAGTGACGGAGTGGCCCTATTTACCAACAGCTCATGCGGCATCTTCCCCACCCTTAGCTTTAACTTCCCCATTGCTACTTTCCCAGAGGCTGCTTGGGCCATTCATTATAAGTACGATACAGAACCACTGTGCTTACAGGCTTCGTTATATAATGGTGCTGGTAACCACCGTTTTAGCGGTCGTAATAACGTTTTCCGCTTCTGTCCTCAGAGTGATGGGATTTTTGCTATTGGTCAGGCAGAATACCGCTATCGGGATAGTCATTATTACCTTGGTGCCAGCTTACATACCGAACCCGATGTACGACCATCCGTTTGGTCTTACGCGGAACAAGCATTGGCACCCCATCTTACCTTGCTTGCCGCTTACGGACACACCTTCGGTCGTGACAATGTATGTAACAACTTCTATGGCTTAGGAGCAAAATATGGCATCAAGAACACCGAGTTCGGTTTGTTTACCGACTACACCAATATCGACGACATCCATGAATGGGCTACAGAGCTTATCTGCAGTCATCAATTCACCAACTACCTGGCAGTCACACCCGTGCTGCATATCCTCCACACCGACGGCGACACCAAGTGTATCGGTATGTTACGGTTTGACATCACTTTTTGATCCATATAAATAGGTTAGTTGCAAAGAAATGTGTATCTTTGCAGTCGAACACCACAGATAAGATATGAGAATCCAACCTTGTGCAAAGATCAACTTAGGACTGAACATCGTGGCTCGAAGGGCCGACGGGTATCATAACCTGGAAACAGTTTTCTACCCCGTACCCATCCACGATGAAATCACGATAGAGGAACGCCCGGATGACGGACGTTCAAGGTGCCTTCTCACCATGAACGGGAACCCCATTGACGGTGATCCCGAGAAGAATCTTGTGGTTCGTGCCTACCATCAGTTGGCGCAAAGGTATTCCCTTCCCCCTGTGAACATCACTCTTACCAAGAACATCCCCATGCAGGCTGGTATGGGAGGTGGTTCTGCTGATGGGGCCTTTACGTTACGACTCCTCAACGAGATGTTCCAGTTGGGAATGACAACAGAAGAGTTGGAAGCTGCCGCAGTACCGTTGGGAGCCGATTGTGCCTTCTTTATCCAAGCACAACCTGCATATGCAGAAGGCATCGGTGAGATCCTCCACCCTATTGATCTTTCGTTGGAGAACTATTCCTTGGCGATTGTCAAACCGCCCATTGCCGTCTCCACCCGTGAAGCCTTTGCCTTGATCAGTCCGAAGCGACCTGTTCAATGCTGTCGCGAGGTTGTTATGCTGCCTGTAGAGACCTGGCGCGACCGTCTTACCAATGATTTCGAAGAGAGCATCTTCCCCCAATATCCTGCTATCGGCGCCATCAAGGAAAAACTCTATGATCTTGGGGCGATATATGCCGCTATGAGCGGTAGCGGAAGTGCCCTGTTTGCCCTATTTGCCAACAAGCCAGAATCATTACAAACCTATTTCCCCGACTGCTTCACAGCCGTTCTGTAAAACTTTAGAAGAAGATTGCAAAAAATACGCTGGAAAATTTGGTGGTGTGGATAAAAATCACTACTTTTGCAGTCGATTTCAAATTAAGTCGTTTCCGGATTATGGTCGGGGGCTACGCTCCAATGACTAGGTAAACGGCAAGAATCAATTATTCAACATCCAATTTTTAAAAATACACATATCCTACGTATGTATAACATAGACGAATTATCATCGAAGAATATCTCCGAACTGGAAGATATTGCGAAAGAGCTTGGTATATCCATTGACAAGAAATCCTCTCAGCAGGACATCGTTTATACGATTCTTGACGAGCAGGCTAAGATAGGTGCGGCTAAAACGCCTCTTACTACAAAACGTAAGCGCGTACGCATCAGTAAGAAAGATACTGACCGTGTTTATTCCGTTAACGGGAAGGAAGGCGAGAATTTCGACTTGAAGAAAAGCAAGAGTGCTACACCTGAGGTTGCTCCCCTGTTTTCAACCGACAATGTTGAAATAGCACCAGTACCTGAGCAGGAAGAGGCACCGACAGTTGAGGAGCCCAAGACAGAGAAGCCCAAGACTGAGAAAAGTAAGAAAGCTGCTGCAGAAGAGATCTTGGCACAGTTCCCGAAACATCGTGGAAGAAAGTCTAAGGCCGAGCTGGCAGCCATTGCCGCCGCAGAGGCAGCCCAGAAGGAGCAGGAAGCAGCAGAAAAGGCAGAGTCAGTTGAAGAGACCGTTAATGAACCTAAGTCTGTGGTGGAACAGGAAGATATCATGGATGCTGTTCCCGAGGCAGAGTTTGCTACTGGAGAACCATCGGAATCCGACAATGAAGAGCAGAGTGATCTTCTGGCCCAGCTTCAGGCCAAGGTAAATGCCCATCATGAAGAAGCCGAACAGTCGTTAGGCTCTAATGGTATTTGGGAAGGTGATCCGGGCGATGGAACCGATTTCATTCCTGTGGTCGATCTGCCGATAGAGGATCATGCCGTGCTTCCCAACTACGACATGTTCGACAACCCCACCACACCGATGCCCACAGCGCAGCCTTCATTACGTCCTGCCGCTGTACAGCAGCAGCCGATGAGTGCCGCATATGACTTCTCTGATATCATCCGTGCCAATGGTGTACTTGAGGTAATGCCCGACGGATATGGATTCCTCCGTTCCAGCGACTACAACTACCTCTCTTCACCTGATGATGTGTATGTGTCAGTGGCACAGATCAAACGTTATGGTTTGAAGACCGGTGATGTGGTAAACTGTCATGTCCGTCCTCCCCACGATGGTGAGAAGTACTTCCCGCTGACCAGCATTGATCAGATTAACGGACGAGTACCTTCTGAAGTGCGCGACAGAATTCCTTTCGAGCACCTCACTCCCCTCTTCCCGGATGAGAAATATACCCTTTGCGGCGACCCGAGGACAACCAACCTCAGTACCCGCGTGGTAGATCTCTTTGCTCCTATCGGTAAGGGTCAGCGTGCACTGATCGTCGCTCAGCCCAAAACCGGTAAGACCATCTTGATGAAGGACATTGCGAACGCTATTGCAGCTAACCATCCTGAGGCTTATCTGATGATGCTGCTTATTGACGAGCGTCCTGAGGAGGTTACCGACATGGCTCGTACGGTGAATGCAGAGGTGATTGCTTCTACTTTCGACGAGCCTGCTGAGCGTCACGTGAAGATTGCCGGTATCGTCTTGGAGAAGGCTAAGCGAATGGTGGAATGCGGTCATGATGTCGTGATCTTCCTCGACTCCATTACCCGTCTTGCACGTGCTTACAACACCGTAGCTCCTGCCAGTGGTAAGGTGCTTACTGGTGGTGTGGATGCTAATGCCTTGCAGAAGCCGAAGCGTTTCTTCGGTGCTGCCCGAAACATTGAAGGCGGCGGTAGTCTGACGATTGTTGCTACGGCCCTTATCGACACAGGTTCGAAGATGGATGAAGTGATCTTCGAGGAGTTCAAGGGTACAGGTAACATGGAGTTGCAGCTTGATCGCTCACTCAGTAATAAGCGTATCTTCCCGGCTGTCAACCTTGTGGCATCAAGTACACGTCGTGATGATTTGCTCCAGGATAGGACAACACTCGACCGCATGTGGATTCTCCGTAAGTATATTGCTGATATGAATCCGATTGAGGCGATGAACACCATTCATGATAGTATGGAACGTACAAAGAGTAATGAGGAGTTCCTGCTGTCGATGAACTCGTAAACGTATTAGATTAAACATTAAAGATTAAAAGGAAAAAGGAAGACTTTCGGTCTTCCTTTTTCTATACCTATGATTTTCCGTAGGGATTGACTCCGTCGATCCCATACCCTGCCACGGGCCAATCCCCCAGAAAGAAAATCTCCGAACGCGAAAGTAAACTTTCTCATTCGGAGCTTCTCTTCTCGTGATTCCGTCGGGATTCGAACCCGAGACCCACAGCTTAGAAGGCTGTTGCTCTATCCAGCTGAGCTACGGAACCAAAAGCGGCTGCAAAATTACTCTTTTTTCTTCGAATACCCAAATTTTTTGATAAAATTATGTCAGCTCATAGATATCGCTGGGTGTTTTCCTGCGCAGCACATCCAACAGGAAGTCCTTACCGGGAATGATGCCGGCATCTCGTAGAATCATCTCCACCGTCTTCCTGGCCAGCTCAGGATGGTTGTTTTCCTCACTGAGGTGACAAAGCCACACATGTTGTATGTTCGGTGTAACATTCTCAACCAATGCCTGTGCACATGCTTTATTACTCAGATGACCGTTCTCGCTGAACACCCTGTCTTTCAAGTACTGCGGGTAAGGACCGTTGAACAGCATCTCCTCATCATGGTTCGCCTCAATCACCAAATAGTTCGCACGCTGGATATACTGCTTCATCTCATCGGTCACATGTCCTGCATCAGTCATCAAACAGAACACCGTCCCCTCACACTCAATACAATAGCCCACGTTGTCATTACTATCATGGGGAACGTCGAACGATGTCACGGTGAAATCACCTAACTGCATCGTCGAACCCTTCTCAATGATTTTAGCATTGATGGGTTGTATTTTTCGTCGCACACAATAGTTATGGTCGATACCGCGATGAACCTCACGAGTGGCATAAACTGGAAGATGATATTCACAACTAAAAGAACCTACAGACTTTACATGGTCTGCATGATCATGGGTTATGATAATATGGCGGACTTGTGCCATCTTTAGTCCATAATCCTGAAAATATTTCTTTAGTGTACGTACACCTATACCAGTATCTATCAATATGCCGTCCGTTTCTGTGAAGAGGAAGTAACAGTTTCCGCTGCTACCGCTCCCGAAGGAAATGAATTTCAGCATGTCTGTGATTATTTTAATGCAAAAGTAAGAAAAAAAGAGGGATATACCAAAGATTTTTTATATATTTGCATGATTTTAAACTTTTAATATGAAAAGGTATAGTTTTCTATTACTGGTAATGCCTTTACTCATGGCTTGCGGTGCCAGCAAGGATGGTTCTGAAGACCAGCTGAAGGAGGTGGCCGACAGTTTTTCTGTGGGTTATTTCAACTACGATCTTCAGAAAGCAAAGCGTTTCAGCACCGATGATTCCGAGAAGTGGCTACAGTACATTGCCAGTAATATCCAGCAGGAAGATGTGGACATACTGCGGCAACAGGAGTTGCCTGCTACGATTCAGGTTGGAGAAGTAAGCTATACTGGTGACAGCTCAGCAATAGTGAATATTTCCGTGCAGAATTTCCTGAAGATGGATTCCATTGGTAAGGCAGGTGTGATGACCGATGAGGCCGACTTCCGACTGAATGCTCACATCCACAACGGTAGATGGTACATCAGAATGGAAGGCCCACTGCGAAGTGAAAAGAGAAATCCCGACTGAATCGCGGATTCACGATAGGGAAATGTTCTTTATAGTTCTCATACGCAGGGTTCACCGCTTTCATACCCATATCAAAACGCAGCACGAAATAGTCGAAATTCAGTCGTAGGCCGATGCCATAAGCCACAGCAATCTGCTTATAGAACTCATCCAGTTTGAACTGACCGCCCGGCTGTTCCTCATAGTTTCGTAACGTCCATATATTACCAGCATCTACGAATACCGCCCCGTCGAACTTCCAGAACAGGAATGTACGATATTCCGCATTCAGGTCGAGCTTCATATCACCGGTCTGATTGATGAAGTCGATAGCACCGTTCGACCCTTTGAACTTTCCTGGTCCTAAGCCTCTTACACTCCATCCTCTTACTGAGTTCGCACCACCCGAGAAATAACGCTTCTCGAACGGCAGAATCCTACTGTTGCCATAAGGATACGCAATACCAAAGCCTGCATGGATAGCCAATTGGTTACGGCGGTCGAAACGAATCAGGTGGGTATAGTCAACATCGCCCTTGACATACTGTGCGTAAGCGATATTGAACAAGGTATATTGCCCGCGCTCGTTCATTTCTTCGCCTAACAGATGACTGAAGCCGTTCAGCAGGTTACCAGCCGTCTCGATGTTTGCACGGAACGCATGGTGCCTTCCGTTGTGCGCCAACGAGAATCCGATCTTCATGATGAACAGGTCTTCGTAGTTATATCGCAGAATCGCGTTCCTGTTACTCACGCTGTCGAGATAATCATGTTTGAACGTACTGGATATCCACGGCATGTAGATATAGTTCAGGTCGATTACATCCGCCCGATAAGTGGTATTCCTGTTCGCATCCGTCCACCTATAGCGCCACGCCGCAGAGAAGAGTCGTCTATGGAACTCCGGTCGGTTCTGCATGTTATAGCTCACCGACAGTTCCGATGCTGCCGAGCTCTTCTTCCTATAACTCTTCGACACAGGAGCAATGAACCTCGGGAACGACAGCTTCGCCTCCAAGTTATACTCCTCATAGTCTTGGTTCTGATAACCCTCCAGTCCTGTAATGGCCTCAAAGGCACCACGAAGCTGAACACTGAACGTCTCTGAGCCCTTGAACAGATTCCTGTTCTCATACGTCAGCGTAGCAGCAGCACCTAAGTCACCTGCGGTATTGGTACCTTCGGGCTGGAAGCTTACGCTGTTCGGCTTGTATGTACTGATCTGGATGCTACAGTCGAGAAGGTTACTATCAGGCACTTCCGCAAACCTAATACCCGTATAGCGCACAGCCGACAGCCGTCCGAAGCTGTTATACGTACGCTGCAGGTTTTGTGAGCTATAGAAATCCCCCTCTTTCAACCAGGTATTCTCACGAAGCACCGACCGTCTGAGATGCAGTTTTCCATCGTCACCGCTCATGAAGTTCACCTGTCGTATCTTATACCGCGGATGGAAAGTCACCTCCGCATCGTTATGCGACTGATACGGCATCAACTGCATGGTCAGGTCAACCATTTTCGAGCCCCGTGTAGTATCGGCATAGAAACGAATGAAATCCTTATGGAAACGGTAGAAGCCAGCATGTGTAAGCTGTTGCGTCATCTGCTTACGGGCATTATCCAACTCCGAAGCCGAGAACTTCATTCCCTCCTTCAGATACAGGTTCTTGGCATGATCAATATCCAGTACCTTGGCCACGCTGTCGTCTTGGATATCATATTTCACCGACCGTATAAAATAAGGTATTCCCGGATGTAAGGTATAGATGGCGGTAAGCTTATGACGATGGGTTTTGGTATCCAAGGTCACATAACCGTTCATGTAACCCATATTATGCAACGCATCCTGCAGATCCTCACATGTCTGCTTGGCCAACAGCGAATCATACACCACAGGCTCCTCACCGATATTCCTCAGCGTACGGTTCAGCCATTTCGTCGTGTCTCTTCCGGCCATGCCATACGTTCCCAATGGAACCTTGAACAGCGAGAACCACTTACTGTTGGCCTGCTGATGGATGTAAGTGGACATCTGCGAAACGTCAATCTCCTTGGCATCAGTCTCCACCCTTACCTTTTCCAGCAAATACTCACCATCGGAAAGGAATTTCGATGATGAGCACGAAGCCATGAGCAGCAGACAAGCAAGTGGTGCGAGTAATTTCCTTGATACCATGAATTTTTCTTTTTCGCTTGCAAAAGTAAGAAAAAAAATGTACTTTTGCAATATGATAAGCAAAAACTTGTTGAAATACGTACGCAGCCTCGAAAACAAGAAGGGGCGCAAGGAGTTGGGACTCTTCGTTGCCGAAGGCACGAAGATCGTGGGTGACATGATGAAGGTGATGGGCCCCTTCCGAATTTTTGCCACAGAGGAGTGGTGGAAAGAAAACGACCTGGCACCCTGCGAGGAAGATAAGGTTCTCTCTGAAGAGGATCTCCGCCGACTCAGTTTCCTGCAGCATCCGCAGCAGGTAATGGCCTTCTTCCTTCTTCCCGTTAACGAGAATCCGTTCTTAACTGATCAACAAGATATTACGCCGCTTACCAACGAGCTGTTTCTTGCGCTTGATGATGTGCAGGATCCTGGTAATCTCGGCACGATTATCCGCATAGCCGACTGGTTCGGCATTTCCACCATCTTCTGTAGTTTGAACACTGCTGATGCTTATAACCCCAAGGTGGTACAGGCCACCATGGGAAGCATTGCCAGGGTGAAGGTGATCTATACCGATTTGGTGGAGCTGTTCAGTCATCTGCCCCAAGACTTCCCCGTTTATGGCACCTTCCTCAATGGCACGAATATCTATCAGGAGCAGCTCAGCCATAACGGCATCATAGTGATGGGAAACGAAGGGAAAGGCATCTCCCCAGAAGTAGCGGCCCACATCAACCGCCGTCTCCTCATCCCCCACTACCCTGCCGACAAGTCCACTGCCGACAGTCTGAACGTTGCCATTGCCACCGCTATCACCTGCGCCGAGTTTAGGAGGAGATAATAAATAATCCCAACCCTTAAGGGCTGGGATTATTTAGAAGCAAGAGGCAAGAAGCAAGAAGCAAGAGAATAGTATAGAGTTGCTGCATCTCTCATCTCCCCTTGAGGTGCTGGGATCATTAAAAAAAGGCGGGTATAGTCTTGCATTGAAACGGGACAGCTGCGGTGAAGCAGCTATCCGCAAAATCATCTCTCGCTGGCATCGTGACAACTGGATTGAAAGAATCGACAAGATGCACTGGAGAAAGATGAAAGCCGAAATGTGACATTTGTGACATGTGACATTTGTGACATTAAGGAAATGAAAGTGAGGGGTGGCATCATTAAGATATCACCCCTCATTTACGAAATCCCCTCAGTATGAGGGGATTTTTATTTCTTTCGCGTCATGATATTGAGCACCATCTCATCGGTGATGCCCATGCCGTCAGCACCAATGGCCGTTAGGTTATGGATGCTCTGATCAACACAATCATCAACGATGCCCTCCTCAGACGACACACACTTGCCTTCGATGGATAGCAAGGCAGACAACACGGCGGTGCTCACACTGGATGTGATCTTCAAGGAACAGGCGGGCTTGGCACCATCGCAAATCATACCAGTGAGATTGGCAATCATATTCTTCACGGCATAGCAAACACGCTCGTAGTCACCACCCATCAGATAGGTAATACCCACGCTGCTGCCTATCGATGCCACCACGCAACCGCAGAGTGCTGATAGCTTACCCAGACTCTGTTTGATATAAATGGCTGTGAGATGACTCAGCATCAGTGCACGGATCAACTCCTCTTCTGTGTTCTCGTTCTCCTTGGCATATACACATACCGGATTAGTGGCACAGATGCCTTGATTACCCGAGCCTGAGTTGGACATCACGGGAATCATTGCTCCACCCATACGGGCATCACATGCTGATGCTGTGCGAGAAATGATATGACAGAAGATTGAGTTTCCGAAGATTCCTTTCGCCATCGGACGGTCGATGGTTTTACCGAGATTATGACCGTAGTTGCCTTTCAACGCCTCACGGGCAGCATTCATATTATAGGTACGCGTCTCTTCGATGAAACGGATTTCGTCAATGGGAGTCGTTGTGGCAAAGTCGTAAACCAATCGCATGTTCAAGGCAATCTCATCATCTTCTTGACCACTCTCTTTCGTTTGGGTATCCATACGCTGGCTCGCTGGTTCTATGAAGGTGGTGTGACCGCCTGAGATAATGGCTCTGGATGACTTCTCGCCTGCGGTAACAGTTATCTCAACGTATAGCTTGTCACAACTTCCGTCTTTAAGACCGATGTCGATGCGGTTCTCTGCAATATACTGTTTACCTTCTTCGAGCGCCTCGGGCGTAAGATCCTTCAACACCTCCAGCTGATAAGCGCTCTTACCGATGAGTGCTCCTAAGGCAATAGCAATAGGCAGACCTATCATTCCTGTTCCTGGAATGCCTACGCCCATGGCGTTCTTCAGGATGTTGGCACTTAACTTGGCCTCTATATGATCCGGACGACAGCCCAATTGCTCGGTAGCCTTTGCCGTACACAAGGCAACGGACATCGGTTCAGTACAGCCAATAGCGGGAACCACTTCCTGATGGATAAGAGAGATAATCCGATTTCGCGTTTCTTTGTCAATCATGTCGTATTCTTTAATTCGTTGATTCAGAATTGTTTTAATAGTTCTTGAGTGCAAAGATAACAAGTTTTTCCGAAACCTGTTTCCTTTTAGGGAAAAAAGACCATAAAAATGATGTGAAAAAAGTTGGGGGATTCATGGATTATTATTAAATTTGCATGCAAGAATCCTAAACAATCCGAAAGAGGGATGGTACATATTAGGTTACCCGATGATAAGAACAGACCACTAAGCTTCTATCTGGCTATGGAAGAGTACGTTGCGCGAAATACCAACGTTGACGACGCCTTCTTTATCTGGCAAGTGGAACCCAGCGTGATATTCGGAAGGAACCAGCTGATTGAGAACGAGGTGAACATCGAATACTGCAAAAGGAACGGTGTGAAGATGTACCGCAGGAAAAGCGGAGGCGGCTGCGTATATGCTGATAAGAGTAATATGATGCTGTCGTATATCACCAATGGCGACAGCGTGAACTTCACCTACCACAAATATACCACATTGGTGGTTACCGCCCTTCGGCAACTGGGTATTCCGGCAACGGCCAACGGAAGGAACGACATCCTGATAGATGGAAAGAAAGTGAGTGGAAACGCATTCTACCACCTGGGACCGCATCAGACTGCTACGGGTAAAGGGAGGAATATCGTACATGGAACGATGCTCTACGACACGGAGATGCGGAACATGCTGGGATGTATTACTCCTGATGACGAGAAGCTGCTGAGCAAGGGTGTGAAAAGCGTTCGACAGCGCATCACCTTGTTAAAGGAATACACCACACTGACACTGGAGGAGATTCGCGAAGCTCTCATCCGTTTCGCCTGTAATGAGGAACGAATGCTGAATGCAGAGGAGATACAAAGCATCGAGGAGATGGAAAAGGAGTATCTCTCACCGAAGTTCATCTATGGGAACAATCCGCGATATACGGTGATAAGGAAACAGCGCATGGACAATGTGGGGACCATCGAGGTGAGAATGGAGGTGAAGAACGGGGTGATCAGGGATTTCGATATGAAAGGCGACTACTTCCTGACTGGCGACCAGAATGAACTGTGTAGCCGACTGAAGGGAACACCCTTGAACAAAGAGGCGCTGATGGCTGCAATCCCCCACTCCATCAGTGATATCATAGTAAACTTACAAACAACCGATTTAATATCTTTAATCTTAAGCAATGGAGAATAAAAGAACTTGTCTGTATGACAAACATGTGGCTCTGGGTGCACTAATCTCACCCTTTGGCGGCTTTGACATGCCGATACAGTATTCGAACATCATTGACGAGCATAACGCCGTAAGACAGCATTGCGGGGTGTTCGATGTGAGTCATATGGGTGAAGTAACCGTCAAGGGTGCTGAGGCGGAACGCTATGTGAACCATATCTTCACCAATGATGTTACTGGCGCTCCCGACGGACAGATTTATTATGGAATGATGTGTTATGAGAATGGTGGTACCGTTGACGACCTCTTGGTGTATAAGATGGGCGAACTGGACTACTTCCTGGTAATCAATGCGGCAAACATCGACAAGGACTGGGCATGGATGCAGCAGCAGGCCAAGGGGTTCGACATTGATTTGCAGAACCGCTCGGATTACTACGGACAGCTTGCTGTACAGGGACCTGAATCGGAGGCTGTCGTGGAAGAGGTGCTCGGACTTTCTTGTAAGGAACTGGTGTTCTACACAGCCAAGACGATTGACGTTGATGGCGAGACCATTATCATCAGTAGGACGGGTTACACCGGAGAGGACGGCTTCGAGATCTATGGCTCGCATGCCTTTATCCAGCGCCAGTGGGACAAGCTGATGGCATGTGGAAGATGTAAGCCCTGCGGACTGGGTTGTAGGGATACGCTGCGCTTCGAGGTGGGATTGCCACTCTATGGCGATGAGCTGTCTGACGAGATCTCACCAGTCATGGCCGGCTTATCAATGTTCTGCAAACTCGACAAGGAGGAGTTCATCGGTAAGGAGGCATTGGCACAGCAGAAAGCCGAAGGTGTGAAGCAGCGCGTGATTGGTATTGAATTGAAAGACAAGGCTATACCCCGTCATGGTTATAGTGTTTTATACCAGGGCGAGAAGGTGGGTGAAGTAACGACAGGCTACAACTCCATCTCTACAGGAAAGAGCGTATGTATGGCTTTGGTTGACACGGCTCATGCTAAACTGGGTACGGAACTGGAGATCCAGATCCGCAAGAAAACCTTCCCGGGTGTAGTGGTGAAGAAACGTTTTTATGAGAAAAGATATAAGAAATAGATGTGAGAGGTGAGAAATTAGAGGTGAGAGAATAGATTCAGAGATAATGATAACATGAAAGAGTATTATGTTCTATAACAAGATCATGAGCTCTGACATAAAAGGTTATCTCTCACTTCTCACCTCTCACCTCTTACCTCTAAAAAATAGAGCGAAGCGAAATTTATTAAAAATATAACTATGGCAAAAGTAATTGAAGGACTCTATTATTCTGAGAGTCATGAGTATGTGAAAGTGGATGGTGACTTCGGTTTCATCGGTATTACCGACTATGCGCAGAACGCATTGGGTAATGTGGTGTATGTGGATATGCCCGAGGTGGATGATGAGGTGACTGCAGGTGAGGAATTCGGTGCTGTGGAGAGCGTGAAAGCTGCCAGCGACCTGATTTCACCGGTAAGCGGTACGGTGGTGGAAATCAATGAGGCACTCGAGGATCAACCGGAACTGGTGAACGAGGATGCTTACGCCAACTGGATCATCAAGGTGGAACTGAGCGACAAGAGCGATCTCGACAACCTGATGGATGCTGCCGCTTACGAAGAATTCTGTAATAAATAAGAGGTGAGAGGTAAGAAATTAGAGGTGAGAGAATAGATTCAGAGATAATGATAACATGAAAGAGTATTATGTTCTATAACAAGATCATAAGCTCTAACATAAAAGGTAATCTCTCACTTCTCACCTCTCACTTCTCACCTCTAAAAAAATAAATATTATGAACCACAAGTATTTCCCGCATACCGAGGAGGAAATCCAGCAGATGCTCAAAGTGGCAGGGGTTGACTCGTTAGACGGACTCTATGCGGATGTGCCTGAGGATATTCGCTTCAAAGGCGACTACGAGATCGCGGATGCGATGAGCGAGTTGGAAATCCGTCAGTTCTTCAACACCTTGGGGATGATGAACGATCAGCTGACGTGCTTTGCCGGTGCTGGTGTATATGATCATTATACACCGTCGGTGATTCCCAGTATCGTGGAGCGCTCTGAGTTTCTGACCAGCTATACACCGTATCAGGCGGAGATCTCTCAGGGTACGCTGCACTATATCTTCGAGTATCAGAGTATGATGGCGGAGCTTACTGGCATGGATGTGTCGAATGCATCGATGTACGACGGGGCTACTGCTACTGCCGAGGCGGTGATGATGGCTTTCGCCGCAGGAAAGAAATGCACGAAGGTATTGGTAAGCAACACCATCGACCCGAAAGTGCGCCGCGTGATTGATACCTATGCGAAGTTCCACGGTATTGAGATCGTAGGGATTGAAGCGAAGGAGGGTGTTACCGACAAGGCGGACATGGAAAAGAAACTCGCTGAGGGTGGTGTGGCTGGCGTGGTGGTACAGATGCCGAACTATTATGGTATCGTAGAGGACTATACCGGCTTTGCTAATGCGATCCATGAGCAGAAGGGGTTGTTCATCATGAACAGCATTGCTGCTGATCTGGCGGTGCTGAAATCGCCTAAGGAATGGGGCGCTGACATCGCAGCTGGCGACGGACAGAGTTTAGGTATCCCCATGACATTCGGCGGACCGTCGGTGGGTTATCTGTGCTGCACGGAGAAGCTCATCAGGAAGATGCCTGGAAGAATCGTGGGTATGACGAAGGATAGTCGTGACCAGCGTGCTTTTGTACTGACACTTCAGGCTCGTGAACAGCATATACGCCGACAGAAGGCTACTTCGAACATCTGCTCGAATCAGAGTCTGATGGCGTTGTTCGTTACCATCTACCTCTCTCTGATGGGTAAGCAGGGCATGAAGGAAGCTGCTGAGCAGTCGTATGCCGGTGCTCACTATCTGTGCGACAAGCTCATAGAAACGGGCTTGTTTAAGCGTACATTCAACCAGCCGTTCTTCAATGAGTTCTGCGTTACCTACGAAGGGGATGTGGATGCGCTGCAGAAGAAATGCATGGAACTGGGCTATCTCGCCGGTGTGAAAATCGATGCTCACACGGTGATGTTTGCCGTTACTGAAAAACGTACCAAAGAGGACATCGACGATCTGGTAGAAATCATCAAGGAGGGCAAGAAATGAACAATAGACTATATGGTAACCTGATCTTCGAACTGTCGAAAGAGGGTCGTAGGGGCTATTCTTTGCCTCAGAACAGATATGGAATCTACTCCGCAGAGGAACTGCCAGATGCACTGAAGCGAAAGGAAGAGGCGCAGTTGCCTGAGTGTGATGAGATGACCGTGGTACGCCACTACACGAATCACAGTGCGAACAACTTCGGCGTGAACAACGGATTCTATCCCTTGGGAAGCTGTACGATGAAATACAACCCCGTGATCAACGAGGAGATTGCAGCCATGAAGGAGTTCGCTGAACTGCATCCATTGCAGCCGGCAGAGACTTGTCAGGGTGCGCTCGAGGTGTATTACTGTGTGCAGCAGGCTTTGTCGGAGCTCGCAGGACTGAGTGAGTTCACGCTCAACCCTTGTGCTGGAGCGCATGGAGAGCTCACAGGACTGATGGTAATCCGCGCCTATCATGAGAGTCGTGGGGATAACCAACGTACGAAGGTAATCGTGCCCGACTCAGCTCATGGTACGAATCCTGCCTCGGCAGCGGTGTGCGGACTGGACATCTTGGAGGTGAAGAGTACGGAAAACGGACTCGTAGATCTGCCTGACCTCATCGCGCTGATTGAGGAACACGGACCGGAGATCGCGGGAATGATGATGACAAACCCGAATACCTTAGGTTTGTTCGAAAAGGATATTCCTGAGATTGCCAAGAGGATACACGACTGTGGCGGACTGATGTATTACGACGGGGCGAACCTGAATCCGATGCTGGGGGCTTGTCGTCCTGGTGACATGGGATTCGACGTGATGCATATCAATCTGCACAAGACATTCTCCACACCTCATGGTGGCGGAGGTCCAGGAAGCGGTCCTGTGGGAGTAAGGAAAGGTTTGGAGCCCTTCCTCCCTACTCCACGCGTCATCCTGAATGAAGAGGAGAATATGCTGACTGTTGAGACGGATAATGACCAGTCGTTGGGCAGCATCGGATCGTTCTTCGGAAACTTCGGCGTGATTCTTCGTGCCTTTACCTATATTCTTTCTATGGGTAAGCAGTATATCAAGATGGTGGGTCCTTTGGCCACACTGAATGCAAACTATATCAAGGAGAGTCTGAAGGATGTGTACGAACTGCCTATTGGCGGACTGTGTAAGCATGAGTTTGTGTTCGACGGACTGAAGGATAAGTCAACGGGTGTGACCACCATGGATGTGGCCAAACGACTGCTCGACTATGGTTATCATGCGCCTACCATCTATTTCCCGCTACTCTTCCACGAGAGTCTGATGATTGAGCCTACGGAGAACGAGAGCAAGGAGACCATAGACGGATTTATCCAAGTGATGCGGAAGATTGCGCAGGAGGCAAAGGAGAATCCTGAACTAGTGAAGAGCGCACCGCATAACACGCCCATCGGACGTGTGGATGATGTGCTGGCTGCCAAGCATCCTGTAGTAACCTTCCGTCAAATGAAAAACGAAGAGCAGGCATGAAGGAACTGATCATCATCGGCAGCGGACCAGGTGGCTACAGAACAGCTGCGTATGCCGCAAGTAAGGGTATCCATACCACCATCTTCGAAGATAAGGAGGCGGGCGGTACATGTCTGAACTGCGGATGTATTCCAACAAAAACGCTTTGTCATGAGGCGGAGATAGCCGATATATTGAAGGATAAAGGTATTGACTCTGTCGACTTCTCCGCAATCATGGCACGGAAAAATGCGGTGATTGAACAGTTGCGTTCGGGTGTGGAAACGGTACTGCAAGGTGAGAACATTTCGTTCGTGAAGGCGCATGCAATGTTCAAGGATGAGAAAACCGTGGTGGCTGACGGTCAGGAATATACGGCCGACAAGTTCATCATTGCCACGGGATCACATGCTAAGATGCTGCCCATTGAGGGAATCGACCAGTCCAACGTGATGACTTCCACGGAACTGCTGAATATCACTGAGGTGCCGAAACGGCTGTGTATCGTAGGTGCTGGGGTGATTGGCATGGAGATGGCTTCGGTGTTCAATAGCTTGGGAAGTGAAGTGACGGTCATCGAGTTCCTCAAGGAGTGTTTGCCGATGGTTGACAGTGATATTGCCAAACGGCTCCGTCAGACCATAGCCAAACGGGGCGTTACCTTCTTCATGCAGAGTGGCGTGAAACGGATCGATGGTAACACGGTGTTCTTCGAACGAAAAGGGAAAGAGGAACAGGTGGAAGCGGATATCATACTCATCGCTACAGGACGTGGGGCCAATGTGGATGGTCTCGGATTGGAGAATACTGGCGTGAACTTCTCTCCCAGAGGAATAGAGGTGGATGAGAACATGCAAACCAATATCCCGCATATCTATGCCATTGGCGATGTGAATGCAAGGATGATGCTGGCTCATGCGGCTACCTTCCAGGGGATGAAGGCTGTGAACCACATGCTGGGCATCGGGGATGAGATCAACTTGGACATGATGCCTGCTGCCATCTTTACGAAACCTGAGGCGGCTTGCGTGGGTCTATCTGAAGATCAGTGCAAAGAGAAAGGGATAAGCTTCCTTTGTAAGAAGGGATTCTATCGTGCCAATGGTAAGGCATTAGCAATGGATGAGACCGACGGCTTACTCAAGCTGATGACCGATGAGAACGGATTGATTCTCGGCTGTCATGTGTTCGGTGCCCACGCAGCGGATATCGTACAGGAAGTGAGTGTACTGATGTGCAAACATACCAACATTCACGAACTGGCACAAATGGTGCATATACATCCCACACTCAGTGAGATCCTATCGGATACGGCGATGATGTTCTAAGATGAACATTAAACATTAAACATTAAACATTAAAGATTAAACAAAAAAAATAAGGATTAAGAAAAGTCTTAATCCTTATTTTTTGATTAGTTGTTGACCGTTCCTCCAACAATGTCGAGCAACTCTGAGGTGATGGCCTGCTGACGACTCTTGTTGTACTGCAGGTTCAACTCACGAAGCAGCTCATCGGCATTGTCGGTAGCGGTCTGCATGGCCACCATACGGGCGGCATGCTCCGATGCATTACTGTCGAGCAAGGCCGTATAAAGCATCAGGTGAGCAAGTTTTGGAACAAGCTGTGAGAGCACAGTATCCATGTCTGGCTCCACGATGAAGTTATCGTTCAACGGCTTCACTTCTTCCTTCTCGCCTCTTGCCTCTTTCTTCTCACCTCTCTTCTTCAGGTACTCCTGACTCTCCTTCGTGGCAATCACTGAGGTAAGGTCACGCTCATGATCGCGTTCAAGCTCCTCTTCGATGTCGATAGGAAGGAAGGTCTTACGGGTAAGCACCTGCGAACCGGCGCTCTTGAAATGATGATAGATCAGTTCCACCTTGTCAATCTCCCCTTCCAGGAACTTCATTCCAAGTTCCCGCGCAATCTCAATACAATCATGCGCATTAGGCTTGTCGGCCAAGGAAGAATACTCACCCATCGTCTTCAATCCCATCTTGTTGGCCTTCTCATAGACCTTACGACCAATGGGATAGATCTCGATGTTCTCTAGACCGATCTGCTGGGCATATTCATCCACTGCTTGCGTCATCATCTTGATGGTGTTAGCATTGAATCCGCCACAGAGGGAAGAGTTCGAAGAAAAGACTACAAGAGCAACCCTTTGTACAGGGCGCACCTGGTCGAACGGGGTCTGAGAATCGGCTTCTGCTGCGAGGAACGACTTGAGGATATGCTCCAGCAAGGTCTCGTAAGGCAGCATGTTCTGAATGGCCACCTGTGCGTGATGCAGCTTACTGGAGGCTACCATCTTCATCGCCGACGTGATCTTCCGCGTGGAATTGACAGAGGCAATACGACCTTTGATTTCTTTCAACGAAGGCATAGGCTAGGCTTTATACGTTCCTGCAATGTCAGCCATGACGGCTTCGATCTTAGCAGTCGTCTCATCGTCAATCTTACCGTTGGCAAGAGTTTCGATGACCTCAGGGTTGGCAGAGCGCAACTTATCGAGGAAAGCCGTCTGACACTCACGTACCTTAGGAATAGGTACCTCGCGCATCAATCCGTGCACACCGCAATAAAGGATAGCAATCTGCTCGCCTACGGGCATAGGACTGTACTGCGGCTGGATGAGCAACTGGTTGTTCTTTCGTCCACGGTCGAGGGTCATGGCCGTCACAGCATCCATATCACTGGAGAACTTCGAGAAGGCCTCGAGCTCACGATACTGCGCCTGGTCGATCTTCAACGTACCGGCCACTTTCTTCATTGACTTGATCTGTGCCGAACCACCCACACGTGATACGGAAATACCAACGTTGATGGCTGGACGGAAACCTTGGTTGAAGAGGTCGCTCTCCAAGAAGATCTGTCCGTCGGTGATAGAGATCACGTTCGTGGGGATGTAAGCGGATACGTCACCTGCCTGTGTCTCGATGATTGGCAGAGCTGTCAAAGAGCCACCACCCTTCACATGTCCCTTCATGCACTCGGGCAGGTCGTTCATCTGCTCAGCCACTTCCTGCTGCTCGTTCATCTTTGCTGCTCGCTCCAAGAGACGAGAGTGCAGATAGAACACATCACCAGGATAAGCCTCACGTCCTGAAGGACGGCGGAGAATCAGTGATACCTCACGGTAGGCAACAGCCTGCTTGGAGAGGTCGTCATATACAACCAGTGCTGGCAGACCGCGGTCGCGGAAATACTCACCGATGGCAGCACCTGCAAAGGGTGCATAGTACTGCATAGCTGCAGGATCAGCAGCAGTAGCAGCTACCACGATGGTATAAGGCATGGCCCCATGTTCCTGTAAGGTAGATACGAGGGTGGCAACCGTACTGGCTTTCTGACCAATAGCCACATAGATACAATAAACAGGCTTACCAGCCTCATAGAAACTCTTCTGGTTGATGATTGTATCCACGGCAATGGCGGTCTTACCTGTCTGACGGTCACCGATAATCAGCTCACGCTGACCACGACCGATGGGAATCATCGAGTCGATGGCCTTCAAGCCCGTCTGCAGCGGCTCCTTCACCGGCTGACGATAGATCACACCCGGAGCCTTACGGTCGAGCGGCATCTCGAAAGCATCGCTCAAGTCAATGTCTCCCTTACCGTCGATGGCCTGACCCAGCGGATTGATGACACGTCCCAGCATGTTGTCATTGACACGGATAGAGGCGATACGCTTGGTACGCTTCACCACCATGCCTTCCTTGATGCCTGAGGTGGAACCTAAGAGCACACAACCCACGTTGTCTTCCTCCAGATTCATCACGATAGCCATGGTTCCGTTTTCGAATTCCAGCAGCTCGTTCGCCTCGGCATTGCGCAGTCCGTAGATACGGGCTACACCATCACTGACGGTCAGCACGGTTCCCACCTCTTCGAACTTCTCGGCATTGGTGATTCCCTTAAGCTGATCGAGCAGTACCTGGGATACTTCGCTTGGTTTAATCTTATCTGACATTGTTTTCTGTTATTCGTTATTACGTTATTACGTCATGACGTTATTACGTTCATTTACTTAATTGAGTGAGAATGGAATTCAACTTCGTCTTGACACTCGCATCCATGCGATAGGTGTCGTACTCGAGGATGAAACCACCGATGATATCGGGATCCACCTCCGACTCAAACTCCACTGTTCCATTAGTCTTGCCCTCCACCATCTGTCGCATCTTCTGCTCTGTGGCAGGTGTAACGGCGGCAGCAGTGATGAGACGTCCACGGATGATATTCTTCTGTTGACGGTAAAGCGTGACGTACGAATTAGCGATGAACTGCATCACACGCTCCCGATCTTCCTTCAGCACCAGCTTGATGAAAGACTTGGTAAGGTCGGAAGACTTCTCACCGACGGCAGTCAGCAACAAAGCTTCCTTCTTCTCCTTCGAGAGCATCGGATTGTCAATCGTGAACCGTAGCTGCGGCACTTCGACGTAGCTCTTGGCGAGCTGCTGCATCTCCGTGTACACAGCATCCTCGATCTTCGCTTCGGTCGCACTCTTGAGCAGTGCACGAGCGTATCTTACCGATATGACTCCAATATCCATACGTTAAATACCTTAGTTAACAGTAGAAACATCATCCAGCATACGGTCAATCAGATCCATCTGCGACTTGTCGTCTTTCAGGTTCTGCCTGAGAACCTTCTCGGCGATATCGACACTCAGCGTGGCTACTTGACTGCGGATATCAGCAATGGCGGCCTTTTTCTCCTGTTCGATGGCAGTTTTCGCATCGTCCAGCAGACGGGCACCTTCTGCCCTTGCCTTTTCCTGCGCCTTCTCCACAATAGCGTCACGCGTCTCTGCAGCCTCTTTCAGTATCTGAGCCTGCTTCTCACGAGCCTCTTGCAAGATGGATTCACCTTCTTTCTCGATATTGGCGAGACGCTCCTGGGCTTCGTGAGCCTTGCGGAGACTCTCGTCGATATAGTTCTTGCGTTCCTCCACCATACCAGTGATGACGGGGAAGCCGAACTTGGCTAGAAGGAGAAAGACCACCAAGAACGCCACCAACATCCAGAAGAATAATCCGAAGTCGGGCGTTAATATTGATGGTAAGTTAATTGAGCCCATTTGCACAGATGAATTTAATGATTAAAGGAATACGCAGAGTGCGCATACAACGACAGCGAACAGGGCAACACCCTCAACGAATGCAGCTGTCAGAATCATGTTCGTACGGATGGTTCCTGCAGCTTCCGGCTGACGAGCGATGGCATCCATGGCGTTTCCACCGATACGACCGATACCCAGACCGGCACCAATTGCTGCAATACCTGCGCCGAGACCGGCACCAAACTTAGCAAGACCAGCAGAAGCGGCTGCCTGTAAAATCAATGTTGATAACATAATCTTTAATTTTTAATGGTTATTAATTAATGTATTATAGATCTATTCGTGATGCTCAGGATGAGCCAGTCCGATAAAGACGGCACTGAGCATGGTAAAGACGTATGCCTGAATGAAAGCCACCAGGAACTCCAGACAGTTCATGAAAAGCATCATGACAAAGCTGAGCAAAGTCAGACCAGAGCCGAGGAAGGCATTCAACGACCAGCCAATGAAGATGATAGCCGTAAACGACAGGATGATAGCATGACCTGCCATCATGTTGGCAAAGAGACGGACCATCAGGGCGAAGGGCTTGGTGATGATTCCAAAGACCTCGATAATCGGCATGATGGCGGCAGGATAAGCCTTCAGGAACATCGGCACATCGGGCCAGAAGATTTCCTTCCAGTATTCCTTATTACCGAAGAGGTTAACGGCCAACATCGTACAGAGGGCCAGGAAGAACGTGATATTGATGTTACCCGTTACATTGGCTCCACCTGGGAATATGGGTAATAACCCCAGCATATTGGTGATAAGGATGAAGAAGAAGGCCGTCAGCAGATAAGGTGCGTAAGGACGGTAGTGCTTCTCTCCTATTGAGTCGCGGATAAGGTCATCGTGAATAGACATCACGAGCATCTCTACCATGCCTACGAATCCCTTGGGCACATCCTTGGTTGGATCATGTTTCTTATACCAACGGGCACAGCCCAGGAAGATGACCAGCATGATAATCACCACAATCCATATCTGCAACACACTCTTGGTTATGCTGAGGTCCCACGGACGAACACTTGATCCGTCGGCCAGACGTTCGTAGATCTTGCCGTTCTTCTCTTCATTGAAGTAGAAGCCCATATAGTCTGTGCCCTCTTCTGCTGCTTCCTCGATGCGAGAACTGCAGAAAGCATGCCACTTACCTGTGGCCTCGCTTCTTACAATCACTGGCAGAGGAATACTGATATGCTTCCCACCGATGGTGGTGATGTGCCACTCATAAGCATCAGCGAGGTGACCAAGCACGATCTCTTTCACGTCTATCCCATCACTCTCACTTGCCGACACAGGTGTGGCGGTAGCAAGAAGGAAAGTCAGGCATAAAAGCAAATATCTCATGTTATTCAGTTTATACATTATTTTTAATCTTCTTCTCAATCTTGACGAAATACCAGGTATCGTAGATGAGAATCACGAAATAGTAAATCAAGAAAGTAACGACGAAGAAAAGGATGGAATCCCGATTGTTCGCGATAAGGCAGTAGATGATTACCACAACGATAGCTGCAAACATCCTACAGGCGGACGCTGACAGATACAGTGTCGGTAAGCTGGCAGGTGACTTGGATGAAACCCACTTCCACACCATGGCATAGGCGATGCAGGCCACCAGTTGGAACACAGCCGAGATGCAGATAGGTATCGTCATCCGCTCCACATTGCCCCATACGTTGACATAAAGCAGTGCCAGCAGGGTTATTCCTGCAATCAGACAGATACTCTGTCTCAGATATGTGTTCACTACGTCCTTAGTCATGTTCGTGAAGTTCTACACACAAACTAACCTGATTCTTCTGTACTGCCACGAAACCACCTGCAATCTTAATGGTATGCTTACCGTCGGTGGTTTCATACACCACATCACCAACACCCAGCGATGAGATAATCGGTGCATGATTGGTCAGAATCTCGAACTGTCCCATCGTACCTGGCACCAATACGTTCTCAACAACTCCGTCGTATTCAACCTTCTCGGGCGAAACTATCTTCAATTGCAACATAATGTCATTTTACTATTTTACAATTCTACTATTTTACTATTGTCAATGGTCAAATCGTAAATTGTCCAATTGTCAAATGATTATCCTTTTGCAGCTTCAAGAAGTTTCTTGGCCTTCTCCTTCGCGTCTTCGATGGTTCCTACGTTGAGGAATGCCTGCTCGGGCAGATCATCCACCTCACCGTCGAGGATGGCGTTGAAGCCCTTGATGGTTTCCTCAATGGGTACCATGACACCTGGCAGACCCGTGAACTGTGAGGCTACGGTAAACGGCTGACTCAGGAAACGCTGTACACGACGAGCACGGTTCACGGTCAGTTTATCCTCATCGGAAAGCTCGTCCATACCCAAGATGGCAATAATGTCCTGCAACTCCTTATAGCGCTGCAGAATCTCCTTTACTCTCTGAGCACAATCATAGTGGGCCTTACCAACAATCAGTGGATCAAGGATACGTGAGGTTGATCCCAGCGGATCCACAGCAGGATAGATACCCAACTCAGCAATCTTTCGGTCGAGCACCGTGGTAGCATCCAAGTGAGTAAATGTTGTAGCAGGAGCCGGGTCGGTCAAGTCGTCCGCAGGCACATACACAGCCTGTACGGATGTAATAGATCCCGACTTGGTAGAAGTGATTCGTTCCTGCATCGTACCCATCTCAGAAGCCAACGTAGGCTGATAACCTACGGCTGAAGGCATACGACCCAACAGAGCAGATACCTCAGAACCAGCCTGGGTAAAACGGAAGATGTTGTCGATGAAGAACAGGATATCGGCAGCACCGCCGTCCTTACCACCACCGTCGCGGAAGCTCTCAGCAACGGTTAGACCAGACAAGGCTACGGATGCACGGGCACCAGGAGGCTCGTTCATCTGTCCATATACCAGAGTAGCCTGACTCTTCTTCATCTCTTCGGGATCAACGAGACTCAAGTCCCACTTGCCCTCTTCCATTGCCTTGAGGAATTTCTCTCCATAGCGGATAACGCCTGATTCCAACATCTCTCGGATCAAGTCGTTACCCTCACGGGTACGCTCTCCTACTCCAGCGAAGACAGAGAAACCGTTATGTCCTTTGGCAATGTTGTTGATCAGCTCCATGATGAGCACTGTCTTGCCCACACCGGCACCGCCGAAGAGTCCGATCTTACCACCTTTCATATAAGGTTCGAGCAGGTCGATCACCTTAATACCTGTGGCAAGGATCTCTTTCTTTGTAGAGAGTTCCTCAAAAGAAGGAGCCTCGCGGTGAATGGGGTAAGCACCTTCCATGTCGAGTTGTTTCATACCGTCGATAGGCTGACCGATCACGTTCAGCATTCGACCCTTAATCTGATCACCGGCAGGCATCACGATAGGTGTGCCCATCGGGATCGCCTCCAAGCCACGTTGCAAACCATCGGTATTGTCCATAGCCACACAACGCACGGTATCCTCACCGATATGCTGCTGCACCTCGATAACGAGTTTCTCACCGTTGGGACGAACAATCTGAAGAGCTTCGTGGATTTTGGGGAGCACTTTCTCTGCATCCAGTCCTTCGGTATCGAAATAAACGTCGATAACCGGACCGATAATCTGAGAAATGCGTCCTTTAATCTGTGTCATAAGCGATTTATATTTGTAAGTTGATATCTGATAGTTGTAGTAATCGTTTTTAGATTATAAGCGCAAAAATAGCAATAATTTCCCAAAGCCACAAATTTTTTTGTGACTTTTATTACAAAACCGAAAAAAAAGAATCATTACTGATGATTTCGCATCAGAGCTACGAGTTCGTCAGGAGTAACGAGATTCTGTTCGCCTGTCGTCATGTTCTTTAGCGTAACTTTTCCTTCGTTCATCTCGTTCTCACCTACGAGGGCAACAAACGGAATACTCTTGGCATTGGCATAGCTCATCTGCTTCTTCATCTTGACGGAATCAGGGAACACCTCTGTACGAATACCCTTCTCACGAAGTCGGGCGGCAATAGGCATACAGAAGGCTGTTTCCTTCTCACCGAAATTAATGAAGAGCAGTCGTGTTCCGTTCACCGCTTCCTTGGGATAGGCATCGAGGGCATTCAACACGTCGAAGATACGGTCAACACCAAACGAGATTCCCACACCTGAGATTCCCGGCATACCGAAAATACCCGTGAGGTTATCATATCGTCCACCTCCTGTAATACTGCCGATCTGAACATCCAAAGCCTTTACCTCAAAGATAGCACCTGTGTAATAGTTCAAGCCACGTGCCAAGGTCAGGTCGAGCTGGATCTCATTCTGCAGTCCGAACGACTTCAGTGTGTCAAGAATAAAGCGAATCTCCTCCACACCTTTCAGTCCGGTTTCAGAGTCCTTCAACACCTCACTAATTACTTGAAGCTTCTCTTCATTAGTTCCTGTGAGTAAGATGATTGGCTGTAACTTCTCAATCGCTTCAGCGCTGATACCATCCTTGGTGAGTTCTTCATTGACAGCCTCCAATCCTATCTTGTCGAGCTTGTCAATTGCCACGGTAATATCCACGATTTTATCCGCCTCTCCTATTACCTCAGCAATACCCGTCAGGATTTTCCGGTTGTTGATCTTAATCTGCACACGAACGCCGAAGCGCTTGAATACCGTATCCACAATCTGCATCAGCTCCACCTCATTCAGTAAGGAGTCAGATCCCACCACGTCACCATCGAACTGGTAGAACTCACGGTAACGACCTTTCTGAGGACGGTCGGCTCGCCAAACGGGCTGTACCTGATAACGTTTGAACGGCAATTGCAGTTCTTCACGATGCATCACCACATAACGGGCAAAGGGAACGGTCAGGTCATATCGAAGACCCTTTTCACAGAGTCTGGCGGCCAAATGCAAAGCGTTCCGCTGCTGCAGTTCCTCATCACTCACCTTATTCAGGAAATCACCGCTATTGAGTACTTTGAAAAGCAGTTTATCACCTTCCTCGCCGTACTTACCCATCAGGGTTTGCAGCGTTTCCATGGAAGGTGTTTCAATCTGCTGGAAGCCATAAAGAGCATAGACACTACGTATCGTGTCGAATATATAGTTGCGCTTCGCCATCTCTACAGGAGAGAAGTCGCGCGTTCCTTTAGGAATACTTGGTTTCATAAAGACAATGAATAAGAGATGTGATTACTTCTTGTTTCGAACGATTGTCTGATCACGGTCAGGACCGATAGAGATGATGCTGATGGGTGTAGCCAACTGCTCCTCGAGGAAGGCAATATAATCCTTGAACTCTTTCGGGAACTGATCCTCTGAAGTAAACTGAGTCATATCAGTCTTCCATCCCGGCAATTCTCTATATACAGGCTCAATACCCTCCTCGATGCTGTAGGGGAAATGATCGATCTCCACACCGTTCTGCTTATAGGCCACACATGCCTTGATAGTATCAAAGCCGTCGAGCACATCACTCTTCATCATAATCAGCTGGGTAACACCGTTGATGTCGATAGCATAGCGGAGCGCCACGAGGTCGATCCAGCCACAACGACGCTCACGACCTGTCACTGCACCGTACTCATGACCTAAATCGCGTATCTTCTTTCCTGTCTCGTCAAAGAGTTCCGTGGGGAAAGGACCTGCACCTACACGAGTACAATAAGCCTTCATGATACCATATACCTCACCGATCTTGTTAGGACCGATGCCCAAACCTGAGCAGGCACCCGAGCAGATGGTGTTCGAAGAAGTAACGAAAGGATAGCTACCGAAGTCAATATCCAGCATCGTACCCTGAGCACCTTCACAAAGGATTGTCTTTCCCTGCTTCAGCAACTTGTTGATTTCATATTCCGAATCCACGATGGGGAACTGCTTCATGTATTCAATACCTTCCATCCAGGTCTTCTCTACCTCGGTGATATCATAGTCGGTAAAGTTCAGCGACCGCAGGATCTCCTCATGACGGGCCTTATGGGCGGCGTATTTCTCTTGGAAATTCTCGAAGATATCGCCTACTCTCAGACCGTTGCGAGAGATTTTGTCAGTATAGGTAGGTCCGATACCTTTACCTGTAGTTCCTACTTTGCTCTTTCCTTTCTGAGCCTCGTAGGCGGCATCGAGCACACGGTGAGTAGGCATAATCAGGTGAGCCTTCTTGGAAATATACAGACGGGAACGCAGATCATGACCGCTCTTCTCCAGGTCCTTGGCTTCTCCCATGAACAAATCGGGAGCCAGCACCACGCCGTTACCGATAATGTTCACCTTTCCTCCCTGGAAGATACCGGAGGGAATACTGCGAAGCACATACTTCTCACCTTCGAACTCCAAGGTATGTCCGGCATTAGGACCACCCTGAAAACGAGCTACTACATCATAACCAGGAGTCAGAACATCGACTACCTTGCCTTTACCTTCATCGCCCCACTGCAGACCCAGCAGGACATCTACTCTACCTTTGTTCATACGATCTATTATTTTTTCTTATTTTTCTGTCGTGTCATTTTTGCCAGACAGCTACTACACACCCCATAGATATAGAGGGAGAAGCCATCGCGGCGGAAGCGTTTCAAACGTGTTTCGTTTACAGCCTGAATGATAGCAGGAGATTTTACTGCAGTAGTCTTACCACATACCGTGCAGATCTGCCGGCAATGTCCCACACTGTCGTAAGCAGCCTCATAACGCGTCTCCCCTCCCATACGATGCGAGAGAATGAGTCGTAGTTCCATCAAGAGGTTGATGGTGTTGTAAAGGGTGGCACGACTGACGGGGAAATGAGATGCTTCCAACTTGTCGTTCAAATCCTGCAAAGAGAAGTATGAAGGAAACTCGAAAATAGCATCAAGCACCGCAAAGCGCTCGGGCGTCTTGCGGCGTTTGTTCTGTTCTAAATAGTTGGATAGCACTTTCCTTACTGCTACCTTTACGTCATCCTTCATGCGTTGATTCACATAAGTCCGTGCAAAGGTAGTATTTTTTATTTATATTATGGACAATGAAAACTAAAAAAGTCCTAAATCATAGGATTTCGTTGCAGAACGAATAATTTGCGCATATTCTTCTCCTTGTCTGCCAAGCCATTGCAAACACGAAACAGCTGCACGTCTGACCGGATAAGAGGCTCCTTGTAATGCTGTCAGCACCTGGTCAATCACCTCGTTGAGTCCCCTCTCATCAGGCGTCATTCCCTTCATAAACAATCGTGAAAGCACATGGTAGCCGCATACCTGTTCAAAGTCATTATCAGAGGCAATCCATTGAAACGCCAACACAGATGCTTCATCCAGATGCTGATAAAGGTTAAACGCTGCCTGTTCAGCCACTTCCAGCGAGGGAGTCTGTTCCATCCACAGTTCCACAATCTCCACAGGCATCTTTTCCGGCGGCATAATCATCGTGGCCAGGATCTTACACTCGCGGATATTCTCCTTCCAGAGCTCAATGGCCAACGAATAGTCCTTACCGTATTCCGCAGCCATCTTCTGCAAGTCGGGAATACTCGCTCCCCAGCTCAGATGATAGTCCATGCCTTTTTCACGCATCGACTTAGCCGTCACCCCATTCATCAGTTGTCTGAAGCTTTGTTTGATCTCCTTTACCTTGTGCTGTGTCTCTTCTGTCATATTACTTCATGTTTATAAAAAGCCGTACTCTTTGCTGTATCGCAACATCTGACTGGTATAGCTCTCCGTATAATCGAGTTGGATATCCACGATTTCACCCTGATCATTATAGACAGGCGTCATTACGGGATTCAGGAATCCTTTGTAAGGTGCAAGGTGGAGTTGTTCATATCTGCTGAGAATCTCCTGATGAAGATGCGCATCAACCTTTACCCCATAACGCTCCACCAATTCTCGTGCTGCTTCATAATCACCTTCGCTCTTGATGCGCTGCACCTCAGCAAGTAAAGTAGCAATGAGGGCACGTAGCTTCTCGTAATCGTTGACGCGAAGGAACGTCTTACCATCTTTAACCACCAGTTCCATAACCTGCTCTGCTGATCCTTTCTCCAAGCACCAGTGAGCAATTAAGGCCCTGTTCCTCATATGGGCCTCCTCCACTTGATGACCCGGTTTGATGCGAGTAAGCTGTGTCAGTAATCCGTTCATCATATACGTATAATACTGACTCTTATATGCTTCCTTATCAGGCACGAGTCCTAAGTCTATGAGTTTCTGGTCGGCAATATAATACAAGCCGAACAAATCGGCCCTTGCCTCTTCAATCGTATTCCCATAAGCCTTCAACGCATCAGGATCGGTAGTAGGAAGAAGTTGACCGCTACCATGTCCTAAGCATTCGTGCAAATCGGTATGAAGGTCATCACACACATCACCGTATTGTTCTATCAGTGAGATAGTTTCCTTATCAATCACGAACTCTTCCTTGAAGCCATTTCCTTTAGCCGCTTTCTGATAAGCTTCGGTCAGATTTCCGATGGTTACACTCTTGGAACCATGAGCAGCCCGAATCCAATCAGCATTGGGTAAGTTGATACCTATTGCCGTTGAAGGATATTCATCCCCTCCCAGCATAGCCGCGCAAATCACCTGAGCTGTCACCCCTTTCACCTTTTCTTTCTTAAAGCGGGGATCCACAGGCGAATGGTCTTCAAACCACTGCGCGTTATCAGAAATCAGCTGAGTGCGTCGAGTAGCTTCCAGATCCTTGTATTCCACGATTCCCTCCCATGAGCCTTTCAGTCCGAGCGGATCGCCATATACCTCTATAAAGCCATTGATAAAATCGATACGGGCCTCATGTTCCCTCACCCATTCAATACAATACTTATTAAACAGCTGAAGGTCGCCTGTACGGTAATATTTAATTAAGGTAGAGATATACTGTTGTTGCAGTTCGTTCTCTGCAACGTCGAGTGCCTTTTCCAACCAATGAATAATCTGTCGGATGGCCGTTCCATACCGTCCGTTGGCACACCACACATCTTCCACGATCTTACCTTCTCGTTTAACTAACGTGGAATTCAGTCCGAACGACGGCGGTTCCGGATCTTGGGCATAAGCGTTTTTCATCTCCTGATAGAACCTTTCCACCTCTTGTTGGGTAACCCCTTCGTAAAAATGACAGGCAGATGTGGCAACCAAGTCCTCCCCGTCGGCCTTGTTCACCCTTTTGGGAAGGATATCAGGATTGAAGATTACTGGAAACAACTCATTACAAAGCACCTCTACATCCTCACCTTCTTGCAAAGGCAACACCGACACGTCCAAGGTGCCGATTACTTCACGGAGATATTCCTCACCAAATGCCGGCGCAAACTTCTCACATCCATAATGATGATAGATACCGTTTGAGAACCATACACGCTTCAGGTATTCCTCCAAGGCAAGGAAATCCTTGGAATCCCGATTACCTTGGAAATGAATATACACGGCCTCCAACAGTTTCCTGATGCGGAGATTATAGCGTCCGAACTGATCAAAGGTGATGTCACGACCGCAAAGCGTGGCTTCAGACAAATAATAGACTAACAGCTTTTGCTGTAGTGTTAAAGCAGAAAAGCCGTTTAGGCGGTACCTCAATAGCTGAATATCAGAGAAGCACTCGTCGGAATAAGAGAATGTCTTCATGAAGGAGGCTTATGCTTTGCGTTCCTTTTTCGCCCCTTTCTTATGTTCTGGTTGCGGATGCTGGGCAAGATGACGGAGTTTATACTCACGTGGGGTAATGCCGTTGAACTTGTAGAACGCGGCATAGAACGACTGTCGGTTAGCGAATCCCACCATGTCACTGATGTCCTCCATGTTCAAGTCACGATAACGTCTGTCAACAAGCAGCGTCATTGCTTCATCAATGCGGAACTTGTTCACAAAAGTAGTGTAGTTCGTATGGAACCGCACATTCACCACGGCAGAGATATACCTCGTGTTCGTACCGAGATCCTCGGCAAGCTTCTTCGCAGAATAATCCTTATCCTTGAACTTCTTCTGGAACAGAATAATGTTGAGAATCCTTTCCTTGAGATCATCCATTAGCTTGGGATTCACCAGATTACGATAGGCCGCTTCCTTCTCTTTTCTTTCTGTAATATTATACTTTGCCATTTTGTTAACATTGATAGTCTAGATAAACATATTGCAAATTTATTACAAAAAAATCAAATAAGCAAGTGTTTCCTCCTATTTTAATAATATTTAAACCATCTGTCGCTTTTTATGGTTGTCAAACAAGTGGAACGAACGAACAGTTGGCACACAAAAAGTTTCGTTAAAAACGTGAAAATGTTGAAGGAAAGTTTGCAGGGTTCAGGGAAATGTAGTAATTTTGCAGCCGATTTAGCTCGTGGAGGCTCAAAAAGTGACGGCACGACGCCTGTCCGCCTTGCGGGAAAACCCGTTAAATGCAATAAAAACAAATGTACGCAATTGTAGAGATCAACGGTCAGCAGTTTAAGGTCGAAGAGGGAAAGAAGATCTTCGTGAACCACATCCGCGAGGCGGAAGAGGGCCAGACTGTTGAGTTTGACAAAGTGCTCCTCGTTGACAATGAGGGTGCAATCACTGTGGGTACCCCTACTGTAGAGGGTGCAAAAGTAGTGTGTGAGGTTATTAATCCCCTGGTTAAGGGCGAGAAGGTTATCGTTTTCAAGATGAAGCGCCGCAAGGACTATCGTAAGAAGAACGGTCATCGCCAGCAGTACACTCAGGTGGAAATCAAATCAGTAATCGCTTAATTAAGGAGGAACAAGAAATGGCACATAAAAAAGGTGTAGGTAGTTCTAAGAACGGACGCGAGAGTGCTGCACAAAGACTTGGCGTCAAGATCTGGGGCGGTCAGAAATGTGTTGCCGGTAACATCATCGTTCGCCAGCGTGGTACACACCACAATCCTGGTGAGAACGTGGGTATCGGTAAGGATGACACCCTCTTTGCTCTGTGTGACGGTATCGTGAACTTCAAGAAAGGCCGTAACAACAAGAGCACGGTTTCTGTAATTCCCGTAGCTGAGGAGGCAGAAGCCTAACAATTTTAATCAAGCTTATTCCAAACAAACAATAGAATCCCAGTCCTACAAGACTGGGATTTCTTATTAATTACTGGTTATTCCCAACGTGGGAATAAAAAGTTCCCAACATGGGAATAAATTATTCCCAACGTGGGAATAAAAAGAAAAGCATGCTTTCTTTTTGCATTTCTATCGTTTTTTAGTAACTTTGCGGATGAATCCGCGAACTTACTCCCCCTCGGAAAAACCAAAAAAAATTTGGTTTTTCGCTCACTTAATCGTAACTTTGCAGCCAATTATCGATAATACATTAATATAATAAAGTATATGCTTACATTGAAACTCATCAGTGAGGAAACTGAACGCGTTATCAAAGGTCTGGAAAAGAAGCATTTTGCCGATGCAGAACAGGCCATTCAACAAGTGCTCGCTGTAGATAAACAGCGTCGCGAAGCTCAACAGCAATTAGATGCCAACCTGAACGCGGCTAAGAAGATGGCTGCGCAGATCGGTGGTTTGATGAAGGAAGGAAAGAAGGACGAGGCCAATGCCGTGAAAGAATCCGTTTCCCAACTGAAGGAAACCAACAAGCAACTGGAAGAACAGATGAGTCAGGCACAGGAGGAGCTGACTACCCTTCTCTGCCAGATCCCGAATATCCCCTACGATGAAGTACCTGAAGGAAAGGCGGCAGAAGATAACCGCGTAGTGAAGAGTAACCTCAAGGAGTGCACGGAGAATGATACCGTTGGCAACTGGGACGTTAATCCCAAGCTCGCAGCCGAGGGATTCACACCGCTGCCACACTGGGAACTGGCCAAGAAATACAACCTTATCGATTTCGATCTCGGTGTGAAGATAACCGGTGCAGGTTTCCCTGTTTATATCGGTAAGGGTGCTCGCTTGCAGCGTGCCCTGATCAACTTCTTCCTCGATGAGGCACGGAAGAGCGGTTATACAGAGATTATGCCACCGACAGTGGTCAACCAGGCTTCAGGATATGGTACAGGACAGTTGCCTGACAAGGAAGGACAGATGTATCACTGCGAGGTAGATGACTTCTATCTGATTCCTACTGCTGAGGTGCCCGTAACCAATATCTACCGTGATGTGATTCTCGACGAGAAGGATCTGCCCATCAAGAACTGCGCTTATACAGAGTGTTTCCGCAGAGAGGCAGGTAGCTACGGAAAGGATGTGCGCGGACTGAACCGTTTGCATGAGTTCTCTAAGATCGAGATTGTGCGTATCGACAAGCCCGAACATTCAAAGGAGAGTCATAAGGAGATGCTGGAGCATGTGGAAGGACTGCTGAAGAAGCTGGAACTGCCCTACCGCATCCTACTGCTTTGCGGCGGTGACCAGAGCTTCACTTCTGCTATCTGCTACGACTTCGAAGTATATAGCGAAGCACAGGGTCGCTGGCTGGAGGTGTCATCCGTTTCTAACTTCGATACCTATCAGGCCAACCGACTGAAGTGTCGCTATCGTGATAGCGAGACCAAGAAGACAGCCCTCTGTCATACATTGAACGGAAGTGCCCTTGCTCTCCCCCGCATCGTGGCTGCCCTCTTAGAGAACAACCAGACGGAGGATGGTATCAAGATACCTGCAGCCCTCGTTCCTTACATGGGGTGCGACATCATCGACTAAGACGTAAGCGTAAAGGATTATTCTTCTACGATTTCAAAGTCTTTCCAATACTCAGCAGACCGATATGCCTCTTCCGCTCCTTTGGGAACGTATAAGATGGTTTTGGCAGTTTGTTCGGGTTTGTTAGCACGCCACGTTGACAACTTCACCCGACCTTCTGTGTTATTAACCACAAGGTTGGGTGGTGTTGTTCCTTGGCAATGTACGGCCTCCAGTCTATCGCAATTACCGAACACCCCTTCACCAATAGAAGTGAGGTTCTTGGGGAGGGTTATAGATTGAAGACTTACACAGCAATCGAAAACAGATTCCCCCAAATGAGTAACGCTGTTAGGAATGCTCACTGAGGTCAGGTTCCTACACATCCTGAATGCTGCATCACCTATTTTTGTAACGCCATCGGGAATGATGACGGATCTCAAACCCTGACAACCATCGAAAGCATAATTATCGATGGTTATAACACCCTCCGGTATAGTGATGGAGGTGATGTAGCTACAATGTTCAAATGCACAAACTCCAATGGCTTGAATGCCCTTGGGAATCCTAGTGTTCTTACAACTACCAATCAGCGTATTGGTGGCTGTCTCGATAATCGCATTGCAGTTGTCACGCGAATCATAATGCGTATTCCCCTCCTGAACGATGACGGATGTGAGACTATTGCATTGACGGAATTGCGTTTCGCCAATGGATGTAACGCTTTTGGGGATAATGATGGAAGTCAGATTTGTACAATGTGTGAAAACATCACTGCCTATGGACGTCACACTTTCAGGGAGATCAATGGATGTCAGACTCTCACAACTGCCAAAAGCAAAATCGCCAATGGTTGTTAAACTCTTGGGGAGAGTGATTGATTTCAACTCGAGACAACAACTGAGAGCACCACGATCTAACGTTGTAACGCCCTCAGGAATGGTTAAAGAGGTCATGTGACAACCCCAGAAAGCATTAGGACCAATGACTCTAACACTATTGGGAATCACGGTGTTTCTACAACCTGCAATCAGCGTATTGGTGGAAGTCTCAATAATGGCGTTGCAGTCTTTGCGCGAATCATAATGGGTATTACCTTTCTTCACTTTCATGGAATACATACTACTGCATCCTGAGAAAGTCCTTTCACCAATGCTTTCCACACTTTTAGGAATGGTAACAGTAGCCAAATGGGTATAAGCAAAAGCTCCCGTCCCAATCGTTTTCAAGCCCTCAGGGAGGCTCACGGTAGTCAAATTATCACAACCTTCAAAAGCATGCTCGCCAATGGATGTTACACGCTCGGGGATGGTTAAAGAAATCAGACGCGAGCAGAATTCAAAGGCTCCCTTTCTGATCGTTGTAACGCTGTTAGGGATGGTTATTGAACTAAGATTGTGACAATTATCGAATGCCTTCTCACCAATGGATGTCACCGTATAGTCAACTCCTTCTACTTGAATGGAAGCAGGAATAACCACTGGTCCTTGATAACGACCATCACTACATGGTTTCACACAGGCTTCTTTCTTGTTTGCATCAAGTTCATAATAAATGCCATCCACGATGCAATCATCCGCCCAGCTTGCTAATCCTATCGATAAGAAAAGACTTACCAACAAACATTTTAGTTGATTATACATAATTAGTCAGATTTAGAAGATAAAATTGTTTTCATGACAAAGATATGAATTATTATCCATCGGATACCGAAGAACGGGCGTTTTTTATGTTTATTTTACATCTTATGGATAGGTTTTAAGAGAGATAAGGAAAAAAACGAGAAAACATTCGGCCATATAAAAACAATTTGTTAACTTTGCATCCGATTTTGCAAGCAAATTGAAACAAATAAAATACTGTTATGAACAAGATTGTCAGAAAAGAACAGTTCTCTGAGAAAGTTTTTCTTTTTGAGATTGAGGCTCCGCTCATCGCAGCGAGTCGCAAAGCGGGCAACTTTGTCATTGTTCGTGTCGGAAAGAAAGGTGAACGTATGCCGTTGACCATTGCCGGTGCAGACATTGACAAGGGAACGATCACGATTGTCGTACAACAAGTGGGATTATCGTCGAAGAAACTCTGCATGCTCAACGAGGGTGACTACGTGACAGACGTGGTTGGTCCGTTGGGAAATCCAACACATATTGAGAAATTCGGTACAGTGGTTTGTGCTGGTGGTGGCTTGGGTGTTGCTCCAATGCTGCCCATCATACAGGCACTGAAGGCTGCAGGGAACCGTGTCCTGTCGGTAATGGCCGGACGTTCGAAAGACCTGATTATTCTTGAAGATAAGGTACGCGAGAGCTCTGACGAGGTGATCATCATGACTGATGACGGCTCGTATGGAGAGAAAGGTGTGGTAACCGTGGGTATTGAGAAGTTCATTGAACAGGAGCATGTCGATAAGGTATTCGCCATCGGTCCTCCTATCATGATGAAATTCTCGAACCTCACCGCACAGAAGCATGGCATTCCCTGTGAGGTATCACTGAACACCATCATGGTGGATGGTACAGGTATGTGTGGTGCCTGTCGTCTCACCATCGGCGGAAAGACGAAGTTTGTCTGCATCGACGGTCCTGAGTTCGATGGCGCACTCGTCGACTGGGACGAGATGTTCAAGCGCATGGGTACCTTCAAGCGGGCCGAGCAGGAAGAGATGGAGCACTTTGAAGAGCATCAAGAGACCCACCCCCAACCCCTCCCTGGAATGGAGGGGAGTGGTCAGAAATCGGCTACAGAACTATCTACTTCCCTCTCTCAGAGAGAGGGACAGGAGGGAGAGTCTCTCACCGACCGCAATGCTCCTTGGCGTGATGAGCTCCGCAAGAGCATGAAAGCGAAGGAGCGCACTCAGATAGAGCGTGTCATCATGCCAGAGCTTGATCCTGTTTATCGTGCCACCACTCGTACAGAAGAGGTAAACATCGGTCTGACCAAGGAGATGGCCATGACAGAGGCTAAGCGTTGTCTCGACTGTGCCAAGCCTTCTTGCGTAGAAGGATGTCCGGTAAATATCAATATCCCTTCGTTCATCAAGAATATCGAGCGTGGTAATTTCCTTGCTGCAGCCAAGGTTCTCAAGCAGACCTCTGCCCTACCCGCCGTGTGCGGTCGCGTTTGTCCGCAGGAGAAGCAGTGTGAAAGCAAGTGTATCCACCTGAAGATGAACGAGCCCGCTGTGGCTATCGGTTATCTGGAGCGTTTCGCTGCTGATTATGAACGTGAGAGTGGAAACATCTCATTACCTGAGATTGCTCCTGCCAACGGCATCAAGATCGCCGTAGTAGGCTCTGGTCCTGCAGGACTGAGCTTCGCTGGCGACATGGTAAAGAAGGGTTACGATGTATATGTGTTCGAGGCGCTGCACGAGATTGGCGGTGTGCTGAAGTACGGTATCCCTGAGTTCCGTCTGCCGAACAAGATCGTTGATGTGGAGATCGAGAACCTCGCGAAGATGGGCGTACACTTCCAGACCGACGTAATCGTTGGTAAGACCATCAGTGTAGAGCAGTTGGAGAAGCAGAACTTCAAGGGTATCTTCGTGGGTTCTGGTGCCGGTCTGCCGAACTTCATGAACATCCCTGGCGAAAACGCCATCAACATCATGTCGTCAAACGAATACCTGACACGTGTCAACCTGATGGATGCTGCCAATCCTACTACAGATACTCCGCTTAACTTCGGTAAGAACGTACTGGTAGTGGGTGGTGGTAATACGGCCATGGACTCTTGTCGTACAGCCAAACGACTGGGTGGAAACGTCACCTTAGTATATAGACGTAGCGAACAGGAGATGCCTGCTCGTCTGGAGGAGGTGAAACATGCCAAGGAGGAAGGTATCAACTTCCTGACCCTGCACAACCCCATCGAGTATATTGCCGACGAGAACGGTGCTGTTAAGGCTGCTGTGCTGCAGGTAATGGAACTGGGCGAACCAGATGCTTCCGGTCGTCGCTCTCCTGTTCCCGTGGAAGGCAAGACGGTAACCCTCGAGGTGGATCAGGTGATTGTGGCTGTCGGTGTATCTCCCAACCCGCTCGTACCGAAGTCTATTGAAGGACTGGAACTGGGACGTAAGAACACCATCGTGGTGAACGAGGGAATGCAGTCGGCCCGTTCAGAGATCTTCGCTGGTGGTGATATCGTACGCGGTGGTGCTACGGTGATTCTCGCCATGGGCGACGGTCGTCGTGCGGCAGCCAACATGGACGAGTATCTTCAGAAGAAACAGTAGTTCAAGATGAACGGACTATATACCATCATTTTGCTCATACTAAGCAATGTCTTCATGACACTGGCTTGGTATGGGCATTTGAAATTACAGGAATCAGGTGTTTCCAGTAACTGGCCGCTGTTGGGCGTCATTGTTTTCTCATGGTGCATCGCCTTCTTTGAGTACTGCTGTCAGGTTCCTGCCAACAGGTTGGGATTCGTTGAAAACGGCGGTCCCTTCAACCTCATCCAGCTCAAGGTGATACAGGAGTGTATTTCACTGGGCGTGTTCTGCATTATTGCCAACATCATGTTCCAAGGCACTCATCTGCACTGGAACCATATCCTGGCGTTTTTCCTGATTATCTGTGCTGTGTATCTTGTATTCATGAAATAGACAGATGATTCAACGTACTAAGTAAAAAATCGTTAATCATTTTGCGGTAACAAATATTCTTCGTATCTTTGTTTTCTCATAGTGCATGAAAGGAAAATGAAGATACGAAGATTTTTTATTATACTTGCAGTGTTGGCCATCTGTCAGATGACATACGCGCAGAAAAGGAAGAACGCCAAGCCCACTCCCAAGAAAAAGACAGAGGTTGTTCAGCGTTCTCCTGCCGAGCTGCTTTTCGAGAACATGCTCGAGAATACGCAACGCGTGTTCTTCATCGATAGTATGGTGGTTGACAAGGATAACTTTATCCAACACATTCCCCTACCCCGTGAATGCGGCACCATCAGTTCCCAGCAAGAGGGAGAGAATACAATTGCTGCCTATCTGAATGAGTTCGGAAACAAGATGTATTACTCCGTGAGGGACACCATGGGTAATGCGTCCATCTACACAAAGGACAAGCTGGGCAATGATTGGTCGAAGCCCATGGGACTAACAGGGATTGATAGCATGACCAATCCCGACTATCCTTTCATGATGCCCGATGGAACCACTTTCTATTTCTCACAGAATAGCGATGAAACCCTGGGCGGATATGATATCTTCGTGACACGTTATGACAGTAGTACGGGTGAGTTCCTGAAGCCTAATAATATGGGACTGCCTTTCAACTCCTCTGCCAACGACTATATGTATGTGGTAGATGAACTTGATTCTTTGGGATGGCTGGTAACCGACAGGTTCCAACCTGAAGGGAAGGTATGCATCTATACCTTCGTCCCCTCAAAGACAAGGGAGAACTTCGACCTGGGCGAGATGTCGGAATCTGAGGTAAGACAGTTCGCTACGATTCATAGTATTCAAGACACGTGGCCCAGTGAAGAGGCAAGAAGCGAAGCCCTGCTGCGTCTTGAGAACATGAAGAACAGGAATACTCCACGTCGGGAGACTGCCTCGTTCACGTTTGATGTGAATGATGAGATTACTTATCACACCCCAGGCGATTTCCGTTCAACAACTGCCCGTGATATGTTCATGGAGCTATTACAGCAGAAAGAACGTAACCAGGAATATGCACAGCGTCTGGAAACCATGCGTGAACGGTATTATCATGCTGATGATGCAGAACGTGCTTCCATGCGGAAGTCCATACTCGATGCTGAGAAAGAACTGGAGCGACAGAACGTACAGATTCTTAACACAGAGAAAAGAATCCGCAATGCAGAAATCATGTCATTAACTAAATAATCCAGCTTATGAAGTACTTTGAACCATCAGAGTTAATTATCAATGCCGACGGATCGTGCTTCCACTTGCACCTCCGTCCTGAGCAGTTGGCAGATCGTGTGATCCTTGTAGGCGACCCAGCCCGAGTGAATACGGTAGCCGATCACTTCGATGAGATTGAATGTGAAGTGTCGAGTCGCGAGTTCCACACCATCACAGGTACTTACAAAGGAAAACGCATCACGGTGCAGTCGCATGGTATCGGATGTGACAATATCGATATCGTGATGAACGAACTTGATACGTTGGCTAACATCGATTATGAGACTCGTACAGAGAAACCTGAACATCGTACGCTGACTTGTGTACGCATCGGTACCTGTGGCGGTCTTCAGCCGTTTACACCTACGGGATGTTTCATCGCCAGTGTAAAGAGTATTGGTTTCGATGGATTGCTTAACTTCTATGCAGGTCGTAATCAGGTGTGCGACCTCAAATTGGAAGAGGCGCTCAAGAAACACATGGATTGGGATCCCATTAAGGGTGCTCCGTATGTGGCAGTAGCCGATGCTGAGCTCATCGACCAGATCGCACAAGATGATATGGTACGTGGCTATACTGTTTCCTGCGGTGGCTTCTACGGTCCTCAGGGACGCGAGCTTCGTGCCCCGATTGTCGATCCGAAACAGAACGAGAAGATCGAGGCATTCGAATATGAGGGAATGAATATCTGTAACTTCGAGATGGAGTCATCTGCCCTTGCCGGTCTTGCCTCCCTCCTCGGACATCGTGCCATGACCTGCTGTATGGTTATTGCCAACCGCTATGCCAAGGAGATGAATACAGAGTACAAGAACACCATCGATACGCTCATCGAGAAAGTACTTGAAAGAATCTAACCGCAAGATGGTTCCAAAAGAGACAGCAATGACCTCATTTGAAAGTGACTACAATAACGGGGCGCATCCGGAAATACTACGCCGTCTTTTAGAGACGAACGATAGTAAAAGTGCTTCTTATGGCTATGACGAGTGGAGCGAAGCTGCACGTAAGAAGATTCGCGAAGCCTGTCAGAGTCCCGATGCAGACGTTTATTTCCTTGTCGGCGGAACACAAGTCAATGCCACCGTGATAGATGCGCTCCTGCCTTCTTATGGTGCGGTCATTGCTGTCAGCTCGGCTCATATCAATGTTCATGAGTCTGGAGCTGTTGAGGCCAGTGGTCATAAGGTCATCACACTGCCTTCACACAACGGTAAGATGCTCCCGGAAGATTTGTCGGGATACATGCAGCGATTCTATGCTGATCCTACGTGGGAACACATGGCCTTCCCGGGAATGGTCTATATCACCTTTCCTACGGAACTCGGCACCCTATATTCATCAGCCGAAATAGAACAGATCTATGCTACTTGTCAGAAGTACCAGATTCCACTTTTCGTTGACGGGGCTCGATTGGGCTATGGCCTGATGGCAGAGGAGTGTGATATTGACCTTCCTTGGCTTGCACAACATTGCGATGCATTCTACATTGGAGGAACAAAGGTCGGAGCTTTCTGTGGTGAAGCGGTGGTGTTTCCCCAAGGAGCACCAACAGGGTTCTTCACCATCGTCAAACGTCATGGCGCTTTATTGGCAAAGAGTCGGATAGCAGGAGTACAGTTTGATGCGCTCTTCACCAACAACCTCTACTTCCAGATATCCCGTCATGCGCTGGTCATGGCTTCCCGTCTTCGTCAACTCTTCATCGATGCGGGAATACCCATCAAGGATTCGCCCACCAATCAGCAGTTTGTCGTACTCACCAATACACAACTTCAGCAACTCATGTCAAAGGTACTCTTCGAAACATGGGAACCTATTGACGACGAACATACCCTATGTCGCTTTGTTACCAGTTGGGCTACAACTGAAGCCGACATAGAAGAACTATCCCGTGCCATTAAGTCTGTTACCTCATGAACGATACCATCTGCGCCCTTGCTACAGCTCCCGGTGGTGCCCTCGGCATCATCCGCGTAAGTGGTCCCCAAGCCTTCAATGCCGTATCCGCTATTTGCGCTGTCAAATGTGCCGATTGTGCCCCCAATACGGTGCACTACACACACATCATTTCTCCCCTCTCTTTGGAGGGGTCGGGGGTGGCTCAAGTAGTTGATGAGGTAATGGTATCTGTTTTCAAAGCGCCACGAAGCTACACAGGTGAAGACGCAGTGGAAATATCCTGCCATGGTTCACGCTATATATTAAATAAGGTGTTGGAACTACTCATCCAAAACGGCTGTCGTATGGCCAACCCTGGTGAGTTCACCCAGCGAGCCTACTTGAACGGTAAGATGGATCTGAGTCAGGCAGAGGCTGTAGCCGACCTCATCGCATCCACCAACAAAGCTACGCACCAGATGGCTATGAACCAGCTGCGTGGTAACTTCTCGGGAGAACTGGCGCAGTTACGCGAACAACTCCTGAAGCTCACGTCGTTGTTGGAACTTGAGCTCGACTTCTCCGACCATGAAGATCTGGAATTTGCCAACCGAGATGAGTTACTTAAACTTACCAAAAAGATTGACAATAGGATTACTTCCCTCGCCCACTCTTTTGAAACAGGACAAGTCATTAAGCAAGGAATTCCTGTAGCCATCGTGGGGAAAACGAATGTGGGAAAAAGCACATTACTCAATCAACTCCTGAAAGACGATCGAGCCATTGTCAGCAATTATCATGGTACTACTCGCGACACGATTGAAGACACCATTGACATTAACGGCATCACCTTCCGATTCATTGATACAGCAGGTATTCGTCAGACTGTTGATGAGATTGAGCAGATTGGAATCAAACGTACTTATCAAGCCATCGATAAAGCACGTATCGTACTTTGGATGATTGATTCAGAGCCTTCAACTAAAGAAATAGAAGAAATCATACAACGTACTAAAAACAAATCACTTATTACAATCATTAACAAGATTGACAAGAACGGAAACGATTCCCTTCCTTCTCTTTCTCAACTAAGCTCCCCTATTATTAGAATAGCAGCTAAATTCGGACAAGGCATAGATACGCTTGAGCAAGCCATCTATACTGCGGCCAACATTCCGCATTTGGCAGAAACCGATATTGTTGTTTCAAATGCCCGCCACTACGATGCCCTTGTCCGTGCGCAAGATAGTATTCAGCGAGTCATCATGGGAATGGAACAACAGATTCCTGGTGACCTGCTCGCAGAATATCTCAGACTCACCATCAACCATCTCGCAGAGATTACTGGTGGGCAAATCACCCCTAACGAAGTATTAGGAAATATCTTTAAGAATTTCTGCGTGGGAAAGTAGGTTTAGTTTAGACCTCTTTATATATAAAGCGGAATAAACTAAACTGCTTTCAAAAGGCAATTTTCTTTCAATATTAGGAAGTTACATTCTTTTATATAAACAATATGGAAGGATTTTATTTATTATCGCTAAAATATGCCAACGCTTAGTAACGTAGGCTTTGGATTTCTTCTTCCGAATGGCAGTAATGATTTGATTAGCAACTTT
>JAEEWT010000003.1 GCA_016287755.1 Prevotella sp.
TTCACCCATACAAACTTCCAGTTATAATAAAGGTTGTACGACAGGAACTCACCTCCCTTGAAGGCGGTGTTCTTGAACGTACACTGTGCGGATGCTGCCGAGAACATGAATATGCTCAAGAGCAACAAGGTTATTTTTCTCTTCATAATCTTCTCTGTTTTGATCTTCATGATGTTTTATGTATATGATGACCTGAGTTTCATTTCGTTTAATACGGCATATTCTCCTTCAGGAGCTCGATGCCCAGCTTCTTGGCCCTTTCAAGGTTCCTGCTCTTGATAGTCTTGGCCTTTTCGCCCTTCTGCTTCACCAGCTCACCGGGCTTCAGCGCTGTTGAACTACCTTGAAGCGGACTCCACGTTTCGGTGATGTCCCATTTCTCCTTACACTCAATCTTCGAGGGATAGTAGTAAACGGCTTCCGCCTGACGACCCTCGTCGTAGTTGCCAGTATCCCACTTCCCGTTATTGTTCTCGTCAACGAAGATGCGCAGGTAGTAGGTGTTGGGGTTCACATAGAAGAACTCGGCATTACCCGTTTGCGTGCGCACTTCCTTCATCACCACGTCGGTAGAGCTTACCAACTGCGCCACCACGTTCTTCCCTCTCATCCCGTCGAGTGTCATGAAGATGGTGCCGTAGGCATCGTTCGACTTCACCTTGAAACCTTTCTTGGCTGTATTGCTCACGCTGCCATAGATGTCAACAAAGGCCGCGGAATCGATTTCCAGACTATACTCAATATCTGGTCGCCACTCGCCGATTACCTCATAGGTACGCGGCACATTCACCTTCTCCCTGACCAGGAAGGGCGACCGATACCACAGCGTGTCGTGCTTCGAATAGAGGTGTATCTTTGACGTATCAGCCACTTCGAGAGGAGTATCGAAGGTAAGCACCGGATTCTTGTCGGGGTCTATATCACCGGCAAAGTTCATACCGATACCCAGAGGGGGTACGGGCATCTCCTTCTGGAAGGGATCACCCCGTTTCTCGGCCTTCTCCTGTTTCTTCTTCCAGTCGGCATACTCCTTCTCCTTCTGTTTCAACCGCTTGGCATAAGGTTCCTTGGAGAGAAGCGACAGCGTATCAGTCTTCATATACAGCAATCCTGCCGAATCGGTGGCATGATACTGCACCTCCATCTGCAGGGTGTCCTGGTTCACCAATAAGGTGTCGCGTAGCCAATAGGTAATGGAGTCGTTCTTCTCGGAGCTCTCCACCACGAAGGCATTCTCTGCATCGAAATCCAGTCCGCGGATTACAGGTAAATCGGCATCCCCATGACTGAATGTCAGGGTGAACCGGTTCGCCTCCTTACGCTCGCTCTTCAGCAAGAAACGGTCGGTCTGCTCTTCGGTAAAAGCCCTGAGAACAATATCATCAGGGAAGAAATGCGTATAAGGCACCCGTAAGATATTATCGATATGCAGGGAGTCGCGCCAGATGGTGTCCTGACGGATATCAGGCTTGCAGCTGGGCACGATGATGTCCCTGCTGAATGCAATCTTCTCACTCTTCTGGTTAAAGAAGTAGTTTCCGTCGGCATCCATCAGGGCATAGACACGATAGTTACCGGGCTTAATGCCTTTGATGACGAAACGTCCACGACTGTCGGTACGACTCACACGCTGGAAGGGTTCCTTGCGGAATACCGAGTCGGCGAGGTTATCATAAAGTCCCACCATGATACCCTTGATGGGTTCCAGGTTCTCCGCCTCATATACATAGCCCGACACCTCCATCGTATCTATCTCGGTGCCCGTAGAGAACGAGTAGGTGTAGTTACCTAACGGGTTCCCCTCGTTATTATCGCTGATAGCATCGCTGAAGTCGATGGTATAGGTAGTATTCGCCTTCAGCGAGTCCTTCAGGTCGATAATGATGCGCTTACCCGCATCCTTGATGTCGGGCGCTTCCATCTGCGGCGGCGACACCACCACTTTCTGCGAAGCATCGCTAAGCTTGATGAACTCGTTGAAGTAGATATACATCTTATGGTCGGTCACCTCCGTGGCCTTGTCGGCAGGACTGGCCCCGAGAATACGCGGCGGGGTCTCATCATACCAACCGCCGTCGGGCTGACCCATCTTGGCACAAGAGGCAAGCAGACAGATACCTGCTGTCAAGAGGATATAATATAGTTGATTCCTTCTGGTCATATTCCACTTTTTCGGGTAATTATTCCTTCAGCATCTGCTCGATATATTCCCTGCTGTTGCTCAGTCGGGGTATCTTATGCTGACCGCCTAGCTTTCCGTTTCGCTTCAGCCAGTCGTTGAACAAACCCTTGCGGGCTTTCACAATCTCCAGCGGCTGCAGGGTGATATCCTTGTAGCGCTTGGCTTCGTAGTCGCTGTTGATCTCCTGCAGCTTCTTGTCGAGAATAGCCGCAAAGACGGCCAGATCGGCTGGTTCCTTCGAGAACTCGATGAGCCACTGATGACGGCATTTTGCCTGATTGTCCATGAACACCGGTGCCGCAGTGTATTCCAGCACCTCAGCCCCTGTTTCCTCACAGGCAGCCTTCAAGCCCTGCTCGGCATTATCCACAATCAGCTCCTCGCCGAAGGCATTGATAAAATGCTTGGTTCTTCCGGAGATAATGAACTTATAAGGATTCTTCTGTGTGAACTTCACCGTGTCGCCAATCATATAGCGCCACAGTCCGCACGATGTGGAGATCACCATGGCATAGTTCCTTCCTATTTCCACACCCTCCAAGGGCACCACGGTAGGATTCTCCTTGTCGATCATGTCCATGGGAATGAACTCATAGAACACCCCATAGTCGAGCATCAGCATCAAGGCAGGATCGGCAGGGTCGTTCTGTATGCCGAAGAAACCCTCGCTGGCATTGTATGTCTCCATATAATGCATCTGCTCAGAGGGAATCAGCTGCTCGTACTGATGACGGTAGGGAGTAAAGGCCACACCACCGTGGAAGAACACCTCCAGGTTAGGCCACACCTCCAGGAGGTTCTGCTTTCCCGAGATCTCCATCACCCGTGTCAGCACCGACAGCATCCATGAGGGCACGCCACTGATGTTCGTCACGTTCTGATGCAACGTCTCCTCGGCAATACGCTCCCGCTTCACCTCGAAGTCGCTCAGCAGGGCCGTCTGCTTCTTCGGCACGCGCACCAGGTTCGCCAGGGGGTTGATATTCTCGATGAGGATGGCACTGAGGTCACCCACGAGCGAGTTACTTAAGTTATAGTTAGGGGAATGACTGCCACCGAGAATCAACGACCTTCCGTCGAAGAGACGACTCTTGGGGTTGTTCTTCAAATAGAGAGCCACCGAGTCGAAGCCTCCGCGGTAATGGATATTCTTCAGTCCTGCCTCACTCACGGGGATGAACTTACTCTTGTCGTTGGTGGTGCCCGACGACTTGGCATACCATTTCACCTTTCCCGGCCACAGCACATCTTGTTCGCCATGGCGCATCCTGTCGATGCTACCCTTCAGGTCCTCGTAGTTGCTTACCGGTACATGCTGTGCCCAGTCGTCATAGCTCTTGAAAGTAGAAAAGAGGTGCTTGCGCCCGAATTCCGTATCGCGCGCCTCTTTCACGAGATAGTGCCACACGGCATCCTGCAGCACCAATGGTTCTTGTTCATGTCGTTCCAGGTCCTTCTGTCGCGACTGGAAGACATGCTTCACAATTCCTGTCAGACTCATTTCCCTAAATAATTCACGCCCTTTGGGCGTAAAGATATACGAAGTTGAGTGCAAAGGTAAGAATAAACTCTGTTACTCACAAATTTGAGAACATTTTTTAAGTCAGTGGGTTAGTTTTTGTCTTTTGCCCGTTTACAATCTATGGCACTTTATTGTGCAAACTATGGTACTTTCCTGCGCAAACTATGGCAGTTTGTGTATTGAACACAACGGAAGAAGAACAAGATCTTAAAATTTGAAGAAAGAAAACAACAGTTTTAAATGGAACAGACAAAAACATAATAAAGATATGCATTTTTCGTTATTGTCGAAAGACATGACCATTATTTATCTATGTATTGGGTTTTTATTTTTTTCATATTAGTTATTGTTTATGTAGTTATCACTATCTATAGGGATAAGGCAGAGAAAGAATCTCATGATTGGCATACTGAAGACTATCATGTTGAGGAACAAGTCATAAGCAAGATGCAAGAATTGGCTTGCTGTCACACTACCTTTTATGATTCCACCGATCCCATCAGGATAGAAAAAGCATATAAAGAGGCATGTGAACGAGGAGGAAGAGAGGGGTTCTTTCCAGTTCTTCTTGTATTGGAAGACAGTTTTATGGACAACATTCTAGACACGTTTGGAATTAAGGATGGCAAGAATGGTATTAATATGGATAAAGTTCAAATGTGCCGTCAAGAACTGATGCATTCAACAGAAAACGCCAAGGATTGGTTGGACATACGACTCCGTGAGTTGCAGAAAGGCTTTAAGAAAGAACACCCTGATTTCTATAAAATTGATGTGCTGGGTGAGCATGTGGAAAATGGTATTGGCAACACGTCGTTCAGCGGTATCATCAATTACCAGACGGAGCGAACATATCCGCTGCTTTTAGCCGAAGTACCGGTAAAACAACCTTGGCAGATATTGGCATGGTTTCCTAATGGAGGAGGGAGTAATCGTCCTCAAGCAGAACATCTCGTCAGTGTTGCCAAGTATTGGTATGAAAAATATGGAGCCGTCCCTGCAGTCATATGCGACGGCATCCTTGAGTTCACTGTACCCCAACCTGTCAGTGAAGAAGAAAGTCTTCCTTTGGCTGAAGAGCACTATGCTTTCTGCACCGATATCGTTGATGAAAATCTCGGAACAATCAATGCGTTGGCCGACGTGTTAAGAAAATCCACGGTTTGGCTCTTTTGGACGGATTGAGATGAGACAACGGATTACGCAGACAGGAAGCGCATGAGGTCGCGGAACAGGGGGTTGATGGCGAGGATGCGGGGGTTGCCTGTGATGATAAGTTGCTTGCGGGCACGGGTAAGAACCACGTTCAGCTTACGGTCGATGATACGGGTGCTGCCATCATCATCAGTCTCCATAAAGCAGTTGGCCGTAAGAAACTCCAGTTGGTAGGGATTCTGTATGGTGAACGAGAAGATGATGACATCCCGCTGACTACCCTGATAGCGCTCCACGGTATCGATGGATATCTCCATAAGGGCAGGAATATTCAGTTTTTCTATTTCCCTGCGGATGACGGCAATCTGATTTCGATAGGGAACAATCACTCCAACAGTAGTGTTGGGATTGAAGGATTCGCTATTTTCTTCGTAGATGCGTTTCAGTTGTTCGGCCACAATCCTCGCTTCATCGGTATTTACTTTATCCGACAGTCCTGCATTCTTACAGAATTCCGAGGGGATGAACTGGAGGTTGGCATTGGCAGGTTCCTGCTGATGGGGCAAGGGAACAGGTTTCAGATGCTCGTTGGGGTAGAACATCTTACAGGGGAAATCGGCAATAGCAGGATGCATGCGTCCTTGTTTATGGAGCACACCCTTGACACTGTCAGGAGCGATGCGAAGCAAGCGTTCGAAAAGTGATTGCCGACAGTCGGTGAGTCCGATAGCATGTAACAGCGAATGGTCTGTACGACTATCCTTTTCCTCCTGCTGCACCACTGCTGGCAGCTGCTTATGGTCGCCAATGAGAATGAAACGGTTGATACAGTTTTGTCCGTTGACATGCGCAGCAAGGAGTCCGATAATGTCGGGCTCGAGTATCTGACTGGCCTCATCGATGACGGCTAACGAGAAAGAACGCAGGTTGAAGAGCTCCGGATGTCCCAACAATGTGGCCGTTGTTCCCACGATGATGGGTGTTTGAAGGATGCGCCCGCTGATGGCCTCCAAGCGAGGATTCTGCTCAATGATATTGGCAATGAGATTACCATGGAAACGCGGATCACAACGATGCGCACTACCGATGCGGATGAAGTCATGGTGACTATCTGCCAACATCGAACAGATCTCATCGACGGCTCGGTTGGTATAGGCCATGAGCAGGATAGAAGCCCGCGAATCGATCAGCTCCTCCTCCACCAAAAAGCGAAGGGCCATACTGGTCTTACCCGTTCCTGGAGGACCCGTTATCAGGAAATAGTCATTGGCCTGCTTGGCACGAAGTAGCACCTCATCATAATCAGGATGATAAGAATGCGACAAGGTACGCGAAGTATCGGTTTGAGGCTTCCGCTGCCCTAATAGCAAGTCGCGACACTCCTGAGGGGCAGAGATAAAGGTATGTAAAGAACGGATAGCCGAACCTGACATATCCGAGGAAGCATGCTCAATGGCGTAAAGTGTGGAGTGTGGAATGTGGAATGTGGAATGAGGACGAAGGAGTGTGGACGAGAAGATGTCGGGGTTCTGCTGTCCATCGGAAAGGATTACTGTGACAGCATCACTCTGGATATGCTGCAGTGTTCCCTTGAACAGAATACTTTTGCGGACATCAGGTTCCGTTCCCTCGGGATAGGCATAAAGGTAAACCATGTCGCCAGGACGGAAGTTCGGAAGGAAATCATCACCCTGATCAGGAACGCTGAGTGTAAGCGTGTCGAAACCATTGTATTCAGCACTCTTCTCCTTCTTCAGAAGCTGCAAACCCACAAAGATATCCCCCACTTCCCTCTTCTCATGAAGCGGCATATTCCATAGGTCGGCACCGCACCTGCTGATACCCTCCTGCGCACCCAGCTTACTGACTCGCTGCTCCCGATATACGAAGGTCATCATGGTGCAATAATAGGCTCGTTCAAGAGGGGACAGACCATGAAGCGGCGCACAGATGCGCTGCAACGTAGGCAGTTTCCAACGCTTATAGAAATCGTTGTTGAGCTGTTTGACATTCACCGTTTCAGGACGGATCAGATCAATGACCGACTCGAAGCCGTAACGGGCGATATATAATTCCCATGTCACGATGAGGTTCCGCAACTGAATGGCCTCGTGGAACAGTTTCTGAAAGAAGTTCACCACCACCAAGCCATGACGGGCAGGATATTTGGAATAAAGCAGTCGGATATCAGTCTGATCGGTACCCAGATGGAAGTTCTGACGCAACACGCCAAAATACAACAACAGCTGCACATAATTGGGCTCCAGCATCATGCTGCCATGCTCGTCGGGATGTCCTGTCTCGATGAAGAAGTTCTTTCCCGATTTCTGCTCCACCAACAGCTTCCCATCAGTGGTCATCAAGTCAACACGACCTGTGATACCTAATCGTTCGCACACAAACGAAGGTTCCAAGATGGCCTTATCCCTGTTGTTCTCCTCGAAGAGCGTTTGCACCGCCTCCTGGATATTGGCGGTCTGCCGCTTGGCATCTTCCAGGAACTGATCGGAATTGAAGTCGGGACAGGTGCAGAAATCCAAGGCTTTCTGTTTGAAGCACTTCATGATGGTAGTGTTCAAAGTGCTACTCTCATCGTTAATGGTATCGTCGAGCGACTTACTGGCGAAGTGTCCCAACAAGATGGCCTGAGAGACTGCCGAGGGCGCCATGCGGTTCAGTGTGTACATCAGCGGGTGATGCCCGAATTTCTCGAAGCAACGTGCAATACTACTGATATCGATGAGGAAGTCGGGCTCGACAACGATGAGAGAAGGAATCAACCGCTCTTCTTCTTTCCTCACCTCCAGCAGATTCAACTGCATCCCTTCCTGCAGCACATCCTTCAGGTAGTGCAGATGCTCGGCGGTGTAGTCAATTAGCACAACATCGGTGGTTTCCTCCTCTCCTGTTGTGGCCGTAATCACCTCCTCGTTCCACTCCTGAACAATGCAGCGAAGATAATCGTAACGTTTCTCGCTCTGCGTATCGGGAAGCCGATTTGTAGCAGGAATGCGGGTGACGATTTCGTGGGGAATGGCGACCTGGAAGACTGTAGAGATAAAAAGACTGAGGGCACGGATGTCGTACATCAGTTCATCATACGACAAAGGTTCATGACGATTGCTATGCCGGCGCATCGTCTGAATGGCTATTCTGTCACTGATGGATACATGATGCTTCTTACAAAGATAGTCCACCTGCGAGAACAGGTTTCCATAGGCTTGGTTGGTATCACGTATGGCCTCATGACAGGCAAGGACGAGAATGCGATGAATAGTTGTTTCGAGGAGTGTGGAGGGAGGAGTGTGAAGGGAGTTTTGCTCTGCAAAGAACTTTGAACTTTGGTCCAACAGTTCCTTGATCTGCGCAAACAAATCGTTGGCAGATACCCTATATGACTGGCTCTCCATGTGGTTCATCCTTTTTCTCTACGAATTTGACGAATTTGACGAATCATTTCTCATTCCACACTCCACACTCCTCAATCAACCCGCATTCCCCAAACGCTCAAAGAACGTGATGATTTCCTCCCACGTCTTGAAGGTATCACTGCCGAAGGCAATGCGTGTTCCCAGGAAATCATCCGACCGGTTGTTCGAGGTATTGTCAATGAGGTAATCGCCGTAGAGCAGATCCTTCCTGTGAGTAAAGACTAGATGTCTGTAGGCAGGAACATTCACGTTTTCCTGTACCCACTGACAGATATCCTGCGTGGAGGAAAGATCACGGTAGGGCGCCTCTGCTACGATGAATACATTATACGTCTCTATGAGATAGCGGAACGCCTTCATGGCTGAAGAGCGCTGCATACCCCTGTTGTCACGCAGTGTATCAATGGTAGTGTAAATGATCTGACGTTCCCGTCCCTCCTGCTTATCGTCTATCCAGCGTATCAGCGGCATCACACTGTCGTGGAACACCTTGTCGTTGGTTCGATGCTCCCCATGGAACGAGATACCTTGCGTGTAGTGCTGCATATAGAGGTCGTAGGTGTCCACCAGCTCGTCTTTATCGCCAAAGAGCGCCCACACACGATGACGTTCTGCCATTCGCTCCTCGTCAGGAAGTTGCTCAAGATACTTGAAACACTGCTCCTGCATCTCATGGTATTCCTTCACGATGGCTTTCGTAACCATGAATTCCTGAATACCATCCTTACGCGGGTTCTGGAACACCTGCTTACCCGTCATACCGTGAGCGCCCATGGTATCGGCAATCTCGAAAGCCGGATTGATGAGGATACGGTCGTAGCCATAGAGCATTTCTGTGTACATGCCTCCCATCGATGTGCCGATAATCAGATCGGGCTTCTCCCTTTCTGTCATAGCCTTCAGCATGGCCATTCCTTCAGCAGGATGTATCGGGATATCCTCGGCCACCACAGTGGCGTTAGGCAGCATCTCTTGAATGCGTTTCACCGTGCCCGTCTGACCAGATGAGCCGAAACCATGTACATACATAATCTTCTTCCCTTTCATGATGTCAGGGAACTGTTTGATATAACTGTTTGTTTCCATATTGCTCTACAAAGATACGCTTTTTTTGCTACTTCATTCCCGTTCTATACATAAAATTTACAAAAACATTGACAAAACATGTGTTGATTCGTTTTTTTTTGTATCTTTGTAGCAGATTACTAACCATTATCAATTCATGAGGAGGAAGAGTATGAGGTTTTGGATATATATCATATTGGGATTCATCGGGATTTCTCCCGCCATGGGACAGGCGATGCTGTCTGCCAAGGAAGATCCGACAGTCATGTTGGGTGTACGTGAAGAAGAGAAAGACACGGCCAAGCTAACGTATGTGATTACTGGTGAGGTGCGCGATGCCTCAACAGGCAAGCCGCTGCAGTATGCAACGGTAATGGTTACCGGTAAGCGCTATGGAACGGTAACGAATACCGATGGTGGTTTCATCATCAAGGCACCGAAACGTCCCCGTTCCCTGACGTTCTCACTGATTGGCTATGATACCCAGCAGGTATTAGTAACAGATGACAACACCGCGAACATGCAGGTGAAACTGAAACCGAACACGATTATGCTGGATGAAGTGATTGTGCGTACAGGCAATCCTGAGGATATTGTCAACGAAGCCATCAGCAGGATTCCCGAAAACTACAGTCGTGAGCCTTCTCTCTACCAGTGTTTCTATCGTGAGGTGGCCCAGAAACGGAAGAACTACATCTACATCGCCGAAGCCGTTACGGATATGTACAAATCGTCTTACCGCAACGGACCGGGGGCTGATCGGGTAGCTATTACCAAGGGGCGCCGACTGGTGAGTCCCCGCAAGAGTGATACGCTGACAGTGAAGGTAATCGGCGGTCCGGTACAGGCTGTCATGCTCGACTTGGTGAAGAACCTCGACTTCCTGCTCAACAAGGAGGACCTGAATATGTATGAGATGAAGATGGAGGAGCCGGTGATGATAGCCGACCGCCAGCAATATGTCATCAGCATCAAGCCACGGACCGTGGCAGACTATGCCTTGTTCCATGGGACTTTCTATATTGACTGGGAGACGCTGGCTTTTACCAGGATAGAGCTGTCGCTGGATATGAGCGACCGTGAAAAGGCCACAAGGGTGATGCTGGTGAACAAGCCTGCAGGCGTGCGTTTCCGTCCGAGGGAGCTCACCTTCCTGGTTAACTACAACTACGACGGAAAGCTTTCACACATCAGTTATGTGCGCTCGGTGTTCCGCTTCAACTGCGACTGGAAGAAACGACTGCTGGCCACTAACTTCACGGCAATCAATGAGATGGTGATAACCGACCGTACCGATCAAGACGTTCATCCCATTCCCCGTCGTGACTCCTTCGGAGAAAGGGAGTCTCTGTACGATCAGGCACAGTTCTTTGAAGAGTCTGATTTCTGGAAAGGCTACAACATCATCAAGCCCACCGAGAGCTTGGAAGATGCAGTGGATAAGTTGAAGAAGAGGACGAGATAAGAGAAGCAAGAAATAAGAAGCAAGAGGCAAGAGATATGTAATAAGATATAGGTGAATAAATCTAATGCCTATATAATAATTCTATTCTCTTGCTTCTTGCTTCTTGCCTCTTGCTTCCTGCCTCTTGCCTCTTGCTTCTAATTATCTAATAAACAACAGTTCGCGGTATTTCGGCAATGTCCAGAGTTCATCAGCCACGGTGAGCTCCAGTTTGTCGATGTGATAACGTATCTCATCCATCTTAGGCTCCACGGTATCGTGGTAGGCAATGGCCTTCTCGCGTTCGTTCTCAATGCGATTGGCAACCTTCCTGGCATTCACCAGTTCCTCCACCATGGTCTCGATGGTTTGTGTACGCTCTGCTATCTCCTTGATAATCTTGATGTTCCGTGCGCACAATTGCTCGGCCTCTTCGGGAGAGAATATCTCACGCATACTTCCCACGTTCTTTGCCAGACGAGTCTGATAATGCGTAGCCACAGGAATGATATGGTTCATGGTGAGATCGCCCAGCACACGGGCCTCGATCTGTATCTTCTTCGTGTAAGTCTCCCACTTCACCTCGTTACGAGCCTCCAGCTCCTTTCGGTTCATGATGTTCAGACTCTCGAACATATCGATGCTCTCCTTGTCGAGATAGCGGTCGAAGATCACCGGACAGCTCTTCTCTACGTCAAGACCGCGTTTGGTAGCCTCAACCACCCACTCGTCGCTATAGCCGTTACCATCGAAATGAATGGGTTTGATGGTGCGGATATCCTCACGGATGATATCAATGATGGCACTTGTCTTATCCTGTCCTTTGGCAATGAGTGCATCCACGCGTTTCTTGAAATCCACCAAGGCCTCAGCCACGGCTGCATTCAAGGCAATCATCGCACTGGCGCAGTTGGCCTCAGAACCTACGGCACGGAACTCAAATCGGTTACCCGTAAAGGCGAAGGGAGAAGTGCGGTTACGGTCGGTATTGTCGATGAGCAGTTCAGGAATCTCAGGAATATCGAGTTCCATCTTCTTCTTACCTGCCACCACGAACAAGTCGTCCTTATCCGCCTTTTCAATATGCTCCAGCAACTCACTGACCTGCTTGCCGAGGAATGAGGAGATGATGGCTGGAGGTGCCTCATTGGCTCCTAATCGGTGGGCATTGGTTGCCGACATGATGGAAGCCTTGAGGAGTCCGTTGTGACGATAAACGCCCATCAAGGTCTCCACGATGAAGGTCACGAAACGCAGGTTCTGCTCGGGTGTCTTACCCGGGGCATGCAATAGAATACCGTTGTCGGTACTCAGACTCCAGTTGTTATGCTTTCCCGAACCGTTGATGCCGTCGAAGGGTTTCTCATGCAGCAACACGCGGAACCCATGTTTCCGTGCCACCTTCTTCATCAATGACATCAGTAGCATATTGTGGTCAACGGCGAGATTCGTCTCCTCATAGATCGGTGCAATCTCGAACTGGTTCGGAGCCACCTCGTTATGACGAGTCTTACAGGGAATGGCCAACTCTAAGGCCTGGATCTCCAGATCCTTCATGAAAGCCTGCACACGATCAGGTATAGTACCGAAATAGTGGTCGTCCATCTGCTGGTTCTTGGCACTATCATGACCCATCAAGGTCCTTCCGGTAAGCATCAAATCAGGACGGGCGGAATAAAGTCCTTCATCCACCAGGAAATACTCCTGCTCCCACCCGAGGTTCGAAATCACCTTCTTCACCGTGGGGTCGAAATAATGAATCACACCCAAGGCAGCCTCGCCTACAGCACGAAGCGCACGCTTCAATGGTGCCTTATAGTCGAGCGATTCACCTGTATAAGAGATGAAGATAGTGGGGATACACAAGGTATCGTCGATGATGAACACAGGCGATGTGGGATCCCAGGCAGAGTAGCCGCGAGCCTCGAAGGTAGCCCTGATGCCACCACTTGGGAAAGACGAAGCATCGGGTTCCTGCTGCACGAGCAGCTTTCCGGAGAACTCCTCGATCATGCCACCCTTACCATCATGCTCAATGAAAGCATCATGTTTCTCGGCTGTTCCCTCCGTAAGCGGCTGGAACCAGTGGGTATAGTGTGTCACACCATTCTCTTCTGCCCATTGCTTCATGCCCTTTGCCACGGCATTGGCAATGCTTCTGTCGAGCGGTGCGCCATTGTCAATCACGTCGATGAGTTTCTCATAGACATCACGCTGCAGGTATTTGTACATCTTGGCACGGTTGAATACATACTTGCCAAAGTACTCTGATGGGCGCTCCTCTGGTGCTGCCACATCAAGGGGCCTTTTCGAAAAAGCCTCCTCTACTACCTGAAATCTCAAATTTGCCATTTTCTTATACCTTATAATTGGGTGCAAAGGTACGATTAAGTGAGCGAAAAAGCAAATTTTGGAGCAGCGAAAACAAAGAAATGCTTGCATTTCATTTGTTGAGTCGTGACAAAATAAGACCAAAGGTCAAATTTATTTGCAATTTTCCAAGCCTATGTGTGCATATATCTGTGCCGCAATATCCGTTGCCAATCCGCCGTCGTAGCCCACTCCTAATTGTATGGTGGGGCGTTGCGGGTTCTTGGTGGTGATCATGACGACATATTCGTCAATCGTATAAGGCGTAGCCATATTCTTCGGCATCACACTCGATATGTCGCTGATCCTTAGTTCTTCGCCTGCTGCTATCATCACGTCTTGAGCCGAATAGAACAGAACGAGACAGGGTAATTCGTTGGCTCTTGAGGCATCCAGCACCACCACATCATCAGGTTCTCCGTATTTCGATTCCACGTCCTCTATGGTAGCATACATCACCTTTGGCGGTTCTCTCTTTTCCTTAAACTTAATGGTATAATATGCGAAAGGAAAAACGAGTAACAGGAGAATCAAGCCTACGCCAGCAAAGCATGCCAACAAAAGAATGGCGATGACAACAATTATGGTGATTCGTTTCATTTCTACTCAGTTTCTGAACTACTTCTTGTAACCGATGGGATGGTTCAGCTCCACGATGACACCCTCAGCAAGGTTCAGCTTGGTGCGGACGGTATCTTTGTTCATCATGGCGCGAGCCACTGTACTCAGACCCATAGCCTGACAGGCCAGATAGATGTTCTGCGACACATAGCCTGCATCCATAGCGCCATACTGATCATTCCTGCGACGGTTACTCTGATCGCTCACCAACAGCAAGGCGATGGGAGCATCCAGCATGAAATTCTGACCGGCTGCAAGGTCTTGTCTGATGTCTTCATTCAGCACGAGGGTGAGGCTGTTGTCTTTAGGATTGAAGAGTCTGACATCCTTCATGGTACATACATAGACCTTGATGTCCTGCATGTTCACGGCTGAAGGGGCAGTAATCTTCCCTGATGCGGGATCGCTGACGCCACAGGCTGCCCAAAGAAGGGTTGACAGGATTTTCAGGTCAACATGCTTGTCCTGATACTCGCGTACGGAACGGCGCTCTTGGAGGATTTTGCCCAGCGACTTACCCAACATACCTATTTCCGGTTGTGGTAACTGAACGGTTTCTTGTGCCTTCACACCCATGCAAAGGGTCAGTGCGAAGGCAAATAATAGTATTCTTTTCATCTTGTTCGTTTTAAAAGTGAATAATATCTTTTGGCTTTCTGTCTGCAAATATACAATTATTTCTGTAAAAGAAAAAGAAAAACGCATTTTTCCTTTGGTTTTTATCTCACTTCATCGTCATTCTACAAGAATTCAGGTTATGTAGCTATGTGGACCCTATAGAGAATCCTAATCAAACGAATCTTTTTTTCAAATAATAGTGGTATATTAAAAAGAATGTGTATATTTGCAGAAAAATAAAATGAAAGATGACATATTTGAATCAGTTTCACAAAGAGGCAGTGGAGAGGAAACTGCGGAAAATTGCAGAATCCATGAAGTCGCCGATGAACTCCATCGACGCTGCCAACTATATGAAGCGAAACTTCGAGATGGCCAAGACGATGTAAACCGTTTCGAGGTTGAACAACGTGTAGCAGAGCAATATGCTAAGGAAAATGGCATGTGGCTCCCAATGAGTGATGTTTTCGATTTAGGAGTTCCTGGACCAAGTGGGAATGAAAACGATACTTACGTTTCGAATGACATTATCTACAAAGTAAACAACCTGTTAAATACAGGCAGTCTTTTACGTTTACTTGAAAGGGTAACTTGGCATAATAATCTATTTTACGATACAGCTTACACTTTATATGCTTTCACAGGGTTTGACGGACGTTCTATTATGCCCGTTTTGAAGCAACAACTGGTGAAAGATGCAGTTCCTGCAACAGTCATAGAGATTGAAACATATATGGCAGCCTTAGGGTTTGTTAAGCAGAATGAAGAAGGTCGTTATGCAAATGGTGACTATGTTGTATGGGATCTCGTTCCAAGGAACGTTCTGAGAGATAAAGATGGTGATATCTTTATTGTCGATGCGGAAATTGCAAAGGATTACAGAACCGATGGGACACATTAATAGTTAAAAGTATTTTTACGACAAACAAAAGATTATGAGAACGATTCGAACAACCCTCCTGACACTGTTGCTAACAATAGTTGTTGCATCTGTTCATGCGCAGATCCAGAACCCTGTGCAGTTCACGGTGAGTCAGAAACAAGTGTCACCCTCAGAGGTGGATGTAATCTTCACGGGAAGAATCTCCCCGGGATGGCATGTCTATTCCACTGGTCTTCCTGATGGAGGCCCCATCTCTGCTTCGCTCACCACGGAAACATCCGAGGGAGCCAAGGCCGACGGGAAGCTGAAGGCACAGGGGAAAGAGATCAGCAACTTTGACAAGTTGTTCGATATGAACGTGCGTTACTTCGAGAACGCAGTGACCTTCATTCAACGGTATAAGATCACGGGCAAGACTTACCATATCAAGGGTTTCCTGGAGTATGGGGCCTGCAACGACCAGAGCTGTCTGCCGCCCTCGGAGGTGGAATTCGACTACCAGGGTGAGGGGAAAGAGATGAAAGAGGAGATGAAGGATGAAAAAGGAGAGACGAAAGAGGAGATAAAAGAGGAGAAAGGAGAAGAGAAAGATGAAGGGGAAGAGGTGAAAGCGGATAGTGTGGCTATAGTCCCTGCTGTGGTACCGCTCGACTCTGCTGAAGTAAACAACCTCTGGAAGCCTGTAGTGAAAGAACTGCAGGCTTTTGGTGGCGATCAGCAGAAGGGTCGTTCGTGGCTCTACATCTTTCTCATGGGCTTTCTCGGTGGCTTGATTGCCTTGTTCACTCCCTGTGTGTGGCCGATTATTCCCATGACGGTGAGCTTCTTCCTGAAGCGTGCTAAGGATGATAAGAAGAAAGGTATCAAGGATGCTGTCACCTATGGCATTTCCATTGTGGTGATCTACCTGGCCTTAGGACTGGCTATTACGGCCATCTTCGGCGCCAGTGCGTTGAATGCCCTCTCCACCAATGCCGTATTCAATATCTTCCTGTGCTTACTACTGGTGGTGTTCGCCCTCAGCTTCTTCGGTTGGTTCGAGATTACCCTACCGTCGTCGTGGACGAACAAGGTGGACAGTAAGGCCAGTAGTACCAGCGGACTCCTTTCCATCTTCCTCATGGCCTTTACGTTGGTTTTGGTGAGCTTCTCCTGCACAGGTCCTATTATCGGTTTCCTGCTGGTGGAGCTGACCACAGCCAGTAACATCCTCGGTCCTGCCATCGGTATGTTCGGCTTCGCCCTTGCGCTGGCATTACCCTTCACTCTCTTCGCCCTCTTCCCCACTTGGCTGAAGAAAGCACCGAAGTCGGGCGGCTGGATGAATATCATCAAGGTAACACTCGGCTTTATCGAGCTGGCCTTCGCCCTGAAGTTCTTCTCCGTGGCTGATCTGGCTTACGGCTGGCGATTGCTCGACAGGGAAGTGTTCCTGTGTCTGTGGATTGTCATCTTCGGAGCCCTCGGACTGTACCTCATCGGTAAGCTGAAGTTCCAAAGCGATTGGGAAGGAGGGGATATCAACAAGCCCATGCCCGTGGTATGTATCATGCTCGGATTGGTGTCGTTGGCCTTCGCCCTTTATATGGTACCAGGTTTATGGGGCGCTCCTTGCAAGGCGGTCAGCGCCTTCGCTCCCCCTATGAGCACACAGGATTTCAACCTCTATCAGGCGCATGAGGTGCGGGCAAAATACCTTGACTATGAAGAGGGTATGGCGGCAGCCAAGGCACAAGGGAAACCTGTGCTCATTGATTTCACCGGCTTTGGCTGTGTGAACTGCAGGAAGATGGAAGCAGCGGTATGGACAGATCCTGAGGTGGCCAAGATTCTGAACAACGACTACATCCTGATCTCCCTCTTTGTGGATGATAAGACCCCATTACCAGAACAGATACAGGTAACAGAAGAAAATGGTAAGCAGCGCACCTTGCGCACCATAGGCGACAAGTGGAGCTACCTGCAGCGCTCAAAGTTCGGTGCCAACGCCCAACCGTTCTATGTGGCCCTGAACCCCGACGGCTATCCGCTAACAGGCTCCGTTGCCTACGACGAGGACATCTCTAAGTATCTGGAGTTTTTGAGGGAAGGACTAAAGAATTATAAATCCCCAAACGCGGCAGCCTCAGCGGCCGCGATAATCTCCTCGCGCGACTGAGCGGCGGCGGAGATATCCGAGAGGTCGAACTCATCGTCAGTCTTCTTCGACTGCTTCTGCGGCTTCTCCTCCTGTTCCTTTTCTACAGGTGCTATCTCGTCAGAGCCGTCGAAGCGTTCCAATCGTTCCACCTCCTGACCTTTCCTCTCTTCCTCTGAGGTGAAAGGTGCGGATTCTTTTGTCTCGGGAACGGCAGTAGTGGGCATCTCCTCCATCTTGGTACGTGAAGCCTTGGCGGCAAACACCGCATCGATGAACTGAGGCTCCTTGCGCAGGCGCTGCAGGGTGAGCTTACTGGCCATCTGCTGCGATTCCTTCTTGCTATAGCCCTCGCCCTTCTCGCCATCAAGACCTTCGATGGCTACCTGGTAGATGAATTTCGAATTACCCTTCTGATCCTTCTCCTCCGACACCAGCTTGAAGTCGATCTTCACGCGGTTCTTCTGACTCCATTCAATGAGTTTCGACTTGAAGTTCACTTCCTTGTAGGCCACCTTGTCCAGGTTCAGCAGTTCCTTCAGGATACGCTTCTCCATGAACCGCATACAGGCACCATATCCCCTGTCGAGATAGATGGCACCCACCAGGGCCTCGAACGCATTTCCTCCCATATAGCTGTTATGAGAGGAAGAGTGTCCATTGGATTTAATCAAGTTGATGATACCCATCTCCTGCGCCAGTCGTCCCAGCGTCTCACGCTGCACGATCTTCGAGCGTGTATTCGTGAGGAAGCCCTCACGCTTGCCTTCAAAATGGCGATAGACAATATCACCCACCACAGCATCGAGCACAGCATCACCCAGGAACTCCAACCGTTCGTTGTTCATGGGCTTGCCCTTCTCGTTACGCTTGGCCATGCTCTTGTGAAGCAAGGCCTGTTTGTAGTAAGAGATATTGCGGGGGTAGAATCCGATGATTTCGTATAAAGACGAATAAAGCTCCTTCTCCTTGCGGAAAGGGAGCTTTATCCTATCTAATAAGTCATTAATCTGCATATTTCTTGAAGATTACGCAAGCATTATGTCCGCCGAAACCGAACGTATTGCTCATGGCGGCACGCACCTCACGCTTCTGTGCTTTGTTGAAGGTGAAGTTCAGGTTATAGTCGATCTCCTCGTCCTGGTCGTCATCAGCATGGTTGATGGTGGGCGGCACAATGTCGTTCTGCACACTGAGAACGGCAATCATAGCCTCCACAGCACCTGCTGCACCCAGCAAATGACCTGTCATCGACTTGGTTGAAGAAATGTTCAACTTGTAGGCAGCATCGCCGAATACCTCCTTGATGGCCTTGGCCTCAGAGATATCACCCACATGGGTGGAAGTGCCATGTACATTGATATAGTCGATATCCTCAGGTTTCATCTGCGCATCCTCCAAGGCAGCCTTCATCACGAGCTTGGCACCCAGACCTTCAGGATGAGAGGCGGTGATATGATAAGCATCAGCACTCATACCCTCACCGATCATCTCGGCATAGATCTTTGCACCGCGAGCCTTAGCATGCTCCAGCTCTTCGAGAATCAGACATCCGGCACCTTCAGCCATCACGAAACCGTCACGACTGGCGCTGAAGGGACGACTGGCCTTTTCGGGTTCGTCATTACGAGTTGACAGGGCTTTCATGGCATTGAAGCCACCTACACCGCACATACAGATAGCACTCTCGGCACCACCTGCAACGATGACGTTAGCCTTACCCAGACGAATCTGGTTGAAAGCGTCGGCCAGGGCATTGCTGGATGAAGCACAGGCACTTGTTGTGGTGTAGTTAGGACCATGGAATCCGAAATGAATACTGATATGTCCTGCAGCGATGTCGCTGATCATCTTCGGAATGAAGAACGGACTGAATTTCGGTCCCTGGTCGATATGCTGACCATAATATACCACCTCATCCTCGAAAGTGCGGATACCACCGATACCTACGCCATAGATGACGCCGATACGGTTCTTATCCTCTGTTTCCAGATCCAAGCCACTGTCCTTCACACCCTGAATGGCACTGATCATAGCCAGCTGTGTGTAGCGGTCGAGCTTGCGGGCTTCCTTGCGGTCGATATACTCGTTGATATCCAGGTCCTTTACCTCACAGGCAAAATGTGTCTTGCACAAAGAGGTATCGAACTGCGTAATAGGGGCAGCACCGCTGACACCAGCCAACAGGTTCTTCCAAGTCTCCTCGGGAGAATGACCTACCGGTGTAACGGCACCAAGTCCTGTTACAACTACTCTTTTTAATTCCATAATAATTAAGGTATAGTGAAAAGTGAAAAGTGAAAAATTTGCTACCGCTCACCTAAGTGAAACCATACGGATTCAGCAAATTCTTCACTCTTCACTTTTACTTTTTACTTTATTTTGCGGCCTCCTCGATATACTTGATGGCATCGCCTACAGTACCGATGGTCTCAGCTTTATCGTCGGGGATGGAAATGTTGAACTCCTTCTCAAACTCCATGATCAGCTCAACGGTATCCAAAGAATCTGCGCCCAGATCGTTAGTGAAACTTGCCTCCGGCTTTACCTCAGCCTCATCAACACCAAGTTTATCAACGATAATAGCCTTTACTTTGCTTTCAATTTCTGACATAATTGTACTTTTTAAATTGTTAATAAAATCTTTCTTCTTTGAAAATTCGGGTGCAAAGGAACAAATTTTTATTCATGTATGCAAATATTTTACCGAAAAAAGCACCCTTGTTTGCACACAATACCCTTAATTGTGCAAAAAACCAGTCGCAATTTTACATTTTTTAGCACTTGGTAACGCTCACACGACCATTTTTGTCACCAAAACCAAGTGTCTATCTTCCTCTGTAGTAGTGCCGAAAAGATAAATATCGCCCCCATCGGCAAGCTTCAAACGTTTACGTAATTCCTCGGCCTTGAGCGGGAAATTCCTCACGGCCACATTAGCCTTTTTGATGTCCTGAAGAACGGTTTTCAATTCCCGTTTATTCATAGACGAAACAGCGGTGATGCGGAACACCCTTCCGGGGAATGGTTCGATGAGGGAATCGCTCACAAACAGATGACTGTTTCTGCCTATGGCCTTCACATCATACTGGGTGGCACAGGCGCCAAAGCAGCCTACCTTCATGATCGAGGCGTTCGGCTCATAGAGAAACATCTCCTTCTCTATCCGTTCCGCTATGCTCACCCCCTCGTACATCTCATCCATCGTGCAAGTGAAAACCTGCTCATCGTTCACACAGAAGATGGTTAACGGGCGTTCCTCAGGATGCTCACCGACCGTTCCTTCCAGTACCAGCAGCAGTTCCTTGCATTCGTTTCCCACCGAGACCACATGAATCTCAGTAACCGAAGGTAAATCATTCACCGCCTTGTGCCAGTCGAGCATGGGCGACAGCTTCACCACCACCCAGCGGGCCTTCTGCAACAGCGCATCCTGGATCTCCAAGAGATTCGGCGTACAGTCGTGTATATCATAGGTTCTTGCCCCATGCGCATCCCTTCTTGCAGGATCCAAGTAGATCAGGTCGGCCTTTTCCATCCGCTGCAGATAGGCCACACCGTCAGCATGAACCACCTCCGACTGCCCAAGACCTAACCTTACGATATTCTCCTGTGCAATCTTACACAAATGTTCCTGCTGTTCCACATACACAGCCTCATCGAAGAGCGGCGAGAGGAAGGAGAAGTCAACCCCGAAACCACCTGTCAGATCCACCATTCTACCGCCCTTGTTCCCTTTCAGTAACCGCTGCACCAACGCCACCTTATACCTGGCGGTCTGCTCACTCGAGCACTGTTCCATCGACAGGCGTGGCGGATACACCATCCCCTCGATGACTGTCCACGAAGGAATCTTCTTCCTGGCCGTCTGCCACCCCGCAATCTGGTCGAGCGCATAAGGCAGATCGACCTGTGGAAAGCGAGCCCCTTGCAGCGCTAACTTTCGCACATCCTCCTCACGGTATTGCTGAATAAACTCCTGGGTGGTCATCCGATGGTAATCTATTTACATTTCATTCCCAAGTGGTACATGATGAAGCCGTAGATGTCGGCTTGCTCCTCAATCACCTTGCTCATCGGCTTTCCACCGCCATGACCCGCCTTACTGTCAATGCGTATCAGCACCGGGTTGTCACCTTGATGACACTCCTGGAGGGTAGCAGCGAACTTAAACGAGTGGGCAGGCACAACACGGTCGTCATGATCAGCCGTGGTAACCAACGTGGCAGGATAGGCAGTACCCGGTTTCAGGTTATGCAGCGGCGAGTAGGCCCGCAGGTACTCGAACATCTCACGAGAATCTTCCGACGTGCCATAGTCACTTGCCCAGTTCCAGCCGATGGTGAATTTATGATAACGCAGCATATCCATCACCCCCACCTCGGGAATGGCCACACGGAAGAGGTCAGGGCGCTGTGTCATACAAGCACCCACCAGCAGTCCGCCGTTGGAACCACCCACAATGGCAATCTTTTCTTTTGAGGTATATTTCTCGGCAATGAGGTATTCGGCAGCGCCGATGAAATCATCGAAAACGTTCTGCTTCTGCATCTTCGTGCCTGCCAGATGCCACTCCTCACCATATTCACTTCCGCCACGCAGGTTCACCTGCACATAGATACCTCCGTTTTCCAGGAAGGGGATGCGCATGGATGAGAAGCTGGGGGGCAGAGAGACGTTAAAGCCTCCGTAGCCATAGAGATACACAGGATTCTTACCGTTGCGTTTCAGTCCTTTCTTGTAGGTCAGGAACATCGGGATGCGGGTGCCGTCCTTACTCTTGAAGAACAGCTGATGACTCTCGTATGCATCCAGGTTGAAGTTCACCTTCGGAGCCTTGTACAGCGTACTCTCGTTCTTGTCTATATCATACTGATAGATGGTTCCGGGAACCGTGAATGAAGTAAAGGTATAGAAACACTCCTTCAGCTCTTTCCTGCCGTAGAAACCCACGCTGCCCACCGAGGGGAGCGCAATCTCATGCAGCTGCTTACCGTCGAGGTTGTACACAAAGGCATGGTTCGAAGCATCCATACTGTAGGTAAGCACCATCTTCCCGCTCACCATGGTAACATCTTCCAGCACACTCTCCTGCTCAGGCACCAGCTCCTTCCAGTCGTTCAGTCCCGGGTTACCGATTTCTGCCACCATGATTCGGTTTTTCGGTGCGCCGTAATTGGTGAGCAGATAGATCTTATTACCGATCACATCTATCGGAATATACTGGTAATCCATATCTGAAGTCATCTGGATGAACTGCGAGTTAGGAACACGGAGGTCACGCACATACAAGTTATTGCCTGCTCCCGCACCGCTCTCATAGAGGAACATCACGGTCTCTTCACGGTTGACACTTACGCTGTAGAACTGCTTGGGGAAGACCGGATTCTGGTAGAACAGCACATCCTCACTCTGTGGGGTTCCCATCTTGTGGTAGTATATCTTCTGTGCCTCGTTCACGTTAGAGAACTCCTTTCCTTGGGTAGGAGCATCATAGGCGCTGTAGAAGAATCCGTCACCCTGCCAGGCAGCCCCTGAGAACTTCGCCCATTCGATATGATCGGGTAACAGCTCGCCCGTCTTGGCGTCCAACACAAAGAACTCCTGCCAGTCGCTACCGCTGCGTGAGATAGCGTAGGCAGCATATTTACCGTTGTTCGATACATACAATCCCTTCAGCGCCACGGTACCGTCGCTACTGAGCTTATTGGGGTCGAGGAACACCCTGGGTGTGACGCCCAGCTTGTCCATCACGTAGATCACACTTTGGTTCTGCAGACCGTCGTTCTTGGTGAAATACCACTTCCCGTTATGCTCCGACGGCGCACTGATCTTCTCATAGTTCGCCGCCGCCTTCAGTCTTTCCTTCAGCTTCACCCGCTGGGGAATCTTATTCAGGTAGGCGGAAGTCACCTTGTTCTCAGCCTCCACCCATGCAGCCGTCTCCGCACTGGTATCGTTCTCCAGCCATCGGTACGGGTCGGCCACCTTCACACCGAAATAGTCATCTACCGTACCGTCTTTCGGGGTTTTCGGGTACGTAATCTTCTGAGCGTTCATACTCACGGATATTGTCATTGCCATTAATAAAACACTGATTCTTCTCATCGCTTGTTACAAATTTTGGTTTCGTGTGATATCATTTTCATGCTGCAAAATTACAAAAAGATGCGGGCAAAACAAAACAAATACCGTCAAAACGTACCGAGGTATACAATTTTTTATTACCTCTGGCTTCGCCGAAGATACTTTCGCTCGACAATAAAAATAAATTCGCATTTATTTTGTATTGTTCTCGCTTATTCGTATCTTTGCAAAAGAAAATCAATACCTACTGATTACTTAACCGTTTAAAGGGAAGATGAAAGAGTATATCAAAAAGCTTCAGGAATTGCTGAAGCAGATCAACAAGAAGCATTTAATTGCTGCAGCTGCAGCAGTGGTGATCTTCATCCTGGGCTTCATCTCCGGGTGTAGCTGCTCAGGAAGAGGTGGGGCGTTTGGAGGAAAAGACTTAGGCGTTGCCGAAGCCCTCGACAGCTTTGCGCAGGTGATACCCGAAGGCTCGCAGGTGGTAGCCCGCTTCACCGATAACCGCCACTCTTTGTTCTACCTGAACAGCGGTCGTTTGATGCGCTTCAACGCCAAGTCGAAGATGCTCGAGGAGGTGATTCCCTACGAGATCAACAGGGAGGCGCGCGTATATTATAATGAAAAGGATGATGTGCAGGGCATCCTGAGTGCACAACTGTCAGAGGATGAGCAGTTCATCATCATCACGGCAGTAACCGACAAGAAGGATGAGAACGACGAAGAGGTGCCCACGGCCACCTATAAGCTGAACACCTCAAGCATGAACCTGCTGCCTTTCACCCCACCGCCAGCAAAGGCTGCGCCTGTGAAGAAAGACTCGGTTCGCAGGGTTTCCGCTCCCGTGAAGAAGGAACCCGTTATCATGGAGGATCTGCCCGAGGTGGGCGACATTGTCCAACCGGAGGACAACACCCCCAAGCCCGCTGCAGAACCTAAGCCAGCCCCCACTCCTCAGCCCGAGGAAAAACCCGCTCCCCGCGGCCAGGAAACGGTTATTGTGCCAGCGCAATAGTGTGGAGTGTGGAATGTGGAGTGTGGAGTGAGAATAGTACAGAGATAAAGTCTTCATATACTGAACCACTTGTACTTGAAGCATATCTCACTCCACATTCCACACTCCACATTCCACAATTATTTATTCGCTAGCGAATAAATTTTCCTCATATCCGCTTCATGGAGCACCTTGAAGCCGCCAATGGTTATGGTTCCTCCCTTGCTACACTGACTGGCCAGCTGGTTGAGTTCAGCATCAGTGAGCGTTCTGCCCAACAGTTCTGAAAGACAGGTGGGCATTCCTATGGCACGATAGAACTGTTCCATGGCCTCTATACCCCGCAGGGCTGTTCCCTCAGCATCGGTAAAGTCGTTGGCCACGCCCATCACGTTTACCGCAAAGCGCACGAAACGCGACACATTCTCTTTCATCACATAACGGGCCCATGAGCCCCAGATGGCGGCCAAGCCTGCCCCGTGGGCCACATCGAACAACGCACTGATTTCATGTTCCAGCTTGTGTGAGGCAAAGTCGCGCCGGGTGCCGCAGCCCGTCAGATCGTTGTGCGACAAACTCCCTGCCCACATAATCTGCGCACGATGACGGTAGTCATTCGGGTTCTTCAGCACATAGAACACACTATCCTTCACGGTGCGCATCAGCGCCTCGGCAATCTCGTCCGTCAGTGTCATGTCTACATCCTTCGAGAAATAGCGCTCCATGGTGTGCATCATGATATCTGTGGCTCCGCAGGCCGTCTGATACGGCGGTAAGGTATAGGTACGCTCAGGATTCATCACCGCGAACTTACACCTTACTATATTATTGTTCACGCCCCGCTTCAATCCCTTCTCGTCGTCGCTGATCACACAGCTGTCGCTCATCTCACTGCCCGCTGCGGGAATGGTCACCACGGCACCCACCGGATAGCAAGCCTTCGGCACCGCTGTTCCCTCGAAGAAATCCCACACATCCCCCTCGTACGGCAGTCCGTAGCCAATGGCCTTGGCAGAATCAATCACGCTACCGCCACCCACGGCCAGGATAAAGTCAACACCCTCCTGTCGGCAGAGTGCTATACCCTTGCGCACCAGCGACACCCTTGGATTAGGCACCACGCCGCCCAACTGCACAAAGGGAATCCCCTCTGCCTGCAGCAGGCTGCACACCTTGTCGATCAGTCCCGACCGCACTGCGCTCTTACCGCCATAATGCACCAGCACCTTCGTGCCACCATATTTCTTCACCAGTTGGGCAATCTGCTCCTCCGCATTCTTTCCGAATGCCACCTCAGTAGGTGTGTAGTATGTGAAATCGACCATAAAAAAAATGATTAGCTGTTTAACGTGCAAATTATATTCTTTGTCGCAAAGATACGAATAAGCGAGCACAAATCAAAGAAAAAAAGATTTTTTCTTTGCACGCAGTTCGGAAAGAGCGGCACATCAGTCGTTCGGATTGTATCGCCCTTAACAGCATGGCGGAAGAAATATGCAAACGAGTAACGATGCGTGATGGGACTTAGGTGTGCATATTTATGCATTCAGAAATAGGCCATTTAGAAAGTATGGCAGTTTGAGGGAGTAAATGCCTTGATCACTCCCAGCGTTTGACGTTCTCTCTCCCAGCGTTTAAGGCACCCGGAATATTCATACAAATAAGAGTATGAATATACAATCCTGTATTTTAACTCAAATCATACTTATTACTTGTTACCTATTACTTATCACTTATTGTCATTTTTGTGCCAACATCTAACCCAATATGCCTGAAATGCCCTGCCACAAAGGGTTTGACAAGGGTTAGATGTTGCTTGAACATCTAACCTACATCTAACCCTCATCTAACCTTCATATCCCTTCGAACTTCCCTCCTCCGAATTGAAGAGAGAGTATCTGGGTTAGATGTACGGGATATGTGGGTTAGATGTTTGAGTAACATCTAACCCACCTCAAACCCCCTATATATCGACGTTTCAAGAGATTTGGGTTAGATGTTGGGGTGTTGAGGGAACAACTTGTTTTTAGAGTAGGCCATCAGTGAAAGAATGTTAAATATTTTCTATTCCATGCAAGATTTGGGCTGTCTCTTTATTATATGGAGAAAAAGGAGTAAATTTGCACGCTAACCTTTGGGTGTTAGTAAAAAAGAATAATAGCGAGATTATATAAAGACGTGAAAAAGTATTTTTTGGTATTTGCCTGTATGATGTTGGTCGTACAAAATGTGAAGGCGCAGGAGTATTTCTCCTCGGCTAAGGATTTTGCCCGACTGTATATAGGTGCGGTTGAACCACAGTATCTGCTATCGGCGTGGCGCGACATCCCCTATTACAAAGGCACTACAGACTTGTATGAGGGGCGCATCAGTTACCATGGTGTGGTTTACGATCATGTGAAAATGCGTTTCGACCAGCTGGAACAGCGGGTGGTGATTCTCTCTCCTGTGGGAAATGTGTTCTGTATTCCTGAGCAGAAATACATTGACTGGTTTGAGATGGATGGGCAGCGATACGAGCATGACCCGGAGGATGATGCCCGATATGCGGCGCTGCTTTCGGATGGCAGCACGAATGGCACACGACTCTACCACAGCGTGTGGAAGGTGGTAAGCGGTGAAAACGCTAACGAAGCAAGGAAATACCAGAAAAATCTCGCTATCAAAGAGCATTTCACGATTGTTACTCCCGACGATAGGGTGTATCATGTGAAGAGCGCATCGAACATCGCCAAGATCTTCCCTGAACAGAAAAAGCAAATCAAACAGCTTGTCAGGCAACAACAACTCTCGTTCACGAAGAACACAAGGGAGTATAGTTTGATGAGGGTGGTGGAGAGTCTGAGACCCACCCCCTTACCCCTCCCTGAGAGAGAGGGGAGTAGATACTCTCAAGACGAGTTGGCTAAAAATGAACAGGCGGTATCGGTAACCACTCCCCTCCCTCACAGGGAGGGGCTGGGGGAGAGTCTTTTATTCGGCATCCCCGTCCTCGACAACGACTCGGTGGCGATGGCGGTGGCGCCCACCAAGACCAGGACGTATATTGTGCCGGGAGTGAAGAAGGCGAAGGCGAGTCTTTCGGACGACCAGGAGCTGGATGAGATTGTGGTGGTGGGCGGCCGACTGTCGGCGGTGAAGAACATGATGATGGGGTCTGAGAAGTTCAAACCCGTGCTGCTGAAGAATATCCCATCGGCCTTTGGCGAGTCGGACATCATGAAGATCGTGCTCACGCTACCGGGTGTGACCACCGTGGGCGAGGCTTCGAGCGGATATAATGTGCGAGGCGGCGCCACCGACCAGAACCTGATTCTCTTCAATGGCGGAACGGTATATAACCCGTCGCACCTGTTCGGCTTGTTCACCTCGTTCAACTCGGATGCGGTGGATGATGTGGAGCTGTTCAAATCGAGCATCCCCGTGGAATATGGCGGTAGGATCAGTAGCGTACTGAAGGTTACCTCGAAGGAGGCGAACATGGAGAAGCTGACGGGCTCGGCCAGTATCGGAGCGCTGACCAGTAAGGTGAATATCGAGATTCCGATTGTGAAGGATCATGTGTCGCTGCTGCTGAACGGTAGAACGACCTATAGCGACTGGATGCTGAAGAAGTTACCGGAGAGCAGCGGCTACAAGAACGGTACGGCGAACTTCTACGACTTAGGTGGTGCGCTGACGTGGAAACTGAACAGCTTGCATCGCCTGAAGGTGTATGGCTATTGGAGTAAGGATAGGTTCTCGTTCAGTTCGGAGGATAACTATGGCTACCAGAACCGCAATTTCTCTGCTGAGTGGCGCTCGATTCTGAATGAACAGATGACCGTTACAGCCTCGGCAGGTCTTGACCATTACGACTATTTCAACGAGGATAAGGCGACGCCTTCGATGGCCGCCCGACTGAGTTTCGGTATCGACCAGCTGTGGGGGAAGCTGCATCTGCGTCAGCGCCTGTCGGAAACGGATGTCCTGAACTACGGTCTTTCGGTGCAGCATTACCATGTGCAGGGCGGCAGATATGAGCCGGTGGGCGAGGCTTCGCGCATCGCAACCGATCAGCTGCAGAAGGAGAAGGCCTTGGAGAGTGCTGTCTATGTCGACTATGAGCGGGCACTCACCGACAAGCTGTCGGTAACGGGCGGTCTGCGCTATACGATGTTCAATGCATTAGGTCCGCGCGACGTGAACCATTATTATGAAGGGGAACTGCCTTCGGAGGCTACGCTGCTGGAGACACGGAGCGAAACAGGGTTCATCAAGACCTACCATGCTCCTGAGTTGCGCGTATCGACTCGCTATGCCTTACTGGAGAACCTTTCGCTGAAGGCGGGATTCAATACCATGCACCAGTATATCCATAAGGTGTCGAACACATCGATCATGTCGCCCACGGATATCTGGAAGCTGTCTGACTATAACATCAAGCCGCAGAATGGCTGGCAGGCGGCAGCAGGCATGTATTATGAGACGGCCGACAAGAAATATGAGTTCTCGGTAGAGGGGTACTACAAGCATATCAGCGACTACCTGAACTACCGCAGTTCGGCGGTGCTGCTGATGAACCACCACCTGGAGACGGATGTGATCTCGACCAAGGGAAAGGCGTATGGTGTAGAGCTGCAGGTGAAGAAACCGATAGGAAAGCTGAACGGATGGATTAACTATACCTACTCGCGCTCGTTGCTGCGCCAGGACGATAAACGGGTGGCCATGCCGCTGAACAACGGTGAGTGGTATCCGGCAGAATACGACCGTCCGCATGAGGTGAAGGCGGTGCTGAACCTGAAGTTTACCGAAAGGTATAGTCTGTCGAGCAACTTCAACTATGCCACGGGTAGGCCGACAACAGTACCGGCGGGACAATACTACGACTCGTACAACAAGAAATACATGCCGTACTACACCGACCGCAACAACTACCGCATTCCCGACTATATGCGACTGGACCTTGCGTTCAATATTGAGCCGACGCACAAGCTGACCAGCTTCCTGCATACGTCGTTCTCGTTTGGCGTGTATAATGCGCTGGCTCGCAAGAATGCGTATAATATCTATTATGTTACTGAGGGAACGGAGATACAGGGATACAAGCTCTCTGTGTTCGGCACGGCCATTCCTTATGTCTCCATCAATATAAGATTCAATTAGATATGATGAAACTGAAACAATCGATATATGATGTGCTTTGCCTGCTGATGGGCGCCGGGGCGCTAACGGGCTGCGTGGAGGAGTTTGAGGCGGATATTCCTTCCTCGGATACCGACTTGCTGGTTGTGGAGGGCACGATTTGTTCGGCGCAAGTGAACAAGTTCATCTTGTCGCGCACACAGGCAGTTCAGAATACCCACGGAATGGTGATGGAATATGATGCCAGGGTTTCTGTTCGTGGAACCGACGGATCGGAATATCATGCATATCCGAAAGGTGACGGCTACTCCTGCAAGGTAGGTGAACTGAATCCTGAGGTGGAATATTACCTGCATATCGAGACGGATGGCGAGGTGTATGAATCGGAACCGCAGAAACCGCTGCCCACCGAGAAGATTGCTGATGTGTGCGGGGTGCAGAACACTCCTGAGAGTGCCATAGACATTCTTGTGACACCCGCGGAGCCGTTTGAGTCGGACCATGCGAACTACTATTCGTGGAGATACGATGAGACATGGGAGGTGTATCCTGAATACAAGACCGCTATCTATTACGACGTTGAGCTAAGGACTGCGGTCATGAAGAGTAACCAGTTTCCTTCGCATGGATGGAAGGATGCATCGGGTACATCCATCATGGTGGGAGCGAGCTCGAGCTATGAGGGTGAGCGCATTGAGAAGCTGAAGCTGTATGATATAGACCGCAGTGATGAACGCATGTATTACAGATATAGCGGACTGGTTCATCAGCGGGCTATCTCGAAGGCTGAGTATGAGTATGAGCTGGCAAGGCGACAGGCGGGTTCGGAGATGGGCGGACTGTTTACACCGCAGCCATCGGCGCTGCCTACCAATATCCATTGTCTCACCTCGTCGAAGCATGTGATAGGCTTTGTGGGATGCTCGTTGAACACCAGTAAATACAGGTTCTTCCTGGATGCCCCCAATTACTCCATCAAACGGCCGCCGCATTTTGATACGCGTATCTGGTTGGATAATCCCTCCGAGGAGGATTGCATAAAAATGGTGGAAAAGGGCTTCTTCCTGTGTGAATGGGAGGACGCGGAGAAGTCGGCCGATCATATGTTACATACGGCATGGGCAACGAGGAACCAACTGGATGTGAGATATCAAGGGGCGTATATCGAGGTGCCTGATTTCTGGTGGTTAAAAGAAAATGTAAGCTATTAAGATGAAGAATAGGATATTGCTGTTGACGATGGCGATGGTGCTTTCATTGAGTACCTTTGCTATCAGTGTTTCTACCGACCGCACTTGGTATCTTGCCGGGGAGGCGATGAAGGTGAGCATCACCGCCGATGATGCGCTGATTGCCTATGCTGAGCTGTGTGATACGTACAGTCTGGCTGTCGGTACGGTGGTGAGCTTGAACAACGGGAAGGGAACGGGCATCATCGAGCTGCCTGCCGACCTGCATAGCGGGTATTATGTGCTGTCGGTATATACGCGGCATCAAGCCCAGGTGGCGCATCAGCTGGTGGCTGTTGTGAATGCGCTTCACAAGAGTGAGGATGATGATATCGAGTGGGTTGCCATGGCGCATCCCGATTCGCTGAGCTATCCTTCCATGGGTAGAGGCAGTGGTTTCTCGTCGGCCGACCTGCAGGATGTGAAGCCTGTGGATGGGCGTGAGACCGAGGGCCATATCATCAAGGCTCGGGTGAAGAATGTGGATGGTGGGCAGACCTTCAAGGGCAGTCAGATCCGTCCTTCGCTGAGCATCGTGGGTAAGCAGATTCATTATTTCGAGGGGAAGATGGTGAACGACTCCCTGGCTGTGTTCTACACCTATGGCTTGCACGGTAAGCAACCGTTGGTGCTCTCAGCGGCTTCCTATACCGGCGCAAGTCTGCCCATCGAGATGATCTCTCCGTTTGTCACCTTGCTCCCCAAACGACTGCCACATCTGGTGTTCCACTACAAGCGCAACGAGGTGGAAGAACGCTCGCTCGACATGCAGCGCCACCAGATTGCCATTGCGCCTGCCAAGCGGGAACTGCAGTTGGGTGACTATGCGGATGATACGGCTGAGGAAGGGGTGCCCTTGGATTATGATGACTCGTTGTTCGGTACGAAGCCTGATCCTGCGTATAATCTCGATGAATACCGCCAGTTCCTTACCATCAGGGAGGTGCTGATTGAATATGTGAACTGCGTAAAGAAAACGAAGATCAACGGGGTGTCGCAGCTGGTGGTGCGCCGACCGCAGGATGCGTATGTGAGTGTGTGGCCGGCCATGGTGCTGATTGACGGAATGCCGGTGATTGATATTGAACGACTGCTTGACTATGATGCCAGGCGCATTCATTATATCAATATCTATGGCGGACAATATACTTTCGGTAATGGGGTGTATAACGGCATCCTGTCGTTTGTGACTCGCTCCGGGCGACTCACGAACTATCCTACCGAGCCGAAGGTGCAGTATCTGGTGTATGAGTTTCCGCAATGAGGAAACCGATGATGTAAAACGAAGAATAAAGGAATGAAAGTTTGTGTGTTTTGTTCAGCGAATCACGATATAGACCGTGATTTCTTCACGAAGACATGGGAATTGGGGCAATGGCTCGCCAAGGAAGGTCATACCTTGGTGTTTGGCGGTACGGATTTAGGGTTGATGGACTGTATCGCTAAATCGGTGCATGAGGCGGGGGGACAGGCCATCGGTGTTGTTCCTTCGAAGGTGGAAGAGAACGGACATGTGAGTGAATACCTCGACGTGCATATCCCTTGTGACAACCTGAACGACCGTAAGGCGCTGATGATGGCGCAGAGCGATGTGTTCATCGCCCTGCCCGGGGGTATCGGTACGCTGGATGAGATCTTCTCGGTGGCCTCATCGGCCACCATCGGTTACCACCAGAAGCCCGTTATTCTCTATAACATGAAAGGGTTCTGGGATTCCCTCATCACCTGTCTGCACGACCTAGACAGCAAGGGTGTCACCCGCAAGCAGTGGGACACCTACATCAAAGTGGCCAACTCCTTGGAAGAATTGGCCACCTTAATATAACTATGAACTTTGCACTATTAACTATGAACTAGCAAGGCTTTCGCCATTGCTTTCCCCAACGCCTCGCACTGCGCAAACGTTTCGGGGGTAAGACTCTGCTTGATTTCCACCGGCGTGCCTACTGCCTCGAAGTGTAAACGCTCATCGTTCCACTTCTGGATCTCAGCCACGGCCTTGGAAGCCCAGCCGAAGGAACCGAACCAACCCATCAGGTGGTTCTTGATGTCCTTACCTGCCAGCTCGGAAAGCAATACATCCATCTCGTGGTAAAGACCGGTATTATAGGTAGGAGCACCCACAATCAGTCCTTTATAACGGAACACATCGCGGATGATATACGAATGATGTGTCTTCGAGACATTATACATCACAATGTTCTTCAGTCCTGCCTGTGAGGCCGCACGGGCAATCACCTCTGCAGCACGCTCCGTATTACCATACATCGTACCGTAACAGATCACCAAACCCGGTTCAGTCTCGTAACGACTCATCTTGTCGTACATATCAACCACCTTACTGATATATTCGTGCCATACCGGACCGTGGGTGGCGCAGATATAATCGAGCTTGATGCCTGCGAGCTTCTTCAGGGCGTTCTGCACCGGGGTGCCATACTTACCCACGATATTGGAATAGTAACGCACCATTTCGAGCCAGAATGTATCGCAGTTGATTTCACTGTCGATGATACCACCGTTCAGGGCGCCGAAGCAGCCGAAGGCGTCGCCTGAGAACAATACGTTACAAGAGGTGTCGAGGGTTACCATCGTCTCGGGCCAATGCACCATCGGTGTCAGCACGAAGTTCAGCGTGTGCTTGCCAAGCTCGATGGAATCGCCGTTTTTGACCTCCAGCGTACCTTCACCAATGCCATAGAAACCCTCCATCATCTGGAACGTTTTCTTGTTTCCGATGATCTGGATCTCCGGGTAATACTTCTTGATCAAGGCAATGCTTCCACTATGGTCAGGCTCCATGTGATTAATCACCAGATAGTCGATGGGGCGTTCGCCTATCACCTCCTGAATATTCTTCAGGTAGGGCACGAAGAAATCCACCTCCACCGTATCAATCAGACACACCTTCTCGTCATCAATCAGATACGAGTTATAGCTCACCCCATTGGGCAACGGCCACAAACCCTCGAAAAGGTTCTTGTTACGGTCGTTCACGCCCACGTAGTAAATCTTGTTTGTAATCTCTATCATATAACTTTGAACTTTGATCTTTGAACTTTGAACTTTGATCTTTGAACTTTATGATTACCTTTGGGTCCTTGGCCTTTAACCTTAGTCCTTTGGGTCCTTGGTCTTTAACCTTAGTCCATTGGTTCTTTGGTCTTTAATTCTTTGGCCATTTTTGTCCCGAAATCCACACTTACCGAGTTATGGATACTCTGGCAGCAGTTGGCCGAGAATGCCTGTGCGCACTGGATAATCTGGTCCCATTGCTCTTCCGTCAGTCCCTGTTCGATGGTGTCACGGGTAATATCGTATTTCATCATTCCATACACCAGTCCTGCATTGAAGTTATCGCCTGCCCCGATGGTGCTGACCGTTTCGGTTGTCTCTACGGGATATTCTTTCTTTACCGTCTTTGTACGCAGGACCACCGGATCGGCCCCCTGGGTATAGACGAAGTTCTTGCAGTAGAAAGAAACCTCTGTGTTAAACACCTTATCGGGATCATCCTTCTTGAACAGCACCTGGAAGTCCTCCTTCGAGCCACGCACGATGTCAGCCAGCTCGAGGTTCTCCAGGAAATTCGGCTTCAGCTTCATCACCTCATGCTGATGCGAAGGACGGAGGTTCACATCATAGTAGATGATAGCCCCATGCTGACGGGCATAGTTGAGGAAACCGTAAACCTGCGTGCGGATGACCGGGTTCACCGCATAGAACGAACTGAACATCACGATATCATCAGGCTGCACATCAGGGTAGGTAAAGTCGAGCTGATCGTGCGGATGATCCTTGTAGAACAGATACTGCGCATCGTTGTTCTCATCGAGAAACGCCAGTGAAATGGGCGATTTTGACTCAGGGAACACATTGATGTTATCCGCGTTCACCCCATTCTCGCGGGCAAAGCGGATGATGCTCTCGCCTACCCTGTCGTTACCTGTCTCACTGATGAACGAGCATTCCACGCCCGACCGTCCCAGGGAGATGACACCATTGAAAGCACCCCCTCCAGGCACGGCCCCTATCGGTTGATTGTTCTTAAAGATGATATCGAAGATTGTCTCGCCAATCCCTATTACTTTCCGCATATACTTCTCATTTATCTTGCGCACAAAAGTAACGAATAATTACGAGACAGCCAAATGTTTTCCAAAAAAAACAATCACGTTATTCCCCTCGCGTTCCCTCCAAGTAGAGACGTTCAACAGCTTTTCGCCATGAGTTGGTTACCACCGTTATCGTCTTGTGGAAGTAGCCTACTTCGGTATACTGTCCATCATAGGTCACTGTTACAATCCCTTTTTTGCCGGGTTTGATAGGTTTTCGGGTGTATTCAGCCACGGTGCAACCACAATCGGTAGTGATGTTCTGTACAACCAGTGGCTCATCACCTGTATTGCGGAACTCATAGACAACGGTTGTTTTCCAAGGACTATATATCGTTCCTACATCGATTTTCCTCGTTGTAAAGATGATGTAGGATCCATCTTTCTTTCCCTTTTCTGTAGATAGTTCCTCGTCATTCGAATAGGCTAACGCAGAGTTAACCATAAGACATGATAATATCAACAATCCTATTCTCATCATGACATCAATTCTCTTACGTTACGACCTGTCAATCCGAAATGACAAGCAAGTTCGACAACGTACCGTGGGTTTCCTCATCGAAAGACAGTGTACGCGTGAAGTTAACAATACCTGTTCCTGGCTTATAAGCCACAAAACGGATGGTTTCTCCCAACGGGCTATTGCTGTAAACACGGATTTCCATGTATTCGATGCCCTGCCGGTTTCGACGAATGCCCACACCTCGAATCTCATCTCCACACATGGCTGCCACTTTCACATCAGTAGGTAACGGTTGTCCGCCAAGAATCATCCGCGCATAAACCACCATGTCATACCTATAGTACTCACTCCTAAAGCTATTCTCCCAATTGCTGATAACGATGACTGAGCAGGAATCGGAGATCTGATTCAATACCGAATAGGCACGCAGCATGGTGTTCCCCTGCTTCTTTCCATAAACCAAACCGTTTGTGACAAGAGCCACATTTTCATCACCCATCTTCCACCATACAGAAGTGTTAGTAACATCATCTGGTTTGAACGAGGAAGTGACCTGTATACGATCCCCCTCCATCACCACAAGCGAGTGATGGTCGAGTGTCATCTCCGTTGGCTTAATAGTCTCGGGAATCTCTAAGACATCCCCACATGAGGCCAATGCCGCAACACCCATCAGACTAATGATTAGCATTCTGTATTTCTTCATGACCAAATCGTTATTGTGCGTTGTTAGTCAACGTAATCTCATTTGAGCCACTGCTCTCACTGCCACCTTCTTCAAAGGCTGTGACATAGTAGGTTGCCGACTCGCCACGATCGAGTCGCTGATCTTCAAAGACGGGTTCTGCCGAGGGTGGTATGGTAGCCACAAGACGATAGTTCCGTCCTGCATACTTACGGTATACATGGAAGAAGTACTTCCCTGTTGATTGGGGAACATCCCAACTGATACGCGGACTACCCGTGTCTTTCTGAACGAGACCGGACAGTCGGATGTTAAGGTCAGGACTGATCTCACCACGACAGAAGAATTGTTCTTGATTGCTTAATCCTGAAGACACACCCGTATTGTTGAACACCTCCATGCAGTAACGGTAATGGTTTTCGCGGTCGATCGGGGGTTCATCAACATACTCGAAGGTGCGCATGTTACCTAGAGAGTCGAGGTCATAGGTTTGGATAATATCCCATGTCTTCGCATTCTCCAGACGGCGCATGATTCTGGCAAGAACCAGATTATCCTGTTTACTCAATTGCCAGCGCATGCCGAAATGCCGGTCGTCCTGCCAAGTAGAGTCACAGAGCGCGAGCATCGGAATACTGAAGTCAATGCGCTCCATCTGTAACACGTCCGACATCTCCGACGGGTTACCTGCATAGTCGTATGCCATCACCTTATAATACTTATACCGCTGCGGCATATGTACGTTAATGGTATCAAGAAGCATGGTATCACCAGGTATTGGTTGCGGAGCCATCTGAAAGTAGTCTCCTTCAGGGGTATCGGCCATATAGCCGACATACAGAGCCACATCGGGTTCAGGACACGGGTCCCACATCAGCGTGACCTCCCCTTCGGGTGAAATCATCGTATGCAGATTCTGGGGTTTTGACGGAGGAGTGATATCATCCACCTGCATGTAGAGAGCCATCGAAGTACTGGCATTTCCATAGATATCATAGGCCACGACGGCAATCTGTCCGCTACCATATTTGGATACATCGACGGTGGCTATGGTATCACTGGCAGCAACAGGCCGGTCGTTCAGCTTCACCCATTGACCGTCAAAATGCTCATTGGTATAGACAATATCATATCCTTTCAAATCAAGTTCCAAGGAATCCTTGCCGAAGATTACGTTACAAAGAATGATACTATCGTTCTCATTACGCTGTAGTTCAAAGCGGTGAATATAGGGAGGAGCGGGAGGAACAAAATCCGACAATTCCACCTGATAGGGTTCACTTGGCTTAGTTTGTTCACCAAAGGCATCAAATGCTGTGATACGATATTCGTATTTCCCTGGTTCCAATCCGCCATCGCTATAGATAAGGTTCCATGCTTCATCGTCATCATCTTCTTCATTGATGAATGGACTCATCGACATAAAGGGCTGTTCGTTGATCTGTTCCCATTGACCTCCGGATTTCCGATGCTCAATATTGTAGTAGGAATAGAACTCATCCTGCCACATGAGCAGGATCGTGTTCGGCTTGATGATACTGTCAGATAACAATGCCTCGTAGGTGGGCTGCACATAAGGTTCTTCTGTATTTAATCTGATATTGCTTCCCGTGAGACGTAGCACCTTCTCAGGAACAAGCGGACGGATAATATAGATATACTTCTTGCCGGCTTTCACGGTGCGGTCAACAAATCCCAAGCCCATTGCCTGTGCCAGGTCAAAACGTCGCTCAGCTACCATCATACCGAAACCGTAGGCGTTCTGCTGTTCTTCATACACCTCCATGACAGAACCCATCGTTCCTGGTCGTGCTTGTGTCTCGTCAAGACGTGTGCCACGACGATAGAGCAGGAACGAAGCCGCCTGCGCCAAAGAGTCGGTGGGCGACATACGGTCGAACTCCTCCTCTGGCAAAGGCTTGATACAAGTAGAGAGGGTATCATCTACAAAGCCATCGGTAATATTAATCCGAATCAGTTCGTAGCCATACTCGTTGATGATCTTCCACGACACATAGTCCTCTGGTGCCCAGCGCAACGATACATGGTCACCATAATAACGGCCAGTCATCACGACGTTATAGATATGACGGTTGTCTTGTGTCGTATCAACGGCGACAGTGTCAGTAAGTACCGTCTGGGCGGTTGCACCCGTGACCGTAAATGCGGTCAGGCAACATACCAATAGTATCTTCTTCAAGTCTATCATATTCTTTCTATCATTTCTAATAATCATATGCACCAAGCGTAGGCATGGTCCATCCCTTACTTGCCTGGAACGGAGAATAAACCGTTACGACAGGATAGAGTCCGTAGGCATCATGAAGGGCATCCTCACCCGTGTCTGTATTATAGGCATTGGGCTTATATACCGCATAGCGGAACTGAGTGATGCCTCGCAGGTATGCCTTCCAATCGAATTCAGGATAGTTGGTGTAGTAGATGGGCTTGTCTCCACCTTGGGTATTAACAGTCCAGCCATTCAACACCTCCCAAGCATATTTGTTATGACGAGATGTCCATCCACTGGCCGTAGTAAGGTTTTCAAGTTTGATGGTAGCATTATCGCCAAACTTCACTCCATCCTTCCAATTACACTCTTTCATAAACTGGTTCCATAAGCCTTGCATAGCAGGGAACTGCAGTGTAGAGAGTGAGTAACTGCCTGACGTTTTGAGACCGTTGTCGCCAACACCCTTATAGCTCTTGATGACTTTCCAACTGACATTCCAGTTTCCATTCGTTGTTTCTGTGTAAAAACTACCACTTACACCAGAAGAGATAGTACCTTGCATCAGCTGTACCCATTTGCGTTGTTCTTTCTCTCCGCTATGGCTTGAATAGTACTGTCGATACAGGTCAGCCCATTCCCTCACAATCTTATCTACACGCCAAGCAAGCCAGGAGTCATAAAGCAGAACGGAATAATACGTATAGTCCATCATCGGCGTATTACCATTCTTATAATAAGACCATGAAGTTATTGTAACTGGAACCCTGCGTTTCACATCGAGAGGTCCGGTGAAGTAACCGTTTGGCGTGTGTGGAATGTCTATCTCATACTTGTTGTCGCCCAGCATCATATTGCGCACGTTGAGGTTCTTTTCGAAAAGCGTTCCATGCCAAGTATTATCACTGCCATTGACGATACCTCCACGCAGGTCTCGGTTAGAGAACTTCAACCCTAATCCCTGAGCGCTGGTGATATTGTTCGGATAGAAGTAACCCTGCTTCAGTGTAACTCCGTTCAGGAATACATAGTTACACATATAGTTCAGGAAATCGTAGGGATTCAAATATATTTCACTCTTCGAACTATACGATTTATATTCTGCTTGTGGACGAGCTCCATAATAATAATTATATTGGGGTGGTGATTTCTTAGTTCCTCGTCCTTCCTGATCAATGAACTGCGTATAGAGACGAGCCTGTTGAGCCAGCAGACCCATATTTTTGTTATTTATCATCTCCTTCAATGTATATTCACTGGGGGTGAACTCGATGGAATAGATCTTGTCCATGTAAGCCTCTTTCTTAATTCTACGCTTCACCAACTCATTGATCCTGCTTTCTCGATTGTCTTCTGAGCCAACCGCCTTGTCGAAGTCCTTGCTATAGTCCTCCAATACCTTGCTGATACTCTCGTACTGCGTATCTAGCGGCATGGTATACGTCTTGCCATCGGCACCAGTCACAACAACACTCTTGCCGTCGGCACTTAGTTTCACACCATCTGCATTGGAATTATTGTATATGGCAGTCATATTTGCAGAATTAATAGAGTTACCCTTTGCATCATAATTGCCAGAAGGTGCAGAGAGAATCGTCTTCTTATATACCTGCTTCAGTGCATTGATGGCATTATCCATGTCGGCCTTACGGTAGCGGTAGAACACATAGCGGTACCTCTTTCCCTTGGTAACTTCTTTGTATGGGTAGTGGTAGGAGTGGTTGTTGCTACCGCGCACATCAATATGGTAATAAGGTTTATCACTATGATACACAACATCCGGTTCATAGTGGACATAACCTGTGTTCATCTTTGTCTTCACAAAGTCCTTCTGCCCTGAATCGTATTCCTGTAATTCCACAAGATATTCGTAGTCTGGATTATTCATAAACCAACCCACATCACGCTTCAACACTAGCTTAGGCTCTCTAGCTTCATTGATGGGAGCATAGTAAGTACCATTTGTGGGGAAGGAGAACTGTACATAGTCCTTCAGATCGGTAGAGAGCGGACCTGTACGGAAGTAGAAAGTGTAAGTGTCTTTCCATTCCTCGCGAATACCTTGTTGCATCTTTTGGGCATCGAGTGACAATGGGTTTCTTGCAACACCATTTACGATCTCATAGCCATGACCGGCCAGTACCATGCGGTAGCCTTGTTCAGGTTCCAGTACTGCCGGACCTATCTTCATGTAGAACTCCGTGTTGTTCTTGCCAGCAATGCTCTGGTAGTGGTAGTTACCTACCAGTTGTCCGCTCTTCGAAGGTGAAGAGCCTGACATACGGTGTATATAGAGTGGCATCGTTTCGTCGAGCTTGAAACGGAACACACGTTCAGCATTCTTTGCATATTCAGCGGCATCACCGCTCACACCGGCCTGCTTGATAGCGATATTCTCATCGAGCAGGCGCAGATCAGCACCAATGGCCATATTTGTGGAGAAGTTGATGCGCGTGAACACCGATACCTCGTTATCTTTCTCCCAACCTTCAGATGATGAGTCAGATCCCGGATCTGCACCACCGAAGATACGGATATCTTCCAACGGGTTCTTAGCAACAGGCAGACAAATGTCACCCGCCTTCACCTCAATGGTTGACTTGAACTTTATCAATCCACCTAACAATTTACAGTGAGCCTTCAGCTTACCATAGACCCATGTAGGATTGACGAAGCCACCTTTCAGCAATGCACCGATTCCGGCATCGACAATCGGGAATTTACCCGTCCAAAGACGAGTCTTGATCATCAGACCAAGCTGACCGCCAGCATAGCCATATACTTGTCCGTTACAATAGAATCCGTTCTTTCCTGCTGGCTTACCATTGCTGCACATCATATCGCGGGCAAAGAGCATCGCCACATCAAAGCCTGCCACCAGATCAGCTCGGGCATAACACAGCACGGCATTGATACCAAACTCTCCACCAGCCTCAGCTCCGAACATCACACCGCCAGGACTATTGCCACTAGCCGTGGTAATCTTGTTGAACTCTGCCTTACGACGTTGCTGGGTTTGTGCGGAAGTACCATTGTTGGCATCCACGTTCTTGTTGGTCTTATACAGATAGTTCTGCACTTTCTCAGGAAGATCGGGCATAGCACCTCCATTAGGCAGTTCATTGCCCAAGCAGACATAGGCGTTGGCATAGATGCGACACCATGCGGCAATGGCATCACTCTTCTTACCCAACTGGAAGTCGATGAGAGTCAACGTACAGCGTTTGTCACGTGTGGGTTCACCTATATAGACATGCCATTTGGTCTTCTTATCAGCCTTTTTGTTCACCACAGCGAAGTCGAACGACAGTTTCAGACCAGAAGAAGCCTTAATCTCACCACTGCTCTCAATGCTGCTACGTGACTTGGTTTGTTCAGTTGACTTATTGCTGTCACCACTGCCAATACCAAACTCATTGAGCTTGTTGTTGGCCATGTCGCTAGCACTCTGTGCATTGTTACATAGTTTCTGGAACTTACTGTCGTTGCCCACGAAGTTCTTGCATTGTGCCAACAGGTCGCTCTCGCTGACACCACCCTGCACAGTAGCCTGGATGCGGAAGGCACGTTCCACATTGTCGTTGTTGTACTCAACCATCACATTACTGTTGACGAGTCCTTTGCTACTGTTAGTACCACAGAGGGCATGAACCTTTCCGTCGAAACGAATCTTCGACAACGACTTTTTCGCGTAATCATAGATGACCAGTCCATCAAGGCTCCCCTTCATCAGGTTACTTGAACCCGTAGTCTTCAAGCCTACGCCTAAAGCGAAGGCACAAGTTCCATACTCGGCACTGCGGTTGAGTTTACAGTTATAGTAGAATCCGCCACCGATGGAATCGATGCTGACGACACCGAGAGGAATACCCGTCTCGCTCTTCATCCCTAAGGAGAGACAGAAGCTGTGGTAAGTTCCGTGCTGACTGTCTTTCACCTTTGAGTATTTACCTGCGGCCACCATCTTGAACAACTCACGGATTTCGAAATCGAGCGAGGCATCCCAGCCGCTCTCTCCACCTTCACTGAGTTCCTTCAGCGTTCCATCGATGGTACATGCAGAGCCGCCAAGTGAACCATGGCAGGCGATATCGCTAAATTTCGTGTCATCATACGATACCTTATAGGTGTCCCAATTCATGTTTGCCCAGACCTTCAAGCCTAGCGAGGCACCTACCTGATCATAGAAGAGAGAACCAGAACCTTTGATATAAATACCCAATTTAGAGAACTTACTCTTGTGCAAGAACTCCACCTTGTCGAGCGATATCTTGAAACCACCCACCTCCCCAGCAATGACGTTGGAAGGCATGTGCTGGACAGCAGGTGTCTGTCGGGGTGTCAACTCCGGTGCCGGACCATGGCTGTTGACTGCCAAAAGATAGCTGTCGTCTGAGCCACTTGCTTCATGACTCGAGAACAGGTCCTTGTAATCATCAATACCAGTTGTACTCCAATCACCGATGCTACAATAGAAGCCGTGACTCTTTCCCGCATGAGCCGACTCGGTGTTCTCAGAACTCTCACTGCCACCCAAGGATGGATTCTCCTGAAGCATGTCGTAGTTGGCAATATACATGTTCTTGAAGATAACACCGGGCAGAAGTGCTCCCATCTTGTCCTTCAGGTCAAGAGTAAGACTACCGCTGAGCAAAGCACCAATCTTAAAGCCTTTCTTCGAGGTCCATCCGACATTGATACGTGAAGCCTTGTCGATGGTAGCTTTGATACGCCAAGCATCCACCGACATATCCTCCTTCGGACTCATATTGAACTGCATGATGAATTCCTCGTCCTGCCAGGACATCTTTGCTTCGTAAGGAATATCGCCCTTGTCGAAGAGGGGAACACCGACAATTCCTTTCAGTCCGGCATACTTGAATCCGTTCTGTACCACTCTGGCATAAGCATGGTCGAGCGAGATTGACCAACCGCTCTCTTTGATACGACCCACATCATTGGCGTTGAAGTCGACTGTGAAGCCGTGCTTGTCGATAAAGACATCATCGATGCTGAACGAGACACGTTTCTTCGTTTCTTGGTTGTTGTTTTTACTCTCATCGGCATCAAACGGTAGTTGTACTTCTGCCTTTGAGAGCCAGAAACCCTGCCATTGCTTATCGTCCTTCAGGGCATTATCCACATAACCTTTGTCTTTCGGCAGTTTGAAGTTCTTAGGATTGGCATCGGAACTATGGTCATACCACATACCACCCTTGGTTAGGTTGAAGGTATAACCAGGTAACTCTTTGTGCTGGAAAGGTTCCACTTCAGCCAATGCCATCCAGTCGCCCCAATCCTTAAAGCGTGTCTGTAGACGGGCAACGGGAATTTCTCCTTTGACAACTCCGCCTTTGCCATCATCTTTCAGCAAATTGTTCAGGCTCATTTCTACCTGAATCTGAACGGAGTCCATTTCCATCTCCTGCTTCTGTTTATTTGTCGACCAGGAGATCCATGTACCATCATCAGGGTTATTGAATTGCGATGGTGAACGGAAGGTGAAGCCGAAATTGGTCTTGGGGTCTGTGAAAGTAAAATCACCCATCAACGACGCAATGCCATCAGTCAGTGGCTGATCTGGTGAAATACAGATATGCGGAGCCGTGAAGGCTAGAATTTGACTTTGTGTTTGAGGACACTCTGGAATCAATATCTGGGCGAACACGTTAATCCACGCAGTATTCGGTGAGAATTCGGCATTGAACAGCTGAATGCTCACAGGATTATCCTTGTCTGTTCGTGGCAGTCGTGCCGGCAGTTCCACTGACGTCCAACCTGTTGCTGAAGCCATGGAAAAGAGATCCGCGATATTGTTTATCTTCTGATAATAATTGTCAAGCTTGTCAGCCAGTTTATCGGCATACTTGTCGGCTATCTCCTTCGACTGTCCTGCACCAAGGATCATGTCCAGATCATCGAACATATCATAGGGGATATACTCCTTAATTTGCTTGTTTAGGGCTTTTGGAGTCCGGGAACTGCGCACCTTACCTCTGTAGACTTCATGCGCTGCATTAATCCACAGACTATCAAACTCAACGGATATCTCAAAGCCTTTCCCATAGGGTTTCCACCTTACATAGCCCGTGCCTTTATAGCACTCTTCTTCCTTAATCTTGGTCTTTTCCAGTTCATCGATAATGAGCGTGAACTCACCCACCTTCACCTCTTTTCCTTTCAGATCGGAACGTGTGAAGTTTCCTAGAGTCTTGTCGCTGATGGTCTCAGAATAGCCTGGATGGCAGTCACCAAAGGTCTCTGCTGCCGACTTCAAATAGGCTAACTGTGCGATATTCTTCTTGTCAGAGGGATCGGCCTTGACATCTTTATCGTCACTCGTCACTTTGGCCGTAACAAGAGCGATAAGCTGTTCGGAGCGCTCTAGTGCCTTCTCCATCTTCTCCCAGCGTATCGTATCCTTCATCCCATCAAGTTCCTTACTGTAGATAGGTTTCTGCAGCAGCATACTATCAATGGGCTGTCCAGTCTTGTACTTATAAAGTTGGACGTTGTACTTAAACGTCAGTTTATCATAACGAGCCTTGTCTTCGCCTTTGACCAGTGTTGGTTTTTCCCATGCCATACAAATGGAGTCACCGGTATTCAGGATACGCGACTGGGTACCAAGGGAAGGCATTGGCGTGGTGAGGTGTGGCTGACTAATAAGGAAGTCAGGGAGCTCCACCTCCTCCTCTTCTTCTTCCTCCTCCTCTTCTTCATCATCAGTACTCTTAGTCTGGTTATGACCAGTATGAGTACCAGGACGATAACTGCCGTGAGTACCAGGACGATAACTGCCGGAAGTTCTCTTCTTCTCCACCTTAAAGACACAGAGCGGACTCTGTCCGTTGTTCTCTATCTGAATATAATTGTTTGAGGACATGGAGAGACTGGAGGCTGGTGGTACAGCCGTCACGCGTGCAACATAATAACCACCTTGACGTTCCATCAAATTGATGACTGAAGTAGGAATAACAAACTGTGTTGTGGCAATGCCTGAACGCTGAAGAATCTTTCCATCATAACGGATGGCTTCTTCTGGAGAACGTCCTGAACGAAGAGGTACAATCTCTAACGTATAAGTGAACCGAAGCGGACTGCCAGAGCAATTGCGTTGCGGTGCCATCCATTGAATGACCGGGTTCTTTGTGTTGAGTGTAGCAGCCGACAACGAAAGCGTAGGTTCCTCATAAATGGCTACCACATTTTCGATAGCTGCAACCACATCATTGGAATAGTATCCAGCGGCACTTGCCTGTTGAACAGAATTAACAATATTCGCAACATTCTGTGTGTTGGCCAATGTATAGTTTTGGGTATTGAGTAATGCTGCGTTCTGTGTATTGAGTAATGTAGCATTTCCACTTTGGGCCGCATTGGCAACCTTATTGGTTGTAGTTGTGGCCGTCCTATTGGAAAGAGCCGCAGTAGCAGTTCTACTGGAATTTGTTGTGGCAATTCTGTTGGCAATGGCAGCTGTAGCTGTCCTGCTGGTATTTGTGGTGGTTGCTCTGTTGGCAATAGCAGCTATGGCTGAATTATTATTAACAACGTTCACGCCATCGAGTACATATGTCCCTGTTGGATAGGATCCTTGCAACAGCAGGTCCGACGTACTGGAAGATACAGCAGGAACTGTGATCTGTGGAGCCTTGGCAGTATAGCATACCCAGAAATTGGTTACGCCATCACGAGGGTCGCTGAGGACTAGAGGATGTTCAGCATCGTGGTCTACCTCATAAGCAACGACACGTCCTGTATAATGGCCCTCGGGAAGCAACGGTTGCTTTCCAGTTGTAAAATTGGTCATAATAGCACCATTGAGGCGCACGTCATTAAGGTTGATATAGCGGAACAATTGCTTAAGTTCAGCAGGAAGTAACTGATGTACCCTTCCTGGTTGTATGGTAATACCTTTTGAAGGTGAAAATCTCACAGGTGTCTGCAAGGAAATCGTACGAAGACCTTCCTTTTCAAGTTCGATACCCAGGAAGAGGGTTATCGGACGATCACTTCTATTCTGCAAGGTAATACTAAAGAACCTTCCTGGATCATTCGCATAGAGCATCGCTTGTGGCGGCATCGGATTGTATCGGTTATGCACCGTCACCCTTATCTCTTGTGCCAGAATGCTATTCATGAATAGACTGAGCAGCAAAAAGGCCGCCAACCTCTTCACCTGCAAATATGTCGTTTGTATCGCTTGCTTATTCATATATATTATATAAATAGGTGTTATACTCATTTCTATTCGTTACATTTCCTTGTTTTCCTTACTCCCCTTCTTCTTGATTTCAAGCAAGGAGAAAGTATAGGTATAGTTCAGGCTCAGCATCAGGTCGTAGCCATTATAGCCGTCGGCAACTTCCTCGTCGTAGAGGTTGGTGTCATTAAAGCGACTATAAGAAGCACTGAACGAGATAGCATGCTTGTCCTTGATATTCATCGCGGCAGATACATCACCGCCTAGTGAGATATTCTTGCTCATACCTTGGATATTGTTGCGAGAGAGCGAGATGTTCCCTGACAGTTGCAAGTTCTTTTCCTCAAGGAAGCTGCGTGCTGCACCAACAGAGAACACATGCGTACTGTATTTACGGTCCATGCCTTTGGTCTGCTGGTAACTATAGTTAGCGCTCAGATCCATATCCTGTTCAATCAAACCCAGTGTATATCCAGCACCCAAGGCCAAAGTGTTGATGTCGGTATCTTCCTCAAGTTTCTTTTGCAACTCATTTCGATTGATGTTCATCGTATAGTTGCTGGCAAGAGATACCGTATGACTATACTCATCGTTATAGACAGAGTAAGATGGCGTGAATGTGAAACTGTGCATGACTCGACTGATACGGGTTGTATCATTAACGTGTTCCGTTCCATCACTCTGGTTCTGGGTATATCCGTTATAATCAAAGGCCAGACTCAGTTTGTTGTTAACCAAAGAACTGGCATTCAAGGAATAGACAAAGCCGCGAGTAGTATAAAGTTGCTGGTTCGTCAGATTATCCTCCTGACCTGAGAAGTTAGCAGTCAAATTCAGTGTTTTGAACAGTTGTGTGCTGGCTGAAATCCCCAGACTATGAATATTGTTAGTCATGTAGCTTGTGCCAAGCGTATAATAGTCGGGCTCGATCATCCTATAAGAGATAGAAGCCGAAAGATCATCTATGTGCATATTCGCGGAAACATCACCGGCAAAGCGCATCAATGAACTATAGCGTGGGTTGAAGATATCACCGAAGTCGCGTATGGCTTCTTTTTCTATTTCCTTGGCGGTGATATCAGTTGAGAGTGCTGAGGTGGCAATGTTTCCTGTCAGTGAAAGCCACCTGGTGACTGTCACCCTTCCTCTTGCTCCGATGACGATATTCTCCTGGGCAAAAACATCGTTGCGCCACAACTCATCGATGGAACTCACATGGTCTTTGGCACGGAACACGAAAATATCGATGAAGTTGCGAGTTGAACCATAACCCACCTTAAAACCCCATCCGAACCTCGAATACTGAGGTGTACGAGCTAGTGGATCCAACGGATCGTCGTTTATGGCCTTTCGTAGTTTTCCATAGAAAAGTCCTACGCGTAGCTTGTCGCCATTGTACTCCATGCCGACACCATTAAATGGGATATTATAGATATAGTTACTGAACGGCATGGTGCGCTGACCCAGATGAAGTGTCCAACGCTTGTAGGTAGGACTGGCATTAAACGAGAAATAAGGATAATTGAAATCCAGATTGCTGTTGGAATAATAGAACGAGAGGGGAATGGAGAACCCGTATGCGCTGATATTCAACGAAGCAAAGACAGAGTTGCTCAATGGTGAAGCATAGCCATCACCATAGGAGGAACGGTAATAGGTATTCTGTGTACCCACGGCACCTGTAATAATCAGCGGATCACTCTTGGCAATCTGCGAGATGTCCTGAGCATGCGCAATCTTTGGCAGTAGCAATAGTGCTACGGCTATCGCGACTATTCTACTCATTCTTTTCATGGCCTCTCTTCTATTTATAATAAGGTAGAGACGCTATCATGGCGCCTCTACGATTTACTTCACGATCTTCTTGCTGAAACGAGTGGATCCGTCACTGACGGTGATAATATACATACCGGCAGGAAGTCCTTCTAGAGATACTGTCTTTCCAACAGATGTGCGTACTACGCTACCGGCTGAATTGGTGACAGTGATTCTTGCAGTGGCAGAATTTGCTTCGCAGTTGATGATACGGATGCCCGTGGTTCCACCGCTAAGTTCCAACGGTTCCTTGAGTGAACCTACCTTTCCGCCATAGATCAAGGTTTCGTCCATATCGGAGAAGGTTTCGTCCACCTTGTTGTAAAGTTTGAAGGTTACAACCTCTCCACTTGTTCCGGCTACATTAATGAACATGTACTTCCCTTCAACAATCTGTCCCTCACCACGGCAATCACCACCTACAAAGGCACCGATGCTGTAATTCTCAAGATCATCAATGCCCGACAGGACGGCCACGATAGGCATATTATCTGCAAAGGCGCTGTTGTCATATTGCCAAATTCTCGTCCTGTTCGGTTTCGCATTGTATGTATCGTTATATGCCTTGCTGGCTGCTGATAGATCGGGTGTTCCCCAGTTGATTGTCTTGCCGCCAGTGCCCGTGGTGTAATACATATAGCCCTTACCCGCCTTGAAAGTGAAGCCATCGGCTGCCACCCATTTACCACCGCTGAACTCCGCGAAATTGTCCTTTCCAAGAATCATATCGCCATCCTCAGCAGTACTTGCCAAGGCGTCTGCCAGTGCGGTCAATGGCTGATCAATCTGGTGCGGATAGCCCAACCAAGTATAGCCCTTCACGGTCTGGGGCAGATCAGAAGCACTGATACCGCTTACGCTGGAACCGAGTTTGAATACTACGCTACCTTCCGTCTTAATCTTATACATACCGTCGCCAGGCTTTAGTTCCGTGATGTCTCCAAAGAATCCGTAGTTAGGATCGTTGTATAGCAGTGCCTGCTGCGAGCGGATCTCTATCACCTTATTCTTACCGCTTTGAATTTCAGGAATCCAATTATTGTTGCTATAAAGAACAATGGATCTACTACCAGCAGGTAGGGCATTGATTGTAATCCAGTCCCAACCAGAGTCAATAGCAATCTCCTCCGAAACAGTGAGTGTTCCCTGTACTTTCTTCTCCGTAGAATACTGGTTCGCGCCGTCATAGCTCACATAGAAGGTAAATGTGCCGGCCATCGAGGACTTGATCGTCCATACCAGACCTGTTTCATCAGGTGTGGCAATAACAGGAACCGTCGTTGATTCACTTGAGAAGGTAACCTTTACCTTAGAGGGATCAACCTCGCCGCCCGTCACCTTTGTCAGTGTCAGCGTCACCTCTTTGCCCACGGTGGTCGTCAAATCCGGATCAAAGGTCAGGGAAACAGGTTCCTCCACATTCACGGTAATGGTAACGGTTGCATTGGGGTTATCCTCAGATTTCACCACGATTTTCCATGTACCAGCCTTGGTGGCGATGCCATCACTGAATGCGTCAGCCGATGCCTTATTGGGAGTCAGGACTATATTCTTATTGGTAGCTTCCGACGGTTTCACGGTAATCAACTCTCGGATCATGCTATATACATCATCTCCGATGATGGCATTAATGGTTTTTGTTTTCGCAGTGATAGAGGTCACACCTTGCTTGATAGTCAGGTTGATTGTCTTAGTCAGCGGAGCACCTGTTACATCCATGGCATTGGTGGTGATAATCACTGTGATCGGTTTGGTGGTAACCTTTGTGGCTTTATAGTCCGCATCATAGTAAGCCGTATTTGAACGGGTTGACAGGGTAAACGACTTATCAATATACTGGGAAGCCGTTGCATCCCTGTCCCATTCAGTCGAGCCGATAGTGATTGCAGCTTCAATAGCATCCTTCACATTGTCGCCCACATTCACGGTCAGCTCATCCGGTCCGTTGATATAGTCGGGTAATGCCATTACAGTTACATGTACCGTTTTGGTGGAAGCTATCTGTGTTTCGCCATTCATGGCATAGACATGTACATCACACTCACCTGGTTTGATGGCAGTACCCTTGCTCACGTTATCTGTTTCCTCAACGGTAAAGTCCTTAGTTTCCTCATCAGCGTCTTCCGGAGAATAGGTTACCTGATTCTTCAAAGCTTCCTTCACATCATCACCTACATACACCGTGATAGCCTTGCCACCCAGTTCAATGGCGGTAACAGGATTCGGCTTCTCGTTAACGATCAGGGTAATGGTGGCTGTAGGAATATAGGAATCAGGATGATTCTTGGCGGTTACTTTGACTGTAGTCTCTCCTGCTTTCACAGCTTTACCTGTTTTCTTATCGTACAAGGTTGCATCCTCGGGGGTGAATACCAGTTCATCATCTACGTAATCCCCTCTCGGTGTCCAAGAGATGACTTTCTTGATGGCCTCAATAGCATTATCGCCAACCTCTACAGTAACCGTTTCATTCTTAGCTGTAATCCTTTCGATATAATCCAAAATAGTAACTGTTACCTGAGGCGAATTCACATTATCAGAAGCAGGATTATTGGCTAAAATCGTAACAGTAGTCTGACCACTAGTTGTGGCCGTATTGTTCTGATCCATCAATCCCTTACTATCTCTCAACGTATAGGTCTGATCAGTAGCATCTCCTGGATCAATGGTGATATACTCCTCGAGGGCACTCTTGATGTTATCTCCCACATAAACAGTCAGCTCAGTAATGCTACAGTTGATACTGGTAACGGGAATATCTTCCTCGGAGATATTAATCGTCAAGCTCTGCGGATCTATACGCTGATGTGCGAACTTCCCGATATCGCTGCCATCATTATTCTTACCTGTTTTATCGTTTACCATGACGCGCATACCTACCCATGCAGGTCCATCAGTTGTTGCAGCTTTTGCTGTAGCTACACCCTTAGAACTAATGGAGATAAAACTCGAGGAGTTAGCTGCATCCCATTCATAGAATATCTCCGTTTCATCGGTATCAATGGACGAATCGGTCACTTTACTGGCAGATTTTGAATCAGCTCCGAAAGTTTGGGTAAACAAGTTCTTAAGATTCTTGGTTCCTCCCACTGTCATTTCGATGGTCTTTTGTGCCGATGAGGCCTTTTTGATACCAGTCAGTGTTTCCAAGTTCAGTTTTATCGGAATGGGCTCAATCGTTTCACCATTCCAAATGGCCGTTGTAGTGAATTTATACACAACGCCCTCATAGTAAGCCTTGAAGGTGATGGTAGCGCGAGCATCTTTCTGAGGATTACCCTTGACATTCAATAAAAATACGTCTTCGGGTAAGTTGCCTTGCTTCTCTGGTCTATAAAACGCCGTAGCTGCAGCCCTACATTCCGGCACATTATCTTTATCCATAAAAGCAGCCACTTCAAGTGCATCATTTGGTGAAACCTGCTCCCCGTTCAACGTGATTTGAAGATACACCGGACTCTCACCGCTATACCTGTTGTTGCGGACGGGATTCCATCTCTGTGCCCATGTCGCCAAAGCGGTGACCATCAACATCATTGTAAACAGAATTCTTTTCATAAGTAAATATTTTTTATTTCATTTATTCACAAGTACTTAAACACATTTTGCAGTTTACAAATATAGAAAAGAAATAGCAAAGATAATAGGACTTTTCGCTCAAAAAATAGAACTATTCGCGCATTTTTTGGACTATTTGATGGACTATGCCACTATTTGAATTCCTTCATCCTATTCGTCGAGAATGGTATTTGATGTGCAAAAATAGCGATTTCATCGGTCTTCACGCATATTTAATGACACAAAAACGTAATGCAACTATCTATCAACCACAAAAATAGAAGGAAGGTTCATGATACTTGTCCGAAAAACACAGGGTAGTTACTATTTTTTACTTTTATTTGGTCACCTCAATTCTTTGCAGTAATTTTGCACCACCATTCATAAAAATGGTAGTAACTCATGAAACAAGACACCATACCTCCCAGGAATTACAACACCTGCAGACTGTCAAACGGACTGCGTATCATTCATTTGCCGAGTGCTTCACCGGTTGTTTACTGCGGCTATCAGATAGCTGCGGGCACTCGTGATGAGGAGCCGGGTGATGAAGGACTGGCGCATTTCTGCGAGCATGTTACGTTCAAGGGGACTGCCAAGCGGACCTCCTTGCAGATCGTGAACAGCATCGAGCAGGTGGGTGGTGAACTGAATGCGTTTACCAACAAGGAAGATACGGTGTTCTATGCCGCTGTGTTGAAAGATCACTTAGCAAGAGCCGTGGATGTGCTGACCGATATTGTGTTCCACAGCACCTATCCGCAACAGGAAATCAACAAGGAGATCGAGGTGATCTGCGATGAGATAGAGAGTTACAACGACTCTCCTGCAGAGCTGATCTATGATGACTTCGAGAACATCCTCTTTGAAGGACATCCCCTTGGCCACAACATCCTTGGTAATGCCGAACGGCTCCGTCAATACACCACCGCCGATGCCCTTCGTTTCACCCGCAAGTATTACCGTCCCGACAACAGCATCTTCTTTGTTTATGGGGATGTGGAGTTTAGGAGAGTGGTGAAATTGTTATCGAGGAAGGAGGAAGGAGGAGGGAGGAAGGAGAATAGTACTGAGATACAAGTTCCTGTTCTTGATGATTCATATACTCAAAGCATATCTCCTTCCTCCTTCGTCCTTCGTCCTTCCTCGAAAAAAGAACCTCCTTCCTCGAAAAAAGAACCTCCTTCCTCGGGAACCATCATCCTCCACAAATCCACCCACCAGGCGCATGTGATGTTGGGCAATAGGGGTTATGATATCCATGACAAACGACGGATACCGCTTTATTTGTTGAACAATATTTTGGGTGGACCAGGGATGAATGCCCGACTGAACCTTGCCTTACGGGAACGGAACGGATTGGTATATACCGTTGACAGCAGTATGGTGAGCTATGGTGACACCGGAATGTGGTGCGCCTATTTCGGTTGTGATACGCAGGATGTGAAGAGATGCTTGCGGTTGGTAAGACGTGAATTGGACAAACTGATGAAAACGCCCATTTCATCGGCACAATTGCGCAAGGCCAAGCAACAGATCAAAGGACAGATAGGTGTGGCCTGCGATAACCGTGAGAGTTTCGCCCTCGACTTCGGAAAGAGTTTCCTGCACTACGGATGGGAGAAAGATATCAGACACTTGTTTGCTGATATCGATGCCGTTACCGCTGAGCAACTGCAAGCAGTAGCACAGGAAATCTTTGACCCCACGAAAATCACTACATTGATTTATCAGTAATTCCTACTTACTCAGTTTCTGCACATACTTCACAGGCTCACCTTCACCCTTCAGCACATCGGCAAACGATTGTGGCTTGATGGTAACAGGACCGCGCATGAACTCAGGAATATTGTAGCTCTTCATGAACTGGCGATGGAAGTCTGGATCGGCACAAGGCAGTTCGAAAGGCTTCGTACCTTTTCCATTCTCATCGATATGAGCAATAAACGGACGAGTATACACGCCATCGTCCCTACGACTGCTGAACACCACCCATTTGCCATTGCTCGACCATGAGTGATAGCTCTCCGTATCAGGAGAGTTGATTTCATCAACCGGTCGGGGATTACGAATTCCCTCCGACGAACTCAAAGGAGCTTGCAAGTCGATCATCCATAGGTCGGCATCATGATGCCAGATATGGAACACCCCGTATTCCGCCAAGGCGAACATCAGGTAACGACCGTCAGGAGAGATGCGTGGCAGTGTGGCACTCTTGCCCAACGAATCGGCGGCGAACACCAGTTCACGCGGTCCGAATGCCATGGTTGCCGGGTCGAAAGTCTTGCGATAGATATTATAAAACACCCTATTGGAATGACTCAGCAAGTACATATCTTTGTTCGTCACCGAATCAGGATACTCAAAATGCGCACTGCAGTAGTAGAGCATCTTTCCGTCGGGCGCCCAGAAGGGGAACACCTCAAACTCATTGGGATCGTTCTCGATATTCGTCACCTCGTTCTTCACCACATCATAGGCAATCATATCACTGGCATTATCATAAACCTCAATCTTGTTGGGGTCGTTGATATGGAAATTCTGGCGCGTCAGATTGGTGGAATAGACAATAAGCGGCAACTCAGGATGCCAAGTAGGATATACACCGGCAGAAAGGATAGAGTCGTTACCCATATTGATCTTACGGATCTTTCCATCGTAGGCAACAACCGTACCGCCATGGTTCTGACGGGCATGGAACTGCATCCTGTTGGGATCATACTGCTGATAGTTATGACAGTTGATGCACTGTCCTTTTGAGCCCTCGGTACAGAGCATATTGTCGTAGATCACATTCTCGTCATAGTTCTCCAAACAACGCTGATTGATGGTCAGCTCCTCATAGCTTACATACGAAGGGAAGATCAGTCGGTAGCTGATGTAAGCATCGATGGAATCGGGCGAAACATGAATATTGAACGGCTTGAAGCTTGTCCACTGACCATCCTTGCAGGCATATGTCTCCACCTTGATGGCCTTTCCCTTGGCAGCAGCCGTAAGCTGTTTCCAATCGTCAATACCCGGCTGTGATTTCTCTCCCCTGCAGATGATCTCCTCCTCGCCAAAGGAATAGCGTACAGCCATCTCCTCCGACTGGTCGTCCATCTCAAACGTCAGCGGTGCGATGTTAACAGGAACGGTAACCTCCACATAATCGGGATAGATCTTCGGCAGCTGGTCGGATTTCGCAAACTCCGACGGCAGTTGCTGACTACAGGCGGTCAGGAGCATACATACAAACGCCCCAACCACCATCTTCATATATCTATTACTATTCATAATCCTTAAATCATTTATTCTTCATTCTCTTCTCCCATCTCAGTAGCCCCTCCTCATGGAGGGGTTGGGGGTGGCCTTAATTTGGACGTTGTCCATAATAGTACTCATAGAAATAAGTATTCCCATACATGGGACGCAAGGCAGCCCTACCCACCTTGGCGGGTTGGTCATTATACTTCACGGCCTCGTTCATGAAAGCATTATAGGTTTGTTTCACGCTTTTGTCGAACGGGAACCTCTCTAAGTTTGGCGTATTCTCAATCATACCGAACAGATAGGCTGCCTCCTGGAAGAGGTGAGGCATCGGACCGCTGGTATGCAGACGAGCATACTGACTGAAACGGGGGAAGAAGGTCTTGGAATCCTTCATCCAAAGTGTGGCGAGAAGGGCCTGCTCCTGGAAATAGGGATCGTCGGCATCTTGCTGCGAGAGCTGACCCATGATATATTTCTCCACTTTTCCACCATCACTGCCCAAGGCATTATGATAGTGAAGCATGTGGGTAATCGGACCTGTCTCGGCGTTTTCAGCGAGTTGCTTAGGATTATTCATCAATTGCAGCATGTCGTCGGCCCACTTACCATGGAATAGGGTGTGGCGGAGCAGATTCAGACTTTTCCGTGCTGCCTGCTTTTCACCAGTAAGCATGGAGCAGCGAGCCAGGTATTTCTGTGTCTCCACGTGCCAGCCATATTCTACACCTTCCTCCATGCAGATACGATGGCAGTCGTTCAACATGCCATACTGATAGTAAGTCATACGACCAAAGACGTGGTACACCATATCTACAGGAATAGGAGTATTACTATCCTTGGAGGCAGCAGGGAAACTGTTCATTTCTCCCAGTTGTCTACCTAACCGCCAGAGGGCGATATTCCGCATGATGACAATGGGGCGGGTAGGCTCTTCCACCAGCTGCGCCTCATCAATAACGCCCTCCCAATCGGTCTGCTCAATGCAGTGCTGCATCACCAATTCATGGTGGAAGTTCTTATCCTTATACCAATAGTGCCATACAGCAGCCGCCAATACCAATACCAAAGCGCCCTGCAGAGCCCATTGATAAAGAGGTTTCTTCTCTTTCTTTCCCGCTTTTTTCGTAGAAGGATTAGGGTTAGCCTGGGGGATGACCTTGATTACCATCCACAGGAAGAACGCCAATAATATATAATAAGGTATATAGTAGCGGGGGAAGTGCTCTACAACGGTGAAATCAGGCAAGGCTGCTGTCCAAATATCTTGGATATTTGTCTGATAATACACATAACGGTAGCAAAGCAGCGGAACGGCCACCATGCAAAGAAGGGCCACCACCGTGAGAATGGCATTCTGTTTGCGGTTATCGGAAAGGCGCCAAGTCCAGATGGCCATGAGCAGTACAGCGGCTAAGCCATAGATTCCGAACAACGGATAACCTGCAACTGTTGCTACGATGATGAAGGCAATGCGTATACACAGGTTCCATTTACCATTGGAAAGATCAGGTGAGGAAAGTTTTCGGAACGCCCACAGCAAGGCAACAGCAACGGTTGTTCCTATGGTAGCCACAAAGAAATAGCCTCGCAGTCGCATAAAGTAATGCCAATAACCCAAGTCCATATTGGCAATGAGCAACAAGACCACTGGAATCAATGCCACAACAGTCCACTGATTACTCAGGCGGAACACATGCTTAACAAGCCATGTCAGCAGCAACCACCAGGCACAAAGCAGCAGTACACCCAGCCAAGGATAGTAAAGGAACTGTGTGAAGAAACAGCTGACATACGAAAGAAAACCGCCGGGCACCACCATCTGTTCACGGAAGAAGTGAGGGGTGTCGAGGAACAGATTATAGTGCTGCACCTTCCAGAGCAGATCTGACTCGAAGAAGATTAGTGCAAAGGCGATGAGCAGCAAGGCTCCCAGCCATGATAAGTAAGGTACGAATCTTTTCATCGGATGTAATATTGATAATGCAAAGGTACGATTAAGTGAGCACAAAACCAAAGAAAAACAAGAAAAACCTGATATTACTTGCATCGTAATGAAAAAAAGGTTACCTTTGCTAAACTATTTCGCTGCAGCCCGCATAGTCGGCATGGCAGTAATGTATAGTCAGTACGTTCAATAAAGTATCGTAATTTTATTATTTGTTTCAATAATCCCTATAAAATGTATCTAAAAGTGTGTAATTAACCCTTTAAAACATTTTTTAACCAAAAAGAAAAGTCGGTTTGAAAAAAATGCCTTAACTTTACATCGATTTTGTAAAATAGAGGAGATATACTTATCTTATTAATAACATTATTCAATTAACAAACCAATTAAGTTTTAGCTTATGAAAAAGTTTTTTACTCTTGTTGCAATGGCTTTGATGGCCGTTGGTGCAAACGCTCAGGAATTGATCGCTGAGGTAGACTTTACAACTGCTACTGAGTTCACTGGTTGGAATCAGTTCGGTGACGGTCAGGAAGGTTCTGTTGAACTGAAGGCTGGCGAAGGTCTTGCAATCACTGTTGGTTCTCAGACAGGTCAGCTCTGGCAGCCCCAGACAATGGTTATTCCTGATGGAACTTTCAATGTTGAGGAAGATGGCAACTACAAAGTTGTTGTTGAGGCTAAGTTCCCGACCGCAGGTGAACTGCAGATCAACATGGGTACATGGGGAAGCAACGACCAGACTACTGTTCAGGTTCCCGCTTCTGACGATTTCCAGACTGTAGAGATCGAGTTCCCGGCATTTGCTTACACACTCGAGGGTTGCCACCTGCTCTTCCAGAACGGTGACTTCCTTGGAACAACTATCGTGAAGACCGTAAAGGTATTCAACCTCGACGCTGGTGGTCAGGGTGGTGAATCAGAAGGTACTGTTCTTTATGAGAACGACTTCACTGGTATTACCGAGTTCACTGGTTGGAATCAGTTCGGTGACGGTCAGGAAGGTTCTGTAGCTGTTGATCCCGATGGTGTTGCTATCACCGTTGGTTCTCAGACAGGTCAGCTCTGGCAGCCCCAGACTATGATTATTCCTGATGGAAGCTTCAATGTAGAGGAAGATGGTAACTACAAAGTTGTTGTTGTTGCTAAGTTCCCGACCGCTGGTACACTGCAGATCAACATGGGTACATGGGGAAGCAACGACCAGACCACCGTTGACGTACCTGCTTCTGACGACTTCCAGACTGTAGAGATCGAGTTCCCGGCATTTGCTTACACACTCGAGGGTTGCCACCTGCTCTTCCAGAACGGTGACTTCCTTGGAACAACTATCGTGAAGTCTGTTAAGGTTATCGACATGGATGGTAATGGCACTGGTATCGAGGCTGTTAAGGCTAACCAGCTTGTAAACGGCGCTATCTTCAACCTCGCTGGTCAGAAGGTTAACGCTAACTACAAGGGCGTTGTTATCCAGAACGGTAAGAAGTTCATCCAGAAGTAATTCTTTTGAACACACAACCATAAAGGGATTTGCCGAAAGGCAGATCCCTTTTTCTTTGCGCTTTATAGAAAGGTAGGTTTGAAGGTTCAGCTGGGCTGCATAGGCTTGCACAGAAAGTATTGGCTGCAGTATGGATTGGGGCGCAGCAGGGCTTTCAAGCAGCAGCGCCTGGGGTGTAGTAAGGCTTAGCTGCAACAAGGGCTTGTAAGCAGCTGTGCTTGGCTGCAGCAGTGCTTGGGGGCAGTAGGCTGGGCAGCGCAAACTTTCGTTTAGCTGCAGCATTTCTAGTATTCCTAGGTGAACTAGTGCTCCTAGATAAACTAGTGCTCCTAGGTAAACTAGTAGCGCTATAAAAAGCGTTTCAAATCGGGTATAGGCGCATTATCGTTTGCGTATAGGCGCTTAATCGTTTGCGTATAGGCAATCGATTGTAAAACGGCCGTTTTGTCCCTTCATCCTTATGCTTTTGCCCTGTTATCCTTGCGGTTTCGCCCTACAATCCTTATGCTTTCATTCTGCAAGCCTTATGCTTTCTTCTGTTGTCCTTGTGCTATATGAGAACCGTCGTCTTGTCGGTCCTTTGAATATAGATATAAAACAAATGCTCTGCACCGATTGGTGCAGAGCATTGATGTTATAGATGAGTACAATTAACTGTACTTCTCGATTCCGTTGATTACCAACCCGGATTCTGGTGCAGAGCGGGGTTGTTATCCAAGATAGTCTGCGGATACGGGAAGAGGCGATGCTTCTCCTGCCATCCTACTTCGTTACCAGCATCCATAGCCGGATGAGTGTGGAAGAGGAAGAAGCGGCTGTTTGACTCACTACCAAACTCCCAAACAACGTCGTTCAGATCAACACCATCGATATCTGACGGCTTCTCTGAAAGCTTGTCGCAGAGGTTAGGAACAGCTGTACCCTGCTTCTTCAGGTGCTCGAGACCTTCCTGAGTGAACTGGTCGGTATCACCCTGTCTTGTCCAGCGCATCAGATCCTGATAGCGGCATCCCTCGAACCAGAGCTCCCATGCCTTCTCCTTCTTCACAGTCTCCAGAGTAACATTGTCGCTGATGGTCTTAGAACCAGCACGCGTCTGGATCATGTTGACATACTTCTTAGCCTCATCCATCTTACCGTTACGAGCGCAGCACTCAGCATAGTTGAGGAGCACCTCAGCATAACGCATCACGATGATGTTGTTCAGACGGTGAACAGAGCTGTATGTATTTGCACCACCTGCTTCCTCAGCATCGCCAAGGCGGATGACATGCTTCAAAGGAATCCAGAATGACTGGCCATAGTGACCTTTACGTCCTGGCTTGATACCTATCATATTGTTCTTCACCTTATCTGCATGCTTCATAGTAGCCAGCTTGGTATAATAGCGGTCGATGTCAGCAATACCGGTTTCACCATAAATCATATCATCAATGTGAACCAATGTAGCCTTGAAACGAGCTGACTGGTATTCACCATTCTCGCCTAAAGGTTTGATCTGGCCATTGTCGTTCAGAGCGAAGGCATCGCCATACCACTCAGGAACACCGATAGAACCCCAACCAGTAACACCACCGGTGTAATACTGCAGACAAACCTTCTTGAACTTGTCAGAACGGATCTGGAAGGAGTTGGGCTCCATCCAAGTACTGTGGCTGTTCCAACCCTGGTTGATACCATTAACGATAGGACCATACTCAGGAGCAGCAGGATTATATCTTACGTCCATCTCGAAGATCTTCTCCGGGCAACCATCACCCTGGATGTGGAAGAGGTCAGCATATTCGCTACCATCAACCAACGCATACTTATCAGAGTCGATCACCTTCTTCAAAGCAGCCTCAGCCTTTGCGTAATCGCCAGCGAACATATAAGCCTTACCAGCCATTGCATTAGCAAAGCCCTTAGTTACGCGGAATGTTCCTTCCTTGTCGGCAGTTGACGAACGCTCAATCAGGTCGGGAACGGCCTTCTCACATTCCTCAGCCACCCACTGGAAGTAAGCCTGCTGTGTCTTCGGAGCATTCTCAGGAGCTGTCTCGCTATCACTGTTGGTAGGAGTCTCGTCAGCACCAAACACATGATCTACGAAAGGAGGAGTTCCCCAGTAGCAAGCAAGCAGGAAGAAGTTGTATGCACGGAGCACTCTTGCCTCAGCAGCAGCCTGCTTCATGAAATCAGTAGCATCCTCTTTCTCGCCGAAATACTGCAGTACGAGGTTGTCCTGATAAATAGAAAGGTAGAGAGCCTTGTAAAGGTACTCGTAAGCCTCGGTAGTGTGGAGGAAGCGGAACTCATTGATAGCTCCACCCCACTCATGGTCGCCAAAGTACTCACCACCATAGCAAACATCGTCACCGGGGTGGTTAGCCATAACTCTTGCAGGAGTGTAGATACCAGGACCCATAGCACGGCCCAAGGTATTGCACTGGAAGTTCTCATATGCAGAAGCCAGAGCCTGCTGGCAATCCTTATCAGTCTGATAGAAGGTTTCAGTGGTCAGCGTGGCCTTCTGCGGGATGTCGAGCTTTTCCTCACAAGCTGTGAAGCCGAAAGCGACACCAAGCAAAGCAATTATATATAACTTTTTCATAATTTCTTATTCTTTATATTTCAATTTCTGGATTCTTCAATTCTTCAATTTAGAATGCAACATTTACACCAAAGACAATCTTTCTGGATGAAGGATAGTTACCATTATCCCAACCACGAGAAGCACCACTGTCGAAAGATGCAGTCTCAGGATCAGCACCAGGATAGTTGGTGATCATGAAGAAGTCGTCGAGAGAAACGAAGAGACGGAGCTGGCTGATGAGAGCCTTCTTGGTCAGAGCTGCAGGGAATGTGTAACCCAGCTGGATCTGCTTGAACTTGAAGTAAGCGCCGCTGAATACGTTAGCTGAAGAACTGAAGAAGATCCAGTCAGAAGCAGCTGTTCTCATGTCAGGATACTTACCCAACTGAAGGGTCTTGTCGATAATCTTACCGTCTGCATCCTTGGTCTCAATCCATCTTGAAGAATCCTTCCACCATACATCCAGACCGTTTACACGTGGACGGTCGGCAGAAACCATCAAGTTATAGATCTTGTTGCCAGAAGCACCTGTACCGAATACGGTGAAGTCGAAGCCCTTGTACTCAAGGTTAAGGGTAAGACCGTAGGTGAACTTAGGAATACCAGAACCGAGGTCAACCATATCCTCCTCAACGGGAGCTTCTGTGAGACTACCATCCTGTGCAAGATACTGAGCACGGCCAGTCTCTGGGTTCACACCCTCATACTGATAACCGCGGAAGTACCAAATAGTATGACCTTTCTCGAAGGTTGACTTCACTTTCTGGTTGAAACCGCTGATACCACCCTGTGAATAACGAGGCAGCATATCGTTCACGGCCTTAACCTCATTCTTCAACGGGTTGAAGTTAGCAACGATGCTGTACTTGAAGTCGCCGATATTGTCGCGCCAGCCGAGGTCGATATCGAAACCGGTATTCAGGATCTCACCAGAGTTAACGGTTGCAGAGCTGAAACCAAGCTCAGGCAGCGGAGAGATATTTACGAGCAAGTCCTTAGTAACCTTACGATACCAGTCAACGTCCAAAGACAGACGGTTGTTCAGGAAGCGTGCGTTCAAACCAAGGTCAATCTGCTCAGAGGTTTCCCAAGTAAGGTTGGGGTTAGCCATACCTGAAGGCTGTGCACCTTCAACAGCAGCATCACCTGTAGCACCCTCACCTGTGAAGTAGTAGTAACCACCAAGGGTAATTGTCGGGTTGTACTTGTAACCACTCAGGATGTTCACGTTACCGTTGCGACCCCAAGAAGCGCGGAGCTTCAAGAAGGAAACAGCGTCGGTGCTAACGGCGTTCTTGAAGAACGGCTCGTTGCTGATGGTCCAAGCTGCAGAGAATGAGGGGAAGTAACCCCAGCGGTTATCCTTGCTCAGCTTTGAAGAGTCGAAAGCATCAGCACGGAAGTTAGCCTGGAGGTAGTAGCGGTCAGCGTATGAATAAGACAGACGGCCGAAGTAAGAGAGCTCAGTAGCATCACCCGGAGTGTTACCAGCCTTGAGGTGAGCAATACCGTTGTCGTTCAAACAGTCGATGTAACGGAAGTTAGGAGCATGGTCACCCTTCAGAATGAAGTTTGTATCTGAAGAAGAAGCATTGGTGTTGTCCCAATGGTTCTTGGTGAATGACATACCAGCCATGGCGCCAACATTGTGCAGACCGAACTGCTTGTTGAAGTTGGCGAAGTTCTCCCACTGATAGTAGATACCTGCATTGGTGTTTGCAGAGATAGAATAGGTCTCAGCCTTAGCCATAGAAGACAGGAAGTAAGGCTCGCTGTAGTTATGACCGTTGCTCTGAGTGATGCGATAGCCAAGACGAGAAGTAATGGTCAGGAAGTCGAACGGCATCAGGTTAGCGGCCAAAGATCCACGAACGTTCACACCTTCGTTTGTTCCCATAGCGCGGTCGCGCTGTGCGAGTGGGTTACCTGTTGCTTCCTCAATATACTTAGAAGTACCGTACCAAACGGGGTGTTCTGCTGTGTATTCTGCAGGCAGTGGAACGAATCCGTGATTTGCAGAATTCCAAGCATCTGCTACGTTCTGACCGAAGTCTGCCTCATTGTAGATGTAAGCAGGAGTCAGCGGGTCGATAGAAACCACAGCGTTCAGGAATGAACCGTAACCATTACCCAGTGACTTTCTCTTCCACTTCTCGATAGAGGTGTTGCTTGAAACGCTCAACCACTTGTAGAACTTGTAATCAGCATTGAGCTGACCAGTGAAGCGCTTGTAAGTATCCTTGCTGCCCTTTACGATACCATCGTTGTCGAAGATACCGATACCAGCCAACATGTGACCCTTTTCGTTACCACCCTCAACGGTGATGTTGTGCTGGAGGCTCCAGCTGTTTCCGAATACCTCGTCGTACCAGTTGGTATCGAATCTCGGAGAACCAGTTTCTGAAGTAAGACCTTTGCCTTCTGCATCCCATCCGTAGTAACCATTGTTAACAAGCTCAGTTTCGGTCATGTCACCCAGGTACTTGTGATACTCGATGTAATCCTTAGCACCGAAGAGTTCAGACTTCTTACCGAGGCTCTGGCTAGCGGCCTTGAAGGTATAAGAAACTCTTGCCTGGCCCTTAGAACCGTTCTTGGTGGTGATCAATACAACACCATTACCAGCCTGAGCACCATAGATAGCTGCAGAAGCACCGTCCTTCAACACCTCGATAGACTCGATGAGTGAGGGATCCAGATACTGGATGTTGTCAACCTTCAGACCATCAACGATGAGCAGAGGACCAGTGTTACCACTGTTAGAAGAATAACCACGAACGCGGATCTCAGCGCCACCACCAGGTGAACCGCTGTTGATGATCTGCACACCTGATACCTTACCCTGGAGAGCAGCACCTGCATCCGGAGTACTCAGGTTCTTGATGTCGTCACCCTTTACAGATGCAACGGCACCAGAGAGGTCACTCTTCTTCTGTACACCGTAACCGATCACAACCACGTCGTTCAACGTTGTGTTGTCTTCCTGCAGTGCGATGGTGATGTTGCTTCTACCACCAACGTTTACAGTCTGGGTTACGTAGCCCACATAAGAAACTGCTAACTGAGCGTTGGAAGCTGCATTAACCGAGAACTTACCATCCATATCGGTGATAGCACCCGTGTTTGTTCCAACTACTTTCACTGTTGCACCGATAATCGGTTCACCAGCTTCATCATTTACTATTCCCTTAACTACGCCCTGAGCCCATGCTCCCATTGGAAGCAAACAGAGCAAGAATAGTAATACTAACGGCTTTTGTAACGATTTAAAGTTCATCATGTGAAATTTAAAGATTAATTAGTATTATTATTATTTGCTAAGTGTTCATGATTCGTCTGCAAAATTACATCATTAATTATTAATGAGTGTTTCAGTTTGTAACGAAAACTTTATCAAATATTTCATTTATGATACAAATGTAGAAATATGCGCATAATTCTGTATCAAAAATGCCACCATACCTTCGATTTCATCGTGATTATAGATAAAGAATACTTTCGTTTCCCATGTTGAAAAGTAGGTCGAGAATGCTCAAATTGGGTTGAAATCCCCACTTCTTTTGATACACCTGATAATAGGTTTGAGGGGTGAATGTCTCATCAGGGATGGGGTTTTTGGGGCGGATGACGTCTCTGAAATTGAGAATTGAAAATTGAGAATTGAAAATTGGAGAATCAAAACTATTCTCCTTCCTCCTTCCTCCTTCCTCCTTCCTCGAAGGAATATAATTCTCGGTGAACTGGATATTAGGGTGGATATCTAGCAGTTCGCACATCTTATGGGTGATGGCCATGTTGAAATCAAAGAGGTTCTCCCAGCGATCCTCAAAGAACGGCTTCAGGTCGTCCACATAGTAATCAAAGAAAGGACTGTCGCCATAGGCGCTCATCAAGGCGTTCCAGTGCAGATGCCGCCAGTTGCCATGGTTACTGATGCGTATATCGGTAATCAGTCGTGAGCAGCCCTCCCCTTTCTCCTGCGTATGCTCCACCGGAATACTCAGCGTCTGCAGTCCGTTGGTGGTGGCAATCACGCATCGGTTGCGGTAGGTCTGCTTGACGAAGCTCTCACACCTTTCTATATATATAGTATCGAACCTGTTCAGTTTCTGATACCACTGAACAGGTCCGAAATAGGTTGTTGATAATAAAGCTGTAACCATCTTTATTTTTTCGAGGAGGGAGGAAGGAGGAGGGAGGAAGGAGAAATGTTTCAAGAACAAGTGACTTTGTATATGACTACAGTATCTCAGTGCTATTCTCCTTCCTCCCTCCTCCTTCGTCCTTCCTCGGAATTTACTTTATCTTATCCACCCACTTAAACAGTCGGTTCCATCGAACGCCACTGAACCCACCGCGATCGGGATCGCTGCTCCACCACACAAAGATAGGCTTGCCCACGATATGGTCCTCGGGCACGAATCCCCAATAACGCGAGTCGGCTGAGTTATGACGGTTATCACCCATCATCCAGTAGTAGTCGAGCTTAAACGTGTATTCATCCGTTTCCTTACCGTTGATGAAGATCTTACCGTTCTCCACCTTCAGCTCATTACCCTCGTAAGCACGGATGGGGCGCTCATATACAGCAATGTTCTTCATGTTCAGCTTGATGCTCTTGCCCTTAGCAGGAATCCATACCGGACCGTAGTTATCTCGTGTCCAGCCTGTATTTCCATTCCTGGGATATACCTCGCCGGCAGGTGCATCGGTATTCAGTCGGATGCTCTCCACGATATCCGTCCTGCTTTCCAAGCCCTTCTTGGCAGCGGCCGTCAGCGGCATGGTGCCAAGCTGGTTCAAATCGCGCAGCTGTTCGGTGCTGATACCGTATTCCTGCATCACCTCTTCGGGAATCGACTGCTTCAGCTTCACATAATAAGAATACTGCACATTATCCGGTTCCTTATTGGCCTTTCCGTCGAGATATACGATATGATCCTTGATCTGAAGTGTTTGTCCGGGCAGACCCACGCAGCGCTTTACATAGTTCTCGCGGCGGTCGGTAGGACGAGTGGAGATGGTTCCCATCTTCAAGCCCTGACCGTTTTCGCGCAGATAAGCACTACCCATGGCGTACACCTTCTGATACAGGTCGTATATCAACGTATCCGACATGGCTGAGAAATCCGGATTACCATATTTCTCGGTATAGAGCATCTGTCCGTAGTCGTAGGCCAAGCGGTAATACTCGGTCTGATAAGGCTGTTCCGTACAGATGGTATCACCGGCGGGATAGTTGAACACCACGATATCGTTCAGCTTCACGTTACCCAAGCCCTTTATTCTTCTGTATTCCCAATGGGGCCATTCGATATAGCTCTTGCACTCAATCACCGGCAGCGTATGCTGGGTAAGAGGCATGGTAAGCGGAGTCTGCGGGATGCGCGGACCATATGACACCTTTGATACGAAGAGGTAATCGCCCGTGAGCAATGATTTCTCCAATGAAGAAGAAGGGATTACGTAGTTCTGGAAGAAGAACTGATTGATGAAATACACGGCCACGAGGGCGAACACCAATGCATCCACCCACGACATGACGAACTTCACCGGTCCTTCACTCTCTTTCCACCACTGCCACTTGATCTTCTTGGTGATATAGATATCAAAGATGAACGGCACGGCCAGCAGTCCCCACCAGCTCTTCACCCAGTAGAGGAACAGCAAGAACAACACCAATACGACAATGAACTTGGCCCATTGCACCTTCGGATTCAGCTTCTTCTTTGTCTTGTCAATCATTGTTTATTTATTTTTAGAGGAGAGAAGTGAGAAGCAAGAAGCAAGAGATTAGCATTATTCGCTTGTACTATTCTCATTCCATATTCCTCACTCCACAATCCACAAATTATTTAGAACGGAAACATATCTGATATGGTAAGCAGTCCCTGATGGTTCTGCGTATATTCAGCTGCCAGCACCGCGCCTAAGGCGAAACCACGGCGTGAATGCGCATCATGAGTGATGGTAATCAAATCCTCCTCGCTGTTATAGCTGATGGAATGAATGCCCGGCACCTCTCCTTCGCGAATGCTGGTGATGGGAAGCTGGTTGGCCTCTACTTTACCGCAACTGCTTACAGAACCATCAGGATTTACCACCTTATCCACACACCAATCGTTCTTGCGGTCAAGATTCTCGATGATCTGCTCAGCCAGTGTGATGGCTGTTCCACTGGGATGATCCAGCTTGTGTACATGGTGCACCTCTTCCATCTTCACATCATACTGTGGGAACTGGTTCATGATCTTAGCCAGATAGCGGTTCACGGCCGAGAAGATGGCCACGCCCACCGAGAAGTTAGAGGCCCAGAACAGCGTATTACCCTCTTCCGTACACATCCGCTTCACGTCATCACCATGTTCCTTCATCCAACCGGTAGAACCCGATACCACCTTCACACCCTTGGCAAAAGCCTTCAGGTAGTTGCCATATGCAGCCTGCGGAGCGGTAAACTCAATGGCCACATCAGCTGAAGCGAAGGCCTCGCTCTCAAAGTCCTCCTGGTTGTCGATATCAATGATACTCACAATTTCATGGCCACGGCTTTTGGCGATCTCCTCGATCATCTTTCCCATCTTTCCGTAGCCGATTAATGCTATTTTCATTTCCTTTTTCTGATTATGTTTTGCAAAAGTAGTGTAATTCAAGCACATGACAAAATAATACATTGTTTTTTAACAATTTTAGAGGGAGGAAGGAAGATCAAGGAGGAAGGAGGAGGGACGAAGGAGGAGGGACGAAGGAGGAAGGAGGTATGCTTCGGATTCGGTGGCGCGGTGGCGCGGTGGCACGGTGGCGCGAGATATGCTTTAAGTACAAGTGGTTTGATCATGTATACTGTATATGAATACTATATCCCTGAGGTATTCTCGTACCCCCGCGCCTCCGCGCCCCCGTACCCCCGAAACTAAAAAGTATTCTCCTTCCTCCCTCCTCCTTCGTCCTTCCTCCTCCCCAACCCCGCGGGGTTGGGGTATAAAATGTAGCAAAAAAGGTTGGATTTTGTAGAACTGCCTAAAAATAAGTCTTTTAGCTATTGCGGGAACAAAAAAATGATATATATTTGCATAGAAAAGATAAAAAGATAATAACAGCATACTCCCGTGAGGGAAGAAGAGATAATAGTTAACCAAGTTTAGTTGGGATATTTGTTAGTAATTACAAATGTGTGTTATGCAAATATTTGGTTAATGAACAACTATTCAAGTGTAAATAATGGTATATGACTATAAGGGATTTGTCGTGAGACAGGTCCTTTATTTTTTGTTTGTTGTAGCCTCCACGCATTTCTCCGTTGTTATTGCCAGGCACAAAGAAGCAAAAGGGGATTTTGTGAGGATTTGTAATATTGCAGAATAAAAAATGCTCCGCTAATACGTCTAATGAACTGATGGCCAGCAGATTGTTGGCGGAGAAATTTGAGTGGCCTTGTTAGACCCACTTATCAGCCTAGTTACACCTACTTATCAGCCTGGTTAGACCCACTTATCAGCCTGGTTGAAGAGCGTTATAAGCCTTGTAGGAATTAGGTTTGTTATCGCTTAGATGGGGATAAAAGAATCCTCCGCCACGAATCTTCTGGTAATCATGTGATTACACTAAAATGGCGGAGGATTATGTAATTACTTATGATTTTATCGTAATTGTTTGGTGATTCGATGAAAAACCTTATTTTTGCGCCAGAAAGTCGCTTGAAAAAGTGTATGGTTTCCATAAAAAGTCGCTTGAAAAAGTGTATAAAACAGTGAAGGGGGCATGTAGCCCCCTTTTGTCTGTCTCTCAAATTTTCATATTGCCTTTTTATTCTTCGTCGCCCCAAAGGTTGTTGGTATCTTCACCCCATGTATCGCCAAACACTTCTTCGTCGAAGATCAAGTTGTTTTCCTTGGCACCGATTTCTTCAGGAGTGATATGTCCTGTAGAGTCTGTGTTCAGCAAACTCTCAGTATTTGTAATATACTGCTCAACAACCGGTTTTACATATAACTTTTTCATTCCTGCTATCCTCTCCTTCTTACTTAATAATAACTTTCTTTCCATTCACGATATATATACCCTTGGTAGAGGGTGCAGAAACTTTCACACCCTGAAGAGTATAGATACCCTCCTGAACAGTCTCTACATTCACATTCTTGATTCCTGTGGTAATACCTAGATTATTGTCTTTTATCAATGGCCAAATCATACCATATTTCTCAACATCGTAGTCGAAAACAAGAGAAGCTTTTGCCCCTGCTTCAGTTGTGTATGGATCATAGCCATCATATAAAGAAATGTCTTTACCTGCCAAAGTCTGAGTTGGTGTCGGCCCCTCCTCTGGTCCCTCATCGGGATTGTCGAATTTCGTAATTGGCAAACTCAGGAATGCTCTGTTATCAGGCATCGTACAATGTGTTAAACGTACGAATTGGTGAGATGTCTTGTGCATGGCGAAATTACGATGCGTGAACGGACGGCCGTTAACATTAATTGCACCTGTTTCAGCATCGGGGTTATCTTGGCTTACAGGACCAACAGCAATTCCGTGCACTGCGGGAGCAAGGTAATTAGATGTGGCATCTCCTGCTTTACCCATAGTATAATGATATTTATCAGGTTCTCCATCAGGATCTCCAAAATAGAACACCGACTGAACGTTAGGATTTGCGTTAACATCACTTGTCTTTATCACATAATCACTAGTAGAAATCAACAGCATTCCCGTTTCTGTAGGAACCTGATCTATTGCCTTCAAAATCAGTGTACCGTTTGTGTCATATCCTTTAGCATTCTTTACAGCATACTTATAATCCGTTACTCGGAAAGCTACGATACCTTTAGGCAGACTGTAAGGAGTAGCTGTACTATAGGTCATATACACATTACCGGTAATCTCTATCTCACGCTTAGATTCTATCTTGGCAAACTGCTGCCAGCCGTTAGCAGGAGCATATTTAGTATTACCACCATTAGGATCATGATAATAGCCATCAACATTACCTTCTCCATACGACTCTATTGCACCGAAACCATATTGACCCCATGAACCTGGATCCTGTGTATTAGGCTTTGCATAGATTACGTTTCCTTGATCATCCTTGATTTCAATACCATCCTTGAAAGAATTAAGGTCTGCCTGTTTGAAAGCCATTCCCTTCTTCCATTCACCGGCGTAATAGTCAAAATTCTCCTCTGCGAAGTGGAGTGTTGCCATTTCGCTACCCTCTGCAGTTTGTCCTTCCATAGAATGGAAGTCGAAAGCATTATACTCACAAATCAACAGACGATCAGAAGGATCCACGTTTAAATATATATGCTTGATATGATCGCTCTGCTGAAAAGCAGTACTTTTGATGACCAAAGGCTTAGGATTCGTGTCAACAAAAGTTACTACTTCCAAATTCTGGCATGAAGAAAATGCTTCTGCTTCTATCAGTTCTACGCTGGATGGAACAGATAGATTCCTGATACCCGTATCTTTAAAAACAGAATTAGGTAAAGTCTGTATCCGGCATCCATCTTGGAAAGTAACAGTTGTAAGGTGTTGTGTTGCATCATTTCCAGTCCCTTCTTTTCCAGCTTGATTAAACATACCACTACCCAACGCTGTTACTTGATTCTGGATATTTACCGTTTCAAGATGAGTAATATTGTTTCCTAATTTTGAACCAGTAAAATCTCCGGCACTCAAGGTAAGAGTCTTCAAATTGGAACAATCACTACACAACTGACCTGCCATCGCACCTGTTGCGTAATTAGAGGTAATAATCTCTTCAACATTATTCCCCCAGTAGTCAAACTTCATCTGGGTGTAGTCGTATTCGCCATCGCCACTCGAAACTGGTTGCCATGAACCATTTGTATATTTATAGACAGTACCTCCTACTATAGCTTCTGAGTAGTCTGGTGCAGAGGTGTCTGCATTCATCTCATCCTCATCGGCAAACAACGTTACACTATTTTTTTTATCACCATCATTATAATTCAATTGGTTCCATCCTAGTGTAGTTGTTTTCTCTACTTTATAGTAAACGTATGGGGCGCCTGTTCCTGAAATTGGCACTTTGTAATACCATCCATCCCCAACTTCACCATTATGAGATTCTTTATTAGTATCATCAAACCATCCATCAGCATTTTGAAAGCAACCTGGAGCTGCTGAATTGTAGTCATCCTCTGTTGCTGGAACCCAAGAAACAACCGGTGGATTCTGACGTTCTTTTTTCCACAGAGTTCCATTAACTACACAAAGGCTACCTTCACTCGCTTGAGAATTGTCCCTGGCAGTCGTCGTTTTATACAAACTATATTCAGCAGAAGATGTGGTACTCTTGATAAACTTGGCCTCAGCCATATCTACCTTCTTCTGAGTAGCACAATTTTTACTTTGTAAAGTGCTGAGATCAGATGCATTGAATTTACCAACAAAAACAATTTCATCAACCTTCAGTGAATTAAGCTGATCTGTAGTTGCATTATTCAGATAAGTAGCGAAATCGCCAGCATTTTCCGACGTTACGATTACTTTTCCTGGTGTAGACGTGTCAATAGTTACGCCTGCCCACATTCCCTGCGGCAGCACCATTCCGATCATACATACGGCGATTAAAAGAAATAGCCTTTTCATGATTCTTTAATGTTTTATGTTATTATAAGTTTATTGATATTCTAATTTACCTAACTCTTTTTGCTTTGCAAGTTCACTTTCGTGTAACTTTTCTAGATATGGCCTTTTGCCTTTACGAATAGAATGGATTTAACTCCGTCTTTCTTTTCAACTTGGATTTCTTTACTTGAGGCTCCCTATTATATTAAATAATGTGGAAGTCGATACTTGAGAAGTCCGTTTGCGTACACAACGCATTTTTCAGTTTGTGCGAAAATCGGCGCAAAAGTACAACAAGTTTTCTAAATCACCAAATAAATTTCGGTAAAATCTAACCAAAAATCACATTTTATTCAAATAAGCACCCTATTTACAACAATTCATAACCACAACATCACCTTTACATCGACAAAAGCATAGCTCGGTTTTCATGCATCCAACGTGAGGATTTTCTTAAGAATCAGCGAGATGGTTAAGATCTGTGTGAAGTTTTATGCCCCTCAGAAAGAGATAGTTTTTCACACAGAAGATTTTTTTCACACAGAAATCACAGAAATCACAGAAAGGCTTCGCCAGCCATGCGGATTGTATTCACGTTATCCACCAAGATAAAATTTCTGTGAGTTCTGTGAGTTCTGTGTGAGGTAACCCGCAAGAGAATTTGTCTAATTTGTCTAATTCGTAGAGAAGAAAGGGAGAAACTGCCACAGTTTACGCCGGAAACTGCCATAGTTTGGAGAAGAAAGTGCCATAGTTTATAGTAGAGTACAGAACAGCTACCCTATCCTATACTGATATAGGTTGACACATTTTGTAACTTTGTAACATTGCAACATTGTAACATTAAGCTTGTTCCAACAATGTTCCAACATGAAGTCGCTTATAAATTGTTGGAATTTGTGTGGAGAAATCTCATGCTTATAAGTATAATAATTTTATATTAATATATAATATATATATTATATATATAATATAATATATTATTTTGCACCTTTTCTACCACCTTAATGTTACAATGTTGCAAAGTTACAAAGTTGCGTTTTTGACAAAAAAACGGAGCCTGTCATCCCGACAGACCCCGACTCACAATTAACTCAAGTATTGAAAAGCTATTTACTTCTATTAAAATTTCAGTCTATTACATAAAACATAATTAACAAAAACATTAAATTTAATAATTTACCCTATTCGCAATATATAAATTTGAGTTATTTCTTTACCAGTCACCCCAGAGATTATTCTCTTTGGCTGTTACTTCGATATCCTCGTTAGGATCATCAATGTAACCATTGAAATTCGGGTCACCGTTATTTTGGTTAGGATCCTCGGTTCCAAACTTACTGGCATTGCCGCCAACGAGACCTTGCGGATCTACTTTGCTTGCACCACAAATCACCTCGACCGTCTCAGCATCATAGATCTCTGAAACCGGTCTTACATATATCTTTTTCATTTCTTTTATTCTCTCAATTAACGTACTACAATCTTTTTACCATTCACAACATACACGCCTTTCGACAAACCTTCCAGGGAAGCATTGTTCTCACGAACAGCCTGTCCGCTCAGGTTGTATACCACGCCATTATTCTTACTGCTCTCGTTTACGGCAGCACTCTCAACAGCTGTGGTAATGCCGAAGTCGTCTTCAATGATATCTGTAAAGCCAAGATCCATGGGCTTTGCATAAGAGTTGGAACTTTCATCTGTCTTTCTCACGACGGACGTGAAGGCAGTCCATTTATCCTTCAGCTCTACTCTTGTAATATAGAAGCCGAGTGTAGAAACATCACCTTTCTTGATACCCAAGAAGAATGTATTGGCAGGAATATCTGTCAGCTTGTAAGTTCCTCTGAAGGTATAAGCCTTCTTCTCAATGGGTTTAGGCTCCGAACCTCTGAGATTTCCATTCACCAGGTCACCCTCTACAGTTTCCAAGTTCGCTCCGCTTGCAATCTCACCATTGGCAGCAGTTACATCCACACCAGCAATGGTACGATAAATTGGCTCGCTACCTGATTTGGTTGTAGTAACGGGCACACTACGAACTCCCGGATGAATCATATAAGGTCTTCCTGTCTTGACATAAACATCTTTCTTCTTGTCCTTAACCGTAGGCTCCTTCAGGAAGGTCACTGTACGGATTATCTGGCCATCAGCATTTTCATGCTGATTTACATAAGAGAACTCACGCACATCTGTGCCTACACCATAAGTTGTGATTACCTGATTGTAGGTCATATCGAAGGGGAACACAGCTGAGTACCAGCGGCTCTCAACCAAACGACCCTCGTTCCAAATCTTTTTCTCAAGATCAGCTGCTGCAAGCATAAAGTTGCGCCAACCAGCATAATCACCGCAGGCTCCATATTCAGGTTTACCGCTACTACCATAACCTGCGGCAAACTTACCATTACCATTACGGAAATACCTACATCCATCAGCCATCTTTACATACTTCACATCACCATTGACTGGTTTGAAGAATTCCATCTGGTTAGGGTCAACACCTTCATACTCTCTTAAAATACTCTGAATCGTGCCATAGTTTGATTCAAAAGCATACGTACTATTCAACCATTCATCCTTAATTCTGGAATCGTTGAGTGCTCTCAGATAGGGATTCATGTATCTCTGCTTTGCCACATCATTGTTTGGAATGTGCAGTTGAAGAGGAGATGGCGTCGCATTGTTAATATGTGATGTACTTTTCCAATCCTTGGGAACTACAGTTCCTGTTTTATTACAATTGAAGTTGTAGGTCTCTTCCTCATTGAATGCGCCATCCTGGATTTTAACGTTATCACCCAGCACATACACATCAGTCATGCTTTTATTGTACTGGAACGCACTTTTACCAATATAAGTAACATTAGCAGGAATGGTTACCGAAGTTAATGAGGGGTTATAGGCAAATGCATTCTCCTCAATTCTCTCCAATGTGTTAGGAAAGTGTATGGCCTCAAATGAAGGCGCCTTATCATTGGTATCGCCTGCAAACGCACTCACACCGATTCTTTTAACACCTTCAGGTATTCTTACAGTAGTAAGATTCTTTGCATTCATGAAAGTCTTATCAGGAATCTCTATATAATTAGAAAGACCTGTCTCGTCCTTCTCAAGCATGTAAACAGTCTTAATATGCGTGTTATCCATGAACATTCCCTTATCGTTATCAAGGCGCGGTATTTTATCTATGTTCCTTGGAAACACATATGTTTCGAGAGATTTCAGTTTATCGAGTGCCATAAACGCCAGACTGCTATAGTTTTTCAGTTGAGCATCTGCCATATCTAACGTCTTTAGCTGTGTGAAAAATGGCGAATTAGAACGATCTCCTGTGATTTGATACACATCAGAATCGCTTAATTTGTAACTTCCTTCAGATACAATCGTCACAGAGGTTGCATTCTTAACGTCTGAAGGCAACGAGCTCCAGCTGTAGGTGGCATCAGAAGAACTGCTAAATGTCAGAACGTAAGATCCTGAAGCAATCTTCTCATACTTGATTCCAGCTTGTGCCTCAGTTATCCCAACAAGGCACATCAACAATAGTAGTAAATACTTTTGCATCTCAGTTGATAATAAGTTTTAGTACTCAGTACGAGTAAATAGTTTATAAAAGTTTTGCTCTATTATAAAAATGAGCGAATAGTTGATAATATGTTAGCGCACACACCCCGAGGGGTAGTAGCTGTTAGAAAATCGGGTGCAAATGTAGAATTTGTTTTTGAAACTTCCAAATAATGGGCGCAAAAAAAGCCTACAAAAACCCTACATTCTACAAATGAATACCCTATTTTCTACAAATGAAGCACATCACACGTTAATTTTAGGTGTATTATTTGTTGTTTCCGTACACAAATTTCATAACGGAAAATGCAGAAAAAGATCGGAAAAACGGGAAAAACGCGAGCAAAAACAACCTTGATTTCCCGCAGATAATGATTTTTTTGTCCCGCAGAAATCGCAGAAATCGCAGAAATTTTAATTAGCCTATATAATGTCAAGTTGACTATCTGCAAGGCAGGCGAAGTTATTTCTGCGATTTCTGCGATTTCTGCGGGACAATTAAAAAGAGTGTGTGGTATAACATATCTGCGGGAAATAGTAAATCTGTGAGATGGTAAAGATCTGTGTGACCTTCTTTGGCTCAATCTACCTCATGAATCCTTTTCTTCGGATGTGGATGCATGTTCGAGTTCACTCGGATAGCAGCCATACTCCTCCTTGAAATACTTGGAGAAGATCTTGGGACTGTTGAAGCCCACCTCGTAAGCCACCTGCGACACCAGCTTTGCCGGATCGGCCATAAGAATCTGGTGAGCACGGCGCAAACGCAGTGTGCGGATGAATACCAGCGGCGTCTGACCGGTGATAGCCTGCAGTTTGCGGTTCAAACCTGTTCTATGCATACCTAATTCGTTGGCGAGCTGATCGACGTTGAAATCGGGGTTTTCCATATTCTTGCTCACCGCCTCGATAGCCTTTTGCAACAGCTGCTCGTCAACAGTAGTGATAGTAATCTCCGATGGCTCTATTTCCGGGTTCAGACGGAATTTCTTGCGTTTCTCCACCCCTTGCTCAAGCTGCTGACGGATTCTCAAGCGCAACACCTCAAAGTTAAACGGCTTCGTGATATAGTCGCTGGCACCTAACTGCAAGCCCATTAGCTCGTCTTCTGCCAAGGCCTTAGCGGAGAGAAGAATGATAGGTACATGACTGATGTTCACATCGCTCTTGATGGTTCGTGTAAGCTGCAAACCATCCATGCCCTCCATCATCACGTCGCTTATCACCAAGTCGATATCCGTGTTCCGCATAATCTCTAACGCCTGACCGCCCTCTGTGGCCTGGAAGATGGTATAGTCGGCCGACAACACACTGGTCATATACGACAGCATGTCGGCATTGTCCTCCACAATCAGCAGATTCTTCTTTTCATCAGTCTTCTGCTCCTGAGGTTTCTCTTCAGGCTCTGTAACGGCAGTCTTTTGCGTCTCTGGAAGCAAAATGGTAAACACAGCCCCGCTCGGCTCATTATCGCCAGCCTTCACCGTTCCACCATGCAGTTCCACATAATGCTTCACGATATTCAGTCCTAAGCCGCTGCTGCCCGTGTTCGTGGCACCCCTCTTCGACATATAATAACGCTCGAATAGTCGGTCGCGGTTCTCCTTAGGAATACCCTGTCCGTTATCAATCACCTTGATCTGCACCATTCCATCGGCACCTTCGGCAATATCCACCTCGATAGCACCTCCGTCGGGAGTGTACTTAAACGAGTTCGACAGCAGGTTATTGATCACCTTACTTATCTTATCCGCATCCACCAGCATCGGCAGTTCATCAACAGAGCTGTTCACCATGAACTGCATCTTACGTTGCTGGGCCATCAGCTGGTACGACTCACACTCGTTCTTGATGAGTGCCACCAAGTCGGTTGTATCCAACGACAGCACATCATTCGAGCTACCCAATCGCTGGAAGTCGAGAATCTGGTTCACCAGCGAGAACAGTTGATGCGCGTTTCTGTTCACCACCTCGAGCACCTTCTTCGTAGGCTCCGGCTGCTCTTGGTTCAACAGTTCCTCCACAGGCGTCATAATCAAGGTGAGCGGCGTACGCAGGTCGTGACTCACATTCGTGAAGAACCGCACCTTCATGTCGTTCATCTCCTGTTCGCGCTGCGCCTCCATCTTCATGTCGCGCAGTTTCTTCTGATACCTCTGGCGACGGCGGAAGAAGTTCAGGAAGGTAATCAGGGAAGCAACGATAATACCCAGATAGCACAGCCATGCCCACCAAGAGTTCCAGAACGGCTGTCTTACATGTATCGACAGCATGTCGTATTCCTCCCACTCATCCTCCTTATACACCTGTCGGCGCACCTTCAGCTTATATCTTCCTGGCGAGAGGTTCGACAGGCGTACGATGTAGTTATCCATCGGTATCCACTGGTCTGACTGTCCTTCCAACTGGTAGTAATACAAGCTGCTCACCACCTGCTGGAAACCACGTGGACGACACTCGAGCATGATGTTATTCTCGTTGAAATCGAGCTCCAGGTCCTTCACGTAGATAATATCACTATGGAAAGAAAGCATGCGCGAGGGATCAGCAGGAAGCACCTCCTGGTCATTGATTCTCAGCGAGGTGATCAGCGGACTCTCCTTGGTACTGGTCTTCTTCAGCAATTCCGGCAGTTGGTTGGTGTCTATCAGGAAATAGCCCTCGCTGGCACCTGAAAGCAACCTTCCGTCTTTGAGTTTGATCAGCGCCTTGGCGTTATAGTAAGGAATCGTTCCGTAGTAGCCTCCGCGGTAACAATACAGCTGGAACGAAGGAGTGGCCTCATTCACCACAATCACGCGCACCATACCTAAATCGGTAGTACACCACACATCGCCATTATTGTCTTCAGCGATTCCGTTGATGCCATATCGTGCCAGTTGGTCCACCCGATAGGCCTTCTTGTTATGGATATCGTAGATATGCACCTCTGAATGGTTCCTATGACTCACCATCCACAGCCAACCGCGGTGATCGATGGTCAGCGTCTTCGCTCCCGCAGCGATACTTGGGTTCTCTCCGAAGAGTTCCATCGGCACCGGTTCCATCTTCAGTGTACGAGTGTCGATAGCCATCAGATACTGTCCTGAAATGCCATACACCTTACCTTTGTAATAAGCCAGCTGCATCATCCAGATAGCCCCCTCGTACACCGATGCGGTATTTCCCGTTACCGGGTCAACCATCCACAAGCCTTGTCCGAGTAACGATACAAACAACCGTCCCTGGTTATCCTCCACCATCGAGAAAGGCGACATACCAGGGAAGAACACCCTGCCGTCGCTCGCATACAGGCCCTTGCCATACAAGCCGGTCCATACCCTTCCCCTCGAGTCCTGGTACACCATCGTGGCTGCTGTTCCCGGATAGCGGTTCTCTAATATCTCGTGTGTGGCATCAGCGCTCACATGGTAGATACCGTTATCCTCGGTGCCCAGCCAGAATGTGTTGTCGCCGGCATCAGCCAGAGCTATCACATCCTCATACATATATTGTGTAGCAGGAACAGCCACATGGTACATCCGGTAACTGTTCTCCTGATGACTATACAGCGCCATGCCCATCTTATGGTAAGTAATAATCACCAAGTCTTTCTTCTTGTCGAGATAGATATGTTGTATATGACTATTATGCAAGTCGTCCTGCTTACCGGTTGTGGCATTCAGGTGCTTGATCATTTCACCGTTCTTCTCATATTCATAGATACCGTCGTTCGATGTTCCCACCAGCACATGCCCGTTAGGCATCTTATCAATGTCAACAATCATCGAAGGCACCTCGTCGAGCGTCCTCCACTGCTTTTTGCCTCGGTCATAGCGGAAACAATGCAGACTGTTGGAGAAGAACACGCTTCCCGAGCCGTCACGACTCACAAACGTACTGTTGTAATAAGAGGGTTCGGGAACCTGAGCAACCTTGCTCACCTTTTTCTGTGCGAAAGACACCGAGTAGATATACTTGGTGGTCACCACCAGAGCCTCATGCTCGTTCGTTTCAATCTCCATGATGTCCCCAGCCGACTTCGGTAATATATATAATAAGGTGTGTCCTTCCTTGAAATCGCGCATATACACCTTATTATTATATCCTATCCACACACGCCCTTGTTCGTCGGCTTTATGTGCAAAATAGCCGTCAACATATATACCGAACTGCTTTAGGTAGTCGTTAGGAGCAGATATCAGCTCGTTGGTACGTGGCGAATAAACCAAGATATCCATCGATTGCGTTTCCAACCACAACCGCCCAAGGTTGTCCTGATCGATTTTCCGGATAATATCACTCAGTTGCGGATGACGGTCGTAGCTAAACGGTACACGTCCCTCAAGCTGTGCATAAGTAATCAGTCCGTTGGCAGTTCCCAGCCAAACGATGTTATCTGCATCGCGAAACACACAGAACACCCCTTGTCCCTTGGTGTCTATGTAGTCGAAATGCAAGGTTTCCTCTGCAGCATGTAAAGGAATTGTCATGCCACAAAAGAGAAGAAACAATATAATTGTAAACCCTTTTCTCATCTGTTAATAGTTATCAAGTGTCGTTATGCAACGTCAAAGGTACTGTTTTTTTACGATTTGCGCAAATTTTCTTGTTATTTTTTGTCCATTTCATCCGTTTTTCGTAGCTTTGCATGGTTGTTAACGAACACCGTAGTATTATGGAAATCTTACTTCACTATTGCTGGAAACATAAAATGCTCCCGCTGAGGGAATTAACCACCACCGACGGACATGCGGTGGAGGTGATAGATCCTGGTCTGCATAACCGTCATGCAGGTCCTGACTTCTTCAATGCCAAAGTGCGCATCAATGGTACACTCTGGGTGGGCAATGTGGAAATACATGAGAAATCAACCGACTGGTATGCTCATGGCCACCATCACGACAAGGGGTATAACAATGTGATTCTTCATGTGGCAGAGGTTATTGATACGGATGTGCAGACTGCAGACGGGCAGTATATTCCGCAGATGCAGTTCGAGGTGCCTTCGGAAGTGAAGGAACACTATAGGGAACTGTTGGCAGAAGACCAGTATCCGCCTTGCTACCGGATTATTCCCGGGTTGACGCGTCTGATGGTGCATTCTTGGATGAGTGCCTTGCAGACAGAGCGACTGGAACAGAAGACAGAGGCTATACGAGAGCGGGTAAGACAATGTGGCGACTCGTGGGAGAATGGTTATTTCATGACGCTGGCAAGGAATTTTGGGTTCGGCGTGAATGGCGATGCCTTCGAACTGTGGTCGAAGAGTATTCCACTGATGGCCGTGGCTCACCATCGTGATGATTTGTTTCAGATTGAGGCTATCTTCATGGGACAGGCTGGATTACTTGAACTGGATATGATTCCCGAGCGCTACCAGCAGGAGGCTTTGCAGGAAGGGTATTTCGCCAAACTACGAAATGAATATCTGTATCTGCAGCATAAGTTCCAACTTACGCCAATGAGTGGTTCAGTTTGGAAATTCCTGCGACTCCGACCGCAGAACTTCCCGCATATCCGTATCGCTCAACTGGCCACCCTGTATTATGAACGAAGAGCAGGCCTCAGTCAGCTGATAGCCTGCGAGAACATTGAACAACTGCGGGATTGTCTTACCACCAGTGTTACACCTTATTGGGAAACACATTACACCTTCGGTAGCACCAGCTGTCGAACAGAGAAGAATCTGTCAGCCTCATCCTTGAACCTGTTAATGATCAATACAGCCATTCCGGTGTTATTCGCCTACGGCAGATACCACATGAAGGAAGTGTTATGCGACCGTGCTTTCGACTTCCTGGAACAGCTGAAAGCGGAGAATAACCACATTACAAGGATGTGGCAGGCTTGTGGACTGGATGTAATGACTGCAGGGGATAGTCAGGCACTGATCCAGCTCAAAAAAGAGTACTGTGATAAAAAGGATTGTCTGCGTTGCCGCATCGGGTATGAGTACTTAAAGAGAGAGAACCCAAACCCGAAACAGTAACAACTTACTTGTTCTTCTGGTAATACTCCAGTCCGCGCTTCACGTTTTCCTTCACGGCATCGCTCGACATGGTAGCACCGGTAACACCATCAACCTTCATTTTCGCGGCCTTGGCAACCTTCTGACCGTTCCACTTGGAAAGAATGGCGTTCTTTACCTGAGCGAAGTATTTGGGGGTTTCCTGGTTCTTCAGTGCTTCCACCTTCTCTACCTTGCCGTTCTTGATGTAGATATTAAGCGGCGTGGTACTGCGATAGCCCTTGACGTCGCTGGCCAGAGTGGTTGTGTTCACGACATATGTGCCATCGGCTTTCTTTGTCATGACTGATGATTGTGTCTTTCCGGCAATAGCAGTGGTGCCCATTGTGGCAATAACCATCAGGGTGCAGCATATTGTAATAACAAATCCTGTTCTTTTCATTTCTCCTATAAATTGTTTAATAATTTGATGCAAAAGTACGAATTAAATGCGAACAAGCAAGGATGTTTCCACAAAAAAGTGCCGTATTTTGGAATAATTAGAAAATTTTTAGGGAAGATGCGGTTTTTTCATTATCTTTGCCGCTAAATAATACGTATCAACAATCACGAAGATAAAAATGAGAAAAGCAACAATCGTATTGATGCTGCTGATGGCGATGACTGCTCAGGCGGCGGAGAAGAAACTGTGGTATGACCGTGCAGCAACCGACTGGTTGGAGGCGCTGCCTATCGGAAACTCCCATCTGGGTGCCATGATCTATGGTAAAACCGATACGGAAGAGATTCAACTCAATGAGGAGACCTTCTGGAGCGGCTCGCCCCATAACAACAACAGTCCTGAGGCGAAGGAACACCTGCAGGAGGTGCGCCAACTGATCTTCGACGGGAAGGAGGAAGAGGCTCATGCCCTCATCGACAAGTACTTCTTCAAGGGTCCGCACGGTATGCGTTACCTGCCTTTAGGCAACGTGAAACTCGCCTTCGAATACCCAAGCGAGGCTGAGCCCACGAACTACCGCAGAGAACTGAACCTGGCCAATGCCCTGAATACCACCACCTATGAGGTTGACGGCGTGAAATATGAACGTACCGTCTTTGCTTCGCAGGCTGATAATGTGATCATCGTTCGTATCAAGGCAAGCAAGAAGGGGGCTCTGAAATTCAACGTGAACTTCGACTCGCAACTGAAATCACAGGTAACGAATTTACTTGAACGCCAGAATGTGAAGGTAAACGAACTGGCTGCCGTTATCGATGGCGAGGATCATGAGGGCATCAAGGCCGGATTGAAAGCTGAATGTCGCATCAAGGTGGAGAGTGATGGTGAAATCGCACATCTCTCCCAGAAGCTGGGCGTTACCAATGCCACTACCGCCACCATCTATATCACTGCTGCCACCACCTTCGTGAACTACCACGATGTGAGCGGTAATCCCATACAGAAGATCAACCAGACATTGGACGGTATCAAGGGGATGTCGTATGATCAGCTGCTGAATCGTCACCTTGAGAAATACCAGGAACAGTATAACCGCGTAAGTCTGGAGTTGGGTACAGGCAATGGTTCGCAGCTACCTACCGACAAGCGGTTGGCAAACTTCGCAGGAAGTGATGATATGGACATGGTGGCACTGATGTTCCAATATGGGCGTTACCTGCTCATTTCCTCTTCACAGCCAGGCGGACAACCAGCTAATCTGCAAGGCGTATGGAACGACAAGCGGATGGCGCCGTGGGATTCCAAATACACCATCAACATCAATGCAGAGATGAACTACTGGCCTGCCTTGGTGGGTAATCTGGCTGAGACACAAGAGCCACTGTTCAGTATGATTCGCGACCTGAGCGAGACGGGAGCCGAGACAGCCCGTACCATGTATGGATGCGATGGATGGGTGGCACACCACAATACCGATCTATGGCGTGTTGCTGGTCCTATTGACGGTACCACATGGGGCATGTTCCCCACAGGCGGCGCATGGCTCACCACGCATCTGTGGCAACACTATCTCTATACAGGTGACAAGCAGTTCCTGAGGAAGTACTTCGACGTGATGAAGGGGGCGGCCAACTTCCTGATGGACTATATGCAGGAATATCCCGCTACTGGTGAAGTGAAAGGAGCGGCTGGCTGGTTGGTAACAGTTCCCACAGTATCACCAGAACATGGTCCTGTAGGAAAACGCACAACGGTTACTGCAGGATCTACCATGGATAACCAGATTGTGTTTGATGTGCTTTCGAACACCCTTGAGGCAATGAAGGCGCTGGGCGTGAAAGATGCTAAATATATCAAGAAGGTCAAGACTTGTCTGACTAAACTGCCGCCGATGCAGATAGGTAAGTACGGTCAGCTGCAGGAATGGCTCATCGACGGAGACGACCCGAAGGATGAGCACCGCCATATCTCGCATCTCTACGGTCTGTATCCCTCTAACCAAATATCTCCCTATTCGCATCCAGACCTTTTCACGGCTGCGGCTAACACACTGAATCAGCGCGGTGATATGGCCACAGGATGGAGCTTAGGTTGGAAGATTAATTTCTGGGCAAGGATGTTGGATGGTAACCATGCCTTCACCATCATCTCGAACATGCTTCGCTTACTGCCTAACGACCGACAAGCACGCAATTATCCTGATGGTAGGACCTATCCGAACCTCTTTGATGCACATCCGCCATTCCAAATCGACGGAAACTTCGGCTGTGCGGCAGGCATCGGCGAGATGCTGCTGCAGAGTCACGACGGTGCTGTACACCTGCTGCCTGCTCTGCCTAATGTATGGAAGAAGGGCGAGGTTAAGGGCTTGCTGGCACGTGGCGGATTTGAGGTGGATATGAACTGGGAGAACAATACGTTGCAAAAGGCTGTGATCCGCTCGAAGATCGGTGGTGTGCTCCGTCTGCGTTCCTATGTTCCGCTGAAGGGCAAAGGACTGAAGGTAGCAAAGGGGAAGAACCGCAACCCGCTGTTACAGACGGCTGAGGTAAAGAATCCACTGCGCTCTGCTGAGCTGACATCGTTCGACCAGCTGCCTGTGAAGAAGGTCTATGAGTATGATGTGAAAACAAAGAAGGGACAACTGATTGTTGTGGAATGTGGAATGTGAAATGAGATAACTATATAGAAAGATAAATGAAGAAGATTTATATATTGATGACGTTGTTTGTCATCGCATTAGTAGGATGTGCCAACAATGATAACAAGACACGTTCAGAAGCACAGGAGAAAGCAGAAACGACAGCTATTGAGGAGCTGACTCCTGCTGTCGAAGGGCAGGTTACCAGTGAGGTAGCTCCCGACTTTACCTTGAACGACATCAACGGGAAGCCATTGGCATTATCCAGTCTGCGCGGTAAGTATGTCATTCTTGACTTCTGGGGCAGCTGGTGCGTTTGGTGCATCAGGGGTATTCCTAATATGAAGGAGTATTATAATAAGTATAAGGGAAAGTTCGAAATTTTAGGTATCGACTGCAACGATTCGGAACAAGACTGGAAGGATGCTGTGAAGGAACATGAACTGCCTTGGTTGCATGTGTATAACACTCCTGACGGTCAGTTATTGGAAACCTACAACATCGAAGGATTCCCCACCAAGATCATTATTGATCCCGATGGCAAGATTGTGAAAACCATCGTTGGTGAGGATCCCGAATTCTACACCTTGCTCGACCAGCTTTTTGCGAATTGAGTATTGAGAATATATTTCTCATGCGCAAGAGCACTGGCGTAAGCCGATAAAAAACAAAATCGGGCTTTGATGCCCGATTTTACTTTAATGTAATCTGAAAATCGGCGGTATCTGCGATTTTCAGTTGAGCCCCTCCATATAGGGAGGGGATGGGGGTAGGTGGATGTTTCTTTTGCCTCTTTTCTTTGCGCCAAAGAAAAAGAGGGAAGATTGTGCAGTTATAAACTGCAAATTACATGTACCCCAGCCACCGCAAGATATCGTTCAGGTTCGCCACAACCATCAAGATGACGAGGATGGTGAATCCCACATATTCCGCCTTAATCATGAAGTTCTCGCTGGGCTTGCGTCCTGTAACCATCTCGTAGATCAGGAAGAGCACATGTCCACCATCGAGAGCGGGAATGGGCAGGATATTCATGAAAGCCAGAATGATGGACAGGAAGGCTGTCATACGCCAGAACATCATCCAGTCCCATACCGGTGGGAACAGACTGCCGATGGCGCCAAAGCCACCCAACGATTTTGCTCCGTCGGCTGTTGCCACATATTTCAAATCGTTTACATAACCGCGAAGCACACCCAGTCCGTATTTAATACCTGCAGGGAAGCTCTCAAAGAAACCATATTTCAGTGTGGTGGGCTGGTAATAGTTGGCCAGCGTGGTTTGTGTAACACCTAACATCAGCTCAGGAGTGAGCACCACCTTAGCAGTATCAACGGCTTCATTACCAGAAGAATATACCAGTTGAACAGTACGCGTCTTCAGACTGTCGGCTGAGGTCTTGGCGGTGGATAACACATCACTTAGAACACCCACCTGATAAACGAACTCGTTCCAGGAGTCAACAGGCTTATTGTTGATGGCCAAGATCTTATCGCCCTTCTTCAAGCCAATCTTACTTGCGGGAGTATCAGCGAATACACTGTCTATCTCGGCTGGAATGAACGGACGGGCAAAGGCAGGATCAGCCTGAAGCATCGTTATCAGACTCATCTCCTCGGGCATATTGATGGTTACATCCGCACCATTGCGCTTCACCGTCACGGTCTTGGCATCGGCCAGATGGCGGAACACATCCACATCATAGCGGTCGAACGCCTTACCATCATAAGCATACAGGATATCATGATCCTGGAATCCAATCTGCTTGGCTTCGGTATTGAACTTGAAACCCATCGACATGTCCTTCACTGACATATATTCATCACCCCAGTGGAAAAGCACCATGGAGTAGATGAAGAGCGCCAGGAGGAAGTTCACAAGTACACCACCTATCATAATCAGTAATCGCTGCCACGCTGGTTTGCTTCGGAACTCCCAGGGTTGTTCGGGTTGTTTCATCTGTTCTGTATCGAAACTCTCATCGATCATTCCTGCGATCTTACAATAGCCTCCTAAGGGCAGCCAACCTATACCATAGGCCGTATCGCTGTTCTTGGGCTTGAATTCGAAAAGATGGAACCAAGGATCGAAGAATAAGTAGAACTTATCAACGCGAACGCCAAAGAGTTTGGCGAAGAAGAAATGACCGCCCTCGTGGAGAAGAACCAAGAGGGAGATAGCGAGCATGAACTGTAACAGTCTAATCAAAAATACTTCCATTGTTTTATTTGTTTATTAATTCTGAGGCAATGCTTCGTGCCTCGGTATCAGTCTTGAAATATGTATCGAGCGACGGATTCTTGTCGTAGGTGGTCTGAGCCATCGTCTTCTCAATCACCTCCGCCATCTGCGGGAACGAACAACGATCCTGGCGGAACGCCTCGTTCACCACCTCGTTGGCTGCATTCACAATGCATGGCATGTTACCACCCATGCGGATGGCCTCGAAGGCCAAGGCCAGACATCTGAACTTCTGGATGTCGGGCTCGAAGAACTCCAGTTTCTGGGCAGCGAACAGGTCGAGACGACTACCGTTGAGGGTTAGTCTGTCAGGATAGGAGAACGCATACTGGATGGGCAGTCGCATATCAGGAACACCTAACTGTGCCTTCACGGAACCATCGATGAACTGCACGGCACTGTGTACAATGCTTTGGGGATGTATCAGCACCTGGATCTTCTCAGCCGGCACGCCAAAGAGCCATTTCGCCTCGATCACCTCAAAGCCCTTGTTCATCAGCGTAGCGGAGTCGATGGTGATCTTAGCACCCATATCCCATGTGGGATGCCGCAACGCATCAGCCGCTTTCACTTGTTGTATCTGCTCGTCACTCATCATGCGGAACGGACCGCCAGAGCAGGTAAGCAGAATCTTTTCTATCTCGTTATCACCTTCGCCCGCCAGACTCTGGAAAATGGCGGAATGCTCACTGTCAACAGGCAGGATAGGCGTATGATACTGGTTGGCCAGCTGACAGATCAGCTCACCTGCAACCACTAATGTTTCCTTGTTGGCCAGACAGATCTTCTTACCTGCCTTGATGGCATGAACAGTAGGAGAAAGACCGGCAAACCCCACCATGGCCGTAAGTACCATGTCTATAGGACCAGCCTCCACGATTTCATCGAGCGCCTGTCGACCAGCATATACCTTGATGTCAGGCTCGTCGCTCAACAGTTGTTTCAACTCATCATAGCGGGCTTCGTTGGCAATCACCACAGCTGCCGGCTTGAACTGATGAGCCTGTTGTGCCAACAGCTCCACCTTGTTGTTGGCGGTGAGGCAATACACCTCGTAGAGGTCGCTGTGCTGTGCAATGACATCCAGCGCCTGCGTACCAATACTGCCGGTGGAGCCCAAGATAGCTATTTGTTTCTTCTCACTTTTCACTTCTCTACGAATTAGTCGAATGATTCTTTCATTATCAATGGTCAATGATCCATTGTCAATTGTCGTTCAAGCTTAACAGTCCTTCGGGTAGTTCCACCCGTATCTTCCTTTCCTCCATGTCGATATCCTTGATGAACGACTCAACGGCAGGAATCAGTAACTCCTCCCCTTTCTCGTCGTTGATCACCAGTAATACATTCTCCGTGGAGTCATCCACAGAAGTAACAGTACCTATGCACTGCTCATTCTGGTTGTTGATGAGTTGCATTCCCGTGAGCTGTGCCCAGGAAACCTCATCGGTCTGACCTTCTGCCAATGCCCTTGGAAAGAACACTTCACAGTTTGTCAGATTCCTTGCCTGCTCCAGCGTATCTATACCCTCGAATTTCATCAAAGCCGTGTCGCCGCTGCGGAAACGGTATTCTTCCATAAAGAATGGTACCAGGATACCATCCACCTGCAGGATGAGGTAGTCGGCATCTACGCGGTCGAACACATCATCGGTAAACTGGAATGACGTCTCTCCTTTCACGCCATGCGGCTTACCGATACGACCAATGCGGAACACTTCTTCTTGTCGGATCATGCTAAGAGCTTATTCGTTGTATATGGGCACCCAAGGCATTCAGTCGTGCCTCAATATCTTCGTAACCACGGTCGATCTGTGCCACATTATCAATCCGACTGGTGCCGTTGGCACTCAGTGCAGCAATGAGCAAGGCGATACCTGCACGGATATCCGGACTGGTCATTCGACCTGCCCGCAACCGTTTACGACGGTCATGACCCACCACCACGGCACGATGTGGATCACAGAGAATAATCTGCGCCCCCATGTCGATGAGCTTGTCAACGAAGAACAGTCTGCTTTCAAACATCTTCTGATGGAACAGCACACTACCTCTTGCCTGTGTAGCCACTACAAGCAGCACAGAAAGCAGGTCGGGAGTCAAACCAGGCCATGGGGCATCAGCCAACGTCATGATAGAGCCATCGATGAACGAGTCGATGATATAATGTGTCTGACGAGGAATCACCAGATCGTCGCCTTCCACCTTCATCTTCACACCCAGTCGGCGGAAAGCCTCTGGAATGATACCGAGGTTCTGCAACGATACATCTTTGATGCGAATACCATCTCCCACCATGGCAGCCATACCGATAAACGAGCCTACCTCAATCATGTCGGGCAAGATGCGGTGCTGCGCACCATGAAGCTTATCCACACCAACGATAGTCAGGAGGTTACTGCCGATACCGCTGATCTCTGCTCCCATCTTGTTAAGCAGATGACACAACTGCTGGATATAGGGTTCGCAGGCGGCATTGTATATGGTGGTGGTACCCTTGGCAAATACGGCAGCCATGATGATATTGGCCGTTCCTGTTACCGAGGCCTCATCGAGCAACATATAGCAACCTTTGAGCTTGTTGGAATGGATCTCATAGACATTGCGCTGTTCGTTGAAATCGAACTTCGCTCCCAGGTACTTGAATCCGAGGAAGTGCGTGTCGAGACGGCGACGTCCAATCTTGTCACCACCGGGTTCGGCAACGACTGCCCTACCATAGCGAGCCAGCAGAGGACCGATCATCAATACGCTACCGCGAAGGGCGGCACATTTGCGTACGAACTCATCGCTCTGCAGATAGTCGAGGTTAAGGTCGGAGGCCTGAAAACTGTAGTCGTGACGGTTCAGTTGGTTCACCTTGACACCGATCTGCTTCAACAGCAGGATCAGGTTGTTCACATCCAGGATATCAGGGATGTTCTGGATGGTCACCTCCTCATCGGTGAGCAAGGTGGCACAAATCACCTGCAGAGCCTCGTTCTTCGCCCCTTGTGGCGTAATGGAACCCTTCAGCAGATGTCCGCCTTCGATAGTAAATGACTCCATGCTTATTTCTTTTTCTTGTTACGTGTGTTCAGATCATCACGTAGCTGTACACGCTCAAACTTGAATGTACTCAGGTCGAGTTGGATAACGCCATCGGTATAGCGAGCCAGGTCGGATGCTATCTTCTCGTCATCATTAGCGCCATGACTCCATTGCATCAGGTTGCGTTTCATCTGATTGGCAGTGATACGTGTCAGCTCTTCCCTTTCCTCACCTGGAGGCATGCTCTTCAGCTTGTCGAATGCCTCAAAGATCAGATGACCGTAATGACGTACAGGAATCTCCTGCATAGGATAGTCAAGCGGCTGGGGCTTGGTAGCTATCTTCATGGCAGAACTCACATCATAAGGGTAGTCGATATCCAATTGGAAACCGCTCATGATGGCGAGGTGATCCCACAGTTTCTGCTCGTAATCGGCATTATCACGGTTCTGTGGGAACATCCGGTCCATGATGCGTATGATGGTTTCAGCGCAACGCTGACGTTCTTCTTTGGTAGGAAGAGAGATGGCATGGTCAACCATGTTCTGCACTTCCCTGCCATACTCAGGGAGAATCAGTTTCTCTCGCTGTGTGTTATAGTCTAAACCTTTGATGTTCATATTAAAATGGGGTTTATGGGCATTATAGGGTTAATGGGCGATATGGGGTTGATGAATGTTTATAGTAATTTCTTGGGAGCCTTGGCCACAAAGTCCTTCAGGTAGAAAGGAACGAAGTAGGCCACATCCTCAAACTGCTCCAAGGCGATTCGTTTCTCTGCCAGCGGGAACATCCATTTGGCCAGCGGCACGATGTTCTCTATCAGATGGGCATTGGGATGATTGATAGCCTCCATGCACTTGGCGGCTCCGTTACCGAAGAAATACACAGGATGCGCATCGAGGAACTCTTTGTACGTGTCAGCCTCAACAACATCAGCCTGTACAGGACGGATAGGGCGCAGGGAACGGTCGTATATTCCTGCATACACCTCCATTCTACGGGCATCGATCATCGGACAAAGCAGGGCGTCTTCCTCGATCTCCTGACGAAGCAGGACAGGAACGCACAGCAGTTCCAAGGTAGGAATGCCTATGAGTTTGACGTCACGACCATAGCAGATGCCTTTCGCCATGGAAGCACCGATTCGTAAGCCCGTATAGCTGCCAGGACCGCTGCTTACTGCCACAGCATCAAGAGGAATGGCATGACTCTCAATGAACGACAAAGCCTCATCCACAAAGACTCCCAGCTTCACCGCATGATTCGGTCCTTCGCGGTCTTCTTCGTTGAAGATCACGGCTCCATCCTGACTGGCTGAAACCGAGCAAACGTCCGTACTTGTTTCTATATTGATAATACAAGACATAAAATATCTTTCTAAATTAAAGTGCAAAAATACGCATTTTCCGGAAATTATTTGTACTTTTGCATAAATTTAACTTCAAACATATTATGATACAGTCAATGACAGGCTACGGCAAAGCGGTCGTAACCTTTAATGAAAAGAAGATAAATGTTGAGATAAAGTCACTGAACAGTAAGCAGCTTGACTTGAACACCCGCGTGGCTCCCCTCTATCGGGAAAAGGAGATGGAAATCCGTCAGATGATCTCTGCTGCTTTACTTCGTGGAAAGGTCGACTTCTCTCTTTGGATAGAGAAAGACGCTGCTGTTGATGCTACGCCCATTAATGCGGCACTTGTTGAGAATTATTACCAACAGATTAAAGCTATCTCTGCAGCCACTGGTATTCCTGAGCCAACCGACTGGTATTATACCATCTTACGCCTTCCTGATGTGACAACCAAGACCGATGTGGAGGTGCTGAGTGAGGAGGAATGGGACATTGTAAAAAAGGCCATTGAAGAGGCCATTGCTCATCTGGTATCGTTCCGCAAGCAGGAAGGTGCCGCCCTTCAGAAGAAGTTCGAGGAGAAGATCGACAATATCGGTCGTTTACTGGAAAGCATCGAGCCATTTGAAAAGTCGCGTGTAGAAAAGATCCGTGCCAAGATCGTGGAAGGTCTGAAGAATATTCCTGAGGTTGACTACGACAAGAACCGCATGGAACAGGAACTCATCTATTATATTGAGAAACTGGATATCAGCGAGGAGAAACAACGACTTGCCAACCATCTGAAGTATTTCCGTGATACGATGAATGAAAATGGCGGTCAGGGCAAGAAGTTGGGTTTCATTGCACAAGAGATGGGACGAGAAATCAACACCACGGGCTCCAAGAGTAACCAAGCAGAGATGCAGAACATCGTGGTGATGATGAAGGATGAGTTGGAGCAGATCAAGGAACAAGTACTGAATGCGTTGTAATTTGCGAGAACTGATTAAGAGGTAATAAGAAGAGATATGAAAGGAAAATTAGTTATCATTAGCGCGCCATCGGGCAGCGGAAAGAGCACGATCATCAATTGGTTGATGCAGGAGCATCCTGAACTGAACCTCTGTTTCTCTATCAGTTGTACGAGCAGGGCACCTCGAGGTACGGAGCAAAACGGAGTAGAATATTTCTTTCTTACGCTGGAAGAGTTCAAGACAAAGATTGATAACGGAGAGTTCTTAGAGTACGAGGAAGTATATGAAGGACGTTTCTACGGAACCTTGAAGGAACAGGTGGAACGCCAGCGTATGAACGGTGAGAACGTGGTATTCGATGTGGATGTGAAGGGTGGCTGTAACATCAAGAAATATTATGGTGATGAGGCCTTGAGCATCTTTATCCAGCCTCCATCGATTGAAGAACTGCGCAAGCGGTTGGAAGGTCGTGGCACGGATGCACCAGAAGTGATCGACCAGCGTATAGAGCGTGCCAGCTTCGAACTCACCTTTGCAGACCAGTTTGACCGTGTGGTGGTGAATGACGATCTGACTACTGCAGAAAATGAAACCCTTGAGATTATCCAACAGTTCTTGAAGGGCAAAAAGAAAAAGTGTAAGAGAAAGTCATAAAGTTCAAAGTTTACGTGAAGATCGGTTTATTTGGCGGGACGTTCAACCCCATTCATTTCGGACATATCCGATTGGCCCGACAGCTTCTGCAAAGTGCCGGACTGGATGAAGTGTGGTTCATGGTAACTCCACAGAACCCGTTCAAGGTGAACCATGAACTGCTATGGGACAGAACGCGCTATCGTATGGTTGAAATGGCTTTACAACGATACAAGCACCTCATTGCCAGCGATTATGAGTTCCGCCTGCCCAAACCGTCATTTACTTGGAACACCTTACAGGCCTTGTCAAAGGATTACCCGAACCATACCTTCACCTTGCTTATCGGCGGTGATAACTGGACCTCCTTTCCCAAGTGGTACCGGGCAGCTGACATCCTTGCCCGTCATGATATTGTGGTTTACCCGCGAGAAGGAAGTTCCTATGATATGGATAAGCTGCCTCCTCGTGTTAAGATCATCGAAACAAAACGTATTCCCATCAGCAGTACAATGGTACGTCAGCGTGTGGCCGCAGGCAAATCCATCAGCAGACTAGTCCCTAAGTCGGTTGCCGATTATATCTATCAGGAACATCTATACCAATGAGGTATCTTCTGCAGAACATGAAACGGAACATCGCATTCTGGGTGTTCATGTATGCGTTGGGCATTGTGACGGCATTTGTCGTCCTTCCTCAAACACGGAATGCGAAGATTTACGACCATCTCTATACGGAGCTGTTCGTGGATGTATCCGTGCTGTTCCTGTTTCTCTCACTCCTTCCTCAGAAGATCAGCGTGTGGATCAAACGCCTGTTCTATGTCATTGCCTACACAGTAGCCATCGTCGATGTGTATTGCTTCATCAAGTTCGGCAGTACGCTTACTCCTACCATGCTGCTGTTGGTAGGTGAGACGAATGCGCAGGAAGCAGGGGAGTTCCTGAAATCCTATCTCTCCACCGACATCATCTTCAGTAAACTTGGTTGGGTGCTACTGGTGATGCTGGTTCATGTGGTGTGGAGTGTTATCAGAAGCAAGAAGCAAGAAGCAAGAAGCAAGAGAAATGTATTGAGTAAATGTCCTGATAAACATAAAGGTATCCTCTTGCTTCTTGCCTCTTGCCTCTTGTTGCTAACATTCCTCTTCTCCCTCACCGATTGCTGGAAGAACAAGGAGGCATTCCATCGGTTGATGTCGTACCAGACCATCGGAGAGGTGGAGCATGAGCTCACGGAAAAGACTTGTGCTAACCTCTACCAGCCTTTGTACCGACTGGCTTTCAGCATACGGGCAAATCAACTCACAGCCAAACAGGTGCAGAAACTGATAACGGGTATTGATAAGGTACAGGTGGACAGCTGTACCTTCACCACACCCCATATCATACTGATCATCGGCGAGAGTTATAACCGTCATCATGCCCAGCTGTATGGCTATGAGAAGCCAACCACACCACGACAGCTGAAACGGGCCCAACAAGGGGAACTGATTGCCTATCAGGATGTGGTGGCCCCTTGGAACCTCACGAGTTTTGTCTTCAAGTATCTCTTCTCGCTCTACACCGTAGGCGATCAAGGAGAGTGGTGCGACTATCCGCTGTTCCCGGAAGTATTCCGACAGGCAGGCTATCATGTCACCTTCCTCACCAATCAGTTCCTGCCGCAGGCAAAAGAGGCGGTATATGACTTCAGTGGCGGCTTCTTCCTGAATAACCCGACACTCAGTAATGCGATGTTTGATGCGAGGAACGAGAAACTGTCGTATTACGATGAAGGACTGCTGAAAGATTGGGACAACATTCGAGGAGTGTGGAGTGTGGAGAGTGGAGTGATAAAGGAGGAAGGAGGAAGGATGTCCTCAAAGCAGGGGGAGCTGACGATTGTTCACCTGAAAGGACAGCATCTGGACTACCGCACCAGGAGTCCGAAAACCCGCTGGTTCTTCAAACGCGATGATTATGATCGTCCCGACCTTCGTCCTGAAGAGATTCAACGCTTGGCTTATTACGACAATGCCGTTCTGTATAATGATTCCATAGTGGATCAGGTCATCCGACGGGTGGAGAACGAGCAGGCAGTGGTGATCTATGTGCCCGACCATGGTGAGGAGTGCTATGGGCCGGGGGTGCACTTCTGTGGCAGAATGCACAGTACAGAGATTACCGGCCGATTGGCTCACGAGGAGTTTGACATTCCTTTCTGGATATGGTGCTCGCATGCTTTCATGGTGGAACAACCTGAGCTCTTTGATGCTATTGAGCGGTCCAAGAACCGTAGGTATATGACTGATGCGATTCCTTTCCTGCTGATGCATCTGGCAGGGATTCATACGCCCGACTATCGTGAGGAACTGGATATTCTGAGTCTGCAGTACAACGAGATGCGTCCACGTATCCTCAAGAACACGACCGACTATGATAAGATTAAAGATGAGAGATGAGAGATTAAAGATGAGAAATGATATATTGAGCAGAGTGGAATCACAGGCGTTGCGCGGCATAGCCATCTTGGGCATTGTGCTGCACAACTACTGTCATTTCTTAGGTTTTGCAGTGAAGGAGAACGAATACACGTTCACTGCAGAGAAACCTATGCAGATGTTGGAGAAGGTGATGGCATTGGACAAGGACTTGTTCATCCATTTCTTCTCGTTCTTCGGTCATTATGGCGTACCAGTGTTCCTGTTCATCAGTGGCTATGGTCTGGTGAAGAAATACGAAGAAACGAAGGACGGAGGGAACGAGGGAACGGCGCAATGGATATGGAAGCATTTCCGTAAGCTGTTCCGTTTGATGATCTGGGGTTATCTGCTGTTCATGGCCATCTACTTCCTGCGCCATACGAATGGACCAGAGGTGTTCTCCCTTGACCGCATCGCTGCGCATCTCACCATGACGGTCAACTTCCTCTATTGGCTACCCGACAAGGTTATCTTCCCAGGACCTTATTGGTTCTTCGGACTGATGATTCAGTTGTATATCCTCTACCGGTTGGTATTCTACCGTTGGCGAGGCTATGGTGTCCTGTTAGGAACGATCGTGGTATGCTGGCTCTTGCAATGGTGGGCTGCCCTGAGCAATCCCTGTGATTTCAACCTGTTGAACTATCTCAGGTATAACTTCATCGGCGGAATGCTGCCCTTCTGCATGGGAATAGCCTATGCACGCTATATGAAGAGAACATTGAGTTCAGTACGATACCTGCTGATTGTCCTGTTCTCTGTAGTGGGTGTGGCGGCAGGTAGCATGAGTGTACATACCTGGTTGTGGGTGCCCTTGTTCATTACCACAGGTGCTGTGGCAACGGTAAAACTGCTACCACAGTGGCTGATGAAGCCTTGCGCGTGGTTTGGTGGCATCTCGGCCGCCTTGTTCGTGATGCATCCCGTGATGCGTGAGCTGATTATCTCGCATTACCGTAAGGTTGACATCTATTGGGGCATTATGATCTATCTGCTGTCGGCAGTTGCCTTGGCCATGCTTTTGCAGTTCTTTATTCAGCGCAAGCGCTGAGTAATGTGGAGTGTGGAATGTGGAGTGTGGAATGAGATTAGTTTAATTCGTCAAATTCGCAGAGAAACAAAGAGATTCGTCAAATTCGCAGAGAAGAATATATGAAGAAGATTGAGTGGAGTGATTTCAGTAAGTACCGCAGTGCGCTGATGGGTGCTGCCATGCTGTTTGTGATGTTCTTCCATGTGACGATGCCGAAGAGCTACATGATGTATGGCGTAGTGCGTTGCGGTAATATCGGTGTGGACATGTTCCTTTTCCTCAGCGGTATCGGATTGTGGTATTCGTGGACGAAGCAGCCCTCACTGAAACATTTCTTCAAACGCCGTTACCTGCGTATCTACCCCGCCTGGCTCATCATGGCGCTGCTGTTCTATATCCCCAACTACCTGAATGTGGCGGGTGGCGGATATAGTCCTAATATCGGTCATCTGGTGGCGAACATCCTGTTCAACTGGAGTTTCTGGCGCATTGACGATCTCACCTTCTGGTTCATCCCCTCTATCATGATGCTCTACACGGTGGCACCTTTCTATATGGAACTCATCAGGAAGTATCCCTCCTACCGCTGGCTACTGGTGGCAGTGGCCATTGTTTGGGCCGTCATGGTGCAGTACTATCCGCCCGTGCATCGTTCCGTGGGGCATGTGGAGATCTTCTGGAGCAGGATTCCCATCTTCCTGTTAGGCATCAACTGCGGACAGTGGGTAAAGGAGAAGCGCACCATGGAAGGCGCCGCCCTTTGGGGTGTATTACTGCTGTTCATCCTCTCGTTTATGATGTGCATCGAGTTTGAGAACCACTGGCGCGGAAAGTTCCCGTTGTTCCTCGAACGCATGGTATATATCCCTTGCAGCATATCGGCTATGATCCTACTCTGTCAAGCCTTCCGCTATGCACCCAAGTGGCTCCTTTCCTTCCTCACGTTCATCGGAGGAATCAGTCTGGAGCTCTACCTCATCCACGTACAGTTCGTACTGAAATACGTGAACGAATACCATTTGGGTTACTGTCTGACGGTCGTGTTGATGATTGCCATCAGCATCCCCCTCGCCTGGATACTGTCGAAAGCGGTACGCTTAATAGAATTAAGAATTAAAAATCAAAGGTAATCATAAAGTTCAATGTTCAATGCTCAATGTTCAATGATAAAAAATGTCCTTCACCTCATTCGTCCCCAGCAGTGGTTGAAGAACGTCTTCGTGCTCATGCCGATGTTCTTCGGAGGTAGTTTGTTAGACCGTGGTGCCATCTACGCATCCGTGATTACCTTCCTGGCTTTTTGCTGGATCGCCTCGGCAGTATATTGTTTCAACGATATTGTGGATGTGGAATACGACCGTCGGCACCCTGTGAAGTGTCATCGTCCTATAGCCAGCGGGGCAGTCAGTCTGAAACAGGCATACGGCTTGATGATACTGATGTTCATCCTCTCTGCAGCTACCATCCTGCTACTGAAAGAAAACATGCTGTTGGTGGGCGGCATCCTGCTTTTCTATTTCATGCTGAACCTTGCTTATTGCGTTTGGCTGAAGCAGCACGCTATCGTGGATGTTTGTATCATTGCCTTCGGATTCGTGTTACGACTGATTGCCGGAGGCGAGGCCTCGGGAGTTGTATTGAGCAAATGGATTGTGCTGATGACCTTCCTCATCACCCTGTTCATGTCGTTTGCCAAGCGTCGAGATGATGTGATAAGGATGGAGGAAACAGGCGAGGCACCCAGAAAGAACACCATTCGTTACAGTCTGCCGTTTATCAATCAGGCCATCACCATTACTGCCTCGGTAACGATGGTTTGCTATATTATGTATACGGTAAGTCCTGAGGTGGCAGCAAGGGCGAATACAGAATACCTGTATCTCACCACCTGTTTCGTTCTGGTGGGCTTGTTGCGGTATATTCAGCTTACAGTGGTTGACAAGCGCAGTGGTGACCCCACGAAAATCATGCTGCGCGACAGGTTTACTCAGATCGTTGTGGTATTGTTCACCCTAACGTTCTTCTTTATAATATATATGTAATTATCGAGGAGTGAGGAGTGAGGAGTGTGGAGTGAGATATGTTTCAATTTCAAGTAGTTTTGTATATGAATACAGTATCTCAATGCTATTCTCACTCCACACTCCTCACTCCACACTCCTCGAAACTATACCAATATTAATGGGTACCTTCTTTCCTTTGATGATGCCTTCGAAATACGGTGGCTCATCCTTTAGGTAGATATCATCGTAGATGAAGTCGGCCACGACAGTATCATGTTGATCCGGCAGAATCAAACCCATCTTTCCGTCCTTCTGTGCGATAATTGGCATGGTGATGAGATCATCCACGTAGGTATAGCAGGTGCGAAGGAAATCATATTGCGGGGTTACAAGGATATTGCCTTTACAGTCTTTGATGCCGAACTTCCCATCCTGTTCGAACACCTCATGATACTGGATATACTTACTCTTGATTCGTTTCAGGTAGAACTCCACCTTCTGCCGGTTGTTCACCATTTCCAGCATATAGTCGAACGTATCGCAATAGTTGGCAATGGCTCTGGCCAGCACAATCTTGAAATCAAGACCGCTAATCGACTTCCTGTTCAGGTCGATATAGCGGGCAATGGCTTCCTCTTTCTGGGGGATGGTAAGGGTTGAGAGGGCTTCCTCGAATTTTTCCATGATTCGCTTGGATCCGCTCATACCTTTTATATATCGGTGCATCTGGCGTCCCATTTCCTGACACACAAACTTATCGATCTGCCTGATCTCGATGGGATCGATATACATTTCCTCGAAGTTTTCCTGTGTTATCTTGCTCATGGTAATACCTCCTATTTCTTTTGCTATATAAGGTTGCCACAAAGGTACGAATAAGCGAGCAAAAAACCAAATTTATTTGAGTTTTTTCGAGCGGAAGTACTTTCGACGAAGTCAAAGGTACGAATAAGCGAGCAAAATACAAAAGAAAAAACGGATTATTTTGTTTTATTGCGACAACTTTAACGAGTGCTTTCTCCTTTTGTCGCAAATGAATGCCCCTGTCGCAACAAACAGAGCAGAAAAACGCGAAAAATGTTTCAAGGCAAGAAATACGGTTATACTTTTGCAGTGTCGAAAGGAAAAAACAATCCTACGACAACGAATTAAAATTAAAATAAGAATAACGATTTAAAGAATACAAAGATGGAATTAGTATTATTATTTGCAGCTATCGTAAGTATGATGATGCTTACCCTGTTTATCTTCACGTACAACAATACCATTTATGTGGAGCGACTTCCAATGGCAGTAAAGGCATTCGTACAGAATTCTTTCCCTGGAGAGGACATCGACTACGCCATGGTTGAACCGGGAATCACAAGAACCACTTACGGGGTACATCTGAAAAGCGGAGTGGATCTGAACTTAGATGTCGATGGCAACTGGGACAAAGTGGATTGTAATAGCAAGGAGGTGCCCGAACAATTCATCCCTGCCACCATCAAGCACTACGTACAATCCAACTACGCAGATGCTGTCATCACCAAGATTGACAAGGGCAGCGATAGCTATTTGTTGGAGCTGTCTAACAATCTCTACCTGAAGTTCAACGATAACGGACAGCTCATCGGGTTCGGCTATTAAGCCGAGAACGGCAAATTTTCTTAAATTATCCTAATTCACAAAGGGGTGTCTCAACTTTTGGGACACCCCTTACCTTATATTTGCCATTGTCTAATTAATTATTAAGATTATGGAAACAAAGAAACTGTATTTTATGGACTGCCACTTGGCTGGCAGAATGTATCACGATGCTGACGAAGTGTGGGAAGGTCTGAAGGTTGGAACCCTTGTAAAATTGGAGAGGGAATTAGATAACCGCCATGATCCGAATGCTGTAATGGTTGTATATGAGAAAGATGGTGAGGAATTCAAGATTGGTTATATTCCTCGTGGAGAGAATGTGGATTTGGCCAACTTCCTCGATATGGGCTGGAATAATATCTTCGAGTGCCGCATCAGCGGAATCAAGCCCGAAGCTCATCCGGAGAACCAAGTGCACCTTACCATTAAGATTAAGCGCAACGATTCATAAAATCTTTCTAAGATAGTGAACTACGAACTGAATTACGACAAGTTGCGCTCAATGACTGCTCGCTGCCAGTGGACGTTTGCCAAGACCATGCCATGGTGTCCCCATGAGTATATCGTTCGTGGCAATTGTCCTCTCACTACCGATGAATTCGACTATTTTGTCCATATACAGCGCGAGCATGGTGTGAAGGAACATTGGGGGAAATACTATCATCCCTACCTCTATATTGATAACTACAAATATTGGACGATGGGTGCATCTTTAGAAGAAACCATAGTGATAAATCGTGCGAAGGTGTGTGATGACAAGAAAGCTGATGGATAAAATCTAAACGATCTTTATTCTAAGGACTTCACATCAAGATATATAAAAAAACGAAAAAACTTTCGATTCAGAAAACATATATAGATAGTTTTTGTATCTTTGTGTCCGAATAATTGGCATATACATACAATTTGAATAACATGGGCAATAGTACTAATTTACAATTGGGTATAACGACGATTGGCGACCTATTATTACAAGGAAAGATTTCGAGAGTAAATGGGAACAATCCTCTTAATGGTATCAAGTTAGTGATACCCAACTATCAACGCCCCTATAAGTGGACAGCAAAAAACGCCATTCAGCTGCTTGATGATATCATTGAAGCTAAGAATGACAACAAAGAAGTATACCGAGTGGGAACACTCATTCTTCATCTTGACAAGGAAAAGAATATCTACAATATAGTAGATGGTCAACAGCGTGTCACTACCTTTGCCCTTTTGCTTTTGGCTCTTTTGGAAGAAAAGGACATTGTTTTTCTCGAACAGCAAGTTACAGACAATCCTTATACACGAGATAATGTAGCAAATAATTATAGAGCCTTTGTTCGTAGAAGGGATGCAATTACCAAAACGCATACGAGCGACTATTCTTCGAAGGAAAAAGGAAATGATGACAAAGAAGAGAAGCGCAACGACCGCAATGTGAAAGAACTGCGTGAATTCATTGAGAAGCAATGTGAACTAATTGTTGTGATAACAAACGATATTTCAGAGGCATTCCAGTTCTTTGACTCCCAGAATGCCCGTGGAAAGAAACTCTATCCTCACGACTTGCTTAAGGCTTATCATCTACGTGAAATGAGCGGGGTTGGGATCGAAGAAACAGAAAAGATTGTAAAACGTTGGGAGGATGAGAAACAAAGTGAACTTGCTGACCTCTTTGGTGAATACCTCTTCCGCGTGAGGGAATGGTTGCGAGGCAATTATGCTTGGGAGCTGAATGAGCACAACATTGACAGATTTAAAGGTGTCAGCAAACGTGACAATTCACCATATGCCCAGTTTTTCAAGAGCGCCTTTGCTTACGCTGAAATGGTAAACCGATCGGCTATGCCTTTTGTGTCAGGGATGCACGATTTAAATCCTTTCCAGTTAGATGCTCCGATTATAGCAGGGAAGCCGTTCTTTGACTATACAAGTCACTATTTTGAAATATTGAAGGACATACGTAATAATGAAAAATATGTTGGTTACTTCGTCAATGGCAATGTAATTGTTATGACTTTGGATTTGCCAAAATACCGCAATGGAGTTGGTAATCGCATCACTCGAAAGTTATTCGATTTGGCGGCATTACTATATGTGGATAGGTTTTGCCCTGATAAGCCTACACAAATTGACCTAGACCTATTTGAACAATTTTTGGTTTTAGATTTTATCTGGGCTTACTCTCTTCGTGCCCAATACTATAGTTTAGGATGGGCTTCTGCTCAGAAATATATCATGGGTAATTCTGGTGTTATTAATTCCTTTAATCTCTACAAATGTATTTCAGAAGCACCTTCGCCCACAGTTTTGCTTAGTGATCTAGCTGACAGAATCAAGCCACTTTCAAGCGGGAATTTGGCCGCAAATGCTAAAGTTGTTAACATTGACGAAGAGGAGAAAGATGGTAGTGGTGTCTTTTCATATTATCTTCACTATTTCAAAGTACATAATTTTTACACCTTATAGGATATGGATAATGATTTAACGCTCAAAGAACTATCGATAAATGATGTTTTCAATTGTAGCGAGAGCATTACTTACGAAATTCCCATATATCAGCGTAATTATGCGTGGGAAAAAGATGAAATAGAAGCATTAGTACTTGATGTTTGGGATGCTTGTGTAAAAAATAAAGGAGTATATTTTATCGGAACGCTTGTGACTTACGATAAAGGTGATAACACCTTTGAAGTCATTGACGGACAGCAACGACTGACAACCCTTTTTCTGATAATGAGGGCTCTAAAACAAGAAATGAAAAATAAACTGACATATAGGGCTCGCAAACGTTCAAACGAAACGATAAAAACTATACCTTATTTTCATCATGACAATCTTGACAGTGGCATCAAAAAGGGCTATGATAATGCTAAAAATGCTATAGAAGAATTTATTGAGGAAGAAAACAAAAAACAATTTACCATCTATCTTTTGAACCACGTTCATATCATACACTATAGAGTCCCTAAGGACGTTGACTTAAATCACTATTTCGAAGTAATGAACTCACGTGGTGAACAATTGGAGAAACATGAGATTGTTAAAGCAAAACTCATGACAATACTTGATGAAAGCGATAAGGCTAAGTTCGCAGCTATTTGGGAGGCTTGTAGTGAAATGAATACATACATCCAAACGAAAGTGAGTGTAAAAGCCTATTTTGAGGATAATTTGAAAGATTTCAAGCATTTTGGTGCTTCCTTTGATGTACTACCAGATGTCAAAGAGTCTGCATTAAAACCATCTAAACTGGTAAATCTAATCCATGCAACAGAGAATCTAGTTCGCAAGAACGAAGCTAATGATGATAACAACAATAATATGTTCCAGCCTATTATTGATTTTCCTAACTTCCTACTAATTGTACTTAAGATTACCCGAATGGGAGATAGTTGTTTCAGCCCTAATGATTTTATACTTGATGACAAAGAACTAATCAACGAGTTCAATAATGTCTTAGAGGATAAAAGTTTGACAGAAGAGATTAAGAAGTCTTTTACAAAGCGATTCTGCTTCAATCTTCTTAAAGCAAAATACCTGTTGGACAATTACGTAGTACACCATACGGTTGGGGAAGACACCTATGAACATAATCCTTGGCAACTGCGATATTGGAATAAAGAAGAAAAAGCAAGTACCAAGAATCTCTCAAGTAATGAGAAAGAACAAGACAAGTTGGTACAACTACTTTCGATGTTTGAGGTGTCTTTTACTGCCCGCCAGCGTAAGAACTATCTTTTCTACATTCTCTTCCATCTATTTGGGAATAGAGACTTGAAAGAGTATCATGATTTCTTAACAAAAATGGCAATGAAGTATTTTTGTGATATTTACATGATTAAAGACCGCCTTAACGAAATTAACACGCCTAGGCCTAGATCATTTGATCAAGCAATCATCAAAAATGGCCAAATTGACTTGGATGTTTACAATTCAAATATTACTCCTAGCAACTTTAACATGATATATGGTGACGGAAATGAGAAGACGAAAGGAATTCCTTTGTTTGTGTTCAACTATTTGGACTATCTCCTTTGGCATAAATACGCAACATCTTTAGCTGGAGAGGAATTGAAAAAGGATGATGAAAAGCGTAGAGTTTTTTTCGATGAATTAGGATGTTCAGACTTTGGGCTGGAAGTGTTCAAACAATTTTACTTTTCACGTACTCGTCGCTCATTGGAGCACTATTATCCTCAGGCATTAGTCAAAAAGGATATAGGAGACATCAATATGGATCAAATTAACTGTTTCGGTAATTTTGCAATGATTGGAAGCGATGCAAATAGTTCTGGCTCAGACTGGACACCAAAGGTAAAACTTGATCACTATCTTGACTCATCAAAGAAGATTCGACAAGTTGGTGTGGCTTCTTTAAAGTTCAGAATCATGATGCAGATGTGTCACGACAATGACGAATCAAATAATCGTAAAGACCGTGAATGGATATTCGATGATATCAAAAAGCATCAAGAAGTGATGCTGAATATCCTATTAGGACAATGATTAAAAACGTTTTGAAAATGACAAAGAAACAGGAAATACAACTCTTTGAAGAGAAAAAAGTGCGTACCGTTTGGGACGACGAACAAGAGAAATGGCACTTCTCGATAGTCAATGTATGTGGTGTGTTGACAGATAGTAAGGATGCATTAACCGCACGCAAATATTGGAATAAGCTGAAACAGCGTTTGAAAGAGGAAGGAAATGAAACGGTGACAATTTGTCACGCTTTGAAACTTCGTACCGTGTGTGTATACGAAAAAGGTGTTAAATAATTGTATTTTGAATTTGGTAATAATATAAAGATATGAAATACTACTTTCCATTTGGCGAAACAGTTAAGCCATTAGTTCAGGAGGATAGAACTCCTAAGAAGGTGTTTGTTCTGGGTGTTTATGCAAGTGCTGTACATGCACGTTGGATGAATGGGTCTAGCATTAAATGTCACGCTTTGGCTGTTGCAAGTGAACCTCGTATTTTCTGGGACGGTAATCCCAAGGAGGCTGCGGAGATTATTAGCAGAATCAAGATTCCTCAAGAAATGGGAACGTTAGAGCCTGCTGATGAGAAATTTAATGGTCCTTCAGCAAAGGTGCTCGATGAGCATATTTTGGCTCCCTTAGGCTTTACTCGTAAGGATGCATGGCTCTGTGACTTGCTGCCGGAAACAAGGCTGAACAAGGGTCAAACTGATGCCCTTGAGAGAGAATACGATACTGATAGAGAAAAATACGGCTTGAATGAAGTCACAATACCTAAGCGCCCAAGTAGATTCTGCAATAGCAAACGCTGTGAAGAAATAGTTGCAGAATTGGAAGAATCGAAGGCCGAGCTGTTGGTATTGCTGGGTGATATTCCTATCAAACAATTCCTCAATGTCGTTGCTCATGTGAATTACAAATCGTTACAGGAATATAAAGAACGGTATGGCTATGGCATTCCTACGGACGTGACAATTAATGGCAGACACATTAAGGTTTTGCCTTTGGCTCATCCTCGTCAGATTGGAGGTCTTGGTTCTCATAGTAATAATTGGTATAATGCTCATCAGGAATGGGAATTACATAGGTGAAAACGAAGTATGATTACGATTGAAGAAGCATTGCGCATTGCTTTAGAAGCGCATGAAGGACAGAAGGATTTAGATGGAAATCCTGTTATCCTACACCCTATGACGGTTGCCTTGGCAGGAAGGAATCGCCAGGAACAAACAGCAGGATTGCTTCATGACGTTGTAGAGGATACAGATTTTACCTTTGATGACCTTCTGCAACGAGGGGTGGAAGAGAGCATTGTCGATACATTGCGACTACTTACGCATTCGAAGGATATGACATACGAAGAGTATATAAAACGCATTGTAACATCTGGCAATGACGTAGCTATACATGTTAAATACAACGACCTGCAGCACAATCTGAAGCGCGGCAGGGCTGGAGGTCATTCAATACAGGTGGCTAAGCATGAGAAGGCGCTTGCCATCATAGAACCACATATCAAGGAGAGGTGATTCACCTTGCACTCATGTCGAAGAAAGAATAAATAAAGTAATCATGAAACCGGCAAAGATTTTCCAGCAGTACATCTGGATTGTTAATGCACTGCGGCAATACAAGAGGTTGTCGCTGGAGCAGCTTAACGAACTGTGGGTAAAAGATCAGGTGATTGGAGGGGAGCCTCTGAATCGTAAATCGTTCTTGCGCCATAAGGATGCCATTCTCAATATGTTCGGCATCGTGATAGAGTGCGATCTGGAGCATGGTTACAAGTATTATATCAGTAATCCGGAGGTTATTAATGACGACACAATAGAGGGTTGGATGCTTTCCACACTCACTGTAAATACCGTTCTTTCCGACAGTATTTCACTCAGGAACCGCATTCTTTTGGAGAATGTTCCTGCAGGAGAAGAATACTTACAGACTATCATACTGGCCCTTAAAACCAACAGACGACTAACCATTACTTACCAGCGGTTTGGATGCGAGAGTTATAAAGCAACATTATCACCTTACGCCCTGAAGCTTTTCCGCCAGCGTTGGTATTTGCTGGCATATACAGGCAGATATATAGCCATCTATTCACTTGACAGGATGTTGTCTGTGGAAATCTCCGACAAAACGTTTGTAATGCCAGAAGACTTTTCGCCTGCTGACTTTTTTGCGGAATACTATGGCATTACGGCAGACAACACCCCTATGGCCCATGTGGTGGTTCGAGCTTATGGAAATATTCCCAACTATTTGCGAACCCTTCCCTTACATTCTTCGCAAAAGGAGATGGAACATACTGATGAATATGCTGTTTTTACTTACGACATCCGTCCTACTGTTGATTTCATTCTTGAGTTAATGTCTTATACAGAAGGGTTAGAAGTGTTAGAGCCCATTGAGCTGCGAAACAAAATACGTGAAACCTTAAAAGCATCGTTGAAAAGATACGAGTAAAATCAAAGGCGTTGTAAAAATATCCTTTATAGAATTCCATGTTTAGTGAAAAAGTTGTATATTTGCAAATCGCTCATTAACGGAATCCTATATATGTATCATATAGCAACGAAATAGAACAAATAAATTGATAGTTATGAAACTCGCAGAAGCATTAAGTATCCGTAAGGATTTGCAGAAACGCATTCAACAAATTGGAAAGCGTTTAGAGGACAACGTAAAGGTTCAAGAGGGTGATGAGCCGTCTGAGAATCCAGACGAACTGATGAAGGAGCTGGACGGGTGTCTGAATAAGTTGGAAGACCTGATTTGGCGCATCAACTTGACTAACGTGAAAACCTTTGATGAAACGGGTAAGACCCTGACGCAACTAATGGCTGAGAAAGATGTATTGACGTTGCGCATATCTACCTTGCGCAATACTTTCGAAAGAGCATCATCGCAACAAGAACGCTATTCTCGCTCAGAGATTAAGATGGTTACAATTGTAGATGTCAAGCAACTAAGCCATCAAATCGATGAGTATTCAGCAAAATTGCGCAAACTTGACATTGCCATTCAAACGCTCAATTTCCAAACTGAACTCATCTGAACCATTTGGAGGCATCCACATTCGTAGGGCGAGCTGACAAAAAGCCTTTATTGGAATGTAACTGAATGCTCGGAGCTGGCATTTGTCTCTGAAGAGATCTCACGGAGCAAGCTCAGCACGATTGCATACGAATGCATCGATCATGTAGCACATAGCACTACCACCAGTTGACTATGACTGTTGGGTGCCTCCTTTATCAATAACTACTGAAAACAAAGGCAACATCTAACCCAATGTGTCTGAAATGCCCTGCTGCAAAGGGTTTGAGGCGGGTTAGATGATGGTTGAACATCTAACCCACATCTAACCCACATATCCCGTTCATCTCCCGTTAGAGTCAAAGTGGAATCAAGAAAACTATGGCAGTTTGCGATAGAAACTATGGCAGTTTCTGGTGGAAAGTGCCTCAAACGCCAATAGTGGGAACGTCATACGCTGATAGCGGGAACGCCAAACGCTGGGAGCGTCTACGGCGTTCAGTGTTTTTTAACAGAAACAGGTGGTTTTGTTAACGGATTTTTGCACGCTATGAGGGGTCGGTTTTTGGTGGTTTCGCTTATTTTTTATATCTTTGCAGATACAAAGAATGATGGGTAAACATGTGGGAAATGGGGTTTGAGCATGTATTACGCAAAAACATCTCGTATTACAAAATTACACATCAAAAGGTTGCATAAGGTATATCTGGGTTAGATGTAGGTTAAATCTGGGTTAGATGTTTGGCCATCATCTAACCCGTCTCAAATCCTTTACACATCGATGTTTCAAGCAATTTGGGTTAGATGTTGCCTTATTTTTTGCGAATCAACGTCAATCCATCGCGAAGGGGAAGGATGACACGTTCAACGCGCTCGTCTTTTGCCACGAAATCATTGAAATCCTCAATGCCCTGAGTCTGGCGGTCGGCTGCGCTCGGAACTTCCAGCACATGACCGTCCCACAAAGTATTGTCGGCAAGGATAAAGCCCCCTGGACGCAACACACTGAGCGCCATTTCGTAAGTCTGGAGGTATGTGCGTTTATCCCCATCAATAAACGCCATATCGAACACAATGCCTAACTTTGGAGCCTCTATAACAGCATCGCCGATGATAAACGTGATCTTATCCGCCACGGCCGATCCTTCAATCCACGGACGAGTAAAATCCTCCATTTCATCGTTGATTTCGAAAGTATAAACCCTTCCGTCGTCTTCCAGACCTTCAGCCATGCAAATGGCACTATAACCGCTGAAGGTACCCACCTCGAGAATATTCTTCGGACGGATCATGTGAACGAGCATCTTCAGCAATCGTCCTTGCAGATGACCGCTGGCCATCCGTCCGCGTAACAGATGTACGTTCGTATCGCGATAGAGCCGGTAGAGATAATCACCTTCCGGATCTATATGCTCAAGAATATACTCCTCAATCGTCAATCGCCCCTTTAATCTTTAATCTTTAATGTTTAATCTTTAATGTTTAATGTTCAAAGTGAGCAACGCTTCCAAGGCCAGTCGGTAACTATCCAATCCGAATCCGCAAATCACTCCCTTGCAGGCACTGCTGATGAGCGAGTGATGGCGGAAAGGTTCACGCTGATGCACATTAGAGATATGCACCTCGATGACCGGACTCTTCAGCGAGCGGATACAGTCGTGCAAGGCCACGCTGGTATGTGTATAGGCACCAGCATTCAATATAATGCCGTCGTAGGTGAATCCCACCTCCTGCATCTTGTTGATCATCTCTCCCTCGATGTTGCTTTGATAGTACTCTATCTCCACATCGGGATACTTGGCACGCAACTGCGGCAGGTATTCATCAAACGAGCTATTGCCGTAGATACCCGGCTCGCGAACGCCGAGCAGGTTCAGGTTGGGACCGTTCAGAATCAGAATCTTCATGGGCTTGTTGTTTAATCTGTTAGCGGGGTTTCCCCCTTTCTTTGTGCAAAGGTACAAATAAGCGAGCAAAATGCAAAAGGAAAGAGTTCTTTTCTTTTGTATTATCGAGTGAAAGTACCTTCGGCGAAGCCAAAGGTAATAAAAATGGAAGAAAACGATGAACATTTCACTAAATTTCACTATCTTTGTAGCGAAATCAAAAAAACAAATGCTTATGAAAAAACTTTTAATGGTGGCTGTTGCTGCGATGATATCGCTCTCGGCCAGTGCGCAACATGCAACAGGTTCGTTTGCCCTGAAGCCAACGGTTGGTCTTACATTAGCTAACTTCACGGGCTGCGAGGTGGACACGAAAATGAAAGCCGGCTTTGCTGTTGGCTTGGAAGGTGAGTATCAGGCAACACCGTTCCTGGGAATCTCTGGTGGTTTCCTGTATGCCATGCAAGGTGCCAAGGTGAAGTTCAACATTGCAGGATTAAAGTTAGGCACTGTGAGTGCGAAGGTGGATTACCTGGACATTCCATTGCTGGCCAATGTGTATGTAGCGGAAGGATTGGCATTGAAAGCGGGTGTGCAGCTGGGAGTTAACGTTGGTTCTGACCTCAGCTTGAAGACATCCTTTATTGACGGCAACTACGATCTGTCGGATGTCTCCGACTATACAGAAACCATCGATTTCTCCATTCCAGTAGGCATTTCCTATGAATATCAGAACATCGTATTGGATGCCCGCTACAACATCGGTTTGACGGATGTTTATAAAAACGACAATGTCATCACGCATCTGGCGCTGAAAGGAACAAAGAACAGCGTATTCCTGATTACTTTGGGCTATAAGTTTGATTTGTAATCCGCCATGAGTAGATTCAGCATGGATTATAGAGGAAAAAAGATAGTAGAAAAAAGAACAAATCGTTTGCTATTTGAAAATTAATCTCTATATTTGCAGAATAATACACATATAGATCATGACATTTACAGAACAGTGCAACAAGATTTTTAATCAAGCTATCAGGGACTACCATATCAAAGACGATATTGAAACGCCCATCAGAAACCCTTATGGGTATGACACCATAGAGAACCGACTCTATCTGAAATGCTGGATAGATACCGTACAATGGCATTTCGAGGACATCATCCGCGACCCGCATATCGATCCGATTGAGGCCCTGCAGCTGAAACGCCGCATCGACCGCTCGAATCAGGACCGTACCGACCTGGTGGAACAGATTGACAGCTATTTCCGTCAGCAGTACTCTAATGTGAAGGTACTGCCCGATGCACGTATCAATACAGAGAGTCCGGCATGGGCAGTTGACCGTCTGAGCATCCTCGCCCTGAAGATCTACCACATGCGTGAACAGGCCGAGCGCCAGGATGCTCCCGCAGAGCATCGCGAAAGATGTAAGGCAAAGCTGGACGTACTGTTGGAACAGCAGGTCGACCTCAGTACGGCCATTGATCAATTACTGGATGATATCTCTGCAGGACGCAAATACATGAAGGTGTACCGGCAGATGAAGATGTACAACGATCCATCGACAAATCCAGTACTATACGGAAAGAAATAATGAAGCACGAGCATATCCTGATTATCCGATTCTCTGCCTTGGGCGATGTGGCCATGGCGGTACCTGTAGTCTATTCACTGGCTCAGCAGTACCCGCATATCCGTATCACCGTGCTCAGCAGAGAGTTCGCCCGTCCATTCTTTGAGAACCTGGCACCCAATGTGGGCTTCATGGCGGCAGACATCAAGCATGAGTACCATGGGGTGAAAGGACTGAATACGCTCTATCGCCGACTGACCGCCAAAAAGTTCACGGCCATTGCCGACCTGCATAACGTACTGCGTTCCAACTATCTGCGAATGCGGTTCAACCTGGGTCGCTACCATGTAGCACATGTGAACAAGCACCGTAAGGGGAAACGTCGTTTGACATCCTCGAACAAGAAGATTCTCAAGCAGCAGCCCACCTCGTTCCAGAACTATGCTGAAGTACTGGAACGGTTAGGCTATCCCGTTACCGTCAAGTTCCGTTCTATCTTCCCGCCTGAAGGTGGTGATCTGTCACAACTGCCGGAAACCTTCCAGGTGAAAGATGCGGAGGAGACATGGATCGGTATTGCACCCTTTGCAGCCCACGAAGGGAAGATCTACCCGCTGAAACTGATGGAACAAGTGATCAGTCAGCTGGCCGAACGCTACCCCAAGAGCCGACTGTTCCTCTTTGGCGGCGGACAGAAGGAGCTGGACGTGTTCGACGACTGGTGTATGCGTTATCCGCAGTGCCAGCAGGCCTCGAAAGAGCTGAAGGGTATCGGACAGGAACTCATCCTGATGAGTCATCTCGACGTGATGCTTTCCATGGACAGCGGAAACATGCACATGGCTTCCATTGTAGACACTCCTGTGGTGAGTGTCTGGGGCGCAACGCATCCCTATGCCGGATTCCTGGGATGGGGACAACGCATGGAGGACACGGTACAGATTGACCTCCCCTGTAGACCTTGCAGCGTATATGGCGATAAAATCTGTATGCGCAACGATTATGCCTGTTTGCAGAACATCGCACCAGATCAGATCGTGAAAAAGGTGGTTGGAGTTATTTCGAGAAAGTTGAAGAATTGAAAAATTAAAGAATTGAAGTATTCGGCAAAGACGAAAGAATTATTATTTACCATAAACAAAAAAAGAAGATGAAAAAGTACATTTGTGACGTCTGTGGTTATGAATATGACCCTGAGGTAGGTGACCCTGATAACGGTATTGAACCTGGAACAGCCTTTGAGGATCTTCCAGACGATTGGGTGTGCCCCATCTGTGGAGTAGGAAAAGACGAGTTCTCAGAAGCATAACTCATGAACAGGCACGCGTTATGGCAGGATGAATACTGGCTGCTGTTGATGCAACTCTACCTGAAGAAACCCGAAGGGGTGAAACCCTTGTATTCAAAGGCGATGGTAAAGCTGGCATTGGAGCTGCATATTCCTCCAGAGTTTCTCTATGAGCAGATGTTCAACCTACGACAGTTGGACACCCCTCGTATGGAGAAGCTGTGGGAGCGGTATGGACAGAACCCCAAACGACTGGCCAAGGGGGTGCGCATGCTGCGACAGATGAAGGGCTTTAGCAGTGCCGATGCCTTCTATGAGGGTGTGGAGACAGTGGAATCGTGGGAGCTGGACTACAAGCCGCTGCCCGAGGATGAGCGCATCATGCCCATCACACTCATCATCATTCTCGACCTCTATTTCCGTCTGACACCCAACACAATGGTTGTGGAGACACCTGAGATACAGGATCTGGCACGACTACTGAAGATGAAGGCAGAAGAGATTGTGAAGATCATGGAGATCTTCCAGATCTGCGATCCCTATCTGAACCGCATGGAAATCATCCTGACACCCCTGATGGCGCCTTGTCAGACTATCTGGAACAGGTTCGGAAATGGTCGGCCGGAAGCGTTGGCTGCCTTGGCTGCACAATTGAAGGAGTATTTTAGAGGTGAAAAATGAACTAGTACAGACTCAGGAACAGAAGCTGATTCAGCAACAGCGACTTACCCAGCAACAGATGCTGCAGGTAAGACTGCTGGAGATGCCTTTGGCAGAGCTGGAGCAGAACGTGCAGATGGAGATTGATGACAATCCCGCCCTCGAAACCACACCCCCTGAGGATGATAGCTTCAGCACAAACGAGGAATCGACAGATTCAAGCGAATCGTACGAGGAATCGCTGGAACGCGAGGAACGGGCTGATGCGCTCGACACCGCGTTGCAGAACATGGGAAGCGATGATGAGATGCCTGAGCCTTCGTATAAAGCTTTTGCCTCCGGGGGAGCGGAATACGAAGAGATTACCTATGGCGACCAGCGCTCGTTCTATGATCAGCTGAAGGAGCAGATGCGGGAACTGGAGCTCTCGCCTGAGCAGCAGGATGTGATGGAATACCTGATAGGCTCGCTGGATAACGACGGTCTGCTAAGGAAACCTCTTGAAGACGTGGCTGATGAGTTGGCCATCTACCATGCCATCAACGTCACTGAGAAACAGATCGAGGAGGTGCTGCACCTGCTGCAAGGCTTCGATCCTGCAGGCATCGGAGCCCGCTCGTTGCAAGAATGTCTGCTGCTGCAGATTGAACGCCGCAAGCCATCACCCATCAGACAACTGTTGAAGACGCTGATTGCTGAGCATTTCAATGATTTCATGAACAAGCATTGGGACAAGATCGCTCAGCAACTCAACCTCGACGAAGAGACTTTTGGACAGTTGCAGACGGAGATCCAGAAGCTGAACCCCAAGCCGGGTGCTTCTATGGGGGAGACGGAGGGAAGGAACCTGCAGCAGATCACACCAGACTTCGTGGTGGAGACTGCCGACGACGGTACCATCTCTTTCTATATCAACAAAGGACGGGTGCCTGATTTGTATGTGTCGCCTTCGTTTACCGATCTGCTCAAAGGCTATCAGGAGAACAAGCAGAGCATGAGCAGACAAGACAAGCAGGCACTGCTCTATGCCCGCGAAAAGGTGGACCGCGCCAAAGGGTTCATCGAGGCAGTCAAACAGCGCCGCCATACGTTGTATGTTACCATGAAGACCATCATCGAGCTTCAGCGGGATTTCTTCCTTGAAGGCGATGAGAACGATCTTCATCCGATGGTGCTCAAAGATATTGCACAGAAAACAGGACTGGATATCAGTACGGTATCGCGAGTCTGTAATTCCAAATACGCCCAAACACGATGGGGCACCTTCCGCTTGCGCCATTTCTTCAGCGAAGGCATCAAGACCGAGGATGGTAAGGAACTGTCGGCCCGACAGCTGAAGGCGGTCCTACAGGAGTTGATCAAGGAAGAGGATCCGCAAAAGCCCATGAACGACGATCTGCTGGCGGAGGAGATGAAACGTCGGGGCTTCGCCATTGCGCGTAGAACAGTGGCAAAATACAGGGAACAACTGGGTATTCCCGTAGCACGATTAAGGAAACAAACATCACATATATAAATGTGGAGTGTGGAATGTGGAGTGTGGAGTGAAGAATGGAAAAATGTTTAATTGTTTAGGGAATTGAGAGAAAGAGACATTATATTTGCAGCCAGGGTGATCAGCGCTATTTTCCACCCGTTTTATCTGGCTACCGTAGGACTCATATTCCTGTTTATTTTCAGTTATATGAGTGTGCTGCCGATGTACTACAAGCTGTCGGTACTCGGCTTTGTCTATCTCTGCACCGTTCTCCTCCCCGCATGGCTCATCAGGATTTACAGGAAATATCAGGGGTGGTCGCTTATCGAACTCGGATCGAGGGAAAGACGTGCCGTACCTTATGTCATTGCCATCGTGTGCTATCTCCTGTGTTACTATATCATGAACCTGCTGCACATCCCGCATTTCATGAGCAGCATCATCGTGGCAGCACTGGCCATTCAGGTGGTGTGCGCCTTTGTGAACCTCTTCTGGAAAATCAGTACCCACACAGCGGCCATTGGCGGTGTGGCAGGAGCACTGATTGCTTTCTCGGGCATTTTCTCGTATAACCCCGTATGGTGGCTTTGTATCATTATCATCGTAGCTGGTTTATTAGGAACGAGCAGAATGATTCTCAGACAGCATTCCCTGTCGCAAGTGGTGGCAGGATTCCTGTTGGGATTCGTCCTCTCTTTCATCGTTATATTGAGGTTTTAACCAAGTATAATCATTAGTAAATAGATATATGACTCCAATAGTTAGCATCATCATGGGCAGCACAAGCGATCTGCCCGTCATGGAAAAAGCCATGCAGTTCCTGAACGATATGCATGTGCCGTTCGAAGTAAACGCATTATCTGCCCACCGCACACCCGATGCCGTGGAACAGTTCGCCAAGTCGGCCCAGCAAAGAGGCATTAAGGTAATCATTGCCGGCGCTGGTATGGCTGCCGCCTTACCGGGTGTCATTGCCGCCAGCACAACCCTACCCGTTATCGGCGTTCCCATCAAGGGTAGTGTGCTCGATGGCGTGGATGCTCTTTACAGCATCCTGCAGATGCCTCCGGGCATTCCTGTTGCCACAGTAGCCATCAACGGGGCCATGAACGCAGCCATCCTAGCTTGTCAGATCATCTCCCTGAGCGATACGGAACTGGCTGGTAAGATGGCAGCCTACAAGAACGGACTCGGGGCAAAGATTGAAAAAGCCAACCAGGCTTTATCTGAGGTACAATACGAATACAAGATTGATTCCTGACGATGAGTAATACGTATCAGAGGAGAGTTTCTTCAGTGACCGTTGTGGGCAATGTTCCCATGGGTGGCAATAACCCCATCCGTATTCAGTCGATGACTACCACGAATACGATGGATACTGAGGCGTGTGTGGAACAGGCTATCCGTATCATCGAGGCAGGTGGTGAGCTTGTCAGACTGACCACCCAAGGTACCCGAGAAGCCAACAACATGCAGCATATCCATGAGGAGTTGCGGAAACGCGGTTATCAGACACCTTTGGTGGCTGACGTGCATTTCAACGCCAAGGTGGCCGACGTGGCAGCACTCTATTGTGAGAAGGTGCGTGTGAACCCAGGAAACTATGTAGATCCCGGTCGTACCTTCAAGCATCTCGAATATACGGATGAGGAATATGCTGAGGAGCTAAAAAAGATAGAACGACAATTCGTACCCTTCCTGCAAATATGCAAGGAACATCATACCGCTGTACGTATCGGCGTGAACCACGGTTCACTTTCCGACCGTATCATGAGTCGTTATGGTGATACTCCCGAAGGCATCGTGGAGAGTTGTATGGAGTTCCTGCGCATCTGTCAGCGGGAGGCGTTCGACAATGTGGTCATCTCCATCAAAGCCAGTAATACCGTGGTGATGGTGCGCACCGTCCGTCTTTTGGTAACAACCATGGACAAGGAGAACATGCACTACCCGCTACATCTCGGCGTGACAGAAGCCGGAGAAGGAGAAGACGGTCGTATCAAGAGTGCTGTGGGCATCGGTGCCTTGCTCACAGAAGGTATCGGCGACACCATCCGTGTCTCTCTGTCAGAAGAACCAGAATATGAAATTCCTGTAGCACGGAAACTGGTTGACTCCATTGAAGCATGCGCCCTGCTCAGGGAACAGTCGGAACGGTCTATTGCTAACGATACCGTTACCCTTAACCTGCAGGAAACCGATTGGGAGTCGCTGCAGCTGAAGGCGGCTATGGCGGTGGGTGCGCTCTTTATTGACCAGAAAGCACATCAGCTCGTCATCCATAACAGTGTGCCCATCAAGGGTGTTTCCAACCAGGAGGAGAAACTCGTGGAACTGGCCGACAGCATCTTGCAGGCAGCACGCATCAAATTCACCAAGACCGAGTATATCTCTTGTCCGGGCTGCGGACGCACCTTATACAACCTGCAAGACACCATTGCACGTATCAAGGCTGCCACCAAGCATCTCGTCGGACTGAAGATCGGCATCATGGGATGCATCGTGAATGGTCCTGGGGAGATGGCTGATGCCGACTATGGCTATGTGGGTGCTGCCCGTGGCAAGATTTCGCTCTATAAGGGTAAGGAATGTATCATGAAGAATATTCCTGAGGAAGAGGCCGTGGAGAAGCTACTTGAACTTATCGAGAAAGGAGAAAACAAATTAATATGAAATACAAAGCATCCCCTAACCGTTACGACAACATGCAGTATGTGCGCTGCGGACAAAGTGGTGTCTTACTGCCTGAGATCAGTCTGGGCTTCTGGCATAATTTCGGAAGTGTGGATCCCTATGAACGTAGTAGGGAGATTACCCGTTTTGCCTTCGACCACGGTATTACCCATTTCGACCTGGCCAATAACTACGGTCCTGTATATGGCAGCGCCGAGGAGACGATGGGACGCTTGATGGACGACACCTTCGGTCCTTACCGCGACGAGTTATTCATCTCCACCAAGGCGGGCTATGACATGTGGCCCGGTCCGTATGGCGAATGGGGTTCACGGAAATACCTCATGGCCAGTTTAGACCAGTCGCTCAAGCGCATGCATCTCGATTATGTTGATTTGTTCTACAGTCATCGCTTCGACCCGAACACGCCCATGGACGAAACGCTTCAGGCGCTTGTTGATATTGTCAGGGCAGGAAAGGCATTGTATGTGGGCATCTCCAACTGGCCTTTGGAAGCAGTGAAGTTCGCCGATGAGTATCTCCGCTCACGGGATGTGCCCCTGCTGATCTACCAAGGAAAGCTGAACATGCTCAACAGGGAACCGCTGGAGAATGGGATTCTCGACTACTGTCATACGCACGGTATCGGCTTCATCGCTTTCTCTCCATTGGCACAAGGACTCCTTACCGACCGTTACTTGAACGGTATCCCACAGGACAGTAGGATGGCCAAGGAGCATTTCCTGAAGTCGGCCATGCTCACACCTGATCTGCTGCAACAGCTACGTGCTTGGAACGAAGAGGCTAAGGCCGACAACAAGACGTTGGCTCAGTTGGCCCTCAACTGGATTCTGGAACAACAGGGTGTCACCTCTGTCATCGTGGGAGCCAGCAGTGTGGAGCAGCTCAGGAAGAACCTGGAAGCATTGTTCGAGGAAGGAGGAAGGAGGAAAGAGGAAGGAGATTAGTACTGAGATGAAGAACATCCAAAACATATCTCGTGCCACCGTGCCACCTTACCTCCGCACCACCGTCATATACATCATATTGGCTATGCTGACATCCTGCCACCGCGAACGACAGGTGCAGCAGATACTGCAGAAGCCAAAGACGGAATGCTTGGTCAAGACCACCCCCGTGAAGGACCAGGGGGCGAGCGAGCTCTGTTGGATCTATGCCATGTTGGCTACCATCGAGAGCGACCGGCTGATGGAGGGTGACTCCGTGAACCTTTCTCCGCAGTTCATCGCACGGAAATATCTGGAGGAGCAGGCCGACCGTTTCTATCTGTCGGGCGGAAAGGAGAAAATCAGTATGCGGGGTATGTCGTCGATGCTTCTGCACCTGCTCAGTCGTTACGGAATGACGCATTATGATGCCTTCCACCGCGATGATGTAGATTTCCGCGTTCTGACGCGCAAGATAGAGCAGATGGCACAGGTGAGTATGGCAGAACGGAAGGGTCTTACAGCTTTCCGCAAGGACATCGGAGGCATGCTCGATGAAAGTCTTCACGGCTTACCTCGCTACGTGTTCATGCTGGGAGCCGAATATACAACGCTCGAGTTTGCACATAGCCTCTGTCATGAGGATGATTACGAGGCACTGACCAGTTTCACTCACCATCCCTTCGGAAGTAGGTTCGTGCTGGAAACACCCGACAACCATTTCCACGACTCTTTCCTGAATGTGCCACTCGACACGTTGATGAACAGGATAGAGAAAACATTGAAAAGCGGTCATGCGGTATGCTGGGAGGGTGATATCAGTGAACCCAAATTCTCTTTCGCAAAGGGTATTGCCAAGATAGAGAACGAACAACAGCGGGTGACGCAGGAAATGCGGCAGAAGGCCTTTGAGCAACGGCAGACTACCGATGACCATTGTATGGAGATTATCGGACTGGCTCGCACGGAAAAGGGCAATCGCTACTTCATCTGTAAGAACTCATGGGGCACAGAGAACCCCTTCGGCGGCTGGATGTATCTCAGCGAGAACTACCTCAGGGCCAAAACACTTGCCGTGTGGATGAAGAGTTGTAATTCGTCTAATTAGTCAAATTCGTAGAGAAAAAGTAAAGAAGAAATATGAAGAAACAAATGATTATCCTGATGATGGCGACCTTCGCCCTCGTCATGAATGCACAGACAGCACGGGAAGAGATTGCGCAAAACCCTTGCTTCTCTGCCAGTAACTACCTTGCTTATCCGGGTCCTACCAAGGAACTGACCAAAGCACCCAAGGGGTACAAACCGTTCTATATCAGTCATTACGGACGTCACGGCTCTCGCTATCTCATCGGTACTGACGATTATTACAACCCTGTGGATATCCTGACAGAAGCCGATGAGAAGGGAAAGCTGACAGCCTTTGGTAAGGATGTGCTGCGCCGTTTGATCATGATACGCGACGAAGCAGAGAAACGCGATGGTGAGCTTACTCAGTTAGGTGCCGAACAGCACCAGCAGATTGCTGCACGCATGTACGAACGTTTCCCTGAGGTGTTCAAGGGCGATGTGTGCATTGATGCAAAGAGCACCATTGTGATTCGATGCATCCTTTCCATGGAGAACGAGTTGCACCAGTTCCTGCTGAAGAACCCCAAGCTGCGCATCACCCATGATGCCAGCGAGCACGATATGTATTTCATGAATCAGCAGGACAAACCTTTATATAACAAGAAACTGCCTCAGCGCTCCAAGGTGTTGTTCCAGGAGTTCTGCGACCGTCGTCCTACCCATCAGCGGGTGATGAGCTCATTGTTCAACGATCCCGACTATATCCATTATGATGTTGATGGGGAAGAGCTTTGTAATACGCTTTTCAAACTGGCCAGTAACCTGCAGAGTTCGGAACTGCGCAAGGAGATTACCCTTTACGACCTCTTTACACCTGAAGAGATCTACCAGAACTGGGAGAAGAACAATGTATGGTGGTATCTCACCTATGCCAACTGTAAGTATAACGGTGGCACCCAGCCTTTCTCACAGCGCAACCTGCTGCGGAATATCATCCATCAGGCCGACAGCTGTATTCAGCTGGAACGTCCTGGTGCCACCCTCCGCTTCGGTCATGAAACCATGGTACTGCCCCTCACCTGTCTGTTGAACCTCAATGGCTATGGTGAGCAAACCGACGATTTGGAGCAGTTGGTTGCTAACGGGTGGTATAACTATCGCATCTTCCCTATGGGTGCGAATATCCAGTTCATCTTCTACCGCAAATCCTTTGGCGGCGATGTCATCTTCAAGGTGCTCCTCAACGAGAACGAAGCCACATTACCCATTGCCACTGATATGGCTCCCTATTACCATTGGAACGACTTCAAGACCTATTTCCTGAAGAAACTGGATGAGTATGAAAAGATGAGAGATGAAGAGATGAAAGATGAGAAGTAAACAATGACAACAGTTCTGTCCATATTACCCATGATGGTGTGCGCGTTCTGGTCGATCGTGCTGATACTCGACTGGTCCATAACGCATGATAAGCTACGCCTATGGCTGTGGCAATTCATGGTAGTAGCCATGTTGCTCTATGTGGGACATGCTGTCTTCTTCAATCACTATACCTCCATCGTGCCTTTCACCAATACCTTGTATTGTGCCTGCAACCTCTTGGTGTTTCCACTCTACCATGTGTATATCAAAGGACTGTCGGTGCCTCATTATCTGGACAACCGTAGGCAACAGCGGCACGACCGGTGCATCCTGTTCCTTCCGGCGTTGGTCATATCTTTCATCATTGGTATTCTTTATCTCATGATGTCATCGGCAGAAAGAAGCGATTTCATCGAGAATTACCTCTATCATAACGATTTCTCTGGTCTCCATGGAACGACATTCCTTCAGGCTGTGGTGCACCAAATTGCCAAGCTATGCTTTGCCATACAAGTGATTATTATCTTTATTCTTGGGTTCCGCAATCTTCGGCAATACAAGAGATTCATTGATAACACCTATGCTGATACGGAGAATAAAAGACTGGAAAAGGTACAAACCATCTTGATTCTCTTTGTCGGAGGAGTCTTTCTTGCCTTTGTCAGTAACATCATCGGTCGTTGGCGTTTCTTGGATGATACGTCTTTATTGGCCATCCCATCACTCTTCTTCTCTACCCTACTGTTTATGATTGGCTATGTAGGAAGTCGTACGGTGTTCTCTATCAGTAATGTGAACGACAACGAACTTACACCCTCCTCGCCAAGCATTGCTGAAAACGACAATGAGCAAACAACCTCCTCCTTGGCGGTTAGCTTGGAGCAGCTGATGGACGAAAGACAACTTTATCTCCAGCACGACTTGAAAATCAGTGATGTGGCCGCATTGCTATATACGAACCGCACCTACATTCAACACACCATCCAGGAGCTCTCTGGTGAGAGCTTCACCAAGTATGTTAACCGCAAGCGAATAGAGTATGCCATCGAACTACAGAAGAAACACCCCGAATACAACATCGAAACAATAGCCACCCGGTCGGGTTACACCCATCTCGGCACTTTCTACCGCAATTATAAAATTGTAACCGGAAAAACACCTGCAAAAGCAAGTATTTTGTGATTTTGAGAATTCTTTTATCTGTTTTGAGAAAGATTGTTATATATAAATAAGGTATATTTGCACCTATATAACAGATCAACTCAAACTTATGAAAAGAAGAATATTTATATCGCTATGCATGGCAGTTCTTGCCAGTGCTACCGTTTACGCACAGACCGCCGTTCTTGTGCGAAACAATCAACCAGTAGGTGCTTTCTCTGGAGTCAACTCACTGATCAATGCAGTGAATGCCGCTGAAGCATCAGGCGATCTGATCATCCTCGGTTCTGGCACATTTAACGTACCCGGTGAGATTAACAAGGCTGTTTCCATCTATGGACAGGGCTTTGAGGATGCATCCACCCGTACTTACCTGAACAACAAGTTGCAATACCGCTCCACGGGTGAGGGCTCGCTCAACAACATCCATCTGGAAGGATTGTACATCAGTAACCATCTGAACCTGCTCAATGACGGGAACCGCAGTCCTATGAACAATCTGACCATAGAGAAATGTTTCATTACAGGTATGTTCCTATATATGGACAATAATGGTACCACGATAAGAAACTGCGTGATGCAAGGCGATTTGAAGAGCTATCCCGGTGATTATAAGGCTACGAACATGTTGATTGAGAACTGTTGGAAAGACGGCGGCTCTTTCAACCATTTTATAGCAGATAGCAAAATCACCATCAAGAATAGTATTTTCTATTGTCGTTCAATCAGTGGCTTTGACAATTCGTCAGCATTCATCAATGCCACCTACGAGAACAGTGTCATTGCCAGCTGTTCCCTAGCAGCCAACAGTACGGCTACTAAATGCGTTCTCATTGGTGTGAGTTCAGCAAATGCAACCACTACAGATTGTCAGACGGCCTCTTCTGTCACGGAAGCATTCGAGAATGTCACAACACTCGTCTATTCAGCAGGTACAGTACCTACTTTGAAGTCTAATTACGCAGGCATCGGCATCACCGAAGGGGATTATGTTTGGAACACCACACCTTCACGTCCTACTGTGAACTTCGAGACCACCTTGGAGAAAGATGCTGACGGTTACTATCAGATTGGCACGGCAGAAGACTGGATTGAGCTGAAGCGTGTGGTAGAGAATATCGAGCCCATGGCCAATGCCAAGATGACGGCCGATATCGACCTTGGCGATGCACAGGCAATGATTGGTAATGGGCATTGGAATAACGAAACCTATAGAAAAGCTTTTGGCGGTATCTTCGACGGACAAGGACACACATTGACCATCCGCTTCGTAACCGCCGATATCTTACAGTCACTCATCAACTCCATCGATGGGTATACTGAACCCTCCTATTTGGGTTGCGCCCCCTTCGGCTTTGTCTGTGGCGGCACCATCCGTAACCTCAATACGGCTGGTACTATCACCTCTACCCATGAGGGTGTTGCTGGCATCGTGGGCTGGACCGACGGCTCGACGCTTATCGAGAACTGCCATAGCTCAGTGAATTTGGAAATAACCAATGGCTATCGAGGCGTTGCAGGTATTATCTATAACACACTTGGTAACGGCGAGTTGACCATCCGCGACTGCATCTATGACGGTACGCTCACTGCTGGCAGCAACAAGACAGGGGCTGCTGGCTTCTTTGTCATGCGCGGTGGTGGTAAGGCTAATGTCTTCAATTCTCTTCTGCTTGCTACTTATGCCAATGGTTTGGGTACTGGTGATTGTGCCACTTTTGTGCGTAACGGACTGGGTGGAGGCATCATCACCAACAGCTTCTACAAAACAGTACTGGGTGAGGCTCAGGGTGTGCAGGCCACGGAAACAGAACTGGCCAACGGTCGTACTGCCTTCTATCTCCAGGCAGGACGTGAAGATCTTGTCTGGGGACAGGAGATTGGTGTGGATCCGTATCCTGTCTTGACCAGCGATGCGAGCAAGCGTGTGTATCGCTCTGCCGATGGCTATACCAACGATCCGTCGAAGGCCATAGCCGACCAAGCCCTTGTGCCGCTGACTTATACTATCGACAGCAATGGCGAGCTCACCATTACGGGCTTCGATCAGGGCTTCACGCCAACAGCCGATTATGACCTAGTGATCCCAGCAGATATTGATGAGAAAACCGTGGTGAGCATTGCTGCCTCTGCATTTAAAGACAGAACTACAATTAAGACGGTTGACTTCCCCTCCACATTGAAGAAAATAGGACAGGAGGCTTTCCGTAACTGTTCTGGTTTGACGACAGTGACCATTCCTGCCAACGTTACATCCATGGATGCCAACGTATTCTGGAACAGTGGTGTAACAACAGCAACTATAGCTTGTCCCACATTAGGACAGGGTGCTTTCTACCAGTGCTCAAAACTGGAAACCGTCACGATTGAAGAGGGCGTGAAAGTGCTCGGCATCAACGATGGTGGAGCCTTCCACGGATGTTCAAAACTGGCTACAGTAACCATTCCAAGTACGGTAACCACCATGGCAAGGAATGTGTTCCGCGACTGTACATCACTCACTACGGTGAACTTCGCAGAAGGCATTCAGTTGGAAACGATTCCTGAATACGCCTTCTACAACACGGCTTTGACCAGGGTTGACATTCCTGCTTCGGTGAAGACGATTGGTACAGAAGCATTCAGATACTGTAAGATGATGGAGGAAGTGAATATTCCGTCTAACACACAGCTGACCACCATTAACACCTCTGCCTTTGCCGACTGCGTCCTGCTACCTACATTCGCGATGCCGAACACACTGACATCCTTAGGCAACACGGTGTTCTATAACTGTCAGAAGATGGAAAACATTACCTTCTCCACCCAACTGACCACTATTCCTGACGGTACCTTCCAGAAATGTAGTAAACTGAACAACGTGACAATACCAAAGACCATTACCCAATTAGGCTCCAGCGCCTTCAGGGAATGTTCCTCACTCTCGTCAATCGTCATTCCTAATACAATAACAGCCATGGGAACAAGTGTATTCCAGGATTGTACAGGTTTGACCTCCGCAACTTTCGAAGAGGGATTCACGATGAACTACATCCCCAATAATACATTCTACAACACTCGCTTCAGTAGCTTTACCATTCCTGCATCGGTACAGACCATCAATAGTCAGGCATTCATGAACAATACGGCTTTGGCCTCCATTGAATTCCCTGCCACGGTAACAAAGCTAGCAAGTGAAGCTTTCCGTAACTGTTCTGGTTTGACGGAAGTGACCATTCCGGCCACCATCACGACCATGGAAGCAAACGTATTCTGGAACAGCGGTGTGAAAACAGCTACGGTGGCTTGTTCAACATTGGGACAGGGCGCCTTCTACCAATGCGCACAATTAGAAACCGTCACTATCGAAGAGGGTGTGCAGGTTCTTGGCATCAACGATGGTGGAGCCTTCCACGGCTGTTCAAAACTGGCTACTGTGAACATTCCAAGTACGGTAACCACCTTGGCAAGGAATGTATTCCGTGACTGTACATCGCTCACCACCGTTAACTTCACTGAAGGTAATCAACTGGAAACGATTCCTGATTACGCCTTCTCCAACACAGGAATCACAAGCATTAACATGCCCAGTACTGTAACCACCATCGGCAACTACGCTTTTGGCAATTGTTCAAAACTCGAAAGTGCACCCTTACCACAGGGCCTAAAAACTATCGGCTCTTATGCTTTCCAGTATTGTGAGAAACTCAACAACGTGGTATTGCCAGGAACACTGATTTCTGTTAAGGATTGGGCTTTCCGAAACTGTACTTCCATGGAGAACCTCACCATTGAGGAGGGAATCTCCTGCATCAACCGCGACGTGTTCCAATACAGTGGCATGAAGAACGTCGTTTTACCCAGCACCATAGAGGCTATTGGAGTTAACCTTTTCTATCAGTGCAATCAGCTGGAGGTACTTGACTTGTCGAAGTGCGTCAACGTGTGGGAGCTCTACAGCTATACCTCTCTTCGTGGCAGCAACTATAATATCACTTATGGTGTGCCTTCCACTACCAAGATCATTCTTCCTCCATACACAACGGCCACATTGGGAACCAACGACGAAATCGCGACAATCACATTCGACCTTCAACAAGACGGCGAAGGCTATTACCTTATCAATAATACTTCAGACTGGGATAAGTTCGTGGTGTACTCTCGACAGAATCCTGAGATCAATGGTCGTCTTACGGCTGATCTCGACTTAACCGATCATCCGGGTAAGCTGGGTGTTGGTAACGGCGAGTCGAACTACATCACCTATCAGGGCACATTCGACGGGCAAGGACATATGCTTACTATCGAGTATAAGACGGGTAAGGATGTTTCCGGAGGCTTGTTTGCCTACGTGGAGAATGCCACCATCAAGAACCTGAAGGTGGAAGGCAACGTTACAGCCAACAACAGACTCATCGGTGGCTTCGTGGGCTTTGTGAAACCCAGTACCACACTCACCATGCAAGACTGTGAATCGGCTGTTCACTTCACCGTGACACCAACCACAACTAACATGCACATCGCCGGTTTCATAGGACAAGGCAAGACAAGTACTGTGACGTTAACCGACTGTCTCTTTACCGGTTCCATCACAGGTAATACCAGTTTCCGCTATGCAGCAGCGTTCTTGGGATGGATGGAGAGTGCAGGACGTATTACCTATAACTACTGTCTAAACAATGGTACATTTACCAACACTGACAAAACCTTTACTTATGCCTTGGGGGCAACAAATAGTAGCGGTCAGAGCACTTCAGCTGTATGCTACTTCAAAGATGGTAATATAGGCAACAACGAGACTAAGGCCATAGCCGTAATTGCCGAGCAGTTGGCATCTGGAATGGTAACCTACCGCCTGCAAGGTGGTCGTACGGAACAGCACTGGGGACAGCTTCTTGGAAGAGATCCCTATCCGCTGCTTACCAACGAAGAGGGCACTTTAGTCTATCGCGGTCAGACCTACACCAACGAATATGTGGAATATGCAGGTCTGCAGAAAGACAAGGATGACTACTACTTGATTGGAGGTTCTGCCGACTGGGAGGAGTTCTGCTTGGTTGTGGAAGACTTCCCAAAAAGTAATGCTCGTATGACAGCTGATGTGGAGGTGGCAGATAACTCTATGGTGGGCACAAGTTCCATGCCCTATAGCGGTATCTTCGATGGCCAGGGACATACGCTCTCCGTCAAGTATCTGGCAACAGCCGATTACTGTGCTCCATTCCGTTACATCAACGGTGCTACTATATGTAACTTACACACAATGGGTACCATCAATACGGCCTATCGTGTTGCAGGAGGTGTGGCAGCTGATCTGAAAGGTACAAACACGATTGATCAGTGCTGGTCGAGCGTAAGTATCACATCCACTTATAGCGGTGATGTTACCAATGGCGGTATCGTTGCTTACAACGAGAGCGGAACGCTCGATATCACCAACTGTCTGTTTGACGGAAGTATGACTGGTTCCAATGCTTACAGCTGGGGCGGCTTGGTTGGCTGGCGGGCAGGTACTGTCAATATGACCAACTGTTTATTCATCCCAACCTCCGTTAACGTGAATGAATACAGCTGTGCTACGTTTGTTCGCAACAATGCTACCATCAACAACAGTTATTATTCTCAAACCATCAACAACAGCATTCAGGGTACGCAGGTTACTGCCGATCAGCTTACCAACGGCTATGCCACCTATAAGCTGCAAGGCAAACAAGATGAGCTCGTCTGGGCACAAACACTTGGAACAGATGAACAGCCGATGTTGGCGGTGTTCCAAACCGATGCTCAGCGTATTTATCGCACCATTGAAGGCTATTCCAATAATCCTGAAGAAGGTGTGCTGACACAAGATGCTGAAGGCTATTATTTGATCGGCAGCGCGGATGATTGGAAGATGCTGGCCATGTTGGTAGATGAGGGTGAGTATGAGGCAAAGGCTCGTATGACTGCTGATATTGACTTGGGTGATGACCAGACGATGATCGGTAGCGGAGATAATGATGATAACCATGGTGTCGGTAATGTTATCTTCCAGGGAACTTTCGATGGACAAGGTCATACGTTGACCATCCATTATAATGTATCACAAATCACAGTTGCTCCCTTCCGTCATATTCAGAATGCAACCATTAAGAATTTACATGTAGCAGGTACAATCACCACGTCAAATCGACATGCTGGTGGTATTGTAGGAGCATGTTATGGCGAGCAGATTCACAGCTACATCACCAACTGTATCAGCTCTGTTAACATTACCTCCAATTATGTAAACACAGGAGACTTCTATGGCGGTGCTTTCACTGGTGGAATCGCTGCAAGATTGTATTACTACGGTCAGTTGCACATCACTGATTGTATTTTCGATGGCTCCATCAGTGGAGAAACACGAGGCGTTGTATGGGGTGGATTCTTAGGTTTACCTGATGGTACGGTTACCATTGAGAATAGTCTGCAGATCGGTACCTTCAATTGCAGTAACGTTATCAGCGGCAGCAATGGCTCTGGAACCTTCTCATCAGTGTTCGGCAATGGTTATGCATCAAGAGTGAACGTGTCTAACAACTGCTATTATCTGAATCAATTGGGTAATGCACAAGGTACACTTGCTAATGCCACTACCCTCTCCGACGGCACCATCACCACCGCCTTGCAGGCTGGGCGCACCGAAGAGATCTGGGTACAAGACGCCAGCACAGGTCAGCCTATTCTTGCCCTCTTCAAGAAGAACAATGGTATAGCCACAGGTTTGCGTGTCATCACCGATAATGATAACGACACCTGGTTTACCCTCGAGGGCATGAAGCTTGATACGAAGCCAAAGCAGCCGGGTGTGTATATCAAGAATGGAAGAAGGATAATCATCAAGTAAGCCACCCCTGGCCCCTCCGTAAGGAGGGGGATGCAATGTATAATAACTAAAAACATATAGAATATGAAAACAAAAAGATTTATTTTTTCAGTTATTGCACTCTGCTGCACAATGGTAGCATGGGCGCAGAATGAAGCAGCCGTGGCAATATTACAGAAGAGCAATGGCGAAGTGAAAATCTACAACGGAAGTAGTGCCCTGCAGAACGCATATAATGATGCGGAAGAAACTGGCAGTGTGATAACTCTTTCCTCTGGTACGTTCAACTCACCAGGCAATATCCAAAAGTCGGTTAATATCTATGGCAATGGCTTCGAGGTAAATGAACAGAACGGTATTACTACTCCTACTACCATTAGTAGTGGACTGAATTTTAGTACTGGTAGTGATGAAAAAAGTCTGGAGAATTTCAGAATAGAGGGCATTTACATTAATGGTGAAGTAAAAGTTCAGCAGACAAAAGAACTCGTTATCTCAAAGTGCCGTCTCACTGACTTTACTATTTCTGGGAACAATGTTGAAGCACTCACAATACAGCAGAGTCTCTTAACACGTTCTATACAAGGGAATTACGAAATCAAAGGACTGACTATTAAGAATAGTTATATTGGATTTAGAGTAACAGCAAGCCATGCAGACAATCAAATTCTCATTAATCACTGCCTGCTGCCTACAGGAGCTGAGGGTGGACATGCAAAAGCTGTCTATATGAATTGTATTTTTCATGGCTTATATCGTGCAAGTATAGCAACCAACTCAACGGTTAAGCATTGTATCCTTAGAGATATTAGTGTTGATGGGTGTATTGTAGAAGGAAACTGGACCACTAATGGTACAGGCATTTTCGAAGACGGAGGATATCTTGAAAACTATTATGGTTGTTTCTACGATGCTGCCCGCACCTATAAACTGAGTGATCCTGAGACTTATGTTGGTACTGATGGAACAGAGGTTGGTATTCAAGGTGGTATGGGCTTTAATAAGGTTCCTTCTACTCCCGTTGTAAAAAGTTTAAGTCCTACCGTGGAGGGTAACACACTGAAGATTAACTATGAGGTAGAGTTACGATAAGTTTCTGGTAAATAGTTCAACATTCATCGGTAATAAAATGAACAGATTACTAATCGTATACTGCTTCCTTATGAGCAGTCTCGCCATGATGGGGCAGGGCAGTATCACTGATAAGGAATACTGGATAGATCAGCAGATAGATGAACGCCAGTCGTTGGGTCTGTCTCCTACAGAGGTGGATATCTCGCAACTCTCTACAGGAGTACATGCTGTGACGGTGCGAGTGAAGGATAATAACAACTTGTGGAGTGCTCCAGTTACGAAGTATTTCGTCATCACTCCACCAAGTAGTAAGGCTACCACTATTTCAGAAAGGGAATACTGGTTCGATGGTCATATTGGTGAACGGCAATCACTTGATAATTCCGTTGCTACAATCGATATACCTGATTTGTCTATGGGCGTTCACTCCATAACAGTGCGTGTGAAGGACAATAACAACCTGTGGAGCAGCGCGGTAACGAAATACTTCCTCGTTCCACAAAAGACAACGGAAACAAGTATCGTCCGCTATATGTATTGGATTGACGATGATATCGACAACAAGGTTATTGTTGAAACAGTTGGATCCGAACGTATCATCAATGTTGAGGTGGGAGAACACTCTGAGGGCAAGCACATATTATATTGGCGTGTAGGTGATTCTAATGGTACGTGGAGTCAGGAAGTGAACAACCGTCTCTTTAATTATGTATTGCCTGTAACGGGCATCGGAGCCCTCAGCAGCGACATGAATCTGGCATTACATGATAATTTGCAAGCTGGTTACTTAACAGAATATGACGCAGATAATAAGCATATTATGGTAGAAGATCTAACAGCGATCCCTGCAAATATTGGTGTGCTTCTTCGCGGAAAGGGTTCACAAAAAGTAACATTACTGGAAGCAGCAAGCTGCGAGGATGAGACAGAGGGTAACGGTCTTGTTCCTGTGAAAGAAGAGATTAACCTGATGACGGATATGGCTGTTCCCAACGGTGCATTCCTCATCAGTTCTGTAGATGACTGGAAGAGTTTTGCTTCCCAGGTAAGTAGCAAGCCGGATTTAAATGCGGTAATGACAACAGATATTGACTTGGGTGATGAGCAGACAAAGATCGGAACATCGAGCAAACCATATAAAGGAGTCTTCGATGGCCAGGGACATACACTGACGGTACATCTGACGGGTGGTAATGACATTGCCCCATTCGTAAGTATTTCCAATGCTAAAATAAAAAACCTTCATGTGGATGGAACAATCACAATTACTGGTATGCATGGATCTGGCATTGCCAGCTATGTTGCAGGTAATAGTACCATCGAGAACTGTCATTCATCGGTAATCATCACCACATCCCGTAGTTCTGATTTCGATGGTGGTGGCTTTATCGGACGAGTCAATAGTGGAAATACCGTATCCTTCACCAATTGTCTCTTCGACGGTCAGCTGCTCGCAACAAGTAGTGCCTATTCATGCGGTGGTTTCGTAGGGTGGACACAAAGTAATACTTCTGTAACGTTGGAGAACTGTTTCTTTAACCCGTCAGCACCCGTAAATGTCGCGGTATATACCAACAGCAGAACGTTTGTTACTGGCAATACCGCAGGCACAATTACCAACTGTTATCACACATCGACGTTTGGTGAAGTGCAAGGAACGGATGCTACTGAAATGAGTCCTTCCAATTTGGCTACTGCTCTCGGTGCAGGATGGGAGATTCGGAATGATCAAGTAGTACCCATTATGACAGATGGTAATGAAGGTGACTATACCAACTTCTATCTTAACAATTCCCTCTTCTTGAAAGTGGAATCTATGGTGATCATTCCTGCCAACAGGGCATATCTCCGACTTCCTTCATCTCTTGTGGATGATACACAGATCATCAAGCTATGGTGGGGTAATGAGGAAGTCTCACCTATTGCTACCAGCATCAGTGAAGCTACACAAGATAAGATTCAAAGTGATGAGTGGTTCACCATCGAAGGAATGAAAATCAATGGAAAGCCCAACCAGCCAGGTGTGTATATCCACAATGGAAGAAAGATCATTGTCAAGTAAGACCCCGAACCTCTCCATAAGGAGGGGGAAAGAAAGAACTATTACTAACAATAATAATAAAGATGAAAACAAGACGATTTCTCAGTATATTGCTCGTAGTAGCATTCTCTGTAAGTACATGGGCATTAGACAAAGATGCTGATGGATACTATCTCATCGGTAGTGTGCAGGACTGGAAAGACTTTGCAGCATTGGTCAATAACGGAACGGAACCAACGGCAAAGGCGCGAATGGTTGCAGATATCAATCTTGGTGATGACCAAACAAGAATTGGTGATACTCGCGAAGTGGAAGACGGTTATTTCTTTGAGGGAGTGTTTGATGGACAAGGGCACACATTGACAATTGCCTATAATGTTACCGACACCCAAACTACAAGCGACCCTCAAGCTCCATTTACACATATCAAGGGAGCTACAATAAAGAATCTGCATGTGGATGGCACTGTAGCAACCAGTCACGCCCATTCTGCTATTGTTGCATGGGTTCGTGGTGGAACTAACGTTATTAGTAATGTGTGGTCGTCGCTTAAAACAACGACAAGCAGATCGGGATGGGATGAATGTAGTGCAATTGTATCTTGGATTGGTCATGCAACAGTTACCATTCAAGACTGTTTGTTTACAGGTAGTATAACGGGAACAAACGGCACTTCATACAATGGTTGCTTTATTGGGTGGTGCCAACACGGTGATGATAACACTCTAGTTCTAAATTGCCTTTCCACAGGAACCTTTACCAATATTGGTGATTGTGATCCAACAAGAGGTCGCACTCATACAAATAGTTATATCAAGCAGTTCCCAACATCTATCCCTGCCGATATGCAAGTCACGGATGACAACCTCGCCAACGGCACCACAACAGCAGCGCTGAATTCAAATCGTACAGGCGATGATGCTCCTTGGATACAGGATCCTGTTACCCATCAACCCATGTTGAAGATGTTTGCACCCTTAAAGCAGGATGCCGAGGGATATTATCTGATAGGTTCTGTTCAGGATTGGGATAACTTCGCTACGCTGGTTGAGACAACTCCAACTGTTAATGCGAAAATGACAGCAGATATAGATTTGGGGACAGATGTGACGATGGTAGGAACGGAGAGTATTCCTTATCAAGGAACATTCGATGGACAAGGATATACTCTGACTGTGAATTGGAGTGTCAATGGAGGAGAAGATGGCGTAGCTCCTTTCCGCTATGTCAGTGGGGCGACCATTCAGAAACTTCACGTTGATGGAATCATCAGTGCTACTGGAAGTGAACAAAGAGGAGCTGCAAGTATCGTCGCACTTAGTAAAGGAAGTACAACAACAACCATTAATGAATGTTGGGGGTCTGTATCATTAACATGTTATGATACTATGGGAGGTTTGTTTAGTGTGGCATACGAAACTAGCACAGTAAATATTTCTGACTGTCTGTTCAGTGGTACTATCAATCCAACGCACAACGGCCAAGGATTTTGCGCAGGTCTTGCTTCACAAGCAATGAAAGATGGTTCAAATGTCCCAACGATTAATATTACACGTGGACTATATTTGGGTAAATATACTGGAAGTACTGAGAATTGTTACAATTTTGTGCGAATGGATCGTCTAGATTTGTTTGGTACACATACAATAACGGATTGCTACTATAAAGATGCTTATGGTACAACACAAGGTACACAAGTAACATCTGAAGAATTGGCTGACGGCACCGCTACATCCAAGTTGCAAAACAATCGTACAGAAAAAGTGTGGATGCAAGATGGTGATCAGCCAATGCTAGCAGTCTTTGTGGCTAATAACTCACGAATCACCACTGGCGAGGCCATTCAAGTCACAAGTCACAAGTCACAAGTCACAAGTGAGGAGTGGTACACGATTGATGGTAGGAAGTTGCGTGGGAAACCAACAGCTAAGGGTATTTACATCCACAATGGAAAGAAAATGATAGTAAAATGAAGATGAAATGATTAATAACTAAAAACCCTAAAAGGATATGAAAACAAGACGGTTTATTATTTCAGTTATCGCACTGATCTGCACCCTTGGTGTAAAGGCGCAGGAAAATGACATGCTGACTGCAATATTGCAGCATGAAGGAAATGCTACGTTATTTGTAGGCATGAATGCCTTTATTAATGCTCATGAAGCAGCTGTTGACGGTGATGTGATAACCTTATCGGCAGGAAAATTCAACCTGACAAGTATCACAAAACAAGTGAAAGTCTATGGCGCAGGCTATGAGGAAGATGCGGAAACAGGAACGGGCGTGACATCACTTCTCAAGTGGAATGGTTATGACATGATGATCGGAAAGACTGGAGAGGTGTTGAAGAATGTACACCTTGAAGGGTTGCGTATAGAATCTAATCTGAATGCTGCTTATAGCACTGCCGGTCAGACAAATCCTGTAGAAAACCTTACCGTTTCCAAATGCTACATCACAGGTAATATTTCATTCAACAACGATATAACGGATGTGGATGTCTCACAGTGTGTGATTACAGGAGGAGTGTATGGAGGTGCTGCGTATTTAGCCACGAATCTTACAATCAGTAATTGCTATATAGGAACACTCGTCAGCACCTTTAAAACTGAGAGTTCCGTATTAATCGACCACTGCATCATCGCAGAAGGTTTTTATCATGATAGTGGCTGTGCCGAATCTGCATTCACCTGGCAGAACTGTATCTTCCTGTTAGATTCATGGAACCACCGCAATGTTGGTTATGGTGCCTACGCCTATAATAATCTATTCCCAAATTTCGAGCGTAGCATCCCAGCAAGTGCAAACCGCGAAAATAACTATGAGATGGATGGCAGCCCCGTCTTTACCGATGCCAATGATGGTAAATATGCACCAGGAAGGACTTTTACTATTTCCAATCCCACGTTATGGGTCGGCAACGATAACACGGAGGTTGGTATCAATGGAGGTCAGGGCTTCAGTAGGGTACCTTCCACCCCTGTGGTGAAGAACCTCTCTGCTACGGTGGATGGTAAGAAGCTTATTGTGAATTTCCAGACAAATGTGCGCCCTGCTCCGACAACGAATCCAGACCCAGAATCTGAACCCTAACGCACCAATGCTTATGAACAAGAAAAGGTTTTTATTGCTGACATGTGCCGTGGCTTTCTGTTTCGTGGCAAAGGCACAGAGCAGCAGTATCGTGGCGATGGAATACTGGATTGACCAGAACATCACCAACAAGCAAACGTTCGCAAGTGTGCCGTTAGAAATTAACATCTCTGATCTTTCACCAGGATTCCATAACATCAGTGTGCGCTCCCAAGATAACACAGGCATGTGGAGTGGTGTAACAACAAGGTTGTTTGTGATAGCACGTCCTACCACCATAGCAAACAGTATCACAAACATGGAGTATTGGTTTGATGGGAAGATCAGTGAGTTTCAGGCTTTCACTAAGAATGTGGCAGAGATCAATATTGAAGCACTATCACCTGGATTCCATTCTATCAGCGTTCGCTCGAAAGATGATACAGGCTTGTGGAGCAGTGTACAGACAAAGTACTTCATCATACCAAGAATCGTTGAAACAGCAACTATTACGCATTATTGCTATTGGTTTGATGAAAATAAAGAGAATACTACAATTCAAGCATCCACCAATCCCATTAACTTGTTAGAAGTTAATCTTTCTGGATTAAGCTACTATACGGAACATACACTTTACTTAGCTGTATGCGACTCTAAGGGTACATATAGTTCTGTTTTAGAGGAAATCTTCATAATAGAACCTATCACAACAAATGTAAGCAATGCTTCACAGGAGGAAGTTCAAAATGCGGATTGGTACTCTCTTGATGGAAAGAAACTCGATAGTCGTCCTACTGAAAAGGGTATCTATATCCGCAACGGAAAGAAGATCATTGTTAGGTAAGGACGCAAGGTTATTCTGAAATCAATTAGAGGAGAGTTTAAAACTCTCCTCTTTTTATTTATCATCATTGGATGATGGTTTCCTTTGGACTACCCCCATAGATAATCTTCTACGAAACCATCGTATTGCGGTTCTTTCATCCATCCGCACTTTTGGCATACCTCACGGATAAATGCCTGTTTCTGGGGCGATATGAGACGTTTGCCGTTACGATACTCATAATATATGGTACGTCCATAGGCAGCAATGAGCTGTCCTTTGATGAGTACCTCCATCTTACGTGGCATTTCATCGTAGAACTGCATCATTCCTTTTGCCATTCGTATCTTCTTATCATCCAGATACAGTGGACACTTTCCCTTTGCCACATCCTTATGTCTGGGATTGATACACGTCAACGTCATACGGTTTTTAGCTACATATTCCCGTAGTTGCCAACGCAGACAATGCTCACGTTTTTCACATATTCCGTTCAAACAAATCAATGCTTTCTCTGCTTGTTTCTTGAAAACTTCATCTTTTGTCATATACCTTTGAATAGTTGACTATGGAAACGCAAAGGTACAAAACTTTTCCGACATATCATTCAAAACATATATAAAATCGAAGAAAAAGTGTTCGGGAAGTGTTTGTATGTTACGAACACTGTGTTCGTTAGTTATAAACAGAGTGTTTATCAATAAAAAACACCATGTTTATCAATAAAAAACACTGTGTTTATCATAGATAAACAGATATTATTTGCAAATTGTTAGTCGTTTTTTTGTGATATTGAGAATTTTTTTATCTGTTTTGAGAAAGATTGTTATATATAAATAAGGTATATTTGCACCTATATACAACAATATGTTTAATCATTAACCTATTAAACTTATGGATAAAAAGAAAAAAGGAATGTATTCCGCACCTAAGACAAAGGTGCGTAGAATAGATGTGGAGCAGTGTTTACTCGCTGCGAGCATGGGTGCTAAGTTGAATGGAGCTGGCATTGATGAAAGCAGTGCAGACAGTAATGGATCTGAAATTTGGTAAGGCGTATGAAAAAGTCAATGATTTTAGCATCTGCCGCGATGACGATGATTATTGCCGGATGTACCTCAGAAGATTATGAGCCAGTGAAATCAGCTCTGCCAGAGAGCAGCAATCAGGTAACACTTACCGTCTCGGCAGTAACGAAAAATCCAGATGTAACAAGTGACCTGGAAACGCGAGTTGCGTATGAAAGTACGGATGCAACATGGGAAGAGGGAGATAAGATTTTCCTCATCAAGAGCGACGGAACCACCATCACCCTTACATTGAGCGATGGTGCAGGAACAAGCGAGGGTTCATTTACCTCCACAGATGCCATTACCGCTGGTTCTTACACACCTTATGCGGTGAGTGCTTCTTCTCTCACGAAAGAGTATGTAAAAGTTACTGATGGCGTTATCACACTTGACCTATCCACAGGTGGTGGTACACTGAATGAAGCACTTGAGCATGACGTTCTGAAAGGCGATGTTGTGACACTGGAAGACGGTCAGACAGAAGCAGAGATTGAGGGTCTAACCACACATATCCTCAGCTATATTCGCTTCCGTTTCACCTCAGAGTCAAAAGCCATCACCTCAATCGGTATGAACTCTACGGGTGGTGTTTATCAGACTGTAACTATCGCATCCGATGGATCAGTCAGCGGGAGTGATTCCTCAACAGATGTGATCTATGCTGCAGCATCTGATGATGATGATACCTATGCAGGCTACTTCGCTGTCTATGGCTCAACAAATACCAGTCTACTGGCTCATGCAGAGGATGCCGATGGCGGTAAGTACTCACGACTGGTATCTACCAAGGAAGCCACTTACACCGCTGGAACGGTTTATGGCAAGACCTTCACTTTGAGTGAGGACATGGTGACAGCTGATGCCTCTGGAACACTTTCGGATCAAACTTGGAAGAATTTAGGTCTCAGCGTCAAATGGTCAGAATATTACGTTTATACTAGCGAAGAGTTTGCTTACAACCGCAGTTTTGATACAAATGGAAATACTGATCCACCAGCATCCTGGTCAGGCTGGCGACTGCCAACTCGTGAAGAAGTCAATGAATTGTATTATGCTAGTACTTTAGAATGGATTTCTTCTGATACTGGTCCAAATGGAATGAAATTCAATTGTAATGGTAATTATATAGCTATGGGAGCTAGCGGTTATTATTATGATTGGGAAGTTGGTGATAGAGTTAGCCAGGAAGGAGAAAGTATTTATTTCTTTATCGATGAAAAAGAAGGAGACAATCGTTTATGGACTAAAATAACAAATAGTGATTTTTCAATTTATAATGCTGGTTCTCGTTGTACCAACGTCCGTTGCTTTACCTATTTTGGTGCCATGCGCCTTGTCTGTGACTATTAATCGAGTACTCTCTATCTTTGGTATGGAGTGTTTCTTGGTACTGAGTTACACATAATAGTTCGAGCCGCAACATGTAGTCATTATGACCAATGCTGCGGCTCGTTATCGTTACAAAAGTCTTGCGGTTATATCTTCGAGATGTTTAGAGGTACTTGTTGCGAAGAGTAGTACCCAGTAACATCATGTAGGTGTCAAACTGCTTGCTGTTCAATACTGTACGCATCTTATCCACATCGTTCTTCACAGCCTGACGAACCTTTGCTGAGCGGTGGAAACCATGAGCAGTTGCTGCTGACTGCATCTCATCGTTGAAGATGTCCTGGATGATCTGAACTGCATCCATCTGGTCGAAGGTGAGATCCAGCTTCTCAGCCAATCTGCGAACGTCGAAAGACATATCATAGTCTGCTGCGTTTCTTACATGCATCATGCGACGCTCCATCTGCTTTGTACCTTCATTGTTGTCTGACTTTGCGAAACCACATGTCATTGTCATGATTGCCACTACGAATAATACGATCCTTTTCATTTTTTTTCTCCTTTACTTTTTTATTTCAGGACTGCCACTGTTTGTCATAAATAGCTTTCATCCTTACTTGTGATTAATAATTTTGTTTCTGTTTTCTGGTTATTTGACGCAGGGTTTGAAGAATAGTTTAATCGACCCCTAAATTTTTTATTCTCTGCAAGTTATGCACATGCACGTGTGGATAAATAGGTATATTATATATAGAAAATCCACAAAAAAAAATTTTTTTTCTTTTGTATGTGGATATCTCTAAACTTGTTTTTATGTTTTTCTAAAGTTTTCCACGTTTTCTATTGGAAAAAAGATATAAACTTAGTATTTTTGCACCAGAATAGCAGAATGTGGATAAAGTACATAACTTGTTTATCGTAAAGAAGAAACAATGAGTATAGTGTGTGGAAAAGTCGTTCTCAAACGTTGATATCTTCATATGCAAACTATTTGATAAAAAGTTTTTCACATATCAACAGCTAATCATCATTCTACTAATAGGAATTAAGAAAAATAAAAACTAAAGATAATAATTATATGAAACTGAAAAAAGTGTGGATAAAGCAAGGGTATATTGATGAACCGGTTGCTGAAGGAACAGACTTGAAGAAAGAGATTAGAAGATTGTGTGATGAAAAAGGAGCTATTATCCTGGCTCATTATTACACGATAGGAGATATTCAAGATATAGCCGACTTTGTTGGTGATTCCTTGGCATTAGCCAGAAAGGCTTCAGAGACTGATGCTAAGGTAATAGTGATGTGTGGTGTTCATTTCATGGCTGAAACCTGTAAGCTGCTATCTCCTGATAAGGTTGTATTATGTCCTGATCTGAATGCTGGCTGTTCATTAGCTGACAGTTGTAAGGCAGAGGATTTGAAGAAATATAAAGACGAGCATCCTGGTTATCAGGTGGTGAGTTATGTGAATACTACAGCTGCTGTAAAAGCATTGACCGATGTGGTAGTAACAAGCGGTAATGCCAAGAAAGTAGTTGATCAGCTACCTGAAGATGCCAAGTTGATATTCGGTCCTGACTATAACTTAGGAAACTATATCAATGAGGTTACTGGTAGGAAGATGTTATTATGGAATGGCGGTTGTCATGTACATGAACGTTTCTCTATTGATAGTATTATTGCTTTGAAGAAGGAATATCCAGAAGCTGTTGTGATGGCTCATTTGGAATGTAAGGGTCCGGTATTGGCTTTAGCCGATGTAAAGGGCAGTACAGCCACGATGTTGAATTATGCTCAACAGAGTGATAAGAAACAGTTTATTGTAGCCACAGAAGCCGGTATTCTTCATGAGATGCAACGAACTTGTCCTGATAGACTATTTATACCTGTACCACCAGAAATCAGCGAGGGAGGCTTAGGATGCAGCTGTAATGAATGTCAGTATATGAAGATGAATACGTTGTTGAAAATCTACAACGCATTAAAGTATGACTGGCCATCAGTGGAAGTTGATCCTGAGATAGCTAAAGAGGCTGTAAAGCCGATTACAAAGATGTTGTCTCTGAGTTAGTTAATAATAGCGATTTTACAAACCGTTCCTTTCTTACCATCTTGTGTAGCAGTGTTTACCATGTAGATACCGCTTGCTACACGTTTGCCATTTTGGTCGTTTCCATCCCAAACAAAAGAACCGCCATTACTACGTCCTTCCTTTACTAAGGTACCATTAACGGTAAGGATTTTCACATCAGCATTATAGGTAAGACCAGTAATGGTGATATAACCAGTATAATCAGGACGAACAGGATTTGGATAGGCATATACCTGATCCTTGATCATTTCCTCAGCTGTCTCACTGGCATCACTCATATAAGAACATAATCCTTTACTGGTACCAAAGAATACTTCACCAGTTTTGTTATTAACTTCAATACTCTCAATTGTATTGGAAAGGAGATTACTGTTTGTTTCAGTAAAATGTTCAATTTGCGTATTATTGTCTTCACTAATCAGATAGACACCTTTATTGTCCGTACCAAACCATTTTCTACCAGCTCCATCAACAGTCATGCAAGTAACGAACACACCATTGAGCAGATAGTCGGCAAAGTCGGTTCCATCGTTTCTGGGTACCTTAATTTGCGTGAAACCCAATGTAGGATCATTGATTTGTTCTTCAGTAAGCATCAATGGACCTGCTTCAGTGCAAAGCCATATATTACCTTGAAGATCTTCACTTACATTTGGTACACGATAGATGGTAAACGTAACACCATCTTGGTTTTTGAAATTAACGAACCTTTTTCCAGTTTTATTGACCGTATCAAAACAGAATAAAGCAGGATAATTACCATAATCATTAACTATCCAATAACGGCGTTTTCTATCCAGACAAGTACGCGTAAGATTACTATATCCATTACCATCTGTTCCCATCAATTCATCAGGATGATAAGTAAGCCATTTCCTATCAGGAGTAAAAGCAATAACAGGATTTGGAGAATAGCCATTTACCAACCAAAGTACACCATCCGGATCATAGACAACACCATCAGCGCGTACATAATTCGGGTTGATATTGACGGTTCTCAAAGTAGAATAGATAGCATCGTCGCTATTACCATGTGTAAAGTTATTTACTTTCTCTCCATCCTTAAATTCATACATACCAGTACCACCTGTTCCTACAAAGAAATGGGTAGGATCTTTGGAATCAACAGCAATACTTGATACATCCTGGAAATTTCTTCCGAAATCGGGTTTCACATCCCTTCCATAGATGGTCCAGTTTTTATCTTCATCTAAGATCTGTATCATTCCCGGACGGAAGAACTTATCAACCCACGACCATCCTCCAGGTACTGTATATAGCTTGTTATTGAACACTTTCATGAAGTAGAAATAATTGGATTGAGGTCCATCAGGATGAATACCTTCAAGCTTCATGACAGGTTCTTTATTATCGTCTAAAACAAACGACTGCAGGTTACCGTTTTTATCGTCCGACCAATAGCAATCATTCTTCTTGTCATATACAACAACATTGGCAGTTGAGAGCGTAATGGCCTTTTCATCTGCTTTGAAAATGTCAGATTTATTTCCATCAAATAAAGTCCAGTTATTCGGATCCAACAAGTTATCCTTGACGCTGGCCTGATAGATTTTCCTTCCTTTACTATTGATTGCATACATCACCTCATCGACAATCGTCATATCGGCAATATTATCGTTCAGTTGATAGGAGTCGGCAATCTCTTCTTTCTTCACATTGATTTTCAGAATACCGAATCCAGTACACAGATAAGCAAACTGATCAATAATTACCACCTTGTTGATGGTCTTGTCGAGTGAAGTGGATTTCTGATAGTAATCAGGCAGGTTGACAAAGTTATCATCCTGATCAATAAAGTCAATGTTATAGTTATCAAAAATCACGACAAGTTTCTTGGCTTGCTCACACCAGGCTATATGTGTAATACCCGCATCACTTAAACCATGCCCTTTTCCGTAGGTCTTCACGCTATTATCGCTCAGATGATAGGAAAAGAGGTTCTTAGACGATAGAACATAAACGGTGTTTCCAGCCGGTTGAATGTCGGTTATATCTGCATAAGCAGGGTAAACATTCCATTCTCCTATCGTAGCTGCTTGAAGAAGTAGAGGAGAAAGAACGGATAATATGATGACTGCTATTCTGTTCATATACTTATTGTTTTATTTGTGCAAAATACATCAACTTGTATATATTAAACAAAAAAACAGGCATTTTATTGTGTATAAGGCGTTTTCTTAGACTTTTACCCAGTAAGGGGTAGAATAGTCCGGCCAGCTTGCGATAGGCGCCTGGAAGACTTAATAAGCGCGAATAGCCTTGCAGTTCCGACTGGAATTGGTGGAGTGTATGCAAGGATTCCTCGGTTTTAGCAACGAAATGTTCATTGTCTTCGAAGTCTTCAAAGCTTACAGGATTATCGATATGGGTGATGGTGTAGCCGTTTTCCCTTAATGTTTTCCCCCATAACACATCCTCGTAGCCATAGGATGTGAATCGCTCATCAAGCGGTAAGGAAAGCATAATACTTCTTTTCACCCTGAAATTCGATGTATGGAAGTCCATGAACGGTTGTTTGTTGCGTTCCGAAGCATTCCTCTGTACTGCGTTATGAAGTTCGTAGCGATAGCGTAAATTGGCTTGTAGGGCATTTTCTTCCATGGGAATGACATAACCTCCATAGCATACATCAGCTTCGTTCTGGAGGTATTGGGCGATGAAAGTATCGTTTCTTACGCTCATATCTCCATCGATGAACAACAGATAGTCGTATTGAGCCAAATGAGCCAAATAGTTTCTCACCCCTGCCCTACCCCTGTTCTGTTCCTCTATATGGTAGGTACAATGTGGCAATGCTGTGATGACCAGGTTCTCTTGGATACATGCTGTGTCATGACTTCCATCATCTACCACGATGATTTCGAAGGTGACAGGTTGTTCCATGAGCTGCTGATGTAAAGAATAGACGAGTTCCTTACATCTGCAGTGATAAGTGGGAATCAACACAGACAATGCTTGTATCATGTATTCAGCAGATAGTGGGTTAGCTTGTTAACGGCTCGTGCCCTGTGGGATATCGTATTCTTAACTGATAAGCCCAGTTCGGCAAAAGTCTTGTCGTAGCCTGTGGGCTGGAAGATTGGATCGTAACCGAAGCCCTCCCCTCCCCTACGTTCACGGATAATCTCACCTTCAACGATTCCCTCAAAGAGAACAGTCTTGGGTTTTCCTTCTTCTTCCATGATTAAAGCTATCACAGTGCGGAAACGCGCCTTGCGGTTGCTCTCATTCTCCAGTTCTCTCAGCAGGCGAGCCATGTTGGCCTCGCTATCATGACTGGCTGGGCGGGGATTACTTGTTTGACTAGTAGAACTAGTATTACTAGATTGACTAGTTTCGCTAGTTTCCATACTGGCATATCTGGCGGAATAGATGCCTGGTGCCCCATTCAATGCTTCTACCTCCAAGCCGGTATCGTCAGCAAAGACGTTCATATGGTAATGATCGTAGATGTATTGTGCTTTCTGCAAGGCATTTTCCTCAAGGGTAGCACCCGTTTCAGGGATATCTACATCACAGCCGATATCCTTTAAGGACAACACCTCTACCCTATCGCCCAGGATCTCTCTGATCTCCTTGAGCTTGTTCTTATTATTTGTTGCAAAAACTATTTTCACTTTGAACTTTGAACTTTGAACTTTGAACTTTATGATTACCATTGTTTTCTTTCTCCCTCCCTTTGGGAGGGTTGGGATGGGCTCCTTATTTCACCTTGATGGAATCAAATCCCTCGCCAAAGACACCGATGACGGCACTTTGGGAAACGAAAGCATGGGGGTCGATCATCTTGATGATACGGAAGATGTTCACACTTTCGTTTTTCTTGGCAAGAATACAGAGTACCTTACGCTCCTGCCCTGTGTACCATCCGTGAGCATCAAGGATGGTTACTCCGTGATCCATCTGTGTACCGATAGCATTGGCTATCTCCTGCCATTTCTGGGAGAAGATCATGAACTGAACCGACTGCCGCTGACGGTTGTAGATATAGTCGAGCATGAAATTCTCGATGACCATCGTACAGAAGCCGAACACCACCATATAAGCGCGTTCAAGCATTGTTCCGAACTGCGGGATGAACATACAGGAGCCGATGATGATGAAATCAATAATCATCAGTACGGTACCCAACGAGAAGTTATAATACTTGTTTACCGATGCCGCCACGATATCACTGCCGCCCGTGGAACCATTGTTCAGGAACACGATGCCCAAGGCAGAACCAGTCATGATACATCCAATGATGAGCGACATGAAATTCTGTCCTTCGCCCAGGATCTTCACCATATTCCCTTGCTCATCAACCGGTGCAATCTGCTTCATGAGCCATAAGAGGAAAGTAAGCATCAGGATGGCATAGATAGTCTTCATCAGGAACTTCCATCCCAATATCTTCAATCCCACAACTAACAAGGCTGCATTCACCAGAAAATAAGTATAGGAAATGGGAAAGTTGGTGGCATAGTAGATAATGGCACCAATACCCGATACACCTCCTGTAACGATTTCATACGGCATCAGGAAGAAGGTGAATCCGAACGAATACAAAATAAGGCCAAGGGTTATAGAGATATAATCCTTAGCCTCATTCCAGATGATTTGATGATCAATAGTCATTCATTATTTGATTACTACATTCACCATACGTTTAGGGACGATGATAACCTTGATGATTTGTTTTCCTTCGAGGTACTTGGCCGCTTTCTCATCCGCAAGCACAGCCTCTTGGATGGTCTGGTTGTCGGCATCGGCGGCAAACTCCATCTCGAAGCGGGTCTTACCATTGAAGGCCACACCCAACTTCACCGTGTTCTCCACCAGATACTCTTCGTTCCAGATGGGCCATGCAGCGTCGCATACAGAGCCTTGTCCGCCAAGCTGCTCCCACAGTTCCTCAGCGATATGCGGAGCAAACGGGGCAATCAGAGCCACGAGTGTCTTCATCAGCTCCTTGTTCTTGCTCTTGAGCTGCGAGAGTTCATTCACGCAGATCATAAAGGCAGAGATGGAAGTGTTGTAGCTGAAATGCTCAATGTCCTGAGAAACCTTCTTGATGAGCTTGTGTACGCTCTTCAGTTCCTCGGGAGTTGCTGTTTGTGTATCATCACAGCCAGCAGAGCAGAGATTCCAGAACTTCTTCAGGAATCGGTGGCAGCCATCAATACCGTTGGTGTCCCAAGGCTTACTCTGCTCCACAGGACCCAAGAACATCTCGTAGAGACGCAAGGTATCGGCACCGTATTTCTCAACAATCATATCCGGGTTCACCACATTGAACATCGACTTCGACATCTTCTCAATGGCCCAGCCACATTTGTATTGTCCGTTTTCAAGGATGAACTCAGCGTTGTTATATTCAGGGCGCCAAGCCTTGAAGGCCTCAATGTCGAGAATATCAGCAGAAACGATGTTCACATCCACATGGATAGGAGTAACATCATATTGGTCTTTCAGGCCGAAGCTCACGAACTTACCCTTATCAGCACCTTCGTTCTCGATACGATAGACAAAGTTACTGCGGCCCTGAATCATACCCTGGTTCACCAGTTTCTTGAAAGGCTCGTCCTCGCAAGAGTAACCACCATCATACAGGAACTTGTTCCAGAAACGGGAATAAATCAAATGACCAGTTGCATGCTCTGTACCACCCACATAGAGATCCACATTGCGCCAGTATTCATCAACGTCCTTGTCAACCAAGGCATTCTCGTTCTTAGGATCCATATAGCGCAGATAATAGGCACTGGATCCAGCGAAACCAGGCATGGTGTTCAGTTCCAAGGGGAAGATGGTTTGGTTGTCGATGAGATCTTTCGATACTACCTTGTTGGTCTTTGTATCCCAAGCCCAAACCTTGGCACGTCCCAATGGGGGCTCACCAGTTTCTGTGGGCTTGTATTCATCAATCTCAGGCAGCTCCAAAGGAAGGCACTCCTGCGGAATCATATAAGGCATCTCGTCCTTGTAATATACAGGGAACGGCTCTCCCCAGTAACGCTGACGAGAGAAGATGGCATCGCGCAAACGGTAGTTCACCTTAACACGACCCAAGCCTTGTTCGGTAACGAACTTCTTTGTGGCAGCGATGGCCTCTTTTACCGTAAGACCATTCAGGCTGAACTTCGCACTGGCTGAGTTGCACATGATACCTTCCTTGGCGTCATAGCTTTCCTCGCTGACATCAGCACCCTCAATCAGCGGAATGATGGGCAGGTTGAAATGCTTGGCAAAGGCATAGTCGCGTGAATCATGAGCAGGCACAGCCATGATGGCTCCTGTTCCATAACCAGCCAATACATATTCAGCTATCCAGATAGGAATCTTCTCATCAGTGAAAGGATTGATGGCATAGGAACCAGAGAACACACCCGTTACCTTATGATCCATCTGGCGGTCGCGTTCAGTACGTTTCTTCACATAATCGAGATACTGTTCAACCTCTGCTTTCTGTTCGGGTGTCGTCAGCTCAGCCACCAGCTCTGATTCAGGAGCCAGTACCATGAAGGTAACACCGAACATCGTATCGGCACGAGTGGTAAAGATGGTAAAGTGCTTGTCAGAATCAGCCACGTTAAATTCCACCTCAGTACCTTCTGAGCGACCAATCCAGTTGCGCTGTGTTTCTTTCAGTGAGTCGGTCCAATCAATCTTCTCCAGACCGTCGAGCAATCGCTGTGCATAAGCAGAAACACGAAGGCACCACTGGCGCATCTTCTTCTGCTCCACAGGATAGCCGCCACGAACAGATACACCCTCAACCACCTCGTCGTTTGCCAACACCGTTCCGAGTTTGGGGCACCAGTTCACCATCGTATAAGCCAAGTAGGCTATACGGTAGTTCATCAACACTTCCTGTTGCTTCTTCTCGTCCCAGCTGTTCCACTCATCAGCAGTGAAAGAAAGTTCTTCGCTGCAGGCCACCTTGATCAGTCCGCCATCGTCGCTCAACGTTCCTTTTGTCTGGAAACGTTCGATGAGCTTCTCAATGGGCATAGCTTTCTGATGCTTGTTGCAGTAGAAAGAGTTGAACATCTTCTGGAAAGCCCACTGTGTCCACTTGTAGTAGATAGGATCACAAGTGCGAACCTCGCGGTTCCAGTCGAAACAGAAGCCGATCTTGTCGAGCTGACTGCGATATCTGTCGATGTTCTCAAAGGTGGTCTTCTCTGGGTGCTGACCGGTTTGAATGGCATATTGCTCTGCCGGCAGACCGTAGGCGTCATAGCCCATGGGGTTCAGGACGTTGAATCCCTGCTGACGCTTATAGCGGGCATAGATATCACTGGCGATATATCCCAGTGGGTGTCCTACATGCAAACCCGCACCACTGGGGTACGGAAACATGTTGAGAACATAGTATTTCTTCTTGTTCTTATCCTCAACAACACGATAGGTCTGCTGTTCAACCCATCGCTGTTGCCATTTCTTTTCGATGTCCCTGAAATTGTATTCCATTGCTTTATAATACTTTACTTCTTTTAATTTTGTGTGCAAAGGTACGCATAAGTGAGCGAAAAACCAAATGATTTTGGGTTTTTCCGAACGGAAGTACGCTTCAACACAGTTAAAGGTACGAAATAAACTTGGAACAAACAACGGTCGATGTAAATTTTATAAACACACCTGAGATTTCTCTCTTTTCCAGATTGTCATATCAGAAAAAAACACTATCTTTGCAATCGAAAGTATCATTTAAACTAAAACATTTACGCTTATGAAACATTTATTACGCTATTCATTGATGTGTGTTTTGTCTATCCTTTGGGGAACAGCATTCGCACAGACAGAAGTGAAGTTCGACTTCGACAACGGTGATGCAGCCTTATTCGGACTGCCTGGAGTATCATGCAATGCTGATGAGGCGAATGGAATTGCTGAATCTCATGATGGTGACTTCACCCAAGATGCAACAGCTACCAAGGATGGTGTTTCCATCACAGTATCAGCTGCTGAAGAAGGAGCAAAGAATGCCAACCGTATCTGGAACAAATCGGCTGTTCTTCGTATGTACAGTGGTTCGCTGACCATCGAAGCTCCGGGACACAAGATTACCAAACTGGTGATCAATTACAGTAAAGACAAGTGGCAAGCAGATAGCAAGCCCGATGTTGGTGCATTTATCTCTTCTACCAACCAAACGACCATCTGGTCAGGTTCATCCTCAAAGGTTGTCATCAAGATTGCTGGTAATTCACAGATGAAAGACATTACTGTAACCTTGGACGGTGAGTCTGGTGGACAAGGTAGTGGCGATACGAACTATGGTACAGCCGAGGCTCCTCTGACTGTTGCTGAGGCTTTGACTATTGCAACCGCTCTGGATGCAGATGTTTCTACTTCTGAGGATGTATTTACAAAGGGTGTTGTAACAGAGATTACAACCGCTTGGAGTTCTCAGTATAAGAACGTAAGCTTCAATATCTCTAACGATGGTGGCACCATCAATCTTGCTGTTTTCCGTTGCAAGGCTGAGACCGAGGATTATGTCCTCGTTGGTGATGAAGTAATCATCAAGGGTAAACTGAAGAACTACAAGGGTAATACTCCTGAGTATGATGCAGGATGCGAGATTGTTAGTCTGGTTCCCGGTGATGGTCATGATACAACACCACATACAGACGTGAAGTTCGACTTCGACAATGGTGATGCTGCCTTATTCGGTCTGCCTGGTGTATCATGCAATGCCGATGAAGCGAATGGAATTCCTGAATCGCATGATGGTGACTTCACCCAAGATGCAACAGCTACCAAGGATGGTGTTTCTATCACAGTATCAGCAGCTGAAGAAGGAGCAAAGAATGCCAACCGTATCTGGAACAAATCTGCTGTTCTTCGTATGTACAGTGGCTGGCTGACCATTGAAGCTCCTGAACGCACTATTACCAAAGTGGTTATCAATTACAGTAAAGGCAAGTGGCAAGAAGACAGTAAGCCCGATGTTGGTGAATTTACTTCTTCTACCGACCAAACAACCATCTGGGAAGGTTCATCCTCAAAGATCGTGATCAAGATTGCCGGTAATTCACAGATTACAGACATTACTGTAACCTTGGACGGTGAGTCTGGTGGACAAGGTAGCGGCGATACGAACTATGGTACAGCCGAGGCTCCTCTAACTGTTGCTGAGGCTATTGCAGCTGCCATTGCTAATGGAGACACTGCTTCCAAGGAAGATTACTATGTAAAGGGTAAGATCTGCAGCATCAAGTACGAATATAGTGCTCAGTATGGTACAGCTACCTATAACATTTCCGAGGATGGTTCAGAAGGAACAGAGTTCATGGTATACAGCAGCTATTATTTCGACAATAAGAGCTGGCAGGAAGGTGACACACAGATTAAAGTGGGCGATGAGGTAATCGTTTGCGGTAAGATCATCAACTACAATGGTAATACTCCAGAATTTGCTTCCAAGCAGAACTATCTGATTTCTCTGAATGGTAAGACATCATCAGGAACAAGTGAAGACCCGGAGGCTGCTTTGAATCATGGTACAGCTGATGCTCCTCTGACTGTTGCTGAAGCTATTGCTGCTGCTGAGGTTGTTGGAACCAAAGCCTCAACAGGTGATTTCTATGTAAAGGGTAAGATCTGCAGCATTAAGTATGAGTATAGTGCTGAGTATGGTACTGCTACCTATAACATTTCCGAGGATGGTTCAGAAGGAACAGAGTTCACGGTATATAGCAGTTATTACCTCGACAACAAGAAGTGGCAGGAAGGTGACAATCAGATTGCTGTAGGCGATGAGGTAATCGTTTGTGGTAAGATCATCAACTACAATGGTAATACCCCAGAGTTCGCTTCCAAGCAGAACTATCTGGTTGCTTTGAATAAGGCTACTGGTATCCAGAACGTGAAGATCAGCAAGGCAAACGGTGCTATCTATAACCTTGCCGGACAGCAAGTAGAGAAGGCAACAAAGGGTATCTATATCCAGAACGGTAAAAAGTTCATCGTGAAGTAACCCCTACTCTACCCTACTCAAGAACAATGATGCTCCCTGCGGATTCGACAGTCCGCAGGGAGTGTTTTTTTCGGAAAAAAGCACAATCATTTTGTCAGTTCGGAAAATCTTCGTATTTTTGTCAGTCAAATAACAGAAAGACAAAAGATGGCCAATAAAGGGAGCAAGGAACTCACTCCGATGATGAAACAGTTCTTCGACTTGAAGGCGAAGCATCCTGATGCTTTGCTGCTGTTTCGTTGCGGTGACTTCTACGAAACCTACTGCGATGATGCCGTTATCGCAGCAGGCATCTTGGGTATCACCTTGACGCACCGAAACAATGGAGCGGGGGCCAAAGGTGATGAGATGGCCGGCTTCCCTCATCATGCCCTCGACACCTATCTGCCTAAACTGATCAGAGCGGGTAAGCGAGTGGCCATCTGTGACCAGCTGGAAGATCCTAAACTCACCAAGAAACTGGTGAAGAGGGGTATCACAGAACTGGTTACTCCGGGTGTGGCCATGAGCGATAACGTACTGAACTACAAGGAGAATAACTTCTTGGCGGCTGTTCATTTCGGTAAGTCGGCTTGTGGTGTGGCTTTCTTGGATATTTCCACTGGTGAGTTCCTGACAGGTGAGGGCACTTACGACTATGTGGAGAAGCTCTTAGGGAACTTCCAACCTAAGGAGATATTGTTTGACAGAACGCGTAGGCACGACTTCGAACGCTATTTCGGAACGAAGTTCTTTACCTTTGAGTTGGACGACTGGGTGTTTACCGACCAGACGGCTAAACAAAAGCTGCTGAAGCATTTCCAGGTGAAGAACCTCAAAGGATTCGGCGTAGATCATCTGCATAACGGTATTATAGCCAGCGGCGCTATCCTTCAGTATCTGGAGGTAACGCTGCATACGAGTATCGGACATATTACCACACTTTCTCGTATTGAGGAAGAACGGTATGTCCGACTGGATAAGTTCACAGTCCGTTCTCTTGAGCTGGTGTATCCGATGCAGGAGGACGGCAAGTCGCTGCTGGATGTGATCGACAAGACGGTGTCGCCCATGGGGGCTCGAATGCTGAAACGATGGATGGTATTCCCCTTGAAAGAGGTGGGCCGAATCAATAAGCGTCTGGATGTGGTGGAGTATTTCTTCCGTCATCCGGAATTCAAGGAACTGGTGGATGAGCAGTTCCATCGTATTGGCGATCTGGAGAGAATCATCTCCAAGGCTGCTGTGGGAAGGGTTTCACCACGTGAAGTGGTGGCGCTGAAGGTGGCCTTACAGGCTTTGCAGCCAGTAAAAGCGGCGTGTAACATGGCAGATAACCAGGAGCTGAACAGGTTTGGCGAACAGCTGGATCTTTGTGATGCTTTGGTGCATCGTATTGATCATGAGGTACAGAATGATCCTCCACAACTGGTGAACAAGGGTGGGGTGATCAAGGATGGTGTGAGTGATGAGCTGGATGAGCTGCGCCGCATTGCCTATAGCGGAAAGGACTACCTGCTGAAGATACAGGAGCGTGAGACCGAACTGACGGGTATTGCTTCGCTGAAGATTGGCTATAACAATGTGTTCGGCTATTATCTGGAGGTGCGAAACACGTATAAGGACAAGGTGCCGGCTGATTGGATTCGTAAGCAGACCTTAGCTCAGGCGGAGCGTTATATCACGCAGGAACTGAAGGAATACGAAGAGAAGATTCTGGGAGCCGAAGATAAGATCCTTTCGTTGGAAACACGTTTGTTCAACGAACTGGTCATGGCCATGCAGGAATTTATTCCTGCCATCCAGGTAAACGCGAGTCTGATTGCCCAACTCGACTGTCTGCTGAGCTATGCCAAGGTGGCTGAAGAGAACGGATATATCCGTCCGGTGATTGATGATACGGATGTGATAGACATCAAGCAGGGTAGGCACCCTGTGATTGAAACTGAGCTGCCCTTGGGTGAGCGGTATGTGCCTAATGATATCTACCTTGATACACAGAAGCAACAGATCATGATCATTACCGGTCCGAATATGGCTGGTAAATCGGCGCTGTTGCGTCAAACGGCCTTGATTGTACTGTTGGCCCAGATTGGTTGCTTCGTGCCGGCAGAAAGCGCGAGAATCGGTCTGGTTGACAAGATATTCACAAGGGTAGGGGCTTCGGATAATATTTCGTTGGGAGAATCTACGTTTATGGTGGAGATGACCGAGGCTTCGAACATCTTGAACAACGTTACACCGAAGTCGTTGGTGCTCTTTGACGAGTTGGGAAGAGGTACTTCCACTTACGACGGTATCAGTATTGCCTGGGCCATTGTGGAGTATCTGCATGAACATCCCAAAGCACAGGCCCGAACATTGTTTGCCACGCACTACCATGAGCTGAACGAAATGGAGAAGAACTTCTCGCGGATCAAGAACTATAATGTGAGTGTGAAAGAGGTGGACAACCAGGTGATTTTCCTTCGTAAGCTGATGCGCGGCGGCTCTGAACACTCGTTCGGTATTCATGTGGCGCAGATAGCGGGAATGCCCAAGAGTATTGTGAAACGGGCTAACGTCATTCTTAGTCAGCTGGAGAATGATAACAGTGGGGTAGGGAGCGTTGGAAAACCCTCGGCCGAGGCCCTGAACAAGAGTCGTGACGGTATGCAGCTCTCCTTCTTCCAGCTCGACGACCCGGTGCTCTGTCAGGTTCGTGATGAGATCCTGGGCTTGGATGTGAATAACCTAACGCCTCTTGAAGCCCTCAACAAGCTCAACGATATCAAGCGAATTGTAAGTGGAAAATAAGTGGATTTCATCCGACCTTTTCTCGCCAAGGCAGAAAGTTAACTTTCTGCCCTCCTGGCTTAATGAAAACGTTCCCACCTTGGGAATGTTTTGTTCCCAACGTGGGAATATTTTGTTCCCAGCATGGGAACACTTTGTTTCAAGCATAGAAACTATTTCTTTCCTGACCTGATCATGCACCAGATACCGATGATGATGAAGGGGATGGAAAGCAGTTGTCCCATATTGAACATCATCCCTTCCTCGAAAGCTTCCTGCACGTCCTTGGTGTATTCAATGAAGAAGCGGAAGGTGAAGATATAGGTCAGGCAGAATCCGAAATACCAGCCCGTTCCCACCTGTGGTGTACCAGTTTTCTTACTACGTTTGTAGATAGCCCACATGATGAAGAAAAGGATGGCGTAGGCAATGGCCTCGTAGAGCTGTCCGGGGTGGCGTGGAAACATGTCCACACGCTCAAAGATGAATGCCCAGGGCACATCGGTTACCTTACCGATGATCTCTGAGTTCATCAGGTTGCCCAAGCGGATGAAGCAGGCGGTGGTTCCCGTGGCAATAGCGATGTTGTCAAGAACGGTCCATACCTTTAGTTTCGACCAGCGAACATAGAGAATCAAAGCAATAATCAGACCGAGTGTTCCGCCATGACTGGCAAGTCCTTCATAGCCGGTGAATTTCCAACCTCCATCGGCCATGAAATGAATGGGCAGGAACATCTCTACTAAGTGCTTGCCGGAAGTGAGGAAATAGTCGGGCTGATAGAACAGGCAGTGTCCTAAGCGTGCGCCGATCAGGATTCCCAGGAAGCAGTAGATGAACAAGGGGTCGAAGACATTCTCCTTTTCTTTTTTCCCTTTCGCATTGACTATTGTACGCTCTGCAATATTCTGTTCATAGAACAGTTTGCGCACAATGAAATAGGCTAATCCCAAGCCAATGAGCCAGCACAGGGAGTACCAGCGGAAAGGACCGATGGTTAACGATGGGTTCCAGTGGATAAATAGAAGACCCCTCCCAGCCTCCCCTATAGGGGAGGAGTAATTAGCGATGGCAGTTAATAATATGTTCATATAACGTGATGAATAATCTAAGTTGAAAGGTAATAACTCCCTCCCTATAGGGAGGGTTGGGGTGGGTCTCTAAACATTAAAGCGGAAATGCATGATGTCACCGTCTTGAACGACGTAATCCTTACCTTCGATGCCCATCTTGCCAGCCTCGCGGACTGCAGCTTCTGAGCCATACTGGATATAGTCGTCGTACTTGATTACCTCTGCACGGATAAAGCCTTTTTCGAAGTCGGTATGGATCACACCCGCACACTGCGGAGCCTTCCAGCCTTTCTTGTAGGTCCAGGCCTTTACTTCCATCTCACCGGCAGTGATGAAGGTCTCGAGGTTGAGTAGGGCATAGGCCTTCTTGATCAGACGGTTCACACCACTTTCTTCGAGTCCAAGCTCTTCGAGGAACATCTGCTTGTCTTCATAGCTCTCGAGCTCAGCAATATCCTCTTCGGTCTTGGCGGCTATAATCATGGCCTCTGCACCTTCTTCCTTGGCCAATGCCTCTACCTTCTTGGTGAAGTCGTTACCGCTCTTGGCCTCTGCCTCACTGACATTGCAGACATACAGCACAGGCTTGGCAGTGAGCAGGAAGAGGTTCTTGGCGCAGTCTTGCTCATCCTTGGTGTCGAACTCCACGATACGGGCATTCTTTCCCTGTTCCAGCACGTCTTTGTATGCCTTCAATACCGTTGCTTCTATCTTGGCCTCCTTATTACCTGCGGCAGCAGCCTTCTCGGTCTTGGCCAGACGGCTCTCAATGGTCTCGAGGTCTTTCAATTGCAACTCTGTATCAATGATTTCCTTGTCGCGGATGGGATCGATAGTACCATCCACATGGGTGATATTATCATCCTCGAAACAGCGCAGTACATGGATAATCGCGTCTGTCTCACGAATGTTTCCCAGGAACTTGTTTCCCAGTCCTTCGCCCTTGGAAGCACCTTTTACCAGACCCGCTATATCTACAATCTCGCAAGTGGCGGGAACGATGCGTCCCGGATGAACCAGCTCTGCCAGTTTGGTGAGTCGTTCATCAGGAACGGTAATGACACCCACATTGGGTTCGATTGTACAGAAAGGGAAATTGGCTGCCTGTGCCTTGGCACTGCTCAGACAGTTGAACAAAGTGGATTTACCCACATTGGGCAATCCTACAATACCACATTTTAATGCCATGTTCTTTTATAAACGTTTATATTTGTGTGCAAAGGTACACATTTTCGTTGATTTTTAGTACTTTTGCAAGTAAAAATCAGAATATGGTACAACCGGAACTGCATTTCTATCCTCTTGATGAGCATGTAACGGCCTTCAGTACGACAAGACATGGCGGTTACAGCGAAGGTAACTATGGTACGTTCAACATCAATCGATATTGTGGTGACAGTGAGGAAGCGATTCGTAAAAACCGCGACTTGCTGTGCCGACTGTTGGGGATTGATGACTGCCACTTGATGATGCCGCATCAGGTGCATCAGACGGAAATGGTGACTATCGACCAAGACTTCCTGGGACTTTCTTTTGAAGAGCAGAAGGAACGCCTTGAGGGTGTTGATGCGCTGATGACGGATGTGAAGGGGATATGCATCGGTGTCTCTACCGCAGATTGTATTCCCGTGCTGTTATATGATAGGGTGCACCATTGTGCTTGCGCCATTCATGCCGGGTGGCGAGGAACGGTAAAACGCATCGTGGAAAAGGCGGTAGGAGAGATGATGGCCGTTTATGACTCACATCCTACAGACATCGTGGCCCAGATAGGACCGGGCATTCATCTGGACAGTTTCGAGGTGGGTGACGAGGTCTATAGGGCCTTTGAAAAAGAAGGCTTCAATATGGAGCTTATCTCTAAAAGGTATCCGATAGACGACAGCGGTAGCAAATCATTCACTATCCATTCTTCACCTTTACCTTCTAAATGGCACATCGACTTACCCGCTTGCAACCGTCAGCAGCTGATTTCTTCTGGTGTTCCTTCCAGTCAGATTGCTGTCTCTGATGATTGCACTTTCCAACAGCACGACACTTATTTCTCTGCTCGTCGTTTGGGCATCAATTCGGGTCGTGTATTCACAGGAATCTTACTTCGCTAAGATCTGTTCGGCGTGCTCCTTGGTCTTCACTTGTTTACCAGCGAAGATCTGCTCGATGATGCCTTCCTCGTTGATGATAAAAGTGGTGCGGATAGTACCCATGGTCTTCTTACCGTACATGGTCTTTTCGCCCCAGGCTCCCATTGCTTCCAACAGTGTCTTATCCACATCGGCAATCAATGGGAAGGGTAGTTCGTGCTTCTCCTTGAACTTTACATGTGAGGCTGCAGAATCCTTGCTCACACCCACTACTTCGTAACCTGCTCCTTGCAGTTCACCATAATGGTCGCGCAGACTGCAGGCTTCGGCCGTACAGCCGCTGGTGTTGTCTTTGGGGTAGAAGTAGAGAACTAACTTACGACCCTTGTAGTCGCTCAGACGGATTTCACGTCCTTGCTCATCCTTGCCCAAAATCTCGGGCGCTTTGTCTCCAATATTCATAATGATTCGGTTATTGACTGTTGTTTAATGATGCATGAATTAATGGGCCTCGAGCCAGTTCTGACCGAAGCCTGAATCGGCTACGAGAGGTACACTGAGGGGGAAAGCGTTCTGCATCTCCTCGATGACGATGCGCTCCACGATCTCTTTCTCCTCGGGATAGACGCTGAAGTTGAGTTCGTCGTGTACCTGAAGAATCATCTTTGAGCGAATACCCTCGGCTTTGAAACGGTTGAAGATGCGGATCATGGCCACCTTGATGATATCGGCTGCGCTACCTTGGATGGGGGCATTGATGGCGTTGCGCTCAGCGAAGTTGCGGACCGTAGCGTTGTGGGAGTTGATATCGGGCAGGTAACGACGGCGGTGGAACACGGTCTCGGCATAGCCTTTCTCGCGGGCTTTCTGCTTTGACGCTTCCATGTATTGATGTACTTGCGGGAAGGTCTGGAAGAAACCATCGATGAGTTGCTTGGCTTCATCGCGAGCGATATCCAGTCGTTCAGCGAGTCCGAAGACGGTGATACCATAGATAATACCGAAGTTGGCGCGTTTCGACTTGGTTCGCTCATCGCGACTCACCTCGTTGATGTCCTTTTTATAGATGGTGGCAGCGGTGGCTGCATGCAAATCCTTGCCTTCACGGAACACGTTCATCATGTTCTCGTCTTGGGAAAGATGGGCCATCACCCGTAGTTCTATCTGACTGTAGTCGGCTGAAAAAAACAGACAGCCTGGTTCGGGTATGAAAGCCTTGCGGATTTCCTTACCATCCTCGCCACGTATCGGGATATTCTGCAGGTTGGGATCACTCGAAGAGAGTCGCCCGGTGGCCGTGATGGTTTGGTTAAACGAAGTATGGATATGTCCTGTTCGTGGATTGATCAGTTTGGGCAGAGCATCGATATAGGTGCCGAGCAGTTTCTTTAACCCTCTGTGGTTGAGGATGTCTTCAACTATCTCACTCTTGTGTTTCAACTGCATGAGTACTTCCTCATTGGTGACAAATTGTCCTGTCTTGGTCTTCTTGGGTTTGTCAATTATCTTCATCTTCCCAAAGAGGATATCACCTACTTGTTTGGGCGAGGCAATATTGAATTGTTCACCAGCCAACTCATAGATTCGTTGCTCGAGTTCCTGCATCCTGTTGGTGAAAATCTTTGATGTTTCATTCAGTGAATCGGTGTCAATGCAAACACCGTTCATTTCCATTTCCGCCAAGACAGGTACCAAAGGCATCTCGATGTCGTAGAACAGATGTTCCACACCCGACTCTTTCAGTTTCGGTTCCAAAACGTTTTTCAGCTTCAATGTCACATCTGCATCCTCGCAAGCATATTCATAGACAAGGGTAGGAGGGAGGTCGCGCATGGATTTCTGGTTCTTTCCCTTGGGTCCGATCAGCTCATCAATATGAATGGTCTTGTAGTTGAGCAGTGTCTCGGCCATGTAATCCATGTTGTGTCTTAGTTCGGGTTGGATGAGATAGTGGGCAATCATCGTATCCCATAACGCTCCCTTCAGTTCGACTCCATAGTTGCGAAGTACTTCAAGATCGTATTTAATGTTCTGTCCAATTTTTAATATCTTGGGGTTTTCATATAGCGGTTTGAAGATATTAACATATTTTTCGGCTTCTTGACGATTAGAAGGAATGGCGACATAAAACGCTTCATTTTCCTTCACAGCGAAGCTTAATCCCACCAATTCGGCATCAATCGGATTCGTTGAAGTGGTTTCTGTATCTAAAACGAGAATTTCATTTGTCCGTAAAAAATCATATAAATCTTCCGCATCCTTCTCATTCTCAACCAATTTGTAATTATGGTTAACATCTTTTAATGAAAAAAACTGGGGGTTTTCGTGACTCTCCGTACTGGTGGGGGCGAAAAAGCCAAACAGATCGGGTTGAGAATCCGCCTTTGCGGGTGCTTTTTGTGGTTTGTTGAGAAACTTGTCGGCAAGTGTTCTAAATTCCAGTTCGGTGAAAATTTTCCTCAAGGCATTCTCATCAGGTTCCATCACCTTCAAGTCATCCATGTTCAGTTCGATAGGAACATCGGTCCGGATGGTTGCGAGGAACTTCGACATCTTGATGTCATCCACCGCAGCTTCGATTTTCTCGCGCAACTTTCCTTTCACCTGATCGGTACTGCTCAACAAGTTCTCCACGGTTCCAAACTCGTTGATTAGTTTCACGGCAGTTTTCTCTCCTACGCCAGGACAGCCAGGGAAGTTATCGGCTGAGTCGCCCATCAAGGCCAATAAATCAATGACATGAAGTGGGGTGGGGATACCATATTTATTACAAACCCCCATTTCATCGAGCGTTTCATAACCTCCACCGTGACGAGGACGATAGATAAAGACATTCTTCTTTACCAGTTGACCATAGTCCTTATCCGGCGTGAGCATATAGGTAGAAACGCCGATTTCACCGCTCTTGGTGGCTAATGTACCGATTACATCATCTGCCTCAAAGCCATCTACCTGTAGTACAGGTATTCGCATGGCGCCAAGAATCTCTTTGATGATAGGCACAGAGGCACGTATATCTTCTGGTGTTTCTTCGCGCTGGGCCTTGTAAGCTGGAAAAGCTTCTGTACGGAAGGTTGGACCGTGGGGATCGAAAGCCACACCAAGATGTGTGGGCTTCTCCTTATCAAGTACTTCATGAAGGGTGTTGCAGAATCCCATAATGGCTGATGTGTTCAATCCTTTGGAATTGATGCGAGGGTTCTTCATGAATGCGTAATAGGCGCGGTAAATGAGTGCGTAAGCGTCTAAAAGAAACAATTTATCCATAAATATTCTAATTTTCGCTCAAAATTACAAATTCTTTTTCATTAATCCGAAGAAATTACTTAATTTTGCATGAAATTTCTATGACATGGATAATCAATTGGTCATAACAGCACCTATTCAGACGGAATTGAACGACTTCATTGAGATGTTCAATCAGGCCCTGACACATCCTGACGGCTTACTGGGTCAGGCTTTGTCGCATATCCGGAATAGGGGTGGGAAGCGCATGCGTCCCATACTTGTTTTGCTCATGGCCAAGAACTTCGGACAGGTTAACGAAGCAACGCTACATTCTGCCGTAGGACTGGAATTACTTCATACGGCAAGTTTGGTGCATGATGATGTGGTGGATGAAGCGCAAGAACGCCGTGGTCAGCAGTCCGTGAACGCCTGTTATGATAATAAGGTGGCCGTGCTTGTTGGCGATTATGTTCTTTCTACTGCACTTTTTCATGTCAGTATGACCCATCAGGAAGCCATCTTCCGTCAGATTGCAGTACTGGGTAGAGCGCTTGCTAACGGTGAGATCCTTCAGCTTACAAACACCGATGAAAACGGTCTTTCTGAAGAGAAATACTTCCAAGTCATTGAGAATAAGACAGGCGCTTTGTTCGAGTCGTGCTGTATCATCGGTGCTCTTTCCGCTGGTATGACCATGAATGATATTCAGGAGGTTAAACGATTCGGCAGTATTATCGGTACCATCTTCCAGATTCGTGATGATATCTTTGATTATTACGACTCCAAAGAGATTGGTAAACCTACTGGCAATGATATGGCTGAAGGTAAGCTCACGCTTCCTGTTCTTTATGCATTGAACCATACCGATGATGCTGCAATGCAATCATTGGCCAAGAAAGTAAAGAGTGGAACGGTAACTCCCGATGAAATTGCCACTTTAGTATCCTTCACTAAAGCACATGGAGGTATTGAATATGCAGTGCAAAAGATGGATGAACTCGCCGCAGAAGGTCTTGAGTTTATCCGTAAAAGCGTCAAGCCGGAGTTACAAGACGCCTTTACGGCCTATCTCGAATATGTGATTCAACGTAAGAACTAAGTTTCACGTAAAGTCGAGAAACTTAGTTCCCATATTATTCTCACCTTTGTTTTAGAAGAACTTCACTTCTGTTCCTTCAATTTCTGAAAGTAACAGGTTGGCGAGTCTTGATGTACCAAGACGGAACCATTTGTTGGTAAGCCATTTCTCGCCCAACACTTCCTTGACAATCGTGTAGTAGATCATCGCATCCATCACGCTATTGATGCCGCCAGCGGGCTTGAAACCAATCTGAATACCAGTTTCATCATAGTATTCCTTAATGGCTTGGCACATCACATAGGCTGCCTCTGGGGTAGCAGAAATCTTCTCTTTACCCGTACTTGTCTTGATATAGTCGGCACCTGCATACATTGACAGAATCGATGCTTTCTTAATGTTCGAGGCTGTTACAAGACAACCTGTCTCGAGAATCACCTTCATAGCAGCATCGCCACAGGCCTGTTTCATCTCACTGATATCATCGCACAATGATTCATAGTCTCCACTAAGGAATTTTCCTACAGGCATCACGATATCAATCTCTGTAGCGCCGTCTTTTACTGCCAGCATGGTCTCTGCCACCTTCACCTCTATCAATGCTTGTGATGATGGGAAACTACCTGATACACAAGCTATTTCCACACCGTCAACTTCCAAAGTCTCAGCAACGGTCTTGGCAAAGCAAGGATAGACACAGATGGTAGCTACATGGGGTAGGTCGGCATATTGTTCATCGAACTGGTTTACCCTTTCTGTGAAAGCCATGATGCTTTCATCAGAATCGGTAGTCTTTAACGATGTCAGCTCAATGCTTCCAAAGAGGAATTTCTTTACTTCCATCGTGTCGTTTTCTGGAACTCTCTCAGCAATGATCTTCTTCACGGCTGCTTTCACCTCTTCATCGTTGATGTCGAGGTTATACTTACTCAGAGCCTCTTCGTATTTGCTCTTCTGTGGCATCTCAAAGTGATGCTCGTGTTGATGGTCTGCCATAATTGTTATTCTTTAGTTAGTAATGTAATTATCTGTATATCACGCCTTTAGCTTAGGATTCTCCAAGTGGCGGGTTTTATCACGGAAGGTCTTTTTCAGGATAGATTTCTGTAGTTCTTCAGTAAGATCTACCCCTGTCTGATTGGCCAGACAGATGAGAACCCAGAGCACGTCGGCCATCTCCTCTCCGAGGTTGTCTTTCTCTCCTGGTTTGAAGCTCTGGTCACCATATTTGCGTGCCATCACTCGTGCCAATTCGCCAACTTCTTCTGTCAACACAGCCATGTTGGTCAGTTCTGAGAAATAGCGAACGCCATATTCCTTAATCCAGCGGTCAACCGCCTCTTGTGCCTCCTTGATGGTCATATTTCAACTAAATAGGTTAATATCACTCTTTGTTTTTAGTATCCATACAGATGGTTACCGGACCGTCATTCAGCAGTTCTACCTTCATGTCTGCTCCGAATTCGCCTGTACCAACAGGCTTTCCAATAGCCTCAGAAAGACTTGAGCAGAAGGCTTCATAGAGCGGGATGGAATGCTCATGAGAACCTGCTCTGAACCATGAGGGACGGTTTCCTTTCTTATAGCTTGCATACAGCGTGAATTGTGAAATCACAAGAATCTCTCCATCGATATCCATTATTGAGCGATTCATGACATGGTTCTCGTCGTCAAACACCCGTAATCCTGCAATCTTATGCACCAGCCAATCTACATCTTCCATGGTATCTTCGTCACAGATGCCTAACAGAATAAGGAATCCGTTCTGGATGGATGACTTCACAGCGCCTTCTATGGTAACGCTTGCGCGACTAACTCTCTGTATTACTACTCTCATTCTGCAAAGATACGGATTAGTGAGCGAAGTACAAAATATATTGCTGTTTTTTTGTTTAGTGGAAATGACGGAAAATAATGTCTGCTTTCGCCTTTCCGACAACGTCAGAGAGTGTGGAAAGGTCTGCTTCACTTACCTTCTTTACTGTTTTGAAGTGTTTTAGAAGCGTTTCCTTCGACTTTTCCCCAATCCCCTTGATCTCATCCAGCTCAGAGTGCAAAGCACGCTTAGAACGCTTGTCTCGGTGGAATTGGATAGCATATCGGTGCACTTCATCCTGTACTTTGGTAAGGAAATGAAAGAGTTCAGAGTCTGTTTTCATTCCTACAACCACGGGTGGAAATCCAAACAGAAGCTCGTTGGTGCGGTGACGGTTATCTTTTGCCAGTCCTGCAATGGGAATCGTCAGTTTCAACTCGTCTTCCACCACTTGACGAACCACTTCCATTTGTCCTTTACCACCGTCTGTAATGATGAGATCGGGTAGGGGTGATCCTTCTTCCATCATTCTGCTGTATCTCCTTCGCACCACCTCCTGCATGGAAGCATAATCATCCGGTCCTTCAACCGTCTTGATGTTATACTTCCGATAGTCGTTTTTCGACGGTTTCATCCCCTTAAACACGACGCATCCAGCTACTGCATCGGTACCTGATATATTAGAATTGTCGAAACACTCTATCTGATATGGTAGTTTCTCGAGTTTCAGGGCATTCTGCAGTTCCTTCATCAATCGCGTATGTTTCTGCTCAGGATTCAGCTTCTCAGCCTGTTTAAGACGGTCGAAGCGGTATTGTTTGCCGTTCATTACCGACAGATCCAATAGGGTTTTCTTATCACCTCTTTGTGGAATGGTAAGAACAGCATCTTTGATTCCTGTTTCCAAAGCAAAAGGAACGATGATTTCCTTGGATTTGCTCTTCACCTGTTCACGTATCTGAACAATACCTAAACTCAGGATCTCTTCTTCTGATTCGTTCAGTTTCTTCTTGAATTCGTAAGTAAATGCGGCATTGATGCTGCCGTTGGTGACGTGCATATAGTTGATATAGGCTATCTTTTCATCGTTGGTGATAGAGAACACATCTACATCATCAATGGAGTGACTTACCACTTCACTCTTTCCTGCATAGTTTTCGAGCGCCAAATAGCGGTTCTTCAATACTTCTGCATCTTCGAAACGAAGCTCTTCTGCTGCATTCTGCATCTCTTGGAAGAGGATTTTCTGAACTGCTCTTGACTGACCTTTTAATATCTCCTGTGCCTGAGCGATGTTATTTATATAGTCTTCATACGACTGTTTGCCAATGCATGGTGCATCACAATTATGGATATGATACTCCAGACAGGGCTTAAATCGCCCTTCAGCTATTCCTTCTTTCGAAAGGGGCAACCGGCATCTCCTGGGTTTATACAGCTTGTTGATCAGGTCTAATACGGCATACATACTTCCTATATGACTGTATGGACCATAGTAGATGCCTGTTTTCTTGTTAATTGTGCGGGTCTTGAAGATTCTCGGGAAGCATTCTTTTGTTACGCAGATACTCGGATAAGTCTTACCGTCCTTTAAAAGGATGTTGTATCTGGGCTTGTACTTCTTGATCAGACTATTCTCCAGCAACAATGCATCCTCTTCCGTATTGACAACCGTATAGGTGATGTCGTGAATCTTACTGACGAGTACTTTTGTCTTAAAGCGGTCAACCTCTTTATGGAAATAGGAAGAGACACGACTCTTGAGGTTCTTTGCTTTGCCAACATAGATGATGACACCTTGCTCGTCATAGTATTGATAGCTCCCTGGTTTCTCGGGTAAACTGCTAACAATACCATGAAGTTTCTCTAACCTCTTCTCGTTTTCTTCCTTGGTCATCCTTGCAAATCCCTATTATAATTGCAGTTAAGAAAGTGATGTTTCACGTGAAACAAACACACTTGTCTTATGTTTCACCACAATTACAGACTTTAGGTATTTTCTTCTATTCCGTTATCAATGTTGTTATTTCTGTTTCCTTGTCGAAGATATCACGGCCATGTAGACCCTCATCGGTAATCTCAATGATGAAGTTGACATAGATGTTCTTCGGGTTGAATTTCTTGACAAGGTTGTAAGCAGCCTTCATGGTTCCACCGGTGGCGAGGAGATCGTCATGAAGCAAAACGACATCATTCTCATCAATGGCGTCTTTGTGGATCTCAATCGTGTCGGTACCATACTCCTTACTGTAACTTTCTTGCACGGTTTCAGCGGGCAGTTTTCCTGGTTTGCGGCAAAGAACCACACCTGCACCTAACTTAACAGCCAAGGCTGAAGCCATGACAAACCCTCTACTCTCGATTCCAACGATTTTGGTAATGCCTTTGTCTTTGTAGATTTCGTAGAGTTCATCGAGCATGATCTCTAAGCACTCATGATTCTTAAATAACGTTGTTACATCTCTGAAGTTGATGCCCTTTACTGGGAAGTCCTTGATGCATCTCAGGTTTTGTAATAGAATCTTGTTGTTCATATTATATTTGTTTGTTACATTTATCTTGTTTCACGTGAAACATCATCTCCCTAACAGCACCAATAACACATTGATATCACTGGGTGAAACCCCAGGAATCCTACTTGCCTGTGCTAATGTGTCAGGGTTTATGCGGTTAAGTTTCTGCCGACATTCAGTTGACAACGACTGCAACGAATCGTAATCAAATCTACCTTTGATCTTGATGTTTTCCAGTCGATGCATCTTGTCGGCAATCACTCGTTCGCGTTCAATGTAGCCAGCATATTTCATTTTTACCTCTGCAGCCTCGATGATCTCCTCTTTTCTGTTGGGAAGAGAATCGAGGACGTTAGACAGTTCGGGTATTAACCGACTGAGGATGGGCAGAGAGATCTGCGGTCTGCTGATGAGATCGATGGCTTTGCATCCGGCTCGGAGTGGGGTAGTGCCCAGCGCTTCTAACTCACCGTTGATGAATTTGGGTTTGACGGGAGCTTGCTGACAGCATTTAATAATCTTGTTGATTGCTTCTTTCTTTTCCAACCACCAATCGTATCGGTCGCGCTTGGCTACTCCTAAAGCGTAAGCCTTTTCAGTCAGACGGGCATCTGCATCGTCTTGGCGCAGTAGGATGCGGTATTCGGCCCGTGAGGTAAACATCCTATATGGCTCATCCACACCTTTTGTTACCAAATCATCAATCAATACACCAATATAACTCTCATCGCGGTGCATCACGAACGGCTCCGTGTTCGACGGACTCTGTTTGTCTCGTCCTGCAAATATTGCTGCGTTGACGCCAGCTACCAATCCTTGTCCTGCTGCCTCTTCATAGCCTGTCGTTCCGTTTACTTGTCCTGCAAAGAACAGACCTTTCACCACCTTTGATTCCAACGAATGGTTCAACTGGGTAGGATCGAAGAAGTCATATTCTATTGCATACCCCGGCCGATACACCTTAATGTCTCGCAGGGCAGAAATCTTTTTCAGCGCTTCTATCTGAACCTCCATGGGCATACTTGACGAGAAACCATTGAGATACATCTCGTTGGTGTTCTCACCTTCTGGTTCCAAGAACAAGGGATGGGAATCCCTGTCGGGGAAGGTCATGAGCTTGGTTTCGATGGAAGGGCAGTAACGCGGACCGATACTTTGGATCTGTCCGTTATACAAAGGAGAATCAGCCAGTCCTGAACGCAATATTTCATGCACCTCCGCATTGGTATTGAAGGTCCAGCAGGGCAGTTGCCTACTTGTATGTGGAATATTCAAATAAGAGAATCCTGTATGCGAGTCCTCTCCTGGTTGAATCTCACTGTCTTCGAAATGCACACTACGACGGTCGATGCGGACAGGTGTACCCGTTTTCATGCGCTCTGAATGGATACCATGACGGGTAATACTCTCCGTGAAATGGGCCACTGCAGGTTCAGCAATTCTACCTCCAGGAACCATTTTCCGTCCGATATGGAGCAGTCCGTTGAGGAATGTACCAGCAGTAATCACCACAGCCTTGGCGCGAATCTCAGCGCCCCATATGGTCTTGACGCCAACAGCCTCACCATTCTCTACTAACAATTCATCGGCTTGGTCTTGCCAGATGTCTAATCCATCAGTGATATCCAGTTGGTGACGCCAAGCCCAGATGAATTTCTCACGGTCGCATTGGGCTCTCGGACTCCACATGGCGGGTCCTTTAGAGCGGTTCAGCATACGAAATTGAATAGCGGTCTGGTCGGTTACGATACCCATCCTGCCGCCCAGAGCATCAATCTCTCGCACAATCTGTCCTTTGGCAATACCGCCAACGGCAGGATTGCACGACATTTGTGCTATCTTGTTCATGTCCATGGTCACCAAAAGCGTTCTGGCACCCACGTTCGCACTGGCACATGCAGCTTCACAACCAGCATGTCCACCGCCAATGACGATGACATCATATTTTAGAATCATATCAAATCATGTGAATATGCGATGCAAAAATACAAAATCTTTTGATAAAACAGGAAGAACTAAAAAGGTTTTTTTGCTGATTAAAAAGCGATTTTTATGAAAAATACTTTGTACTCTCATTAAAATATGTTATATTTGCAAACCAATAGGGAGGAAATATACCTATTAAAAGGTATTGTTCATGCAATAGCAGATGTGGAAGAGTCAACCATTAACCGTTGATTCTTACCCACTAAACGAGGGCTTCTGAAACGAAAGTCTAACAATTAAATAATTTAAAATCAATCATTTATGTGGTTAATCAATTCATCAATTGGTAGGAAAGTTGTAATGTCCGTTACGGGTATTGCGCTGATCCTGTTCCTGACCTTTCATGGTTGTATGAACGTGGTTGCGCTTTTCTCGGCGAAAGGTTACAACATGATTTGCGAATTCCTGGGCGCCAACTGGTATGCTGTAGTGGCTACTCTTGGCTTGGCTGCCTTGGCAGTGATTCACATTGTCTATGCATTCATCCTGACAGCACAGAACCGTACCGCTCGTGGAAACAACCGCTATGAGGTATCAACAACTGTGAATTCAGGAAAGGTGGAGTGGGCTTCAAAGAACATGCTCGTACTGGGTATCATTATCCTGTTGGGTTTGTTGCTCCATCTCTGGAACTTCTGGTACAACATGATGTTTGCAGAGCTTGTGGGTGCAACAACAGCTTACAGTCCGACCGACGGTATTGCATGGATTAAGGAGACTTTCTCTAATCCTGTGTTTGTTGTGCTCTACGTAATTTGGCTTGTTGCCATCTGGTTCCACCTTACCCATGGCTTCTGGTCTGCTCTTCAGACCCTTGGTTTGAGTGGTAAGATCTGGTTCAAGCGCTGGAAGTGCATCGGTTACATCTACGTGACCTTGCTGATGCTCTGTTTCTTGGTAGTTGTTCTGGCCTTCGCTTTCGGTATTGCACCTCTCTGCTGCGATGGTGCAAGTTGCTGTGCTGAAGCTGCCAGCTGCTGCTAATTACGCATTATGTATTAAGAATTAAGCATTAAAGAAATTATGGCAAAAGTAATTGATTCTAAGATTCCCGCAGGTCCAGTACCTGAGAAATGGAAGGAATATAAGGCTCATCAGCGTTTGGTAAACCCCAAGAACAAGCTGAAGCTGGATGTAATCGTGGTTGGTACCGGTCTGGCTGGTGCTTCTGCAGCTGCCTCACTTGGTGAGATGGGCTTCAATGTTATCAACCTGTGTATCCAGGATTCACCTCGTCGTGCTCACTCTATTGCTGCTCAGGGTGGTATCAATGCCGCCAAGTGCTATCAGAACGATGGTGACTCTGTTTATCGTCTGTTCTACGACACCGTGAAGGGTGGTGACTACCGTGCTCGTGAGGCTAATGTGTATCGTTTGGCAGAGGTTTCAAACAATATTATCGACCAGTGTGTGGCTCAGGGTGTTCCCTTCGCTCGTGAATACGGCGGTATGCTGGCAAACCGTTCTTTCGGTGGTGCACAGGTAAGTCGTACATTCTACGCTAAGGGTCAGACAGGTCAGCAGCTTCTGCTGGGCGCCTACAGTTCTCTGAGCTGTCAGGTAAAGGCCGGTAAGGTAAAGCTTTATACCCGTTATGAGATGGAAGATGTAGTGATCGTTGACGGTCGTGCCCGTGGTATCATCGCCAAGGATCTCTGCACTGGTAAGCTGGTTCGCTTCAGCGCCAATGCTGTGGTAATCGCTACTGGTGGTTATGGTAACACCTACTTCCTCTCTACCAACGCTATGGGTTGTAACTGTACAGCAGCTGTTCAGTGCTATCGTAAGGGTGCTTATTTTGCAAATCCTTCTTATGTACAGATTCACCCCACCTGTATCCCTGTTCATGGTGACAAGCAGTCTAAGTTGACGCTGATGTCTGAGTCACTGCGTAACGACGGTCGTATCTGGGTTCCCAAGAAGATTGAGGATGCTAAGGCACTGCAGGCAGGAACCAAGCAGGGATGGGAGATTCCCGAGGAAGATCGCGACTACTATCTGGAGCGCCGCTATCCTGCCTTTGGTAACCTCGTTCCTCGTGACGTGGCCTCTCGTGCCGCTAAGGAGCGTTGCGACAAGGGCTTCGGCGTGAACAACACAGGTTTGGCTGTGTTCCTCGACTTCTCTGAGTCTATCAACCGTCTGGGTATTGACATCATCATGCAGCGTTATGGTAACCTCTTCGAGATGTACGAGGAGATCACTGACGTATTCCCTGGCGACCTGGCCAATGAGATCAATGGCGTGAAGTACTACAAGCCGATGATGATCTATCCCGCTATCCACTACACCATGGGTGGTATCTGGGTTGACTATGAGCTGCAGACCTCTATTCCTGGTCTGTTCGCTATCGGTGAATGTAACTTCTCAGACCACGGAGCTAACCGCTTAGGTGCTTCTGCTTTGATGCAGGGTCTGGCTGATGGTTACTTCGTATTACCTTATACAATTCAGAACTATCTTGCAGACCAGAGCATCTGGGGCAAGGTATCTACCGATCTGCCCGAGTTTGAAGAGGCAGAGAAGAAGGTTGACGCCGAGCAGGATCGTCTGTTGAACATCAAGGGTAAGCGTTCTGTTGACTCTATCCATAAGGAACTCGGTCACATCATGTGGGAGTATGTTGGTATGGGTCGTACAGCTGAAGGCCTGAAGACTGGTCTGAAGAAGATGCACGAACTGGAGGAAGAGTTCGATAAGAACCTCTTCGTTCCTGGAACTAAGGAAGGCTTGAACATCGAGCTCGACAAGGCTATCCACCTGCGTGACTTCTTCACAATGGGTCAGCTCGTTGCTTTCGATGCTCTTTCTCGTAATGAGTCTTGCGGTGGTCACTTCCGCGAGGAGTATCAGACCGAGGAAGGCGAGGCCAAGCGCGATGATGAGAACTACTTCTATGTAGGCTGCTGGGAGTACAAAGGCAAGGGCAATGAGCCCGAGCTCATCAAGGAGCCGCTGGAGTATGAGGCTATCAAGGTACAGACACGTAACTATAAAAACTAAGGAATTATGGCTAAGAATATAAGCTTTACAATAAAGTTCTGGCGCCAGAATGGCCCCAAGGACCAGGGACACTTCGATACCCATGAAATGAAGGACATCCCCGATGATACCTCGTTCCTTGAAATGCTTGACATTTTGAACGAGGAACTCATCAACGAGGGCAAGGAGCCCTTCGTGTTCGACCATGACTGCCGCGAGGGTATCTGCGGTATGTGCTCACTCTACATCAACGGTACACCTCATGGACTCACTGAGCGCGGTGCTACCACCTGTCAGCTCTACATGCGCCGCTTCAACGATGGTGATGTCATCACCGTTGAGCCTTGGCGTTCAGCTGCCTTCCCTGTGATTAAGGACTGTATGGTTGACCGTAATGCCTTCGATAAGATCATCCAGGCTGGTGGTTATACTACGATCCGTACAGGACAGGCTCAGGATGCTAATGCTATCCTGATTCCGAAGGAAGATGCTGATGAAGCTATGGACTGCGCTTCTTGTATCGGTTGTGGTGCTTGCGTAGCAGCTTGTAAGAATGGTTCAGCCATGCTCTTCGTATCGTCTAAGGTTTCTCAGCTCGCCCTGCTCCCACAGGGTCGTGTAGAAGCAGCCAAGCGTGCAAAAGCTATGGTCATGGCTATGGAAGAGGCCGGATTTGGTAACTGTACCAATACTCGTGCTTGTGAGGCAGTTTGTCCGAAGAACGAGACCATTGCCAACATTGCTCGCCTGAACCGTGAGTTCATCAAGGCAAAGCTTGCTGACTAATCGTCGTAAGACCTTTATATAAATAGGTGAGTCCAATCGGGCTCACCTATTTTGTTTTTTCTATCATTTATTTTTCAGTGCCTTATCCACGCTGCCTGTTGTCAGGAGGCGTTGGCGGGCTTCTTCGTAATCCAAACCTAACGACTCCTGAATCATGCGTGTTCCGCGATCAATGAGCTTCGCGTTGGTTAGCTGCATCTTCACCATACGGTTTCCTTCCACACGACCCATACGAATCATCAACGAAGTAGAAATCATGTTCAGTACCATTTTCTGTGCTGTTCCACTTTTCATACGACTCGAGCCGGTCACGAATTCCGGTCCGACAATGGTTTCAATGGGATAGTCGGATGCCTCAGCCAATGGTGTATGCGGATTACTGGTGATGCATCCTGTTAGTAATCCGTGCTGTTTAGCTTCCCGGATAGCACCAACAACATAAGGTGTAGTGCCTGAAGCGGCAATGCCAATCACAGAATCATCTTCCGAGGGCTGGTATGTCAGCAAGTCTTGCCACCCCTGCTCTGCAATGTCTTCTGCCTTCTCAACAGCATGTCGCAAAGCCTTGTCTCCCCCTGCGATAACACCCACAACCCAATTGTCAGGCACACCAAACGTAGGCGGCAGTTCGCTTGCATCCAGTACACCCAATCGTCCACTGGTGCCTGCCCCAACATAGAACAGTCTGCCCCCTCGCTTCATCCTTGGCTCTATGGCCTCTACCAGTCGTGTTATCTGTGGAAGAACCCGTTTCACAGCCTTTGCCACCAGCGCATCCTCTTCATTGATGTGCTGCAACAACTCGGCTACCGACATTTGCTCAAGGTGGTCGTAGTGTGATGGTTGTTCGGTAATTCTTGTTTCTAAATCCATTGACATCGCCACAAAGATACAAATTTTTCATTACATTATTCTTTTCTTCGAGAAGATTTTGTAATTTTGCCGCCTGAAATACAATTAACGCGAAGTGTAATAGCTTTTATACCCGATAAACCATCCATGGCATATATAGGTGAACTGATATCAATAGGTGTAGCGTTCTCATGGACAGCTACGGCGTTGCTCAGTGAGTTTGGTTCCAAACGACTGGGCAACCTGACGCTGAATGTGCTGCGAATGGGACTGGCACTGTTGTTTTCGCTGGTGCTGTTCGGTGTGGTTACAGGGAATCCCTTACCAGCTGGTGTTCCCGCTGATGCCTGTGGCTGGATGCTCTTGTCGGGATTGGTGGGCTATGTCATCGGCGATTACTGTCTTTTCCAGTGTTATATCCTCATCGGTTCGCGTTTCGGTCAGCTCTTTATGACCCTCGCTCCGCTTTCTGCCGCCTTGATGGCCTGGATAACACTGGGTCAGCAGATGAAACCCATGAGCATTGTGGCGATGCTGGTTACCCTCTTCGGTATTGGTATCTCTGTGTTAGGACGAGGTAATCACCACATGGTTTCCTTGAAACTACCCCTTAATGGTGTACTCTTCGCCATTGGTGCAGCCATGTGTCAGGGCATCGGCTTGGTGTTGAGCAAGATTGGTATGGACCATTACGATATGGCAGCCATGGCAAAGGCAGGTGTATCTGAGTGGCTAATACCCTTCAGCGCCAATTTCTACCGTTGTATTGCGGGCATCATCGGCTTCACGATATTGCTCTATTTCCGCGATGGAATCGGTCATTTACGTGAGGCCATGCACGACCAGAAGGGTCTTTCTGTTGCTATAGCCACCACTATCTTCGGACCTTTCGTAGGCGTCGGCTTCTCATTGATGGCCGTTCAATACACCGCTGCAGGCATTGCCTCTACATTGATGGCCATGACGCCGATTATTATTCTCCTGCCTTCGTATTGGCTTTTCCATGAGAAGATCACATGGAAAGCCGTTTTGGGTGCTTTCATCTCTGTGATTGGTGTCAGCTTATTCTTCTTTGGTGGTGAGTGAATCAGTGAAAAGACCGATGGACGAGACAAGAAAAGGATTTCTTCAGTTGCACATGAGTGTGCTATTGGCAGGCTTTACCGGTTTGTTCGGACGACTGATTACGCTCAACGAGGTGGATATCGTATGGTATCGTATGCTCTTTACCAGTATGATACTACTGGTCTTTACGGGTCTGCCAAGGGTAGGGTGGCGTAAGTTCCTACAGCTCTGCGGTTGCGGAGCCCTGTTGGGATTCCATTGGATCCTGTTCTATGGCAGCATCAAGGCCTCGAATGTCTCCATCGGTGTGATTTGTTTCTCGCTCATCGGTTTCTTCACAGCCGTATTTGAACCGCTGTTGTTCAAGAAGCGTCTGTCGTGGCTTGAGCTTCTTTTCTCGTTGATTACCGTGGCAGGTGTGCTATGTATCTTCTCGCTTGATGCCCGCTACCGTTATGGTATTGCCATCGGTATCGTTTCTTCAGCGGTTTGTGCCCTGTATGCCATCTGTAACAAGAAGGTGAGTAAAGGCATTCGGAGTCGTACCGTACTGATGTATCAGATGTCAGGAGGTCTTTTGGCCGTATCGGTCATCATTCCCATCTATCTCATCTTCTTCCCTTCATCGCAACCCGTCATGGTTGTCCCGGAAGGAGCGAACCTTTGGTTCATGCTCTGTCATTCGTTGTTCTGTACCGTTTGCATGTATCTCTTGCAGATTCAAGCCTTGAAGCGCCTTTCGGCCTTTACCGTCAATCTTACCTATAATCTGGAGCCCTGCTACACCATTATCCTGGCTTTCCTTATCTTTGGTGAAGGTCGTGAAATCAACTTCTCCTTCTACATCGGCATCACTTTGATTTTCCTCAGTGTTCTTCTTCAAACGAAACGGGTTTGGAAGAAGAAGATAAACTAAAGAATACTTTTCAAATCGGGTATAGGCGCACAATCGTTTGGGTATAGGCGCACGATCGTTTGCGTATAGGCAATCGATGGAAAAGATGCTGTTTTCTCCCTTTATCAATGGCATTTTATACTGCAATACAATATTTCTTGACCTGTTATCTGACATATATATCATTCTTTTTTCGTATATTTGCAAACGTAATCATCATTCCCATGCTGGGAATAAAAAGTTCCCATGCTGGGAATAAAATGTTCCCACGTTGGGAATATATAGAAACACGTAAAGAAAGATATGATGAAACAGAAAAGACGTTGGTTTCTTGCAGTCGTTTGCTGTGTGATGAACAGTGCTGTGTGGGCCCAGTCAAATGTGTTACAAGACACGCTGCGCTATGAGGTCAACCCGTTGCAGGTACGACAGCACTTCGATGGCTGGGGTGTCTCGTTGTGCTGGTGGGCAGGACAATGCGGCAAATGGGATGACGAGAAGATCGATGAGATCGTCACCTGGCTCGTCAGTCCTGAAGGTCTTAACTATAATCATTTCCGCTATAACATCGGTGGAGGTGATGATCCCTTCAACCGTCATTGCACTCCCCACCACATGGGGCGTGGAAAAGGGTTGCGGGCCGAGATGGAAGGATTCAAGGATTCCCTGGATGATGTTTACCATTGGGACAGAGATGCCGCCCAACGTAAGATAATGCTGAAGATTAAGGAGAAGCGGCCAGATGCCGTATTCGAGGCTTTCAGTAACTCTTGTCCTTACTACATGACCTATAGTGGCTGCGTAAGTGGTCATTCCGATGGGAATAAGGATAACCTCCGCCCGGAGTATTATGAGGCGTTTGCCCACTATCTGGTGGATGTATGCAAACATTACAAGGATACATACGGTATTGAGTTCAAGACATTAGCACCTTTCAACGAGTCGGCTGCCAACTACTGGCACGCCAATGGCTCGCAAGAAGGCTGTCATTTCGACTACGAATCGCAAATCAAGTTCATCCAGGTACTTGAGCCCATTCTGCGGAAATCGGGTTTGAACACTGTTATCTCTGCCGCCGATGAGACCAATGTGGGTCAGGCCATTGCAGGACTGAACCGTTATGTCTCAGCAGGCATCGATCAATACATCGGTCAGTGGAACACCCATACCTATGGAGGAAACAACGAAGAGAGGATACGCTATGGTGAACAGGCCCGCAAGACCGGTAAACACCTTTGGATGAGTGAAACAGGAGCAGGTGGTAATGGAATAGCAGGAAACCTCAGTCTGACACAACGCCTTTTCGACGACATGCGATACATTCAGCCGGAGGCTTGGATAGACTGGCAATATATGGAAGAAGCCAACGATCAATGGTGTATCATCCGTGGTAGCTTTGCCAATCAGACATACGCTAAGGTGAAGAACTACTATGTAAGACAGCAGTGTTCACGTTTCATCAAACCAGGTTATACCATCATCAACTCCGATTGCAGGCAGTCGTTGGCTGCCCTCAGCGCCCATCGTGACACATTAGTGGTGGTTGTTCTGAACCAAGGTAAGGAAAATACCCATGATATCGACCTTTCCTATTTCCCAAACTATATAAGTAGCATCAGCGCCTATCGTACTTCTGAAAACGAGAATCTTGCGGATGCAGATAACAGTGTCGCACTCAATGGGAGTCATCTCTTCGTCGATATGCCTTCTCAGAGTATTACTACGGTGGTGATTCACTTTGATGATACCCATGCCGTGACTGCAAAGATGGATAAGAGCCTGGTTAAAAAGACCGACGGGAAGCCAAGACTTGTGGTGTGCACAGATATTGCCCCGGCAGATGTTGAGCCAGACGATATGGAGTCGATGGTCAGACTGATGTCCTATGCCGACCAGTTCGAGATTGAGGCTATTATCACCACGGTGGGATGGAACTGCGATCCCTATCCTGTTGAATGGGCGAAATATCTGCAGCGAGTGATTGATGCCTACCGAAAGGATGTACCGAAGCTGATGAAACGCTCAGGACAGCGCGTTTTTCTCTCATTAGAGAAAGAAAATGGAACGCAGCGCATTGGCTATTGGCCCAGTGCCGACTATCTCAAGAGTCGTGCCGTCATGGGTAGTGTACATGGTGGAATCAAGGTGATAGGCGAGGGCAATGATTCGCAAGGCAGCGACTTACTCATCCGTTTGGCCGATGAAGACGACCCGCGACCGATCTATGTGGCAGCATGGGGTGGGGCGAACACTTTGGCCCAGGCTATCTGGCGGGTGAAGCAGACTCGTTCGCCAGAGGAACTGAAACGGTTCGTGCAGAAGTTCCGTGTCTATACCATTACCGATCAGGATATGCAGTACAATATGCGCATGAATCGTGCCTATAGCTCTCATCAATGGCTGCGACAAGTCTTTCCATACGACCTTCAGTTTGTTTGGGATGAGGGAACGTGGCAGGAACAATGCGAGTTAGGTAAGCAAAACTGGCCGCTGCATAAGAATCATATTCAGGGAAAAGGTGCCTTGGGAAAGGAGTACCCTGATTACAAATGGGGAGTGGAAGGAGATACACCCAGTTTCCTCTATGTTTTGCCTAACGGACTCAATGATCCTGAAGATCCAAGACAGGCTGGTTGGGCGGGTTATCATGAACGCGGACTTTGTGCCGATTCGCTCACTACGGCCTGGACCAGTTGGCAGGAACCTGTTTACAGTACTTCTGTTGCCTACAAGAGACGCTTCTACCCCGATGAAATCGCCGATTTTATGGCTCGCATGCAGTGGGCTGACGAAGGTAAAGGAAACAGAAATCCACAGGTAATCGTAAACAACAGTAAAGGACTTCAGCCTCTTGTCATCCATGCGAAAGCAGGATCGACCATTCGTCTTAATGCCTCGAAATCGAAGGATCCCGACGGAGATGCCCTTTCTTTCCATTGGTGGCAGCAACCTGAGATCGGGAAGACGAAAGTGGCAATCAATCCTTCTGATGGACCTAAAGTATCGATACAGATTCCTGATTCCATCGGTGATACCATTCATCTCGTTTGTGAAGTACACGACAACGGACCATTCCATCTGGTGTCGTATCGTAGAATCATCATATATATCGAATAGACAAAAGGAGAAAACAGTAATGAACCAAGTCGATAAGGTGGAAGTCCACCCCTTTGAACCCTTCCTGCCTGAAGGAGCACAATTGCTGATGCTGGGCACTTTCCCTCCAGCAGAGAAACGGTGGTCGATGCCTTTCTTTTACCCGAACTTCACCAACGACATGTGGCGGATAGTGGGATATTGTTTCTTTGGCGATAAGCTGCATTTCGTGGAAGACGATGGGAGGCACTATCGGTTGGAGGAACTTAAAGCCTTTCTCACTTCCCATGGCATTGCCCTGTATGATACTTGCACGCAAATTATCCGGACAAAGAACACAGCCAGCGACAAGGATTTGCAGGTGGTGCAGCAGACCGATATCAAAAGTATGCTCAGGCGTTTGCCGAAATGCACAACCATCGTCACGGCGGGTCAGCTGGCCACTTCACTTTGCGCCCAGCAGATGGGCGTGGAGGAGCCTAAGGTAGGAACTTTTGTCGCCATCGACTTTGAAGGACGAGCGTTGCGACTATACCGTATGCCGAGTTCATCACGTGCATATCCGATGAGTATAGAGAAGAAGGCAGCGTTCTATCAGACGGTTTTCGACTCGTTAGTATGATCCATGTGTATTTTCTTTGTTCTGATAAGTGAAATATGTAATAAAAGTTGTATCTTTGTCCCATCATTTAAAACCAAAAACCCATGAGGAGACTATTCGCTATTGCAGCGGCTTTACTGACAACCATCTCATTGATGGCAGAGACAAGAACCTGGCCTTCGTCGAACGGACGACTGGCACTGACAGTTAGTGATGATGGTGGAATAGCCACCTACAGCGTAGAATATGATGGTGTACAAGTAATGGCACCGTCGCGCTTGGGCTTTGAGGCCGATTTCGGGGATTTCACAAAAGACCTGAAGATGGGCGACTCAAAGGTGGAGTTCAGGGATGTCACCTTTTATGCCATACCGCCGTATCTGAAGAAGTCGGAGATCAAGAAGAATGCAGAACGCTTAACGGTAGAGTTTACAAATGCCAGAAAGCAGCTGATGAAGGTGGTGTTTCAGATAACCAACAATAGCGTGGCATACTGTTATGAGATTCCTCGTCCTGGCGAGAATCCAAAGTGTGCTGTTATCCGTAGAGAGGTTTCTTCATTCAACTTCCCCGAAGGCACCAGCACCTTCCTTTGTCCGCAGATTGGTCCTATGACTGGCTGGGAGCGCACAAAGCCCAGCTACGAAGAGGATTATAAGGCAGATGCGCCGATGACCGATCGTTCGCGTTTCGGACAGGGATATACTTTCCCTTGTCTGTTCCGTGTGCCAGTGACTATTGATAGTAAAGGTGGAAAGAAAGGGAAGACAGCCGACACCTTCAATGCCTGGGTACTGGTTAGCGAGGTGGGCGTTGATGGTAGCTATGTGGGTTCACACTTGAGCGACTATCAGTCGGAAACGGGTTATACCATTGCCTTCCCGCAGGCCGGTGAAAACAATGGTAATGGAACACCGTTTGCGGGCATTCCTCTTCCTTATACCACTCCGTGGCGTACCATCGTTGTTGGTGCCTCCCTGAAACCGATTGTAGAGGATATGACGGGTATAGGACTGGTGTCGGAGAAGTACAAAGCCTCACAGGAATACAAGCCGGGTCGATACACTTGGTCATGGCTCGTCTGGCAGGATGAATCCATTAACTACGACGATCAGGTGCAGTTCATCGATCTTGCAGCAGCCATGAACTTCGAATACTGTCTTGTGGATAACTGGTGGGATCAGCGTATCGGTCGTGACAGAATAGAGGAACTGTCGAAATATGCACAGTCGAAAGGTGTTTCACTGATGCTGTGGTATAACTCCAATGGTTATGAGAATGATGCCCCGCAGACGCCACGCGACTGTTTGTCAACGGCTATTGCCCGCGACAAGGAGATGGCTTGGCTTCAGAAGATTGGCGTGAAGGGCATCAAGGTGGATTTCTTTGGTGGCGACAAGCAACCCACGATGCAGCTCTATGAGGACATCCTGTATGATGCAAACCGTTATGGTCTGCAGGTTATCTTCCACGGTTGCACCATGCCTCGTGGCTGGGAGCTGATGTATCCCAACTATGTGGCCTCCGAAGCTGTGCTTGCTTCAGAGAATGTTTTCTTCTCTGAGGGCCATGCTAAGGGCGAGGCTTTTGAACTTTGTCTGCATCCCTTTATCCGTAATGCCGCAGGACCGATGGATTGGGGCGGCACCATCATGAACAAATACCTGTCGAGAGATAATAAGAGCAGGCATCGCCGATACACTACTGATATCTTTGAGATGGCTGTAGCCATTGTTACACAGACTCCCATACAGTGTATTGCCATCCAACCCAATAACCTGAAGGAACTGCCGCAGTTCGAGCTTGACTTCCTGAAGAAGGTTCCTACAACGTGGAACAACACCCGCTTCCTTGATGGCTATCCTGGAAAGTACGTGGTACTAGCTCGTCAGCATGGCGATAACTGGTATGTGGCTGGTCTGAATGCTGAGTCGCAGGCTAAGACACTGACCATTAAGATGCCTGAATGGAAAGGTAAGACCGTTAACTACTATGTGGACGATGCTCAGGAAGGTCCGCAACTGCGTCAGCTGAAGTTCGACAAGACGGGTCAGGCGAAGGCTACAATACAGCCTAATGGCGGTATCATCCTGACAGATATGGCACCTTAATAAGCGTTGGCAAACGAACCATCATAGCGAACTAAAAACTAAAAACCCGATAACATGAAGAAGAAACTGATGACATTAGGAATCTCGGCAGCAGTGCTGTCAACCTCCATGATGCAGCTCACCGCTTGTCAGGAGACCCAACGTGAAAACCCTTTGCTGCAAGAGAGCACACTACCCTTTGGTGCTCCCGACTTCAGTAAGATCAAACCATCTGACTATCTGCCTGCCTTTGAGGTGGCTATCCAGCAGACAAAGGATGAGATTGCTCAGATTACAGAGAACAAGGATTCGGCTACTTTCGAGAATACCATCCTTGCCTATGAGGAGAGTGGAAAGACACTGGATCGTGTGACGCGCACCTTCTTTGCTTTGGTAGAGGCTGACAAGACGCCTGAGATTGGTGAGACGGAAAAGAAGGTCACGCCCATGCTGACGGATCTTGAGAATGAGATCTCATTCAACAAGGCCTTGTTTGAACGTATCCGACAAGTATATGAACGGGAATATGATTCTCTTCAGGGTGAAGACAAGAAGTTGTTGGAAGAGACCTACAAGGAATTTGTCAGAAAAGGTGCCCTGTTGCCGGAAGACAAGATGGCTCGAATGAAGGAAATCAACATGCGCATCTCTGATCTGCAGCAGCAATGGGGTGAGATGTTACCAGATGCCACCAATGATGCGGTGGTTTGGGTTGACAGTAAAGAACAACTGGCCGGACTTAGCGAGGCTGATATCGCCCAGTGTGCCAAGGATGCAGAGAGTCGTGGAAAGAAAGCACCTTATGCCATTGTCATCGTCAACACCACGCAGCAGGCTCCTTTGGCCAGTCTCGACAATCGTGAACTGCGCAAGAAGGTCTATGAGGCTTCTATCCATCGTGCTGACGGAACGGGTAAGTACAATACCTTCCCCATCGTGGTGGAGATTGCCAAACTCCGCACTGAACAGGCTGAGATCATGGGTTATCCTAACTATGCTTCCTACTCGCTTGAGAAGACCATGGCAAAGACCCCCGAGAATGTCTATGACTTCCTGATGAACCTGATTAAGGCCTATGTGCCCAAGGCTGATGCCGAGACAAAGGCCATCGAGGATTTTGCCCGCAAGAGTCAGGGTGCCGAATTCCAGTTGCAGGCCTACGACTATTTCTACTATTCTGCCAAGATGAAGAAGGAACTGCTTGATATCTCTGAGGACGAGGTGAAGCCTTATTTCAATGTGGATAGCGTGCTCACCAATGGTGTGTTCTATGCAGCCAATCGTGCCTATGGATTGACGTTCAAGGAACGTACCGACATCCCGACATACCATCCCGACATGAAAGTCTTTGAGGTTTTTGATAAGGATGGAAAGTCGAAAGCCCTTTTCTATTGCGACTATTTCCGTCGTCCCACCAAGCGTGGTGGTGCCTGGATGGACGGCTTCCAGAAACAGAGTCGTCAGCGCCAGCAGCTGCCCATCATCTTCAATGTGTGCAACAACGCCAAGGCTCCCGAGGGACAGCCCTCATTGCTCACATGGGATGAGGTGACCACGATGTTCCATGAGTTCGGACATGCGCTGCATGGCATTCTTTCCGACTGTCAGTACAACAAACTGAGCGGTACCTCTGTGGCTCGTGACTTCGTTGAGATGCCTTCGCAGTTCAACGAGTCGTTTGCTGCTATCCCAGAGGTATTCGATCATTATGCCCGTCATTACAAGACTGGAGAGCCCATGCCTGCCGATCTGAAGGAGCGTATGCTGAAGAGTATCAATTTCCAACCGTGCTATGCCCTGGGTGAGAATCTTGCTGCCACCTGTGTCGATCTGGCTTGGCACATGCTCTCATCGAAGGATATCCCAACGGCTGAAAAGGCGATTGAGTTCGAGACAGAGTCGTTGCGTAAGGTGGGACTTCTGAATCCTTTTATTCCAATTCCGCCACGCTATCACACTAGTTACTTCAATCATGTGTGGGGTGGTGGTTATGCAGCAGGTTACTATAGTTATCTGTGGACAGAGGTGCTGGCTGACAACATTGCTGATGTCTTTGCAAAGCGTGGTCCGCTGCTTCCTGAAACGGGTCAGGACTTCCGCGATAAGATATTGAGTCGGGGTAATACAGGCGACCTGATGCAGATGTTTACTGATTTTACTGGAATGAAGAGTCCCGATGTTTCCAGCTTACTCAGGGCAAGGGGATTATAATATATATTTATAATAGGTATGAAAAAACGTATATACTGCCTGTTGGCAATGATGGTGATGCTAAGCACTGCCATGGCGCAGAAACTGGTTCTTGTTGGTCGTTACGGTAAAGTCTGGAAGACGGAAAGCGTGTCTAACAAGAATAAGCCTAATGGTAACATGTTCCGACTTCGTCAGGATGTGCAGCGCACCGATCTGCCTCGGGTGCCTGAGACCGAAGGCTTGGAGTTGTATATCTCGGAACCGATAGATATGGGATGGCTGGGGTTCTATAGACTGCCGACAAGTGACGATAACTATAACTTCGTGGTGGTGATCTATAATAACGACCTGAAGCCGATACATGTGCTGAACCTGTGTGATATAGCCAACAACCGCTATTGCGAGGTGCAGGATGTGCGTTGGGATGCTGATAACCACAACCTGCTGTTCAATATGGCTTGTCCGAGTTATGCAGAGTTGATTAACGGTAAAGGCAGTAAACTTTATTGCTATAGCGTAGCCGACCAGCGTATTGTCTGGGAAACGGATTATCTGGTAAGCAATGATATCTTCATCCTCAATGATAAATATGTGTTCTGCTCGTATGGCTTTACCTCGGAGAAGAAGTTCCTGTATATGCTCGACAAGCTGACGGGTAAGGTATATAGTAAGCTTCCCATGGTGTATAAGGTGGAGTATATGGAGCTGCAGGAGGTGAACGGTAAGGAGATGCTCTATGTTGTTGATTACAATGACAATCTCTATACTTACAACATCAGTAAAGGACAGACTGCTGCGAGAAGCAGCGGCATGCAGAAACCGAAGGTATTCACGGTGGTCTATGCTACATCTAATGACGGTTTCCTGAATGTCAGGGCAGGGGCTTCAACCAAGTCGAAGGTCTTGACAAAGCTATATGGACAGATGCATGGCCTTGGCTCAGGCGTATTACTGGAGAAGGGAAACACATGGAGTAAGATCAGTGTGGATCGTGTGACGGGCTGGGTATATAACAAATACCTGGGATCTCAGAACTGGTATGATGGCAGTGGCAAGACGGTCTTGATTGCCAATCGCGACAATATGCCTATCTATGGGGAGAACTATGTGGGTGAAGGCGATGATCCAGTGTTCACTACTGTTCCTAAAGGAACTGTTATAGCCGACCAATATGATGAGCATGGCGACTACTATGAACTGAGGACAGGGCATGATTATCTGTTCATCAAGAAGAATGATGTGAGGATCGAGAAGAGATGAGAAAGCAGGTAACCAGACTTCTCTTGATGGCATTGTTGACTTCAGTCACTTTATGTGTTGAGGCTCAACAAAGGATAGTGATGCCTACGCCTATGAAGACTGGTGATACCATTGCTGTAATCTCTCCATCGAGCGTTCCTGATTCTGCTACGGTGGCAAAAGGTTGCGCTACGCTTCGCTCATGGGGCTATGTGCCTGTGGTGGGAGCCCATGCGTTAAACAGTTATCATGGCTTTGCAGGAACGGCAGATGAACGGGCTGCAGATTTGCTATGGGCCTTGAGGGAACCTTCCGTCAAGGCCATCATCTGCAGTCGAGGGGGCGATGGTGCCGTACAAGTACTACAGCGCATTCCCTTAAAGGAGTTCCGTAATCATCCAAAGTGGATCATGGGGTTCAGTGATGTAACGGCTTTACATAGTGCTGAGGTTGCAGCGGGCGTGATGAGTATCCATAGTTCGATGTGTGACGGCATCGCCATGAGAGGGGAACGCGACTCGGTGAATATGATTCTTCGTAAGCTGTTACAAGGTGAGCTTCCTACTTATCAGGCACCTGTCCATCCCTTGAACCAACAAGGGGAGGCCTCAGGAATACTCGTTGGTGGTAACTTTTCTGTTTTCTGCGGTTTGGCTGGTTCGGAATATGATTTCCTGAACCGGGCGGATGAGGGTCTGATACTTTTCATTGAAGATACTGATGAGTCGATGACAAAGGTTGACCGGATGTTACATCAGTTAGAGATTCGTGGTGTTCTCTCTAAGCTCAATGGCATCATTGTAGGACATTTCTCCAAATACAAATCTCCAGAGAATGGTTTTGCTGATATGTACGAGATGCTTCACGAGTACTTACAGCACTACCATATCCCTGTCTGCTATGATTTCCCCGTAGGTCATCATAGCGGCAAGAACTATCCGATGGTGGAAGGTTGTAGGGTGAATCTAAAAGTAGGGCAGGATGGTACGCTGATTCAGTTCGTACATCCTGAATGATGAGAGGAATCAGAACTCATCGTCCATGGGGTAGTGTACGCCCCATTTCTTCCGGAAATCATCCATCAGCTGCATGATATAGAGCGTTTCCTCATGCGGCATTTCCCGAGGCTCCAGGAGTCCTTCAATCAGTGCTTCACGACAAGCTAAGAACTGATACTCATAGCCTGTGATCTGTTGTGGTACATGGATATCCTCTACGAACTCACGATCGTGGGTGTTCACGGTAATCTTCTGCGGATTATTGATATTGTCGATAATCAGATTCCCGTCGGTACCTGCAATCACACCGATGTTATCACCTACACAGGCAGCACTCGACTGCAGGTTACAAAGTAAGCCATCCTCGAGTACCAGACTGATGGCATTCGTGAGATCCATGCCCGTTTTGCTCTTCACGCACTGACTCTCTATCTGAACAATGTTTGCAGGGAAGAACATACGCACGAAATTCAGGGCATAAACACCTAAATCCAACAAGGCACCGCCACAGAGGTCGGCCCGCATGATACGAGGCTTATCGCCCATGGAATAGCCTAAGGTGGCTGTAACGAGTCGTGGTGTTCCAATGCGACCACTGCTGATCAGATCACGCACCATCTTGACCACTGGCTGATATCGTGTCCAGATGGCCTCAGCCAGGAACACCTTTCGTTCGTGAGCCAATTGGATTATCTCTGCCGACTGTCGGTAGTTTGCCATGAAAGCCTTCTCCACCAGACAAGGTTTATCATTCAGCAATGCCTCTTTGGTCACATCAAAGTGGTGCGAATGAGGCGTGCCCACATATACAAGGTCGACCGCCTCATCCGCAATCAGTTCGCTATAGGAACCATACGCCTTCTTCACCTTCCATTGCTTGGCAAAAGCCTCAGCCTTCTCCAATGTACGTGAAGCAACGGCATAGCATTCACACTCAGTGAGTCCGTTTAACGTGATGGCTGCCTTCTCGGCAATCCATCCTGTTCCTATAATGCCTACACGCAGAATCTTCTCCATTACTTTACTCTCCATACATTCAGTACGATACCTTGGAAGCCCTGTGAGAACGAGGGAGCGCAAAGGAAGAGAGAGTTGTTCAGCCACGCATACTTACTATCTGAGGGTGCCTCAAACTGAGGAGCACATCTGAAATAGAAAGACGGTCTGCCTTCTTCTGCTTGACCAGAGGCGATGATACCTCTGTTACGGATATGGATATAGATGCCATCATCGGTCTTGATGCTGTAGATGGCCTCAATCTCCGTACGTCCTCCATTTGCCAACTGATAGTCGGCTCCGCCATTCAGAATGGTTCCTTTGATGTTAGGACCCTCAAAGGTGCCGCCCGTAATGGGGATAACGGTACGACGGCCGTGTTGTGTCTCACCGCAGGAGTAGGTTTCTCCCAAAGTTACTTTCAGTTGCATGACAAACTCCAGTTGAGGAGCGTCAGCACCCACCTGATTCTGTGCGCTGACATTCAGTACGAATGCCAGCAGCACAGCGATCAATGTTATAGTCTTTTTCATTTATTTATTGATGATTTTCTTACCGTTCTGGATGATGATGCCCTTATAGCTGTCGTTCACCTTACGTCCGAAGAGATCGTAGCTGCCCTGCTGTGAGGCTGCATCGTTATTGATATCAATGATACCAGTGGCTGTATTGGTGAACTGGATCTTGTCGATATTACAGTTAGAACCCGTAATAACGATACGAAGAATCTGCTCGCCGGCCTCCAATGGCTGACTAAGTGTTCCCTCTACCACTCTGTAGGTATCCCAGCTGTTACTACCGGTCTGAGGAACCTTGATGTCAGCCAGCTTCGTAATCTTACCGTTCTTATTCAGGTTGATAGAGAAGCCAGAGTTGTTGACACCAGAAGAGACGGTGGCCTTGAAGGAATAGTTTCCTGCTTCCTGTACATCGATGGTGTATTCCACCCATTCGCCAGTACTTGTATAACCGAGGGCCCTGCCGCCATTACCGTTTACGATATCCACGCCTTCGCTGGCTCGGTAGTTGGCATCGCCTTGGTTCTGAGCATCGTTATCATGATAAGCAGCGCCTTCACCACCCTTGTCATAATACTCAGTCTGAAGAGTTCCAGGAAGAGTAGCGGGCTTACCAGCTGTGAACGGCTCACGCTTGGCAGTCACTTTCATTGTATAGGATGCAGAATTAGAGCGACCTTCAGCATCTGTAGCGATAGCCATAACGGTAACTTTACCATTTCCTGTTGGTTCATATTCAACGGCGTAAGGAGCCTCCGTCAGCGTGGCAACCAGCAGGTTGTTGATATATACCTTCACGTTATTGATGGTACTTGTCTTTGAAGAAGCATCCACTGTGATAGTGGCTTTCTCGCCTCCAAGAATCTCGGCAGGTGAATCAACAAAGCTAACACTGATATTCTCATCCTGTTCTTCTTTCTGGAACGCTATACTCTTGATATAGAAACCACCCTTGTCGATATTCAGACAGATTCTATGTTGACCAGCAGTCAACGGCATCTTCAATTCTCCATGCATCACCTGGAAGTCAGTTGTACTACCTGTATTTGGCACTGCAATGAAATCAGAAAGATACTTCAGTCCGTCGAGAGAATACTCTGCCAGGTGGAAGACACCAGATGAGCTTGTTGAGGCAACCTCAGCATCGAACGAATAGATGCCATCTTCCTTTACGTCAACCGTATATTCCATCCAGCCGTCAGATTGCATGGATGATGTGGCAGTGCGAGATGCTTTGTTGTAAGAAACAGTCTGAGCACCTTTATCGAATTCAGTCACATTAATAGTACCAGGCAGTTCAACCGGAGTTCCATTGAAAGGCTCTCTCAGCTCGGTTGAATTGAGCACATTGAAGCGTGAGTAACGCTCGTAGGTAGAGCCATCGGTAGCTGTAATGACAGCCTTCAGTTCCTTCCATCCTGCTTCAGCATCTGCGGGAACAGCATATTCTGTGAGATAAGGAGCCTCTGTCAAGGTGGCAATCAGCTCTTCACCCACATAGAGGTCGATCTTCTCGATGGTCTTGGTGGCCATGCTTGCACGAAGCTTGATAGGCAGCTTGTCGCCTTTAGCCACATTCATATCTGCCGGTCGGATATAAACCGAAGCCTCTTTCTTCATTCCAGGGAACGGACTCTTGGCATTCTTAGCAGCATCACTTTGCATATACTCACGCAACCAGGTCATGGCAGGACGGTCCTTACCGTTCTTGATGATACCCGAGTTATCCACCCAGGTGGCACCATGAATATATCCCCAGATGGTAACACCGGCACACTGTTCTGCTTCCCACATAATAGGGAAGATATTCTCATATTGCTTCTTTTGTTTATTGTCGTCAGCGACGTTGATATCCAACTCCGTGATATACATCGGCATCTTCAATCCGTCATTCAGCGTTTTCATCGAGCTTTTCAGCTTATCCACGCTGATATCATCCACATCATGCGACTGGTTTCCATAGGCATCAATGGGAGCTCCGAAATCACGCAGTGTTCTTACAAGTTCCAGATAGCTATTGGTGTCATGCTGGAAGGTGTTGAAGTCGTTGTAGATCAAGATAGCATCGGGATAACGCTCATAAGCCATCTCAAAGGCTCTGATGAGCCAGTCGTAACCGGTTTTTCCACCACCGCCCAACGACTCCTTCATCAAGGGGTTGCCTTGCTGGTGCATACCTACGGCTTCGTTCACCACATCAATCATGGGCAACTCAGGATACTTTTTCTTTACGGCATCAAACCATGTGACAATGGCTTTATAGCGTTCGCTGATGGACATTCTGTTACTAAACCAATTGGGATACTGTGCTCCCCAAACGAAAGCATGGAACTTATAGGTGAACCCATATTTCTTAGCATAGTTGAAGGGAGTGTCGCATCCCCAGTTGAAGCTACCTCTTGTTCCTTCAACCGATCCCCACTTTGATTCGTTCTCAGGAGTTACTTGGTTCCAGAGCTTGTAATACGGATCTACACCGCCTCCAGCATCCATCTGGTACCTTGTTGTGATGTTCCCAAGGAACTTATCAGGGTTAGACGACAACTGGGCATTGACTTTCATCGGAGAAAGGCAAGCCAACATGGTTACGTAACAAAGAGTTCTCTGTTTTCGAGAGCGTAGTAAGGTAGAAATTTTCATCATGTTGTTTTAAATGATAATTGTTAGTAAGTACATATTACGTTGCAAAGATATAAAAAACTTGTAATAGTTGTTTTGTAAATCGTAATAAAAATGTTATTCTGTGAATCATTTCTTACTGAAAAAGCCCGATAACGGGCATACATGATAAAAAAACTACGAGAGAATTCATGAGGAAGTGGCATACTTTCAGATGGAAAGTGCCATAGTTTCTCACAAATTCTCTCGAGAATGATTCAGTAAGTGCGCCACTTGGTGGCGGCATCTTACTTGCTATGTTTTGCTAACTTATTTTACGTACTCTGCAAAGTCGGTCAGCTTCATGTCGCCCTTGCGAGCCAATGTGTCGTGCATAGCGAAGGCGGCAGGCAGATTATGACGAGTCTGTCCCATCTTCGCAATCTTCAGGTAATCCCACAGCAGCTGCTTATAGTCAGGATGAGCACAATTCTCGATGATCGTTTCTGCGCGCTGGATGGGACCCTTACCACGAAGGTCGGCCACACCCTGCTCGGTTACGATAATGTTCACATCGTGCTCTGAGCTGTCCTGATGTGAGACGAACGGAACGATGGAAGAGATGACACCGCCCTTGGCCACTGACGGACAAGTGAAGATGGACAGATAAGCGTTGCGGATGAAGTCGCCTGAACCGCCAATACCGTTCATCATCTTCGTTCCACTGATATGGGTGGAGTTCACATTTCCGTAGAGATCGGCCTCGATGGCAGTGTTGATAGCAATAACACCTAATCGGCGAATAATCTCAGGACTATTGGAGATCTCGCTTTGACGCAGGGTGAGGTGGTTCTTGAAGTAGTCCATATTGTCGTATACCTGCATCAAGCACTCGTTGCTTACTGTCAGAGAGCAGGCAGAAGCATCCTTTACACGACCGCTAAGCATCATGGCCACCACGCTGTCTTGCAGCACTTCGGTGTAGATATTGAAGTCGGGTACGTGCTTATCCTGTCCAAGAGCGCCGAGGATGGCATTGGCTGTAGAACCCACACCACTCTGTAACGGAAGGAATTCCTTGGGGATACGACCCTTGTGCATCTCCTCTACGAGGAACTCAGCTGTAAGGAAACCAATCTTATCAGTAACAGGATCTGAATCCTTGAAGGCGCGAGCCTCATCGGGGATATTGCATTCTACCACGCATACCACCTTCTCTTTCGGGATGGAAACGTATGGTACACCAATGCGATCGCTTACATGCTCAATGGGAATAGCCTTGCGGTAAGGCGGATCGAGCGGTTCATATACATCATGGATGTGCTTTGCGTTCGGATTGTGGAAAGAGTTCAGCTCCAGAATCACATGCTTGGCCAGACGGGCAGCAGTAGGAGAGATACCACCTGCAGCAGTCAGGTATACATGATAGTCGTTACCTACTTCCTCAATGTCGCACACCTCAAGGATAGCCCAGTCAACATCTCCATAGAAGCCATAGCGAAGCTCCTGTGCCATATGGCTCAGGTGCAGGTCGTTATAGGGGATTTCACCCAAGTTGACATGCTTGCGGAAATCAGGATTGGTGGTGTAGGGAGCACGATAAAGGATAGCCTGGGCATTGGCCAGGTCGCCATCAGTGCTCTGTCCTGTTGAGGCTCCGGTAAAGATAGCTACTTTGAATTCCCTTCCAGCCTCATGTTCGGCAACGGCGATTTTTGCTAACTCCTTTGTAGTGGCTTTGGCAACACCAGCAGGTGTGAAGCCACTCATGGCGATATGGTCACCATTTTTAATCAGTGCTGCAGCTTCGGCAGCGGTCATACGTGTATAAGCCATGATCTGATAATAAAATTGTATATTGATTATTTGGTGCAAAGGTACTTCAAATCAGCGGGATTACAAAATTTCTATATGTTTTTTTAGAATATCATGTCACAAATTCCGTTATATTACGTAATAAGGGTAAACAAGTCATGATGACGCAAGAGGAATTCAAACAGGAAGTGAAACGGATCAGATCCCATCTGGTGATAACCGCCCAGCGGTATCTCCATGATGCCGACGAGGCGGAAGACATCGTACAGGATGTGCTGCTGCAGCTTTGGCAGATGATCGAAACCTTGCGGATTCCTTTTGATTCCCTGGCTGGAATCCTGGTGCGAAACCGCTGTATTGACAAGGTGAGACGGCAAAAGCCTGTAGTACGGATGGAACAGCTGGTGGATGTTTATGAGGAAGATGTTGATTATGACCTGTTGGAACGCACCATGCGCATGGTGGAAACATTGCCTGATATGCAGCAGACCATTATCCGGCTCCGCCATATGGAGGGAATGCAGATGAGTGAAATAGCACAGCTAACAGGTTCCACTGAGGTGGCAGTGCGGAAAGCTTTGAGCAGGGCACGTAAAGCCCTGGCGATGAAAGTTAAAGGTTTGGATTATTAGTTAGAGGATTAGAAATAAGGAGATTGAGATATGAGTAATATATTGAGAATACGGACATTGACCGATCGTTTCCTGGAAGGAGAGACGACACTGGAAGAAGAGCGCGAGCTGTATGCGTTCTACCGCAGTGAGGAAGTCCCTGACGACCTGCTGTCTTTACGACCGCTGTTCGTTGGTCTGGAAGAGATACAGTTAGAAACTCCATCCATCACTCCCAAGAAAAAGACGGGTGACTGGCGTAAGTGGGTGATGATTGCTGCATCTGTTCTTGTGCTCTTCCTCCTTGGCGGAAGCTTCCTCTGGCAGCAACAGCAGAACGAATGTGTGGCGTATGTCTATGGTGAAAGAGTAACCGATCGTGATTTGATCATGCAAGAGATGGAACGAAGCATCGGAACCATGACCGAAGGTCAGAACGATATAGAGAATCAGTTAAACGATATGTTCAATATAAACTAAGTATAACATGAAAAGAATAGGTATCATACTTGTCATATTACATGCTGCGCTATTGGTACATGCGCAGCAAGGATTGCCGATAGATAAGCTGTTTCAAGGACAGGTGATTCCTCAGGAACGGATGATGGAGACAAAGGTACGTGGGAAGATGGTTGCCAAATACCAACTGTCGTACTTCCATAGTCTGAGGTTCTTTGCTACTCCTAGCGAGGCGCACCTCATCATGACCCTTATTGACATGGGTGACCCCCACAAAGAATCCAAGCAGGAGAAGAGCGTGATGAGTACCAATACCACAGAAACCCGTATGATCCGTTTGGAACCGCAAGGGAAACAGAACCGTTATCTCTGTGCGAAAATGAATAAGAAAAACTCGAAGCGGGTCGAGATGGTGGTTATCTACATGGAAGGCGCCCTCTCATCGTTGGAGAAAATGAAAGAGATACTAAAATAAAACGTAAACACTTAATACCGTAATAACAAAAAGATCAATAATATGGAAAGGTTTATTATTTTGATGGCAGCAGCATTACTGCAAACATCGGCTTTTGCCCAGTCGAACAACAATACTGTAGTGATTAACAATCCGAAAAGGGTAACCATCGTCACAGGTGATTCCATCCAAAAGGTCATCGTGAAAGGTAAGGAGGGTGATGATAACTACGAGTATAGCAGCACGATCCAGTTGGTGGACAGTAATTATGTGAGTAAAGAGGAGATCAACAAAGACAGTTGGTTCCTGAAGGACATCTTTCCTTCTGTCAGCATGACTGGCAATAATGAGCAGAAAGGTGGAGCAGAAGTGATTCTCGGTGGTCCCCTAATGATTGGTTTCACAGCGCCCACTCATACCGATTCAGGCACAGACTTCAGTACGTTCCGTTCTTGGGAGTTTGCCCTGCCGTTCATTGAGGCCACAGCCTTTTTCGATAAGAGTCATAGGAACGCCATTGCTGTTCAGACCTTCTTCAACTGGCGAAATTATCGTATGACGGGTGATACACGCTTCGTGAAAAACGAACATGGAAACGTGGAATTAGCGCCCTATCCAGAAGGATCTAAGCCCAAGTTCTCGCGTGTCAAGGTATTCAGCTTCTCTGGTGCGCTTCTCTACTCCTACAGTAACAAAAAATGGGGATTCTCCATCGGACCGGTTATCAACTTCAATACCTATGCCAGTCTGAAGACCCGCTATAGAATCGATGGTGGAAAATACAAGGATGTGGATAAGCATATCAACCAGCGGAAGGTTACCTTCGATATTATGGGTATTCTGGAGACACCCGAGATTGATCTGTATCTGAAGTACAGTCCGAATAACGTATTGAAAGATGGCGTGAAGTTCCGCTCACTTACTTTTGGTGTAGCATTATAAAATACCTCTCGTTCTATTGTTTGATTCATGATGCCTTCGGATTCATTCCGAAGGCTTTTTTCGTAAATTCTTCACGTTCAAGCAAACAAATGTAAATGTTTCCTTTTCACTTACTCAGAATTTTAGTACCTTTGCACCCAAAATGTAAAGGATTATGGAACAGACATTATTGATATACAACACCCTTCATCGTCAGAAGGAGCGTTTCGAACCTCTTCATGCCCCCAATGTGGGCATGTATGTATGTGGCCCTACCGTGTATGGTGATCCCCATTTGGGACATGCCCGTCCTGCTATCACCTTCGATATCCTCTTCCGTTACCTGAAGCATCTGGGATATAAGGTGCGCTATGTGCGAAACATCACCGATGTGGGTCATCTGGAGCATGATGCAGACGAGGGTGAGGATAAGATTGCCAAGAAGGCACGATTGGAGCAGCTGGAGCCGATGGAGATTGCACAGTATTACACCAACCGCTACCATCAGGCCATGGAGGCACTGAATGTGTTGCCGCCAAGTATTGAGCCACATGCCACAGGACATATCATCGAGCAGCAGCAGCTGGTGCAGGAGATTCTCGACAATGGCTTCGCCTATATCAGTAATGGCAGTGTGTATTTCGATATTGAGGCATATAACAAGAAATACCATTACGGTAAGCTGTCTGGTCGTTCCTTGGAGAACGTCATCAACGAGAGTCGTGCCCTTGATGGCATAGGCGAGAAGCGCAACCAAGCCGACTTCGCCTTGTGGAAGAAAGCTTCACCAGAGCATATCATGCGCTGGCCGAGTCATTGGAGTGAGGGCTTCCCCGGCTGGCACTGTGAATGTACGGCCATGGGACGAAAATACTTAGGCAATCATTTCGACATTCACGGTGGAGGTATGGATCTGGTATTCCCACACCATGAGTGTGAGATTGCACAAGCCACAGCTTCTCAGGGTGACGATATGGTGAAGTACTGGATGCACAATAACATGATTACCATCAACGGACAGAAGATGGGTAAATCGTTGGGCAACTTCATTACCTTGGAGCAGTTCTTCACAGGTAACCATGAGCTGTTGAGTCAGCCCTATTCACCCATGACCATCCGCTTCTTCATCCTCTCTGCCCACTATCGTAGCACGGTAGATTTTTCGGATGAGGCTTTGAAGGCCAGTGAGAAAGGATTGGAACGATTGATGAACGGCATCAACGACCTGCAGCGTGTTCCTGTATCTGATAAGTGTGATCCTGAAACAGAGCAGTTTGTGAAGTCACTGCGTCAGAAGTGCTATGATGCGATGAACGATGATTTCCTGACACAGATCGTAATCAGTCATCTCTTCGAGGCCTGTCGTGTGGTGAACACCTTGCTCGACCATAAGGCACAGATTTGCGCCGATTGTCTGAAGGAACTCTCTGACACCATGCATCTCTTTGCAATCGACCTCTTAGGACTCCGCAATGACAAGGGTTCTAACAACGATGCCCGTGAGGAGGCCTATGGTAAGGTGGTGGATATGGTTCTCGATCTGCGTGCCAAGGCTAAGGCATCCAAGGATTGGGCCACCAGCGACCAGATCCGTGATGCCCTTGCAGCCGCGGGATTCGAGGTGAAGGACACCAAGGATGGGGTGACGTGGAAACTGAATGTTTAATCAACAATCGTAAAATCAAGCTGTCGCTTTTCGATATTCGCTTTGGCTACCTTAATACGGATGGGGTCGCCTAACATATATTTGTTATGGCGCCTCCGTCCCACTAACTGGTAGTTCCTCTCATCAAAGTCGTAGTAGTCATCATCGAGGTCGTGCAAAGGTATCATACCCTCGCAATGGTTCTCGTCGATTTCCGCATAGATGCCGAAGGCGGTGATGCCGCTGATATGCGCATCGAACTCTTCCCCGATATATTCCGACATAAACTCCACCATCTTATATTTAATGGAGTCGCGTTCTGCATTCTGTGCAATCTGCTCCATGTCACTGCTGTGCTCGCAGAGTTCCTCATAATGGTCGCGGTTAGCACTTCGTCCTCCTTCCTGATAGCGGGTAAGCAGACGGTGGACCATCGTGTCAGGATAACGACGTATAGGAGAAGTGAAATGTGTATAGTAATCAAAGGCCAGTCCGTAGTGCCCGATATTGAACACGCTGTACTTTGCCTTCATCATGGCCCTCAGCGCCACACTCTCAATCACATTCTGTTCCCGTTTACCGTTCACATCGTCCATCAGTTTGTTCAGACTCTTCGAGATATCCTCTTTAGAGCCCGTGGTCTTCACCTTATAGCCGAAATGAGTAATGAACTCACGCAGTCGTTCCAGCTTGGTGGGATCCGGCTGGTCGTGTATTCGGTAGGGTAGCGTCTTGGCTTTCTCGCCTCTCTTCACCTTACCTATTGATTCAGCCACCTGACGGTTGGCCAAGAGCATGAACTCCTCGATGAGCTTGTTAGCATCTTTCGACTTCTTGAAATAAGCGCGTGTGGGCTTACCGTTCTCATCTACATCGAAGTGCAGCTCCTCACGGTCGAACTTCACCGATCCGTTCTTGAAACGTTTCTTTCGCAGCTCTTTGGCAAGCGCATCCAAAGTAATCAATTCCTTCGCGTATTCACCCTCATAGCTCTTGCGGGCAGGTGCAGGTTCGCCTGTTCCATCTTTCACACCATTCTTCTCCAAGATCTCCTGAACCTCCTCGTATGCAAAGCGGCGGTTACTCTTGATGACCGTATGGGCCAAATGCCAGTCCTTGATGTTCGCCTCACCGTCGAGAACGAAGATTACGCTATAGCACAACTTCTCCTCATCAGGGCGCAAGGAACAGATAAAGTTACACAGACGTTCGGGTAACATCGGAATGGTGCGGTCAACGAGATACACACTGGTAGCCCTCTTCTGAGCTTCCTTGTCGATAACGGAGCCTTCCTTGACATAGTGGGAAACATCAGCGATATGAACACCTACCTCCCACAGTTTCGGGGGTGCGGAGGTGCGGGAGTGCGGGAGTGCGAGATTACCTTCGTACTCTCGTATAGATAGTGCATCATCAAAGTCCTTGGCATCCTTGGGGTCGATGGTAAAGGTAGTAACATCACGGAAGTCCTCTCTTCGGGCAATCTCCTGCTCAGTGATGCCCGGATCGATTCTATTGGCCGCCTCCTCCACGTTCTTCGGGTACTTATACGGCAGTCCGTATTGAGCAAGAATAGCATGCATCTCAGCATTGTTCTCGCCAATCTTTCCCAATACGTCAATCACTTCGCCCACAATGTTCTTCGACTCCTTTGAAGGCCATTGTGTGATCTTTACAACCGCCTTATCATCCGTCTTACCCCCCTTCAGTTTCTTCTTGGGGATGAAGATATCGTGAACGAACAAGTTTCCATCGGGAATCAGGAAGGCAAAATCGCGTTCCACCTGCAGTCTTCCCACCACCTGGTCATGAGCCCTGCGAATAATCTCCGTGACCATTGCCTCCTTGATATGCTTCTCGCGGCGTGCCATCATCGTAACCTTAACACGGTCGCCATTGAGTGCAAACATCGAGTTGCGTTCAGCAATAAACACAGGCTTGTCACTTCCATCGGCAAGGAACGAGTTCTTTCCATTGGCCTTACGGATGAAAATACCTTCGGCCACCTGTCCTCTTAAGTTCAGTCGGTAGCTATGCTCAGAGGGCTTACTCAAGAAATCGTCCCAGCTCATATCCTCGAGGATATCCATGGCAAGCATCTTCGAGGGATGGTTGTCAAGGTGCAGTGTCTTGAAGATCTGCTTGATGGTATATGTTTCGTTAGGGTTCTGTTGGAATAAGGTCTGCAGCATTTCGCTCAGCTTATTCTTGGTGAGGCGTTTGCCTTTGTTCTTACCTTTTGCCATAGTCGTTATGTTTAATAGAATCGTGATGCAAATATACATAATTTCCATGAAAGGAGTGTTTTTTTGCCTAAAAATATGTACTTTTGCAGTCAAAATGGATAAGATACTGATTACAGGCGCCTCAGGATTCATCGGTAGCTTTATCGTGGAAGAGGCATTGAAACGCAACATGGAAGTATGGGCAGCCGTCAGGAGAAGCAGTTCTCGCGAATGGCTGCAGGATGAACGTATCCATTTCATTGAACTGAATCTTTCCTCCGAGGACGAGCTGAAGAAGCAGCTTCAGGATCATGTCTTCGATTATGTGGTTCATGCCGCAGGTGTAACGAAATGTCTTCGTAAAGAGCAGTTCTATGCGGTGAACACCGAGGGAACGAAACATCTGGTGAATGCCTTACTCGCTTTGCAGATGCCTTTGAAGAAGTTCATCTACCTGAGCAGTCTGAGTATCTTCGGAGCCATTCGTGAACAGCAGCCTTACGAGGCCATCCGTGAAACCGATACGCCTCTGCCTAACACGGAATATGGTAAGAGTAAATTGGAGGCAGAAACCTTCCTGAAGGAAGCAGCCGATAGACTCCCTTACGTCATCTTGCGCCCCACAGGTGTCTATGGTCCTCGCGAAAAAGACTATTTCCTGATGGTAAAGAGTATCCAGTCGCATTCGGATTTCTCCGTGGGCTTCAAACGTCAGGATATCACCTTTGTTTATGTTAAAGATGTGGTGCAGGCCATATTTCTGGCCATGGAACGCGGTAAGAGCGGCAGGTGCTATTTCCTGAGTGATGGCCAGGTGTATCAGTCGGCTACGTTCAGTAATCTGCTTATCCGCGAACTTGGCAACCCCTGGTGTCTGCGCATCAAAGCCCCCATCTGGGTACTGCGCATTGTTACCTTCTTTGGCGAGCAGGTGGGTAGGATAACGGGAAAGATATCCGCGCTGAACAACGATAAGTATCATATCCTGAAGCAGCGCAACTGGCGGTGCGATATTCAGCCAGCAATCGATGAACTGGGCTATCAGCCGGAATACCAACTGGAGCGTGGGGTAAAGGAAACGGTTGCGTGGTATAAGGAGCATCATTGGATATAATAGAAGCAAGAGGCAAGAGGCAAGAAGCAAGAAGCAAGAACTTTTGGAGCAGCGAGTGCCACCATGCTTGCATGATTGGCCGAGTCGTGACGAAAGTCAACGAAGTTAAAAATGAGAAATCTGTTTGCGATAGAGAAGAAACCCTATAAGGGGTTGTTTGCGTATGAGTGGGTGGTGGCAGCTTATCTGTTGCTCACCCTGATCGTCATCTTCTTTTGTTATACCAAGATGCCGAATGCGCAGGCAATGATTTGGGGACGAGTGAGAGTGGTTGTTACAACGGCAGCCATGATTCTGATCTATCGACTCATTCCTTGTCGTTTTACCCGTTTGGCGCGTGCCACCCTTCAGCTGGCATTACTTTCCTGGTGGTATCCCGATACCTATGAAATCAACCGCGTCTTCCCCAACCTCGATCATCTTTTTGCCCAATGGGAACAGCAGCTCTTCAGCTGTCAGCCAGCATTCCACTTCTCGCAGCTGATGCCTTGGCCGTGGTTCAGCGAACTGATGGATTTAGGCTATGTGTCGTATTTCCCCATGATAGTCACGGTGGTCATCTTCTATTTCTTCTTCCGTTACGAAGAGTTCCATCGCACCGTATTCATCATTTTAGGCGCCTTCTTCATCTACTATGTCATCTTCATCTTCCTGCCAGTAACAGGTCCGCAATATTACTATGGAGCCATTGGAATGGATCAGGTGGCGCAAGGTATTTTCCCCAACATACACGACTATTTCAACTTCTCGATGGAGCGAATGACGAGTCCTGGATATGCCAAAGGAATTTTCTACCAGATGGTGGAAGATGCACATAATGCAGGCGAACGCCCAACGGCAGCCTTCCCCAGCAGTCATGTGGGCATCACTACCGTACTCATGTTCCTCGCTTGGCACAGCAAGAGCAAACGTCTGTTCTTCATCCTTTTACCCTTCTTCATCCTGATGTTTTTTGCCACGGTTTATATCCAGGCACACTATGCCATTGATGCCCTTGCCGGATTGCTTACAGGAGCCTTATTATATGGCGTTTTGAGCAGATTTTGTACCTACAAATGGTGATATAGGGTTAATAAATCTTAATTTCTTGGTTTTTTTGGTATAACGCATGCGAATAAATTGTATATTTGTGCGTTCTATCAAATATAATTAATTCAAGAAATTGGTGTCCCTATGGATAAGAAGAAGTATTATAGTATATTCCTTATTGCCCTATTCCTGAGCATTTTACCGCTATGTAAATTGGCTGCACAAGAACAGACAGAAGATACACATGCCCATGCCTCAAGTCTGAAGTGGAAAGGTATTGATATAGACGAAGTATTTGGTAACACTGACTATCTGGCTACCAAAGATAATTATTCTAATAAGAATGGTATGCGATTCTTTCTCTATAACGTGGGTACAGGCCGATTTGTTATAGAGGGAGGCAACTGGGGAATGGAAGGCAGACTCTTTCATGAGACCTTCGGGCGACCGATGGAACTGCTCTACTTACAATTGAATGGTAATAAATATGGAATTGTAAAAAGTGGAATTAGCGAAAGCACGGATAAAAATTTATTTGGTTGCAATGCACCAGGTGCTTTTCATACTCAATCTAATTGGGAGAATTATGAACAATACAGTTTCACTATCATGATGGATGCAAGCAAGACCAAACGGAATGGATGGACTTTTGAGCGTGTGGATGGTGAAACAGGAGACACATACACCTACTATATGTACGAAACTTCCAATCAAAATAATTATAAAAACAACAAGTATTATCTAGGAGCAGTGTATGGTGATTGGAAGAAAGATAATAGTAATACCGAAACTGATAAGCTTGTATATAGAGACTATGATCGTGCAACATGGACAACCAAAGAAGACGTAAAAAACATAACAACAAAATATGAGGTTAAAGAAGAGTTTAAAACGGAGATGATTCCTTTAAACGAACTTTACCAATGGCGACTTGTGCCAGAAAAAGAATTTCTGGATATGCTTGATAATGATGAAATCGGACTGAATCCCAGTGTCTCTGTTCAGATTTACGATCGTGACTTCACGCGAAATGCAGAGCAATTTAGTACAAATTGGATAACGGAGAACAAAAGTGGTGTAAATTATAATGTTAAAGGTCGGTATGGGTTTACTTTTGGATCTACTGGTAATAAATACAATACTCAGCAAAAACAGTATAACAATGATGCATGGAATAAACCATTGAGACTGAAAAACATATTCGAAAAGGTTGACGGATCACAAGCAGAAAATTTTAAATACGGACTGAAGAATGGAAAGTATGGCTTCCTTACCTTCGAGGGGATTGGACGCACTTATACAAAGGTGGAGGTGCCAAGAGCTGGATGGTATCTTGTTCAGTGCTACGGATTTGTGTATAGTGATTCTGGACATGATGCTTACCTCTTTGCAAAAGTTGAGGGTAGTAATGAGACATCTTCAACTGGAGGGGAATCAAAGAATAATCTTCGTCATATAAGTACTAGTACTCTAAGTAATGAAATATTAACGGGGAAAAATGATAGAGAAAAATGTCTTAAGGTGGGCAAGTTTCTTACGCAACCAAAAACAAGTGAGAGCGAAGGAGAAACGAAAGAAGACTATTTGACTACGTTGTGGATTTGTATAACCGAAGAACAGTTCGAGAATGGAATCAAAACATTACAGATAGGTGTTGGTAAAGACGAGGCAACACAAAGCGAGGGGATAGTGAACAATGGAAAAACCTATTACTACGACACCGACTGGGTATGTGTTGACGACTTCCGCATGTCATACCTTGGTCTTCGTCCTGCGTTCTTCTATGAGGAAGAGGAAAATCTCAACTATTTGGATCCCACCTCATCCGATTATATCGATTCTGAAACAAACAAAGCGAAACAGTATCAGGGTGCTTCACCCACAGGACAATATGCCGGTGCGATATGTATTGAGCGTTCGCTATTGACAGACCAGTGGAATACGTTCAGTTTCCCACTAAATCTGACAGGTGAGCAGATACGCCAAGCATTTGGCGAAGATGCACAATTGGCGTATATACATAGCGTTGGCGGTTTGTCACAACATGATAATGTCATCGACTTCCAGACTAAAACATTGTTTACGTCAGAGACTGTGGTAGAGCCAGGACAGTTCTATTTGCTGAAGCCGACAAAACTCCCTCTCAAGGGCATCGATCCACGGGGACGCGAAGCAGAGTATTATGAACTGGGTCGGAAATACTTTTCAGTTAATGACGAACCTGATAGTTATAAACACGACCTCTTGGCAGCCGGAACAAAGATGGAGAACAAAGAGACCATTAAGATGGGTGACGGTAGACAAGGCGGCACAGCATCGGTGACCTACGTGCAAACCTCTGATGTGACAAATTTCCATGTGAATTCAGATGGTATCTATACCGGAACCAATATCTATGCTCCCAAAGGTTCTTACGCTGTGAGTGTCAAATCCGACAAAGCCACCATCTTCCATTTAAAGAGAGATACTCCTATCAAGGGCTTCAGGGGCTGGATCAATCTGGATAATGAGTTAGATCAGCAGTCGTCGAAAGAATTCTCGATGGAAATATACGGTATGTTCTTTAAAGAGCCTTCAGGAGTGACTACTGATGCTGAACTACCAAGTATACAGATTCTGAGCAACGATGAGGCTGTCTATGACCTTACCGGACGTAAGGTGGGAACCCTTGGTAAGAACCTGCCTAAGGGAATTTATATCGTGAAGGGCAAAAAGTTCTTCGTGAATTAGGTTAGAGGTTAGAAGAGATGAAGAAGGAGTACATAGCACCTGAGATGTGGGTAACCCCGTATGAGGCTACCCACATCCTTGCGCGTTCAAAGCCGGGCTATGCCATCGATAATGAAGAACATGACGATAGCAATATCATCGACATTGAGGAAGATCCGTGGGATGGCGATGACGACGAATGGCTCGATTTGTGGTAATTGTGACATTTGTGACATGTGACATTTGTGACAATAAGCTTTTTTACATGTGGATTTGAAGGGTTATATTATATATATAATATAAAATATAATTACTTATAATATATAATCTAATGTTCATTTCTCAACATCGAAAATCATCGTTTCTCAACATCGAAAATCCTTAATGTCACAAATGTCACATGTCACAAATGTCACAATTTGTATCGGAATGTCGAGGTGTCGTTATAACTTATAACGTAATCCCGTAATAACGAAAAGGGAAAGTGCCACACTTTGCGCTAAAAACTATGGCAGTTTCCAATTGAAAGTGCCTCAAACGCTGATTGTGGGAACGTCATTCTCTGATAGCGTTTACGGCGTTCAGTGTTTTTTAACGTTAGAATCTTGTTTGTTAAAGGATTTTCACGCGCTGTAGGGGGTCGATATTTGGTGGTTACAATAATTATACGTACCTTTGTCACCAAATAACAAAATAGTGAAGAAACTCTATATAGAAACATATGGGTGCCAGATGAACGTGGCCGACTCAGAGGTTGTTGCCTCTGTGATGCAGATGGCCGACTATGAGGTCACCACAGATATTCAGGATGCAGATGCGGTATTCTTGAACACCTGTTCGGTAAGAGACAATGCCGAACAGAAGATCTACCACCGCTTGGAAGAGCTGAATGCGATGCGCAATAAGCGCACCAGCGACTCAAACGGCGCTCCACACACCACACCCCACACTCCTCGGTTAATCATAGGTGTTCTTGGCTGTATGGCCGAGCGGGTGAAGGATGATCTGATTAAGAACCATCATGTGGATCTGGTGGCAGGACCGGATGCCTATCTTTCGTTGCCCGACTTGATTGCGCAGTGCGAACTGGGGCAGAAAGCAATCAATATCGAACTCTCCAATACCGAAACCTACCGTGATATTCTTCCCCAACGACTGCATACTGCCAAGGTGGGCGGCTTCGTGAGTATCATGCGCGGCTGTAATAACTTCTGTCATTACTGCATCGTGCCTTATACCCGAGGAAGGGAACGCTCAAGAGATGTGGAGAGTATTTTGCGCGAGGTTCAAGACCTGCAGCAGCGGGGATTCAAAGAGGTGACGCTGTTGGGACAGAATGTGAACAGCTATGGATTGTCTCCCAGCGGGAAACCACTGCCCGATGGAACGAGTTTTGCTGAACTGCTGAGAAAGGTGGCAAAGGCTGTTCCTGAGATGCGCGTGCGTTTTACCACATCCAATCCCGAGGATATGAGCGAGGACATCCTCCACGCCATTGCCGAGGAACCGAATCTGTGTCGACATATCCACTTCCCGGCGCAAAGCGGAAGTAACCATACCCTGAAACTGATGAACCGCAAATATACGCGTGAGGACTATCTGAACAAGGTGGAGGCCATCAGAAGGATTATCCCTGATTGCGGTCTTTCAACAGATATCTTCGTGGGCTACTGCGATGAAACGGAAGAGGACTTCCAGCAGACACTCTCGTTGGTGCGTGAGGTGCAGTTCGATTCCGCGTTTATGTTCAAATACTCGGAACGACCAGGTACCTATGCTGCCAAGCACTTGGCGGATAATGTGCCTGAGGAGGAGAAGATTCGCCGACTGAACGAGCTGATAACGCTGCAGACACAGATCTCAGCCGACCGTAATAAGCTGGATGTGGGAAAGGTGTTCGACGTGCTGGTGGAAGGATTCAGTAAGCGCTCTCGTGAGCAGCTGATGGGACGCAACGAGCAGAACAAGGCCGTGGTGTTCAACAAAGACGGGCATCATATCGGTGAAACGGTTCGTGTAAAAATCACTGAGAGTTCCAGCGCCACGCTGAAAGGTACTATTATCGACGAAGGAGGAAGGAGGAAGGACGAAGGAGAATAGAATAGAGATACAAATAAGGGGTATAGAGGTCCTGATGCATGATGCAAATCTCCTTCCTCTTTCCTCCTTCCTCCTTCCTCGAAAAAAATATTAGAAAGCATGAAAGAATTCTTAAAGGTATTAAAACGCTTCATACCACCCTACAGGAAGTATTTGTTCCTAACGGTGCTCTTCAATATCCTCAGTGCGGTATTGAATATCTTCTCATTCATGACCATCATCCCCTTGCTGAACATCCTCTTCCAGACGGAATCGGGTATGCGCCAGACGGAATGGATAGAGTGGGGCGAGATGAACCTGAAGAACTGCACCGAGGTGGTAAGCAACAATGCGAACTGTCTGGTACAGGATATGGTGCTGAACTTAGGTGCTACCACGTCGTTGCTGGTTATCGGACTCTTCCTGGCGTTCATGACCTTCCTGAAGACGGGTGCTTACTTCTTGTCGTCGGCCACCATCATCCCCATTAGAACAGGTGTGGTGCGTGATATCCGTAACCAGCTGTACCAGAAAATCACTTCGCTGCCTTTAGGTTTCTTCAGCGAGGAACGCAAGGGTGACATCATTGCACGTATGAGTGGTGATGTACAGGAAATAGAAACATCCATCATGGCGAGTCTTGATATGTTGTTCAAGAACCCCATCCTGATCATCGCCTATTTCACCACATTGCTCATCGTTTCATGGAAACTCACCCTCTTCACCATTATCTTCGCCCCGCTTTTCGGCTGGTTCATGGGCTTTGTGGGCAGGAAACTGAAGGCCAAGAGTATCAGGGCACAGTCGTTGTGGAGCGATACGATGAGTCAGGTGGAGGAGACCTTAGGTGGCTTGCGTATCATCAAGGCCTTCAACGCTGAGGAGAAGATGAACCGCAGGTTCGACCATGTGAACTCTTCGTATCGTAACGATATCATGCGCGTGAATATCCGTCAGCAGATGGCGCACCCCATGAGTGAGTTCTTGGGAACGGTAATGATTGTTATCGTGCTCTGGTTCGGTGGTATCCAGGTGTTGAACAATGCCTCCATCAGCGGACCAACCTTTATCTACTACCTCGTCATTCTCTACAGCATCATCAATCCGCTGAAAGAGTTCTCCAAGGCCAGCTATAACATCCCCAAGGGATTGGCTTCGATGGAGCGTGTGGATAAGATTCTGCTGGCCGAGAATAATATTAAGGAGCCCGAGAATCCCAAGCATATCGATAGCTTCGAACATCAGATAGAGTTCCGTAACGTGTCGTTCAAATATGCCGACCAATGGGTGCTGCGCGACATCAATCTGGTTATTGAGAAAGGTAAGACCATCGCTTTGGTGGGACAGAGCGGTGGCGGAAAATCTACATTGGTGGATCTGATTCCGCGCTATTACGATGTGCAGGAAGGTGAGGTGCTGATAGATGGCATCAACGTGAAGGATCTGGGTATTCACGACCTGCGTAAGCTGATCGGTAATGTGAACCAGGAGGCCATCCTCTTCAACGACACCTTCTTCAATAATATCTCCTTCGGCGTGGAAAATGCTACACGCGAAGAGGTGGAACATGCGGCAAAGATTGCCAATGCCCACCAGTTCATTATGGCTGCCGAACAGGGGTATGATACGAATATCGGTGATCGTGGCGACCGCCTCAGTGGCGGTCAGCGCCAACGTGTAAGTATTGCCCGGGCCATCCTGAAGAACCCGCCTATCTTGATTCTCGATGAGGCTACATCGGCACTGGATACGGAAAGTGAACGACTGGTGCAGGATGCGCTCGAACGACTGATGAAGACGCGTACCACTGTGGCCATTGCGCACCGTTTGAGTACCATCAAGAACTCGGATGAGATCTGCGTGCTCCATGAAGGACGCATCGTTGAACGCGGCTCGCATGAGCAGTTGCTCAACAGCGACGGATATTACAAGAAACTCCATGAGATGCAATCGTAGGAAATGAAAGGGGGGATAGGATATAAGTTGCTATATGGTTGTGCCTATGCGGTATCGTTGTTGCCGTATAGCATCTTGTATGTGGTCTCCGATTTCTTCTATCTGCTGGTGTATCACCTTGTGGGCTATCGTAAGAAGGTGGTCAGAAAGAACCTGTCTTCTTCGTTCCCCGAGAAGGATAAACAGGAACTGAAGAAGATCGAGAAGGCCTTCTATCACTGGTTGTGCGACTACTTCGTTGAGACGTTGAAACTGCTGAGTGTATCGGATGAGACGCTGCTGAAGCACATCGAGTTCCGCAATGCCGAAGAGATAGAGCAGTGCTTCGACAAAGGACAGTCGTGCGCGGCCTTCCTGGGGCATTACTGCAATTGGGAACTGCTATCTACAACAGCCTTGGCCATGTCGCGCTGGAAAGAAACCACGAACGAACGGCAGTCGGCTGTAATGGGACTGATTTACCATCCGCTCAGGAACAAGGCGTTCGACCGTCTGTTCATCCAGCTACGACAGAAGAAACAGGGTACTTGTATCCCCAAGAAGGAGATTCTTCGCTATCTGGCTAAATACAGAAAGGAGCAGCGGATGTCGCTGTTCGGCTATATCGCCGACCAGAATCCGAAGTGGGAGAATATCCATCTGTGGCTGCCGTTCCTGAATCATGACACGCCTGTGTTTACCGGCGCAGAGAGGATCGTAAGGAAAATGAACAATGCGGTGTTCTATGTCGATATGGAACGACCTGAACGGGGGAAGTATATCTGTACTTTCAAGCGGATGAGTGATGCGCCGGGACAACTGGAGGAATATGAACTGACACGACAGTTCTTCCAGATGCTCGAGGAAACGATTCGTAGGGCACCGCAATACTACCTCTGGACGCATAACCGATGGAAGCGGACGCATGAAGAGTTTGATAGGAGGAAGGACGAAGGAGGAGGGAGGAAGGATTCCCTCCGGGAAGGACGAAGTTGAATGAGTAGAAAACTGATTCTCAGAGAGAAATACAAGGACCTGAAAGAGTTTGTGGCACAGATTCCCAGACGGTTTGAACAAGAGGGCCGCACCATCTACAAGGGGCGGAACCTCATCAAGGTGTTTGATGGACCTAACGACTTGCAGATGAACGTAAAACGCTATCGCATCCCTAAGGGCATCAACCGCCTTGTCTATTCCCTCGGCATCCGCAAGGCGAAGGGTCTGCGGGGCTATCAGTATCCGCGGGTCTTATTGGAAAAGGGAATAGATACACCTGAGCCTATTGCCTATATCGAGGATAGGAAAGGCGGACTCATCACCTATTCTTATCTCATTACCGTGCAAAGCAAGCTGCAACATACCTTGTATGAGTTCGGTAATGCGCCGAAAGAGCAATGGTTGCCGATGGTGGAGCCCCTTGCTGCCTTTGCTGCCAAGATCCATGAGCAAAACCTCATGCACCGCGATTTCTCTCCAGGCAATGTGCTGTGGGACGTGATTGACGGTACTTATCAGTTCTCAGTGGTGGATATCAACCGTATGTATTTCGGTGAGGTGGACATGAAGCAGGGATGTGAGAACTTCGCTCGTCTCTGGGGACCGAAGGAGTTCTTCTGTGAGTTGATACGTTCCTACGCCAAAAACCGCCATTTCAACGAGGAAGAGGCTATACGCATTGCCCTGTCTGCCAGGGAACGCTTTTGGACAAGATACCGGAAAAGGCATGAGGTGATGTTTGATCTGGAACTGTAACGATGATTGTATTGAGCGATGATGAACCGATTATGTTTTATTTCAAGAAACTACCGCGGCACGAGTAGTGCGGGTAATAAGGCAAAGACCGATTACGAACAGATCCTGCGCGATATGGGGGCAACGAATCTCGGATTAGAGACCACGTTCTCCACCAGTCAGGTGGTTTCGTTCGTACGTAACCTCATGGGCATCATCCATATGTCCTCCAAGGTGCAGAAGGGTGATATCATCGTCCTCCAGTATCCCGTCAAGAAATATTTCAGTCTGATTTGCCGCATTGCCCATCGTCGTGGGGCGAAAACCATTGCGCTCATACACGATTTGGGCTGCATGCGCAGGAAGAAGCTTACCGAGCAGGAGGAGATCAACCGACTGATGCATGCGGATGGTGTGATAGCCACCAATGCGGTCATGATGCAATGGCTCAAGGAGAAAGGATATACGAAGACGTTGGATTACTTAGGGTTGCACGACTACCTCTCGGATTCTGTTTCACGACCGCCTGTTCAGCACTCGCCCTTAAAGGTTGTTTATGCCGGAACGCTTGCCCTGCGCAAGAATGCCTTCTTGATGGATATGGCTAAGCAAGTGGGTAATTACGAGCTGGTGATCTACGGAAAGCACAAGGGTTTGCCACGCCTTCAAACCCGTGGTCATGTAAAGGTGAACCCCTTCCTCTCTGCCGATACGTTCATCCGTGAGGTGGAAGGTGACTTCGGTTTGGTGTGGGATGGTGATTCCCTCGATACATGCAGCGGTCATTTCGGGGAGTATCTTCGTTGGAACACGCCCCATAAAGTGTCGTTCTATATACGTGCCGGATTGCCCATGATTGTGTGGCGACAGTCGGCTGTCGCCCCCATTGTGCAGCAGGAAGGTATCGGTTTCTGTATTGATTCGATAGAAGAGCTGAACACCCTTCTTCCTACCATTACTCCTGAACAGTTATCCGAGATGCGCCAGCGGGTGGCCAACGTGAGTTCACGAATGGCCCAAGGCTGCTATCTCAAAGAGGCGGTCGGAAGAATTCTTCAATCTTTCAATTCTTAGCTTCGTTAACTTCAATTTTTCAATTCTTCAATTCTTCAATTTTCTAAATAAGAACTCCGCTGTCTGTTCCATGGCAAACACATAACGGCGCAGCGAAGCAAAGGGTTCTTCGTTGTGCGTCTGGATGAGCTGTCCGTCCTGACTGATATCATAGCAGAAACTCTTTTTCATCTGAGGATGATAGAGGAAACAGCGGGTGGAATCCCTTGCCACAATCTGGTTATCGGCCGAATAGAACACCATCTGTCGCTGCTGGTGTAGCAAATCCGTACCGAAACCGTTGTAGTCGTAGTCGATACCTAACATATTTAATAAGGTAGGCATCACATCTACCTGCATACCCAGTTGCGTATATTCTTGCGATGGAATGCCTGCGCCGAAGATCATCAGTGGGATATGGTTATACGACTGCGGTAGCTCGGAGTCGGCCGTCCCTACCAGCTTACCATGATCAGCCAGCACAACAAACACCGTATTGTCGTACCAACTCTCCTTCTTTGCCTTCTTCAGGAAATCACCGATACACCAGTCGGCATACTCCACAATCTGTGTTTCTGGCTCTTTCGACGAAGACTTGAACCAATCGGGAATGATATACGGCGGATGGTTACTGATGGTGAGCAGGGTGGCCATGAACGGCTGCTGCTGTTTTGCTGTGTTGTTCAGTTTCCCTAAGGCAAAGTCAAAGAGGAAATGATCCGACACCCCGAAACTGTTCACGATTTCCTCCTTCGGATAGTCCTCCTGAGCGTAGATTTCGTCGTAGCCGTTGGTACGGAAGAACGCGTTCATGTTATCATACTGCGCCTCATGCGTCATGAAGAACAGGTTATGCCAGCCGTTCTGTTTCAGCACCGTGGGCAGTCCGTCGCGTTTAGGTGTTACGGTACCCTTCATCAGGTTCCTTTTCATCAGGGCCGGGAACGAATACAGCGTGGCGGTCATGCCATGGTTGGTATGAATACCTGCCGAGTAGAAGTTACTGAAGTAGAGCGATTGTGTCTTCAAACTGTCGAGTACGGGTGTATAACCCTTTCCTAAGAGTGCCGATGACATCGATTCCATGAGGATGATCACGATGTTCGGCTTTGTGACGGTCAATATCTTCTCCTCCTTCTGATCACTGTTCCTCATCTGTCGCAACAGGATTTGTGTTGAATCAGCAGGACCTGTGATATTCAACGAATTGCGCACATAGGTAATAGCCTCGTCATACGGCATCAGCATCAGCTCCGCATTCTCCTTCCGCATGTCATCCAGCGCACTGGTAAGCAGGTTAAAGGCAGGATTGATGCCCAGCTGATTCAGGAACGGGTCGTTGCTGTAGTATGCCTGACTGATCTTGATGGGGTTATAACCCGTTCTGCCGCGGATGCCGAACAGACAAAGTGCTATCAAGGCCACCGTTATCAGTAGCGAGGGCAGCCAGTGTTTCCTGCTCGTTGTCGTAAGGGTGGTTCTTTCCATGATCTTCCACACCAACCAGCAGAACACCGCTGTCAGCACGAAGTACAAGGCAATATACACCCACCACGTCTTCTCTTGGAACACCATCCCCGCTGTTGTACCCGTATAGCCAAACCACTCGAAGATCGACGAGTTGATGTTCTTGAAGAAATAGGCAAAGTAGGGGATATTTGCGGCCGAGGCCATCATCAGCAGTGCATACAGCACACAGAACCACACAGCTACAGTCCGCAGCATCCACCGTCGGCAGTAGCCAAAACAGGCAGCCAATAATACCAGTGCCAGCGGAATAATCATCACATAGCAGCCCATCACATTGTCGAACCACAATCCCCTGATAAAGGCAGGAGCAACGGCGGTTGTCTGGTCAGTAATCATGCCCCGCAGCACGAAAAACTCCATGCAGCGGTAGAAAGAGAGGAACAGTAAGCCCAGCACATGAATGCCCAGCAAACTCCCAAGTATGCGTAAAAACTGTTTCATATTTTAGAGGTGAGAGGTGAGAAGTGAGAGGTGAGAACTCCCCCTCCCTATGGAGGGGCTAGGGGTGGCTTAATTTCTTCGTCGCTAATGTCGAGAGTACCATCGAGAGCACCAACGTGCCGAAAATGATGCTCAAAGAGAGACCAGTAGATATCTCCACATGCGGCATGGTAACAGGGATTCCGAGCCATGCCAGTACCGCATTCACATATTCGTTCATGGCCAACAGCATCTTCACTCCCACGAAGATCAGGATGATGCCCAATCCATATTTCAGATACTGGAAATACTTGGCGATGGCAGCTAAGGCGAAGTAGAGCGCCCGCAAGCCGAGAATAGCGAAGATATTACTGGTGAGCAGGATAAACGGATCGCACGACACGCTGAACACCGCAGGGATAGAATCCACGGCAAAGGCCACATCCGAGGTCTCAATGGTGATCAAGGCAATCAGCAGCGGTGTCACCATCAGCTTTCCGTTCTCACGTACCGTAAAGCGGTCACCATGCAGTTGCATGGTCACGGGAAACAGTCGGTTACACCATCTCACAATCACGTTCTTCGACAGGTCATCGGTCTGCTCCTCCTGATGGGTGAACATCTTCGCTCCCGTATAGAGCAGGAAGAGACCGAAGATGCCCAGCACCCATTCAAAGCGTTGCACCACGGCCACGCCCGCAAAGATGAAGATGCTGCGCAGTACCAAGGCCCCGAAGATTCCCCAGAAGAGCACCTCGTGCTGGTATTTGCGTTCAATGCCGAAGAACGAGAACAGCATCAGAAACACGAAGAGGTTATCCATCGATAGCGACTTCTCGATGAGGTAGGCCGACAGGAACTCCATGGCTTTCTCATGACTGTCCACGGGATAGAACAGATAGATGCCTGCGCAGAAGATGAGTGAAACGATAATCCATACCGCCGTCATCTTCAGGGCTTCGCCCACGTTCACCTCATGCTGTCCTTTCCGCCCGAACATCTTCAGGTCGGCCACCAGCATCAGGATGACCAATATATAGAAAAGCACCCATCCCCATGCGGGAATCACTTCCGAGTGGAATGCACTTGTTGCTAATAGGTTTATCATCTTGTTTTATTATTGTCGAGGAAGGAGGAAGGAGGAACGAGGAAGGAGAATACCTTTGTGTACAATATTCATTCCTTCGATTCCTATTTCCTATTCTTCCACTTTTTTATCTTGTATCTCAGTATCATATCTCACTCCTCACTCCACACTCCTCACTCCTCGAAATACTTCTCACGGCAGTGAGAAAGTATTCCCTCCAGTTCCTCCAGCGTATTTGCCCGCAGCATGGCGATGCGCGTCTGGCGGAAATCGGGAATGCCTTTGAAGATCGGTGTGGCAGCCAGGTGCCGACGGGTATGCAGGATGCCCCGATACTCGTTCTCGCTGATATCCTTACCCTTGATGGCATGGATGCGCTCAATGTTGATGTGCAGCTGCTCAATCAGGATATCCAGCTTCTCAGAGTTCGTCAGTGGATGAGGAATTCCTTCCTCCTTCGTCCTTGGCTTTCCCCGTAGGCGCCGACCGTTGGTTCCTCCTTCGTCGAGATAATCCCTGATCTCCTGGAATATCCATGGTCTTCCAAAGGTGGCACGTCCAATCATCACCGCATCCACCCCATAGCGTTCAAACGCCTGTTTGGCCTGCTCGGGGGTGGTGATATCACCATTGCCGATGATAGGGATATGGATGCGCGGGTTTGCTTTCACCTCACCTATCAAGGTCCAGTCGGCCTCGCCTGTGTACATCTGCGAACGCGTTCTGCCATGAATGGTCAGTGCCTGTATGCCGCAGTCCTGCAGCTGTTCTGCCAGCGTGGTAATCACCAGTTGCTCCTTGTTCCACCCCAGTCGTGTCTTTACCGTTACGGGTGTCTTTACCGCCTTCACCACCTCGCGTGTGATGTCCAGCAGCAGCGGAATGTTCTGCAGCATGCCAGCTCCAGCGCCTTTGCCCGCCACCTTCTTCACCGGGCATCCGAAGTTCAGGTCGATCACGTCGGGATGCGCCTGTTCCTCTACGATTTGTGCTGCCTCCACCATCTGTGGCACATCACGTCCATAGATTTGTATGCCCACAGGTCGTTCCGCATCATCGATGGTCAGCTTACTAATGGTGCTCTTCACCGAACGCACCAATGCCTCGGCGCTCACGAACTCCGTATATACCATAGCCGCGCCGAAGCGTTTGCATAGCTGTCGGAATCCGATATCCGTCACATCCTCCATCGGTGCGAGGAACAGCGGTCTGTCTCCAAATTGTATATTACCAATGTTCATTTACATCAAATGATATCCTCCTCCCGCCAACGTCCTTACCATACCCTTCATCTCCATTTCGAAGAGGAGAGAGGTAAGATGCCCCACGGGGATATTCGTGTTCACAGCCAGTCGGTTCACCGGCTGATCATTTTGTTTCTTCAGTGCTTCAAAAACCGCGGTTTCATCGGGTGACAGTTCGGGAAACAGACTGCGTTCTATTCCCTGCTGCTGGGCCTTTACCAGTGCGGCATCCTCCTCCCATCCCATGGCGTGGATGAAATCCTCCGCATTATTGATCAAGGCTGCCCCATTGTCGCGTATCAGGTTGTTACACCCCTCAGAGTAACGATCGTTCGTTCTGCCTGGGAAAGCGAATACGTCGCGGTTATACTCGCGCGACAGCCGACAGGTAATCAATCCACCGCCTCTGGCTGCACTCTCCACGAGGATACAAGCATCGCTCATCCCCGCCACGATGCGGTTTCTTCTTACGAAATTCATCTTCTCTGCATTCGTCTGCGTGAAATGCTCCGTCAGCAGTCCGCCCTGTGTCAGCATTTCCTTAGCCGTTGCCTTGTGCTGTTGCGGGTAGAGGTAGTCGAGGCCATGCGCCAGTACGGCCACTGTCTCATACCCATTCTGCAACGCCTCTCGGTGCGCGTGGATATCCACGCCGTAGGCCATTCCGCTCACGATGAGCACCTGTGGACAATATTGTCTCAGTTCCTGTACAAACCGTCGGATAACATCCTGACCGTAGGCCGTGCAATGGCGTGTTCCCACGATATTGATCACCCTTTGCTGGTTCAGGTCGGCTGTACCCATGTAGAACAGTACCAACGGAGCATCTTCACACTCCTTCAACCGTTGTGGGTAACGATTGTCGTTCATGGTAATGACCTGTATGCCATATCGCTGGTCATACTCCCATTCCGTTTCCGCTCGTTTCATCGCGTCTCCAAGGTCCTTTAGACCGCTTAGCAGTCGCGGTGAAACCTCAGGAATCATCTCCTTAAGGTGTTCCTGGTTCTCAACAATCGCCGTCGCACTTCCCAACTCCCTATACAGCTGCAGCAGCCCTGCCAGGTTGAAGTAGTTCATGCGCGTCAGCGCCATCGTGTATATCGTCTCCTGTTCGTTCATTGTTTTCGAGGAAGGAGGAAGGAGGAACGAGGAAGGAGAATACCTTTGTGTACAGTATTCATTCTCTCGATTCCTATCTCCTGTTCTTCCACTATTATTTCTTGTATCTCAGTATCATATCTCCTTCGTCCCTCCTCCTTCCTCCTTCCTCGATATGCGCGTTAGCGCAGTAGCGCCTTGTCGTATTCCTCGCTCTCTCCCAGTTTCCCATTCACCAGGCACACCAGTTCCACATTTGCGCGGAAGCACAGTTTATTGTCTGATGCGCGGTTGATTTGCTGGTAGAAGATATACTTGATGCCCTCTTTCTTCAGTGCCAGTCGTGAGTAGAACTCATCGTCGCAGCGCAGGGGCACCTTGAACTGCATATTGACTCTGGCCACCACTGCATCAACACCTTTGTTATGCATCTCCGCGAAGCTCAGTCCGCGTTCCTTTAGGAAGAGGTGACGTGTATGTTCAATGTAATGCAGGTAGTTGGCATTGTTTACAATGCCTTCGATGTCGCACTCATAGTCGCGAACCATCATCTTTGTTTCAAATATATACTCCATAATCAGAATTGTGGTGCAAAGATACTATGTTTTCATGGGAAACCAAAAAAACGGGGGTGTGCATCGCGTAAAATTCTGTTAACAAATGGAAGATATTCCGTTAAATAAACTTAGTGCGTTACTTACTATCACAAAGTATGGCACTTTCTGAAAGAAAGTATGGCACTTTTTTTCATAAAAATGTGGAATATTGCACGTTTTTCATTACTTTTGCATTCAAAAATAAGAATATAACATGCAAGAGACAAGACAAAACAGGATATCCCGTCTGCTGCAGAAGGAGCTGAGTCTCATCTTCCAAAGTCAGACACGCATGATGCATGGGGTGATGGTGAGTGTGACGAGAGTGAAGATCTCGCCCGACCTGAGCGTCTGCACCGCCTATCTCAGCATCTTCCCCAGCGACAAAGGAGAGGAGTTGCTGACGAATATCCAGACAAACGAGAAGACCATTAGGTACGAATTGGGAACACGAGTAAGGAATCAGCTGCGCATCATTCCCGAGCTGCGTTTCTTTATTGACGACTCGCTCGACTACATCGAGCATATCGATGAACTGCTCAAGAAGTGAGAAGTGATTCATGAATTTCCCGTTCTACATAGCCAAACGGTATTTATTCTCGAAGAAGAGCACGAATGCCATTAACCTGATCAGTGCTATCAGCGTGATCGGTGTGGCGGTTGCCACCATGGCACTGGTGGTGACACTGAGTGTGTTCAATGGGTTTCATGACATGGTAGCTACGTTCTTTACGGCCTTTGATCCGCAACTGAAGATAACCCCTGTAACGGGAAAAACAGCTCCTGCTGATGATCCTGTTCTTACGCAGATTCGTCAGTTGCCACAGGTGGATGTAGCTACGGAGAGTCTGGAAGATAATGCCCTTGCCATGTATCGCGACCGACAGGCCATGGTGGTAGTGAAAGGTGTGGATGATAACTTCGCCGAGCTTACACACATCACCGAGATTCTCTATGGCGATGGAGAGTTTGAGCTTCAGGCTGCCAACCTGCAGTATGGTGTATTGGGTTTAAGACTGGCTGCGGAACTGGCCACCGGTGCCCGATGGAACGACTATCTGAAGGTGTATGCACCGAAGCGTGAAGGACAGTTGGATATGTCGAACCCTGAAGAGGCCTTTGTGGAGGATTCGCTACTCTCGCCAGGAGTGATCTTCTCGGTGAAACAGGCGAAATACGATAAGAACTACATGATTGTTCCCATTGCCTTTGCTCGCAACCTCTTCTGGCAGGAGGGGATGATCTCCTCGCTGGAACTGCGACTGAAACAAGGTAGTGATATTGATGCCGTGAAGAAGCAGATGCAGAAAATAGCAGGGGATAAATACAAGGTAGAGGACCGCTATGAGCAGCAGGCTGACACTTTCCGCATCATGGAGATCGAGAAGTTCATTGCCTATATTTTCCTCACCTTTATCCTGGTGGTGGCCTGCTTCAACATCATCGGTTCACTCTCGATGCTCATTATCGACAAGAAAGATGATGTGGTGACACTGAGAAATCTGGGCGCGAGCGATAAGCAGATCATCAGGATCTTCCTCTTTGAGGGGCGACTGATTTCTTTCTTCGGTGCGGTGATTGGTATTGCGGTAGGATTGCTTTTGTGCTGGCTGCAGCAAACCTTCGGACTGGTGAGTTTAGGACAGTCGAGCGGTTCCTTTGTGGTGGATGCCTACCCCGTAAGTGTTCATCCTACGGATATCATCCTGGTATTCTTCACCGTGCTCGTTGTGGGATTCCTTGCAGTTTGGTATCCTGTGCGGTATTTTGCAAGAAGACTGCTGGAGTAGGGTTGAATGGAGTAAATGTGAAACGTAAAAAGAAAATACAGATATGAAGGAAAGGATTTTTTATTTGATTAGGATTTACGTCTTCATGGTATTGATGCTGATTCTGGCCAAGCCGGCATTCATGCTTTATCACCATGCTAATCATTCGTTTACTTTCGGCGACGTGATGCAGGTTATCGGTCATGGAATCACGCTCGATTTGTCAACGGCGTTGTATCTGATCATCGTTCCTTTCCTTATCATCCTCCTCTCCATCTGGCTTTGGAGCTGGAATGGTCTTTACCGGTTGCTGAAGGTGTATTATGTGCTCGCGGCCTTTGTGCTGGCACTGGCATTCGTCTCGGATACCAGTCTGTATGAGTTCTGGGGCTTCAAACTGGATGCTTCCGTGCTTCCATATCTGTCAACGCCCAAGGAAGCTTTTGCCAGTGTGTCTGTATGGTATCTGTTGATACGCGGACTGGTCATCCTTCTTCTCACATTCATTTTCTATAAGATCATGGTTTGGCTCACCCCAGTGCAACGGGAAAGGCGCCGTAGTATCAGTCAGATCGGCTACTCCAGAAGGAGTCAGAGGCAGCATGGATTATTCTTCATCAGTCCTGTAAAACCCATAGGCACTCGTCTGCTCAGCACCCTTATCGGAATCTTGCTCATTCCGTTGTTTGTAGTAGGAATGCGGGGTGGAACCAGTGTATCAACCAGTAATGTAGGACAGGTTTATTTCTCGCAGGATCAGTTCTTGAACCACTCTGCTGTAAACCCGATCTTCAGTTTCCTCTCATCGATAGGTAAGACGGCTACGGCAGTGAAGACGAATAAAGACGAGAAGGGTGAATATGAATACTTCAGTCAGAAAGCACTGAAGAAACAGCTCAAAGGAATCTTCGATACGCAAAGCGTTGATCCTGATACGCTGCTGAACACCAAACGCCCCAATGTCTTGGTGATTATCATGGAGAGCTGCGGCAGTATCTTTACTGAGGCCAATGGTAACGGACATGTAACGCCTAACCTGACAAAACTGATGCAGGAGGGTGTGTATTTCACCAATTGCGTGGCTAATAGCTGGCGAACCGACCGCGGTATGGTTAGCATTCTGAGCGGTTATCCAGCCTTCCCTGATAAGTCGGTCATGAAGATGGCACAGAAATGTGAGACACTTCCTTCTATAGCCCGCACACTGAAAGCGAACGGCTACTCCACCACATTCCTTTATGGCGGTGATGCAAACTTCACCAATACCCGTGGCTATCTGATGAGTACAGGCTACGAGAAGATCATCAGCGAGGATGATTTCTCGAAGAAGGAAAGAGGCGACTCGAAATGGGGCGTGAACGACTGGGTGGTATTCGGTCGTTTGTTAGATATCATCAAAGAGAAAACAGCAGCAGAACAAGGTGAATCAACGGCTAATCCATGGTTCACTACGATGCTCACCCTAAGTAGTCATGAACCTTGGACGGTTCCGATGAAAAAGAAGTTCGATGATCCGATCTTCAATGCATTCTACTTCCTGGATATCTGCTTAGGCGACTTCATCAACAAACTGAAGAAAACCCCCGCATGGGAGAACACACTCGTGGTGATTCTGCCCGACCATAGTGTGCAGTACAAGGATATTGATCAGACCAAGCCTATGCGCCATATGATTCCGATGATCTGGACGGGTGGTGCTGTGAAGACTGCTAAGCGCATCGGAATGGCATGTAACCAAACCGACCTGCCTGCTACGTTGTTCGGACAGATGGGCATCAAGCACGACGATTTCACTTTCAGTCGTGATATCCTCAGCAAGACTTACCAACGGCAGTTTGCCATGACCAACTGGACAGAGGGCTTTGCTACTTATGATGCCTCGGGCTTCAATGCCTATAACCTGAAGAGTAAGCAGGTGGTGGCAGGTAAGGATGGTGAAGCCATCGAGATTGGAAAGGCCATCTTGCAGATCACCAATGAGGATCTGGCAAATAGATAGAAGGTCTCTTGGAAACGTTTATAGAATAAATGAGGAAGGGGCTGGTATTGGAAGGAGGCGCCATGCGGGGATTGTTCTCTGCAGGTGTGATGGATGTGATGATGGAAAGAGGCGTGACCTTCGATGGCATCATCGGTGTTTCTGCCGGGGCTGCCTTCGGCTGTAACTATAAGTCAGGGCAGATAGGGCGCGCCATCCGCTATAACATGCGATTTGCCCACGACAAGAAGTATTGCAGCCTGCAGTCATACCTGAAAACAGGCGATCTCTTTGGAGCGGAATATGCTTACCATATAGTTCCCGAGGAATATGATAAGTTCGACAACGAAGCCTTTGAGCGGAACCCTATGGAGTTCTATGTTGTTTGTACGGATGTGAAGACGGGTAAGCCTATATATAAGAAATGTACGCGAGGAGGACATCAGACATACGACTGGATTCGGGCTTCGGCCTCCATGCCCGTGGTGTCGCATGTGGTGGAGTTGGAAGGATACCAGCTACTCGATGGTGGGATGACCGACAGTATTCCTTTGGCTTACTTCCAGCAGATCGGATTCCAGCGGAATGTCGTGATTCTCACACAGCCGATGGGATATCAGAAAACGCCTAACCCGCTCATGCCACTGATCAAAGTAGGATTGCGCCACTATCCCCAAGCATTGGCGGCCATGCGTAATCGACCAGAGATGTATAACCGTCAGCTGGCCTATCTTGAACAGGAGGAGCAGAAAGGAGACACGCTTGTCATCCGACCGCAGGAGAAATTGCCCATCGGTCATATATCACATAATCCAGAAGAAATGAAACGTGTTTATGATATCGGTCGTGAAATGGGTGAACAACGCATCCAAGAAATCCGCGATTTCTTAATTGATAATTAAATATTAATAATTGAAAATTAAGAAGAATGAAAATTCTAATTGTCATACCTTGTTACCATGAGGAAGAAGTACTGCCGCTCACGATGGAGAAGATGCAGGTTGTTATCGGACGACTGAAGGATGAGCTGCAGGTTGAGGGCAGGATCCTGTTCGTTGACGATGGAAGCAAAGACCGTACCTGGCAGATCATCTCGGCCTTTTGTGCTCAGAACGATGCTGTATCGGGCATCAAGCTTTCTCACAACCGCGGTCATCAGAACGCCCTTTGGGCTGGCATGGAAGAGAGCATCGACAAATGTGATGCAATGGTCTCCATTGATGCCGACTTGCAAGATGACGAGCAGGTTATTGTTGATATGGCCCGGCAGGTAAAGGAGGGGTGTGACATTGTGTATGGGGTAAGGAAGGAACGCAAGACCGACACCTTCTTCAAGCGGTTTACGGCACAGATGTTCTATCGTTTGATGCGCAGCACCGACAAGGAGATTATCTATAACCATGCAGATTTCCGCATGATGAGTAACCGTACCGTGAAGGCGCTGATGGAATATCCGGAAAGGAATGTTTTCCTGCGAGGACTAGTACGGCAATTAGGATTCAAGGAGGGTTTCGTGTATTACGACCGAAAGGCTCGCGAGGCAGGAGAGTCTAAATACCCGTTGAAGAAGATGCTGAGCTTCTCTGTTGACGGTATTACCTCTTTCTCTGTAGCCCCCTTGAAGTTCATTTCTGTGGCAGGTATCTTAATGACATTGGTTGCCCTTGTCGTGATGATCTATGCACTTATCAGCTATTCCCGTCACAACGTCATTCAAGGATGGACTTCCATCCTCATCTCACTTTGGTTCATTGGTGGGGTGGTGACAACAGGTGTCGGCATCACAGGTATCTATATCGGTAAGATCTACACCGAGGTGAAACGCCGTCCCCGCTATTTTATCGAGGAGCGGTTGAACCTGTAGAAATACACCGTGTCTTTCATCTCTGACATCCGTCGTTTGGTTCGTTCAACAGGGACAAAAGAATAATCACTGAACCTGCTGAAGAACTCATCACGGTCTTTACCCACAATCATGAGTACTCCCTGATCGGGCTTAGTACGCAGGAACTGTCCCATCTTGTCACCTGTATAGAAGTTCGTGCCGAAGAAATGAAGCATATCAATAGAGGTGTACATATATACTTTCTCTCCCTGATCGATAAAGTCTTTCTTCACCCTGTTGGCTAAAGTCCTGTCGCTGCGAGTGTTCAACGCAGTGGGTTGGAAGAGTCCGTCAAGGGAAGCAAAGATAACAAAGATGGCGAGTAGGGCAGACAACAGGGTACGTCTCCGCAAGGCATAGACTCCTGCAGCGAGCAGAGCAACTAATACGATCACCATCCAAACACCTTGGGTGTTCTCCAAGGCGGAAAGCATTTGGATATTCTCTGCAGCATGCTTCCCATGGAAAAGGGAATGGGGAACCCATCCCGCCTTAACGATAACGAAGGCTGCTGTGAGTAAAAGGGCAATCGCTCCCATGACACCAGCGAAGATTTTCATGGATAAGACATGGCGACGTACCAGCCACAAGACATATTGTGCCAGTAGATAGGCCATGAAGGGATATACCGGTAGGAGATACACGCTACGCTTACTCTTGGGGATACAGTAGAAGAACAGGATGAGCAGGAATGCCAACCAAGTAAAGAGCTGAACTGCCGACATCTTCTTCCACGAGAAATGACGGAGTGATGTACGCTTCGTATAGAGTACCGGTAAGGAGATGAGCAACAGGACTGTCCAGGGAAGCCATCCGGTAATCAACGTGATGAAGTTATAGTAGAAAGGGTTCTCGTGCGACTCATAGGTCATCTTCCCCATAAACCGTCCGAGGTTCTCTTCCTTTACCAGGTCGAGGAACGCATCTCCTCCCTGTTGCCAGGCAGCCACATACCATAAGGCAGGAAGGATACAGGCAAGTACCGCAAAGAGAAACAATTGTCCGACAATGCCCCAGAAGCGTTCTTTCCGTAGCAGTAGGAAAACGCCCATGACGAAGCAGGGAAGGATAATCCCCACAGGACCTTTGGTCAGCGTACCCATACTCATGCAGAGGATGGCAAGCCACGGTACACTGTTACGCCCCTTTTCATACCATCGATACAATAAGTAGAGGGCGCATACGATACAAGCGGTAAGTACCATATCCACCCTGCAGTTCATTCCTGCACGATGGACCTCGAAGGCGGTCAGTGTGAGAAAAGAAGCAACAAAGGCCGTAGGTTCATCACCACGACGGGCAAAGAACCGATAACCCATCACCACCATTACAATCAAGGCTAAAGCCGACGGTAATCGGGCAGTGAACTCACTCACATAGCCAGGCAGTAACGAGAATAAGGCGATGAGCCAATGGAAGAACGGGGGTTTGTAGGGTATATCACCGCCATTGTTGATAGGCAGGATCCAGTTCCCGTCGTTGATCATTGACAAGGCAACAACAGCCTCCCGGGGCTCACCCTTGGTATTAAACTCCGTTAATCCGATAAACGGCAATAATGTGACTGCCGCAATGGCCAGAATCAGCCAGCATCGTTTATTGTTCATCATTCCACGTTTTTATTGTCTTCTTTGTTAGGCGACAAAGGTAACAAAAAAATGGATGAAAACTAAAGAAATCCTTCTTTTTTTGCCAAAGAGTATCCTATCATTGTTTTTTTTACTATATTTGCACATTCTTAGGATACTCATATCCTGTGACGATGTCGTAAACCTAACTAAAATAGTATAAAATGGTTATTGGAATAGACGTGGGCACCAGTACCACAAAGATTGTAGGACTACGTGACAATGAAGTGATTTCACCGATTCGCATCAGGGCAACCGACCCTGTGACTTCTCTTTATGGTGCATTCGGAAAGTTCCTGCACGACAATGGTATCTCGCTCAACGAGATCAAACAGGTAATGCTGACTGGTGTTGGAAGTGCGTATGTCAACGAGCCTATTTACGGACTGTCCACCAGCAAGGCCGAGGAGTTTATGGCTGATGGTCTTGGTGCGCAGTTTGAATCGAAGCAGGACCGTATGCTGGTAGTGAGTATGGGTACGGGTACTTCCATCGTCAAGGTGGAAGGAAACGATATCAAGCACATCGGTGGTATGGGTATCGGTGGCGGTACACTGAAAGGTTTGGCTCAACTGCTGTTGAATACCGACGACATGAAGCTGGTGGCACAGATGGCTGAAGGGGGCGATTTCAATAATGTCAACCTGAACATCGGTGATATCAGTAACGTACCATTACCTGGTCTGCCCCTTGATGTGACAGCTTCTATTCTTGGTAAGGTAACCAGCAATTCCCGTCGTGAGGATATCGCTGCTGGATTGATCTGTACCGTGATACAGACCATCGGTTCAGCCACCTATCTTGCATCATTGGGCAGCGGCATCAAGGAATTCGTCATGATTGGTAATCTTACCCTGATGCCCCAATGCCACCAGATCTTCCCTATGATGGAAAAGCTCTACAATGTGCATTTCATTGTCCCTGAGTATGCTGAGTTCTGCACGGCTATTGGTGCAGCATTATGCTATAAGAAACTTTAAGAGGGTATGTCAGTACACCATAGTATGGCGTAAAGACACACCCTCTTAAAGGTGTTTTTTTCATGGAATCAGAAGTTCACACCCAGACTGAGCATCAATGCTCCGTTCTTACTGGTGTCGAAATCATCTTTGCAGATATTAGCCAGACCTAAGTCGTAACTGAGTTCGGCATAGAACATGTCTATCTGCAAACCGCAACCTGTTCTCAATCCTGCATCCATACGACGGAAGGAGTAAGGACTGTCGGAAAAGGAGTTATAGGCAGCCCGTTCACCAAAGTCCTTGATCTTACCACCAATACCGCAGGCAACATATCCTCCTAAGAACGGCTGGATTGAGCAATAGCGGTCGATGTCGATGTAATACTTCATCACCAGTGGCATTTCCAGATAGTTGAGGTTATAGGTGAACTTGTCGCCTGCAACATTTCCTTTACCACCCTTCTCGGTGTAGTACAATCCTGTTTCAAGATACAAAGGACCGCGAGGCATCACAGAGAAGCCTGCTGCCATTCCTACGTTCAGACCGGCCTTCACATCGCTTCCATCGAGATACTTGTCATCACTGTTCACAGTAGTGAAGGCAGGACCGAGTCGGAAGCCGAAAAACGCATCGTCGTTCCAATAGTAGCCACGGTGATTGCGGTGACTGTAGTCAAGACGACCGCTACGCTGGTTGTAGTACTTACTATGGCGATAGCTTTGCGCCTGTATGGGCATGACAGTCAGCAGACTGAGCATGGTCATGATAATAGTCTTTTTCATTCTCTCTTCGGGTTTTAGTACAACAATCTTTTCTTTATCGGTGGCAAAGTAACGAAAAACCCCGCAAACGCTTGCGGGGTTTTTTCCTAATTGTTAAGGGGAAATCCCTATTTATGCCTCTCGTTGCTTGGTACCCATACGAGCCTCAACAACGTTGATGATGTAGTCGCCCAGTTTCTCGCACTCACTGATGATATCCATGTAGATGGTACCGATGCCGTAGGTATAGACATGGTTGTTCACATCGTTGATGTTCTGACTCTTCAGCTGGTCGCGGAAATTGTTGATCTCGTTCTCGATATTGAACGAACGGTTCACATTAAAGCTCTCCTTTCGTCCGCCCATCAAGTTGTTCAACTGTGTGAGGGCGCTGTCGGTAAGTTCCATCATCTGGTGCATGTGCTCATATTGACGGGTGGTGAAGTGTTCGTTCTTACCTTGCACCTTACGGTTAATGGTGCGGGCCATATTGTAGCATGAATCACCGATACTCTCCAGCTCGGAGATCTCACGGAGCATGGCACGGATCTTACCTTTGGTTTCGTCAGAGAGATGTGCATCGGAAACCTGTTCCAGATAGGAGGCTATCTCTATCTCCATATTATCGGAAATGCTCTCATATTTCTCGATGCGTGTAAAGAGCTTGGTGAATTTCTGGTCATCTTTCTCAGTCAACAGCTCACGTACCATTCCGAACATCCTTTGCATACGTTCACTGAAACTGACGATCTCTTTCTGAGCCTCCAGCACGGAAAGTTCCGGGGTCTTCAACAGACCGGCAGTAATGAAGTGCAGACGGAAGTCCTCTTCCTCATCCACCTTCTTAGTCTTGATGACCCAGCACACGAAGCGCTCAATCTGAGGAATCAACCAGATCAGGATGCCGGCGTTGATGATGTTGAAACAAGAGTGGAAGGCTGCCAGCACGAAATTCAGCTTCTCGTTGGAATCCATATTGTTCATATCCTTACCCAGCAGGTTTCCTACATAGTCAACGAGCCATACCACACCATCGATGAACCAATGGAAGACGAACAGGATCCAGATTACACCGAACACATTAAAGAACATATGGGCTAAAGCAGCTCGACGGGCCTGGGTGTTAGCTGACAATGCAGCGAGGTTTGAGGTAATGGTGGTACCGATATTCTCACCCAGCACCAAAGCGATACCCTGATAGATAGGCATGGCGCCAGTGGAACAGAGTAACATGGTAATGGCCATGACGGCAGCACTAGATTGCACGCAGAAGGTCATGATACCACCTAAGAACAGGAAGATGATCGTTGTGAGGAACGAGTTAGGATCGAACGACCGGAAGAAAGCTGTTACTGCCTCATTATGACCTAAGTCCATGGCTGTACCCGTGGCTTTCAGGGTTGTCAGACCCAGTAGTAGGAAGGCCAGACCGAAGAGGAAGTCACCGATATACCGGTGTTTCTTCAGATAGATCAGGATAATGCCGAGGAAGAAACCGGGATAGACGGCCACGCTGATGTCGAACGATGTTCCCAGCGCCATGATCCATGCCGTAAGCGTGGTACCGATATTGGCACCCATGATGACGGAGATAGCCTGCGCCAACGTGAGCAGTCCGGCATTAACAAACGATACAGTCATGACAGTTGTTGCTGTTGATGACTGTACGGAAGCTGTGACGACAGCACCTGTTAGGAGCCCGGTGAAACGATTGGTGGTCATAGCACCCAAGGCGTGTCGTAACTGCGGACCTGCCATCTTCTGCAGGGCCTCACTCATTGACTTCATACCGAACATCAGCAAAGCCAATGAGCCTAAAAGCTTAAAGACAATCCAAATAGACATACTGATAGTATAATAATTCTTAATTCCTCATCCTTCATTCGAATTTTTGAAGGCTCTCCTCCAAAAAATCCCTATCTTTGTCAAAAAAAAGATCGAATATGGCTAAAACCATCCAAATTTTCTGCAAAAATAATAATAAAAAATTAGAAATCCCCATCGGAAGCACACTTTCTGACATTTTTTCTGCATTCGGGCTTGAAATGAAGTACGGACCGATCTGTGCAAGGGTGAATAACAAGGTGGAAGGGATGCATTTTCGTGTCTATAATCCCAAAACGGTGGAGTTCCTCGACATCACCGCTCCCAGTGGGGCACGTACCTATACTCGTACGCTGTTCTTTGTGCTCTGCAAGGCCATGCACGACCTCTACGACGAGTGTTCGGTGAGCATCGACACACCTGTGAGCAACGGTTACTACGTGGATCTGGAGATTGGCAGACCCGTCACCTTGAAAGATGTGGGCGATATCCGAGCCCGTATGAACGAGATTATCCAGGCCGCCCTGCCCATCCACCGTCATGAGACCACTACCGAGGAGGCCATCAGTCTGTTCGAGAAAATCGGTGCCACCTCGAAGGTGAAGCTTCTCAAGAGTACGGGAAAGTGCTACACTGTGTTCTACGACATCGATGGTTACTACGACTACTATTACGGGGCACTGCTCACCAATACGTCACAGCTGTACCTGTTCGGTGTGGAGAAATACTTCGACGGTCTGCTGCTTCGTATCCCCTCGAATACAGAGCCTGACGAGCTGGGTGAGATTACCCATCAGGACAAGATGTTCAGCATCTTCCGTGAACACCATAGCTGGCAGAAGATTCTTGGTATGCGCACCATTGGTGATCTGAACGAGCTGATTGAAAAAGGATGGGCTTCGCAGCTTATTCAGGTGTCGGAAGCCTTGCAGGAGAAAAAGATTGCCCAGATTGCCGACGAGATAGCCAACAGGAAGGGCATACGCATGGTGTTGATTGCCGGTCCTTCATCATCAGGTAAGACAACCACCTGCAAACGACTGTCGGTGCAGCTGGTTACCAACGGTTACAAGCCGGTGCCCATCTCGCTTGACGACTACTTTGTGGATCGGGAGAAAACACCGCGTGATGAAACGGGCGACTATGACTACGAGCATCTTCATTCACTGAACCTTCCTTTGTTGAACGAGCAACTCAAGGCCCTCTTTGCTGGAGAGGAGATTCAGTTACCCAAATATAATTTCCAGACAGGTAAGAGCACGATGAACGGACGGCGTCTGCAGTTGCACGACGATGAGATCCTGATTGTGGAGGGTATCCATGCCCTGAACCCCGAGTTGACGGCAGAAATCCCTCGCAACCAGATATACCGCGTGTATGCTTCGGCCCTTACCACCTTGCTGCTCGATGCACATAATTATATACCCACCACCGACAACCGTTTGCTGCGCCGCATCATCCGCGACCATAAGTACCGCGGGGTAAGTGCTCGTGAAACCATCCATCGATGGGCAAGCGTCAGGGCGGGCGAGAACAAATGGATCTTCCCCTTCCAGGAGAATGCCGATGCGATGTTCAACACCGCCATGCTCTTTGAGCTGGCCGTGATTAAAGGACAGGCGGAGCCGATGCTCGAACAGGTTCCTGAGAACTGTGTCGAATATGCAGAAGCCCATCGTCTGCTGAAGTTCCTGAAATACATCAAACCTATTCCCGATAGTGACATTCCTCCTACCTCTTTATTAAGAGAGTTCCTTGGAGGATCATCATTTAAGTATTAAGGAATCTGTTGCGCCCAAAACGTATTGCCATTCAAAAACTATTCATTTTGGGTGGCAATATGTGCATTTTTATTCGAAAATGCTTGGCCGTTTCGCAAAAAATAGCGAACTTTGCACCCGATTTTGCAAAAATATAGAATTCAAAGACATATACGTATGGCAGAACAACTTGAAGTGAAAGAGCTCGACCAGGTGGTCGTACGCTTCTCTGGTGACTCCGGCGATGGTATGCAGCTTGCCGGTAACATTTTCTCTACGGTCAGTGCCACCGTAGGTAACGGTATCTCTACGTTTCCCGACTATCCCGCAGATATCCGTGCCCCGCAAGGATCACTGACAGGTGTGAGCGGATTCCAGGTGCACATCGGTGCTGGAAAGGTTTATACGCCTGGTGATCTGTGTGATGTGTTGGTGGCCATGAATGCCGCAGCGCTGAAGACTCAGTATCGCTACGCCAAGCCACAGGCTACCATCATCATCGATACAGACTCCTTCGGACCGAATGATCTCAAGAAGGCTGCGTTCCAGACAGAGGATTATCTGGGAGAGATGGGTATTGATCCCGACCGTGTGATTCAGTGTCCGCTGACAACCATGGTAAAAGAGTGTCTTCAAGACAGCGGTATGGACAACAAGGCTGTCCTCAAGTGCCGTAATATGTTCGCCCTCGGATTGGTGTGCTGGCTGTTCAACCGTGATCTGAACCTGGTGGCTAATTTCCTTCGTGAGAAGTTTGCCAAGAAACCAGCTATCGCCGAGAACAACATCAAGGTGGTACAGGCAGGTTTCGACTATGGTCATAACACCCATGCCAGTGTGCCCGCCACCTATCGTATTGAATCTAAGGAAAAGGTGCCTGGAAGATATATGGATATCACAGGTAATAAGGCTACCGCCTACGGACTGATTGCTGCTGCTGAGAAAGCAGGTCTCCGTTTGTATCTGGGTAGTTATCCTATTACTCCTGCCACCGATATCCTTCATGAATTGTCTAAGCATAAGAGCTGCGGTGTTATCACCGTTCAGTGCGAGGATGAGATCAGCGGTTGTGCCAGTTCTGTAGGTGCTGCCTTTGCAGGTGCCCTGGCTGTAACCTCTACCTCTGGTCCTGGTATCTGTCTGAAGTCAGAGGCCATGAACCTGGCAGTGATCGATGAGCTCCCTCTGGTAATCGTTGATGTTCAGCGTGGCGGTCCTTCAACAGGTCTTCCCACCAAGAGTGAACAGACCGACTTGCTGCAGGCGCTCTATGGAAGAAATGGTGAGAGTCCGATGCCCGTGATTGCAGCTACCAGTCCTACCGACTGCTTTGATGCTGCCTACGAGGCTTCTAAGATTGCCTTGGAGCATCTTACTCCTGTGGTATTGCTCACCGATGCTTTCATCGCTAATGGCTCTGCCGCTTGGAAACTGCCGAAGATGGAAGAGCTGCCTGTCATCAAGCCTCACTATGTGACTCCTGAGATGAAGGGTAACTACACTCCGTATTTCCGCGACGAGGAGACCAAGGTACGCTATTGGGCTATTCCTGGACAGGAAGGCTACACCCACATCCTTGGTGGTCTGGAGAAAGACGGTAAGACAGGTGCTATCTCTACAGAGCCTGAGAACCATGATATGATGTGCCGTCTGCGTGCAGAGAAGGTGGCTAAGATTCCTGTTCCTGACCTGACGGTTGAAGGCGACAAGGATGCCGACCTGCTCATTGTGGGCTTCGGTTCAACCTACGGTCATCTGCATGCTGCCATGGACGAGCTTCGTGCAAAAGGCAACAAGGTGGCCTTGGCCCAGTTCAAGTACATCAACCCGCTGCCGAAGAATACAGCAGAGGTGCTCTCTAAGTTTAAGAAAGTGGTGGTAGCAGAACAGAATCTCGGACAGCTTGCCGCATACCTGCGTTCCAAGGTAGATGGTTTCGTTCCCTATCAGTTCAATCAGGTAAAGGGACAGCCTTTCGTGGTGAGTGAACTCGTAAATGCATTCGAACAGATAATCAAGAATTAAATGAGTATGTTTACAGCAAATGATTATAAAAAGGGACAGCCCCGTTGGTGTCCCGGTTGCGGCGATCACTTCTTCCTTGCTTCGCTGCATAAGGCCATGGCCGAGGTAGGTGTTGCACCTCATGAGATGGCCGTGATCTCAGGTATCGGTTGTTCCAGCCGTCTGCCTTATTATGTCAGCACTTATGCCATGCAGACCATTCATGGTCGTGCTGCTTCTATTGCCACTGGTGCCAAGGTTGTCAATCCCGACCTCACCATCTGGCAGATCTCAGGCGATGGTGACGGACTGGCTATTGGTGGTAACCACTTCATCCATGCCATGCGCCGTAATATCGACCTGAACATGATTCTGCTGAACAACAGGATCTATGGTTTGACCAAGGGACAGTACTCGCCGACCTCTCCTCGCGGATTCGTCAGCAAGTCATCTCCTTATGGTACAGTAGAAGATCCGTTCCGTCCTGCTGAGCTCTGCTTCGGTGCTCGCGGTAAGTTCTTTGCCCGTTCAGTGGCTACCGATAATGCCGAGACAGTGGAGATCCTGAAGGCTGCCTACAACCATAAAGGTGCTGCTGTGTGCGAGATTCTGCAGAACTGCGTCATCTTCAACAACGGCTGTTACGATCCCATCTATACCAAAGAAGGTAGAAAGAAGAACTGTATCTATGTACGCCACGGCGAGAAACTGGTGTTCGGCGAGAACAACGAGTTCGGTCTGGTACAGGAGGGTTTCGGTCTGAAGGTAGTAACAATCGGTCAGGATGGTTATACCCTTGATGATGTATTGGTACATGATGCTCACTGCGAGGATGATACCCTGCAACTGAAGCTCGCTATGATGGACAATGAGCATGGCTTCCCCGTAGCACTTGGTGTGATTCGCGATGTGGCTGCTCCTACCTATAACGAAGCCGTGCATGCACAGCTCGCTGAGGTCTCAGAACAGAAGAAGTACCATAACTTCATGGAATTGCTTGAAACGAACGATACTTGGGAGGTGAAATAATCACCCCCCAAGTACCTATCTCTCTGAAATAACTATTTACTTTTTACTAACTAACAATCCTTGCTTATGAAGCGCATTCTCTTTACAATGATTCTCATGCTGGCGATGCTGAAAGGTGTTGCCCAGCAGATCACGTCTGCCCTTACTGTCTATCAGGATTTCCGTCCGGCTACTATTCTGTTGACAAACGGGGGTAAGCTGAAGGTTCCTTTGGCAAACATTTTCTTGAAAAACAGTTCCCTTCTTTACATGAGTGACAAGCTGGTCAAAGAGGCCGACATGAAGAGGGTGATGCAAGTCGATTTCGACGACCGCACCTATATCCGCATCGACAGCGTGTTAGCTTATCAGGTGGGAGCCGTCGGAGAGAATGCGCTCTATTGTGCCAACGTAATCGATCTGAAATCCTATAAACAGACGATTGCCAATAGTGCGAACATCACGAACTTCGACCTGAGCAATCTCACCAACTTGAACATGCTCAGCTTCAACACCATTGATGCTATCGGAAAGGATAGTGTGCAGTTCCCTGTTATCCCTATCTACTATTTCCGCATAGACAACAAGTTCGTGCTTGTTCATGAGCGGCATCTCAAGCGCTTCCTGTCCAAAGAGAAAGTCAGACTCATGGAGTCGGCCACGAATCTTCCGAAATTCAGCTGGACCGATGAGCAGTCGCTGCTGAAGATGCTGGAGATGCTCAAATAGGATTTCCTACAATTTCTCGCCGTAACACAGATCACCTGCATCGCCGAATCCGGGAACGATATACTTATGCTCGTTCATACCTGGGTCGATGGCGGCGCACCAAACAATAGCGTTTTCAGGTAAGGTCTGTTTCACCATGTCTATGCCTTCCGGTGTGGCAATCACGCAGGCTACATGAATCTGCTTGGGCTTGCCTGTTTTCACCAGGGCCTCAATGGCAGCAGCCATGCTTCCACCAGTGGCGAGCATGGGGTCGGCAATAATCAGTGTCTTTCCCTTCACGCTGGGCGAAGCCATATATTCCGTATGGATACCCACCTCGGTATGTTCACGATTGGTGTACATACGATAGGCTGATACGAAGGCATTCTCAGCCTTGTCGAAAACCTGCAGGAAACCTTCGTGGAACGGTAATCCGGCCCTAAGCACTGTAGCCACCACAATCTCATCCTTTGGTAAGGGGATGTCGAGGGTTCCCAGCGGAGTGGTTACGGTCTTCGACTTGTATTCCAATGTCTTCGACAGCTCAAAGGCCATCATCTCGCCAACCCGTTTGATATTGTTTCTGAAAAGCAGGCGGTTCTGCTGATACTTCTTGTCGCGCAATTCAGCCATGTACTGGTTCATGATGCTGTTGCTTTCACTGAAATTGATTACTTGCATAGTTGTATATGAAATTAAGCGCAAAGATACTTTCGCTCGACAAAGTTAGTAAAAGTTGAAACAATTTTGCAAAGTCAGTTTTGCAAAAGAGCGAAGTCGGTCGGAATTTTTAATTTCTTTAACCTAAAAAGAATTGTGTGCGCGCAAAATAATCTAATTTCTTGATTCTTAATTCTTAATAAATTCGTAACTTTGCAGCCGTGATTAAAGGTATTAGGTTTTCCCTTCTACTGAAAGATTGATTGAGGATTCATAACTTAAATTTTTATAGATAATATGGCAAAGTTAGATTTGACACAGTATGGCATCACTGGTTCAACCGTGATTGCTCATAACCCGTCGTATGAATTCCTTTTCGAGGAGGAAATGAAGTCTGAACTGACTGGCTTTGACAAGGGCCAACTCACTGAATTGGATGCCGTGAACGTGATGACTGGTATCTTCACCGGACGTTCACCTAAGGACAAGTACATCGTGAAGGATGCCCAGAGCGAGGATAAGGTGTGGTGGACCACCGAGGAATATCCTAACGACAACCACCCCATGAGCGAGGAGGTTTGGGCAAAGGTAAAGGAAATCGCCATCAAGGAGCTCTGCAACAAGAATCTGTATGTAGTGGACGCTTTCTGCGGTGCCAACGAGGCAACACGTCTGCGTGTTCGTTTCATCGTTGAGGTGGCTTGGCAGGCTCACTTCGTGAAGAACATGTTCATCCAGCCTACCGCTGAGGAACTGGAGAGCTTCGAGCCTAACTTCGTGATCTACAATGCTTCTAAGGCAAAGGTTGAGAACTTCAAGGAGCTGGGAATGCGCAGCGAGACTTGCGCAGCCTTCAATACCACTAGCCGCGAGCAGGTTATCATCAACACCTGGTACGGTGGTGAGATGAAGAAGGGTATGTTCTCTATGATGAACTACTATCTGCCGCTGCAGGGTATCGCTTCTATGCACTGCTCTGCTAACACCGATATGGAGGGTAAGAACACCGCTATCTTCTTCGGTCTGTCTGGTACAGGTAAGACCACTTTGTCAACCGATCCTAAGCGTCTGCTGATTGGTGACGACGAGCACGGATGGGACGATGAGGGTGTATTCAACTTCGAGGGTGGCTGCTATGCTAAGGTCATCAACCTTGACAAGGAGAGCGAGCCCGATATCTACAACGCTATCCGCCGCGACGCTCTGCTCGAGAACGTGACTGTTGACGCCAACGGTAAGATCGACTTCGCCGACAAGAGCGTAACCGAGAATACTCGCGTGAGCTATCCAATCAACCATATTGAGAAGATTGCCCAGAAGGTAAATGGTAAGAGTGCTGGTCCTGAGGCCAAGAACGTGATCTTCCTCAGTGCTGATGCATTCGGTGTACTGCCTCCGGTTTCTATCCTGACTCCTGAGCAGACCAAGTACTACTTCCTCTCTGGCTTCACCGCTAAGCTGGCTGGTACAGAGCGTGGTATCACAGAGCCTACTCCTACCTTCAGCGCTTGCTTCGGTCAGGCATTCCTCGAGCTGCATCCTACAAAGTATGCTGAGGAGCTCGTAAAGAAGATGGAGAAGAGCGGTGCTAAGGCATATCTCGTAAACACTGGTTGGAACGGAACAGGCAAGCGTATCTCTATCAAGGATACTCGTGGTATCATCGATGCTATCCTGGGTGGTGCTATCCTGAAGGCTCCTACCAAGAAGATTCCTTACTTCGACTTCGAGGTTCCCACAGAGCTCGAGGGCGTAGCTACCAACATCCTCGATCCGCGCGACACTTATGCAGATGCTGCTGAGTGGAACAAGAAGGCTGAGGATCTGGCTGCCCGCTTCATCAAGAATTTCAAGAAGTACGAGGGTAACGAGGCTGGTAAGGCACTTGTAGCTGCTGGTCCGAAACTCTAATTTCAGACAAAGACAGGAAGTAACAAACTTCCATCCATTCATAACTCCATCACTTTCGTGGTGGAGTTTTTTTGTGGAACAGATGAGTTAGAGAAAGATCCAACCTGTGCTAAAATTGCACAAGTTCGTCGACTTAGAAATGGCCATGGCGAGAACCGATGGAGCAGCGAGTGCAATGCCAAATGTATTTGGGCGTTGCCGAGTCGTGACTGAGGAAGAATAAAATTCAAAAAGTCTAACGAATGTGAACTTTTTCGATAAGCCAAATGAGCCATTCAAGCTTGCTTAGAAATGGCCATGGCGAGAAAAAGTCTAACGAATGTGAACTTTTGTGAACTTTTTCCCTGCGATTTATTTGGAACTTTCATTGGTCGTTTCTATCTTTGCACGATTTATGTAAAGATATGAAGCGAATTGCGTATATTGTTGTTATTTTATGCATGTTCCTGTCTTGCGGCATAAGACGGGAGTATAAAGATGCCTTGCTGCGGGCAGAGGCGGTCATGGACGAGCACCCTGATTCTGCCCTGCAGATTCTCGACAGCTTGGGACAATACGAGAGTGAGTTCACCCGCCACTTCCGTATGCAGTATCAGCTGCATCGGCAGAACGCCGTGAACAAGACCAGCGATAAGTTCACTTCCGACTCCCTTTGCCAGGTGCTTGTTAGCTACTTCGACCGCCACGGCACCGTTAATGAACGCGTACTCGCCCACTATCTCTTAGGCCGTGCCTACACGGATATGGGGGACGCCCCGCAAGCTATTAGTAGTTATCAGGATGCCATTAGTGCGGCAGATACAACAGTTACTGGTTTCAAATTCAGCACGTTGAATCGTATCTATGCACAGATGGCAGATATTTATCATCATCAACTCCTTTTGACTGATGAAATAGAAACACGTAAAAAGGCCAGTTACTATGCTTTCCGTGCCAACCAGCCTAAATGGGGCATTTACAATCAAGCCATGATGGCAAATGCCTACATTCTTTTAAACCAGAAAGACACTGCTGAAACCATTCTAAAAGCTGTACGTGAACAGTTTCGTAAACACGGCTATACCCAAGAGGCATTGCGGTATTCAAGACCACTTATGCATCTCTATACCAACCCACCTCAGCGACTGACTGAGGCTAAGGCATTGATGGATCAGTTTGAGGCAGAGTCTGAATTGTTTGACGAGCGCCACGAGCTCCCGCCCTCACAACGCAAATACTACGAATACAAAGGCAAGTACTATGAGGGCATCAACAAGCTTGACTCGGCAGAGTTTTATTACAGGAAAACAAGATACCCTAATATGGATTATACCGCGCAAGACCCGATGTACAAAGGTCTTCTGAGTGTATTTACCAAGCGGCATCAGGCGGACTCCATTGCCAAATATGCCCGATTGTATTGCATGGCTAACGACTCCTCCATCGCCCTCAAGGATCGGGACGCTGTGGCCCAGATGACCGCCACATACAACTACAGCCGACTGCAAAAGGAGGCGCACGAGAATGAGGTTAAGGCCTACAAGACACTGCTTGGCCTAATTATCGCGGCTGCTGTTGCCGTTCTTGCCTTGGTGGCTGTTTTCCTCGTTTGGAAACGATTCCGCAGGAAGTATCAACAGGAGATTATGCAGTTAAAGACGGAGTATGCCAACGCTTCCTACGAATATGAGGAGAACCTGCGTGAGCTGCAGCTGCTTGAATCTGCCCATCAAGAAAACGAGAGTGAGAGGAAGAGACTTCTGGACGAGAACGTGGAGTTGCAGAGCAGGATCCGGGAGCTCCAGAAGGAAAAGGCCATATCCAGGAACCTTTCTGCTTCCGCATTGTTTGCGGAAGAACCCATTGTCAAAAGGTTCCATGAAATAGCCGTTCAGCCGTTGGCGAACGTGAAAGAGGAGGAATGGGCAGAGCTGACAGACACGTTTGCCAACAGTTATCCGGATTTGTTCCTCGACCTTTGTCAGTATTGCAACACCCCGCAGAGCATCCGTGTCTGCATGCTGACGGTCATGGGTCTCGGCAACAACGAGCAGGCGAATCTGCTGGGTACCACCAGTTCGAGAATATCCAATGTCAAGCTGGCTCTTAACAAGGCCCTCTTCAATGAATCATCCTCACGCACCCTGAACAAGAACTTGTTAATGCAGTATAGTGTGTATTAAGCCACCCATCATGCCATGACAGGCAAATGGGTGGTTTCGTTTACGCAGCGCAAATTACGCATTTTTCTAGTAAACCACCAAATACCTGCCCACATTTATTTTGTATTGTGCTCGCTTAATCGTACATTGGCTTTGCCGAAGATACTCTCGCTCGACTATAAAAATAAATACAAATTTATTTTGTATTGTGCTCGCTTAATCGTACATTGGCTTTGCCGAAGATACTTTCGCTCGACAATAAAAATAAATACAAATTTATTTTGTATTGTGCTCGCTTAATCGTATCTTTGCAGCACCATTACGCAATTTGCGTTACGCAATTTGCGTAATAAACATAAACTGCATGATATGAACAAGATAGAAAATCCTTTCCTCGTTTATGGCTATGAGGGGCCAACCTATTTCTGCGACAGACAGAAAGAAACTGATGATGTTATTTCTGCATTGACCAATGGATGCAATCTAACATTGATGAGTCCGCGGCGCTATGGGAAGACAGGGCTTATCCATAATGTTTTCCATCGACTAAAAGAACAGGATAAAAATATATCTTGTTTCTATGTAGATATCTATGCAACAAATACGCTGAGTGATTTTGTGCGTGTATTAGGTAAGTCCGTCGTTGGTAAGTTGGATACGCCATTGCAGAAGGCAGAAGGACTTATAAGTAAGTTCTTTAGGAATAGTCAGATTACCATGTCACAAGATCCTTTAACGGGTCTTCCACAACTTGGACTCGCGTTTAATCCCCAACAAGCAGAACAGACGCTCGAAGAAATCTTCGCATATCTTTCGCATACAAACCGATCTTGTTTCATTGCCATTGACGAGTTCCAGCAAATTGCAGAGTATCCGGAGAAGAACGTGGAAGCCTTGTTGCGGACTTATGTCCAGCAATTGCATCAAGTACATTTCATATTTGCTGGAAGCAAGATGCATATGATGTCTGAAATGTTCGATTCCCCCAAGCATCCATTCTATAAGAGTACGGAAAAACTGTATCTTGATGTAATCCGGGAAGCTGATTACTATGAGTTCGCTGCTGAAAAGATGAAGGAAAAGAGTATCGTATTATCTGCTGAGGCTTTTCATCAGATATATAGTATGGTGGATGGCGTTACCTGGTTTGTGCAGTCTGTTCTGAATCGACTTTATCGATTTGAACCTGGCGTGATTACAGATGTTGAGCTCCGTCAGGCTGTTGGTCAGATTATTTCCACTGAGGAGGAAAACTATAAACGAATATTCCACCTTCTTACTCAGAACCAGACACAGTTGCTAAAAGCAATTGCCATGGAAGGTTTAGTTAAGGAACCTCTTTCTGGACTTTTCCTGCGGACACATCATTTGAAGTCGTCAAGTAGTGTGCAGAGGGCATTACAGTTCCTAACAGAAAAAGAGTATGTTTACCAAACTGGAGACGGATTCATTGTATATGACCGCTTTTTCAGCATGTGGTTAAGAAATAAAGATTAAGATTTCTGGCCATCATACAAGTTGTATATACGAATGTGCCTTTTTTCGATAAGCCAAATGAGCCATTCAAGCTTGCTTAGAAATGGCCATGGCGAGGAAAAGTCTAACGATGTGAACTTTTGTGAACTTTTTTCTCGCGAATTATTTGGAACTATCATTTGTAGTATCTATATTTGCACCGGATTCGTGGGGTTCACTTTAGAAGTGTTCCTTCGATTCACAAATGAAGTATACACTTTATATGGTGTTTAACATTATTTCTTATTTGCAGATGCAGTATTTCGCAATCTTCGTGTTTAGAGTTAAGAGAATTGTAAACCATATAGAAAACAAATAAAACTACAACAATGATGAAAAAGGTGTTTTTTATTTCGTTATTTTTAGGCTTTGCCCTGGTGAGCTGTAATAGCGATCCGGAGGAAAACATCGGGGAACAGCCTAACCAGCCCAACCAGACAGAGGAATCTGTCAAGAACGATGATCAGAAAGAGGAAATGGAGGAGCTGGAATCCTTGATACTTACCCGTGCTCAGATGAATCAGGTAAGTGTGAGCAACGACTTTGCATTCCGTCTGGCGCAAGCCACTATGCAAAGCAATACAAGTGAAGTTCTTTCTCCTCTCAGCGTATCCTATGTGGTAGGTATGCTGGCCAACGGCGTGAGTGAGAAGACTCTAGGTGAAGTGACTGCTGCTATGGGTATGGACAATATGACGCTCAGCGAGATAAACGATTACTTCGAATTAATGCTGAAAGACCTACCCCGTCTTGACCTGTCATCCGAACTACTTCAAAGCAATGCGATCTTTGTGAATCGCGATTATTCATTGCTTGATGACTATGTTAATACTGTGGGCAAGACGTATTCAGCTGATTTCACCTCGCTTGATTTCAGGTTAGACAGTTCCGTGGATTACATCAACCTGTGGGCATCTGACCATACCAAAGGCATGATCGACGAAGTGGTTAATTTTTTAAACCCGGCTGCTGTGGCATACGGTCTCAATGCTGTATATTTCAAAGGCAGTTGGGTGGATAAGTTCGATGTAAACAATACGAAGGATGAAGCGTTCGGCAAGGGAGGTAAGCAGGTACCCATGATGCACCTTGAAGCCCAACTTAAATACGCATCTAACGAATACTGCCAGCTCTTGCAGATGCCCTATGGCAACGGTGCATTCCAGATGACTGTATTGCTGCCTAATGAAGGGATTAGTACCACTGAGTTGATGGGTATGATGAACGACAAACAGTTCAATAATATGTTGTATGGTCTAAGCAGGTGTAAGACGGATGTGAAGATTCCTCGTTTTGAAACATCATGCAAACTGGGACTGAATGATGCACTGAAGAAAATAGGTTTGTCTTCACTCTACTCTCCTGAAGAGCGTTATGACAAGATGTCCATGGAAAAACTCGTTCTGGAAAAAGTGGCTCAGACAGCTCGTATCAGGGTTGATGAGGAAGGCTCAGAAGCAGCCGCAGTCACCCATTGGGAGGCTACCAGCTCTGGTAAAGAGCAAGAGGTGAAGAACGCAGTCTTCCATGCCAACCGTCCGTTTATTTATCTCATCAGCGAGAAGGATCACGGCATCATCCTGTTTGTTGGTCACTACGAAGGAGAGTAAAGTCTTTGGCCCATTTAGGCTTCTCAATCTTTGCATTTATGATAATAGAATCAAACAAATATAGAAGAATATGAAAAGAAGAATCATCATTATCTGTGCAGGATTGCTGATAGCACTCCCTATTGTAGCGCAGGAGTTCAGGCCAGGTGTTCTGGCAGGATTGAATCTCAATGCGCCAAGTAACATGGAGTCTAGATATGGTTTCCGTATGGGCGTAAAGGGTGAACTGACATTCCCCAAGGTGGTCAAAGGTCTTTACGCTGAATCCGGTCTGATTCTCTCTTCCCTTCCATGGAAGTCAGAGAAGCACATTTACCCCAAAATAGGGATTGTATCGCAGACTAAGGCAACTCCTTACTACCTGAACATCCCTCTTCGTGCCGGATTCAAACTGAACTGCGGAAGGTTTGCAAAATTCTATGTAAATGCTGGTCCGTATTTGAATATTGGACTCTTTGGTAATATCAAAGAGTTTCTGAGATCCGCGAATAACGAGCCATTACCTTGGTATAATGCGGACTCCAGTGGTTATTTCGATTATGTGGGTAGCGATCATATAGTTGACTGGGGCTTGGGGTTCGGCACAGGCATTGAAGTGGCAAGTCACTATCAGGTATCATTGGGTTACGAGTGGGGCATGCGTGACATTATGAAGTCTTCGTTTGACGACCGTATAATATACGATTCCCGTATGCGAACCTTCACGCTTCAACTTGCCTATATGTTCTGAGCTTTTTAAAGTCTTTCTGATATTAAGCCACCCATCTTGCCATGACAGGCAAATGGGTGGTTCTTTGTTTCAGAAAACAGTCTATAATTTTGGACGTTTCAAAGGAAAACCAAAACAAGCTTTTTAGATACTTTCGCTCGACAATAAAAATAAACTCACATTTATTTTGTATTGTGCTCGCTTAATCGTATCTTTGCACAAGTTTTGTAGCAACTATAGTATAACTATTAAATTTGACATTATGGAGAACATAGAATCCTGCAAGGGTGAGATTGTGATGTATCAGCCGGATGAAACCATTCGTCTAGAAGTACGAGTAGAGAATGAGACAGTATGGCTGACTCAACAGCAGATGGCAGTTTTATTTAATGCCACCAAGCAGAATGTCAGCTTGCATATCAGTAACATCTACAATGAAGGAGAACTTGACGAGATCTCAACTGTCAAGGATTCCTTGACTGTTCGTCAAGAAGGTAATAGAACAGTACGACGATATGTCAAATACTATAATCTTGATGTGATCATCTCTGTGGGTTATCGAGTAAAATCATTGAGAGGAACAAGATTCCGCCAATGGGCAAATCGCATTTTAAAAGACTATTTATTACATGGATATTCTATTAATAGGCGATTTGAGCAGATTGAACACCGTTTAGTAGTTGCAGAGGGGAAAATCGACTTTTTTGTACAAAAATCTTTACCTCCCGTTGAAGGCATCTTCTACGACGGGCAGATATTCGATGCGTATGCGCAGATTGTTAGCATGATCAAACAGGCTAAGCGGTCTATTGTTTTGGTGGATAACTATGTTGATGAAACAACTTTGACGATGCTGAGTAAGCGGGGTGCTAATGTATCAGCAACCATCTACACCAAACAGACTGCTCAGCAGTTCCAACTTGATGTGCAACGGCATAACCAGCAATACCCTCCCATAACGATTCATGCCTGTCAGCACAACCACGATAGGTTCCTGATTATCGATGATGTGGTATATCTGTTCGGCGCCAGCCTGAAGGATGCAGGGAAGAAACTCTTTGCCTATATCCAGATGCAGGAAACATCAGCGGCTGACTTATTGAACTGGATCAGATAGTCTTCTTTTGTGCTTTTTTTCGATAAGCCAAATGAGTCATTCAGGCTTGCTTAGAAATGGCCGTGGCGAGGAAAAGTCTAACGAATGTGAACTTTTGTGAACTTTTTTCTTGCTAATTATTTGGAACTATCATTTGTAGTATCTATATTTGCACCGGATTCGTGGGGTTCACTTTAGAAGTGTTCCTTCGATTCACAAATGAAGTATACACTTTATATGGTGTTTAACATTATTTATTATTTGCAGAAGCAAGGTTTCGCAATCTTCGCATTTATATAGTAAAGAGAATTGCAAACCCTATAGAAAACAATTAAAACTACAACAATGATGAAAAAGGTTTATCTAATAGTGTCAATTATGTTCCTGGTTAGTACAGGAATCATACTTACAGCTTGTAGCAGTGATGATGACTCCTCAACAACGTATAGCGAGGCAGATCTTCAGAAGATGGTTGAAACAAGAATGGGCAGTGCAAATCAAAATGCCCTTCCTGATGAAGAACTTCCTGAATGGATTAAAGAATGGATGCAGGAGAAAACTGCATCTTTGAGTAAAGATAAAGAATTCTACAAGGATTTCTCTGAACTCGGATTCTTACAATACCAGTATAGAATATATCAATGTAAGTGGAATGAAGAAGTGTTCTACTTCATCTATCCATATGGTGATTCTTGTTTCTGGTGCAATGCTGTTTACAGTGCAGACGGCACAAAAAGGGATTGGGCGAGTGTTGAAGACACGAAAGACTTTGTCACAAATAGTACATCATGGAGGTGCGTGGTTGACTTGTTATCAGAAGGGGAATAAGAAAACATAATAATCCTCTGATTGCGAAACCACCCATCATGCCACAACTGGCAGATGGGTGGTTCTTTGACTTTCAAAGGAAAAGCCTATCTTTAAAACTAGTTTTTTAGATACTCACGCTCGACAATAAAAATAAACTCACATTTATTTTGTATTGTGCTCGCTTAATCGTATTTTTGCACAAGTTTTGTAGCAACTATAGTATAACTATTAAATTTATGATTATGGAGAACATAGAATCCTGCAAGGGTGAGATTGTGATGTATCAGCCGGATGAAACCATTCGGTTGGAGGTGAGAATGGGTGAAGATACCGTGTGGCTTAGTGCTAACCAAATGGCATGTTTGTTCGAAAGAGACGAAAAAACAATAAGAAAGCATATTAACAATGTGTTTTCTGATGAAGAAGTGCCAAAAGATATTAACACGCATTTTTTGCGTGTTGATGGAGTTAAGCAACCTGTTGCTTTTTACACCCTTGATGTTATTATTTCAGTTGGATACAGGGTGAAGAGCAAACGAGGTACAGCCTTCCGCCAATGGGCAAACAAAGTCCTAAAAGAGTATCTACTTCAAGGCTATTCCATCAATCATAATTTGAAAGAAGTGCAAAATCAGTTAGGCACACACGACAAAAGAATCAATGCATTAGAGGAAAAGGTTTCCTTCTTTGTCCGTTCGTCCTTACCTCCCGTAGAGGGAATCTTCTACGACGGTCAGATATTCGATGCGTATGCGCAGATTGTTAGCATGATCAAACAAGCTAAGCGGTCTATCGTTTTGGTGGATAACTATGTTGATGAAACAACTTTGACGATGTTGAGTAAACGGGGTGCTAATGTATCAGCAACCATCTACACCAAACAGACTGCTCAGCAGTTCCAACTTGATGTACAGAGGCATAATCAGCAATACCCACCCATTACGATTCATGCCTGTCAACGTAATCACGACAGGTTCCTGATTATCGATGATGTGGTATATCTGTTTGGTGCCAGTCTGAAGGATGCAGGGAAGAAACTCTTTGCCTATATCCAGATGCAGGAAACATCAGCGGCTGACGTATTGAACTGGATAAGATAATCTTCTTTTGTGCTTTTTTCGATAAGCCAAATGAGCCATTCAAGCTTGCTTAGAAATGGCCATGGCGAGAAAAAGTCTAACGAATGTGAACTTTTGTGAACTCTTTTCCTGCGAATTATTTGGAACTATCATTTGTAGTATCTATATTTGCATCGGATTCGTAGGGTTCGTTTCAAAAGCGTTCCTCCGATTCACGAATGAAGTATACATCCAAGCGGTGTTTAACATTGTTTAATATTGGCAGATGCAGTATTTCGTAATTATCTGATTATCAGAATAAGAGTCAAACTAAAAAGAAGATTATGAAAAAGTTATTTTCTTTATTATTAATGGTGGTCATCTCCGTTGGTGTAAATGCACAGGCGGTAATTGCAGAGGTTGATTGGACTCAAGAATCAGACTATTATAATGATGTGTGGTTCTCTCCGTTTACTATTAATTATTCTGTTACCAGTAGAGGACTGGAAATAGAATCCCTTTCTCATGACTGTGAACAAATCTGGGAAGCACAGATACCAATCATTGCACATATTAAAGAACTTAAGGGTGGAGGACAGTATCAAGTTAAACTTACTATAGATGCTCCTTATGCCAGTGATATTCGTTTGGATTTACGTGACTGGGCAGTTATTCAAGTCAATTATCTAAGTATAGAGGCAGGTGAGCACGAATATACTGTTGACTTCCTTGATTATCCTGATGAATGTACTGATGCTTTTTTAATGTACCAGTGTGGTTATTCACCTGGTATACATGTGATTAAGAAAGTTCAGGTTATTGATCTGGAAGCCGGTCAAGAAAAAGGGATTATTTATAATTACGATACAAACAATAAAACCGCAGTGGTAAAAGGAATTTCCAAGTATTCTCAAGAAAGAATAGAGATTCCCAAAACGGTTATCCATCAAGGGGAAGAATTCACAGTTACCAGAATCGGAGAAGGTGCTTTTCAGGGTTGCAATGACCTGATTGTTGTAAAAATCCCCAACAGTGTAACAGCTATCGGCAGTAACGCTTTTGCATATTGCACCAACCTGGCTTTTGTTGATATGCCAAACAGTGTGACTCGTATTGATGAAGAAGCTTTCTATGGCTGTAGCAGTCTGGTTTCAATAAACTTGCCTGAAAATCTGTCTCGCATCGGCCATTGGGCCTTCGCCAATTGCAGCAGTTTGGTATCAATAGACATACCCCGAGTAACACCGTTCATTTCCAACCATGCTTTCGCCGGTTGCACCAGTCTGACTTCTGTAACTTTCCGGAATAGTTTCATCAACCTCAGTGAGTATGTTTTTTATGGTTGCAGAAGTCTTTCTGAGATAAAGATTGTTGTATATGATGAATATTCATTCTGCCAAAATGCCATTCTAAGTCAATTGAAGAAAGACAATGTTGATTGTCCAATTACCTTATTAAAAGAAAATGGAAATGAAATCAAAGAACTCAAAATACCCGAACTTGTTACGTCTATCGGATTTGGAGCTTTCTATAATTGTAAAGGCTTAACGTCCGTAAGTATCCACAATGGAGTAACGTCCATCGGTGAATCAGCATTCGAGAATTGCTCTAATATAACTTCTGTGTCAATACCCAATAGTGTAACTTCTATCGGAGGAAGAGCATTTTATAACTGCGCAGGGCTAACCTCCTTAGTTTTACCTTATGATTTATCAATTATCAAGAAGCAAGCTTTCTATGGCTGTGCCAACCTAGAAGCCGTTACCATTCCTGCTTCTGTGGAATATATCTTCCAAGAAGCATTCGCGGGATGTAATAATATACAACAAGTGAATGCGCTGCCAAAGATTCCACCTTTCATGTTTGCCAACTCTTTCTCCAACTACGATGCCACCTTGAAAGTGCCTGACTCTTCGATAGATTTATATAAGAACTCTGATCCTTGGAGCAGATTTAAGATGATTGTGACAACATCAATACAGAATCCTTCCGTCGCTACCCATCCTGGTATCATCTCCGATGTGCCACTCTACGATCTTGGAGGTCGCAGAGTACAGGGTACACCGAAGAAGGGAGTGTATATACAAAACGGTAAAAAACATGTGGTGAGATAATTCAAAATAAGTTGGTTGTATCTATATTTGCACCGGATTCGTGGGGTTCACTTTAGAAGTGTTCCTTCGGATTCACGAATGAAGTACATGCCAGCGGCGTTTAACATTATTTAATGTTGGCGGGTGCAGTATTTCGTAATCTTTGAATTAATAGAATAAAAAGTCTACTAAAAACGGACGAATATGAAAAAGGTTTTGTATATATGGTGCGTTTTTGCTCTGCTCGCCTTTGTAGGCTGCAGTAGCGACAAAGACGACATGGAAGATGATTCTCTGAATGAGGAGGTATTTCTTTCACAGGCAAATTTAAAACCTGAGTTCAGTAAAGGTTATAGGAGTTCCCGTGGTCAAGACACGAGTTATACTGATGAGAATAATGCTGAGGTAACGCGTGACTGCAATGGGGTGGTAAAATTTGTATATTACAACAACACGCCAACAAATAGTCGTCCTCGGTCGCCAGAACAGTTCGTTTCCACCTATTTAGGTGTTGACTTAAATGCGAACTTCAAGAAGTATCGAGAGGAAGTGGATGAATATGGTAATCTTCATTCATGGTATAGACAATACTATAAGGATGTAGAAGTTGAGAATCATGGGTATGTATTCCATAGCAGCAAGAAAGACTACCGTATTTCAAGTGTCAACGGCTCGTTCCTACCCGTCAGTAATTTGGATGTTGTTCCTGCCTTCAGCGAAACAACTGCTCGTAAGATCTATGCCAAGTATTTAAATCTACCCTTGGAATACATAGGAGGACCAATCCTTTACATAGTTGAATTTCCATTATCGGCAGAATCCGATTTGTGGGCACCGCGTTTGGTATATTATCTCGGTGTCGTTGGCACCGAAGAGATACAATATCTTTCTGATGAAGGACAATGCTATATTGATGCAAAGACAGGAAGGATACTCTATGTGTGGCCCAACTACAAACACTGACAACGGCTTGAAAAGTGCAGCTCTGTGCTCCTTCCCTGAACTACAAAGAGAAAGCATAATAGTCCTCTGATTGTGAAACCATCCATCATGCCATGACTGGCAAATGGGTGGTTTCGTTTTCTATCCTTCCTCTTCTTGAATGAAGCCGATGCGGCCCTTTGTTCATGGTCACAATTTGTGACCTTGAAGAAGCAGAATCTTCCAAGAGTCCTTTGTTCGCAGGACTTTCCAAGGTCACAACTTGCGACCTTGAACGAGCAAACGTCGCTTCGCATATTTCTCCGCCAGATCAATGTAATTGCATGATTACCAGAAGATTCGTGGCGGAGGATTTTAGTGGGCTTATGTATCAGAAAAGGGTATGGCCACCAATAGTTTGGGAGCATGATAACACACCTTATCATATAATTGCTCCGCCATCAACTTGCTGACCATAAGTTGATTAGGTATAATAGCGGA
>JAEEWT010000015.1 GCA_016287755.1 Prevotella sp.
GGTGTCACCGATTATTTCGACAGGTCATCTATCAGTAGCGGTCTTCAACAGATCAACCACTCATCACAAACAGATCTTGATCTTCAGGTGAAATGGCGGTTCTGATGAAAAAGTCGGATGATTTCTTCATTATCTCCTACCTTTTTCGTACTTTTGCACGGAAACAGTCAAAGAGACTCGGTCAAAGGTAAAAACATAGAATATGGTATACAATGAATTAGGAAAGACAGGAATGCTGGTGTCGAATCTTGGATTCGGGGCCTCCTCGTTAGGTGGTGTATTTCACGAGATCCGCGAGGCGGAGGGAATACAAGCCGTACACACCGCTGTTGACAACGGAATCAACTTTATTGATGTATCACCGTATTATGGTCATCTGAAGGCCGAGACGGTATTGGGTAAAGCATTGAAGGAGATTCCCCGTAACCAATTCTACCTCTCCACCAAGGTGGGGCGCTATGGTAAGGATGGGGTGAACCTATGGGATTACTCCGCACAACGGGTTACCGACAGCGTGTATGAGAGTATGGAACGACTGAACATCGACTACATCGACTTGATTAATGTGCATGATGTGGAGTTCCAGTCTCACCGCGAAGGAGGATTGCAGAAGATTGTTGACGAGACATTACCCGCATTGGTTGAACTGCGCAAGAAAGGGGTGGTGAAGCATGTGGGTATCACAGACCTCCAGCCCGAGAACCTGAAATGGGTGGTGGAAAACAGTGCTGAGGGCACCGTGGAGTCAATACTCTGCTTCTGTCATTACAGTCTGAACGATGAGCTGCTGCTCGACTATCTCGACTTCTTCGAGAGTCGTGGCATAGGTATCATCAATGCATCACCGTTCTCCATGGGACTACTCTCGCAACGGGGCACACCTGATTGGCATCCCGCTCCCGAAGCGCTAAAGGAGGCGTGCCAAAAGGCTGCGGCCTACTGTGCCTCGAAGAACTATCCCATTGAGAAACTGGCTATCCAGTACAGTACCAGTCTGAATCCCCGTATTGCCACCACCTTGTTCAGCTCCGCCAATCCCAAGAATGTGCTAAAGAACATCGATTATGTGAATGCACCCATCGATGAACAGTTGGTGAAGGAGGTACAAGAGATTATCGGTAACCAGATGCGCGTTCGCTGGGAAAACACTTAACTGTCAACTGTAAACTATCAACTATCAACTTAATTCGAACATAGTGAGAATTATTGATGCTCACAGTCATTTGTGGCTGAAACAAGACACGGAGTGGAACGGCAAGCGTATCTACCCGTTAGAGAACGGCAGGGCGATGTTCCTTGGCGAAGAGGTGCAGATGGTGCCACCGTTCATGATTGACGGCAGGAACACAGCAGAGGTGTTTCTCTCGAACATGAACTACGCCCAGGTATCAGCTGCGGTGGTGGTGCAGGAGTTCATCGACGGATTGCAAAACGACTATCTCGAAGAGGTGCAGAAGCAATATTCGCAACGGTTCCTCTGCAACGGAATGGTTGACTACTTCCAACAGGGCACCTATATGCAACAGTTGAAGGATTTGGCCGAACGTGGTTTCCGTGCCATTACCATTCCTGGTCATCGAATCATTACCGACAAGGTGCGCATCCTGCTCAACAGTGATGAGATGATGCAGATGTTCCGCGAGATGGAAGCACGCAACATGATTCTCTGTGTGACACTGGCTGACGGTGACTGTCAGGTGGGTGAACTGAAGGAGGTGATTCAGGAATGTCCGCAACTGAAGATTGCCGTTGGTCACTTCGGTATGCCTACCATCGAGGGCTGGCAGGAGCAGATCAAGCTGGCAAGAAACAAGAATGTGATGATTGAGTCGGGCGGCATCACCTGGCTGTATAACTCGGAGTTCTATCCGTTCCCCTCAGCCATCAAGGCAATTCGTGAAGCCATTGACCTGGTGGGCGTAGAGAAGCTGATGTGGGGTTCTGACTACCCACGCACCATTACCGCCATCACCTATAAGATGTCGTACGACTTCGTGGTGAAGAGCAAGGAACTGTCGGAACAGGAAAAGGAATTGTTCTTAGGTGAGAATGCCCGTCAATTCTTCGGGTTTGAGGAGTTGGTGGACTTACCATATATTAAAAACATGTCGGAATAATGAAAGCAGTACAGATAACCGCCGAACAGCAGATGGCGGTAGTAGAGTTAGAGAAACCGGAAGTGAAGAGCGGAGAAGTGCTCTTGCAAATCAATTACGTGGGATTCTGCGGTAGTGACTTGAATACGTTCTTGGGTAGAAACCCGATGGTGAAGATGCCCGTGATTCCTGGTCATGAGGTAAGCGCCACCATTGCCGCAATAGGTGATAACGTGCCCGAAACCCTGAAGGTGGGCATGAAGGTAACCGTAGATCCTTACAGCAACTGCGGTCATTGTTCCTCATGTCGCCATGAGCGGGCCAATGCTTGTGAGCATAACGAGACCTTAGGTGTTCAACGCAACGGTGCCATGCGGGAATATTTCGTCATGCCGTGGCAGAAGATTATTCCTGCCGAAGGACTGACCTCGAAGGAGATAGCCCTGATAGAACCCATGAGCGTGGGCTTCCATGCCGTGAACCGCGCCGAGGTGACAGATATCGACCATGTATTGGTTATTGGCTGCGGCATGATTGGTATCGGTGCTATTGTACGTGCCAGTCTGCGGGGCGCCACAGTGACAGCTGTTGACCTGGATGATGAGAAGTTGACACTGGCCAAGAGGATGGGTGCGGCATATGTCGTCAATTCCAAGACCGATGATCTTCATGCCCGACTGATGGAGATTACCGACGGATTAGGTCCTGATGTGGTAATCGAAGCCGTGGGGAGTCCGTTTACCCAGAATCAGGCTGTCAACGAGGTGGCTTTTACCGGTCGCATCGTATTCATCGGCTACGCCAAGGCCGAGACGTCTTTCATCACCAAGCTCTTTGTACAGAAGGAACTGGATATCCGCGGCTCACGCAATGCCAAGCCAGCCGACTTCCGTGCGGTGATTCATTATATGCAGCAGAATCGTGACTACCCCAAGGAGGAACTGATTTCATCCGTTGCTACTCCAGAAACAGCTCTTGAAGCCATGGAGCAATGGGCGGCAGCACCGGCAAAGGTGTTCAGAATACTGGTACAATTCTCTCACCTCTAATATTCTCACCTCTATAAATATGGAACACGAGGATTTCTTCATCCATAAGCTGGAACATAGGCACATCAAGCCCACGGCCACCCGACTGCTGATTCTGCAGCAGATGTACCGGGGAGATGAGATGGTATCATTGCCTGAACTGGAACGACTGCTTCCCACGGTGGATAAATCAACGATCTCGCGGTCGTTGACGCTCTTCCTGCTACACGGACTGATTCATGCGGTGGATGATGGGAGTGGATCGCTGAAGTATAATGTATGTTCGGATGATTGTGATTGTGCGGAGGAGATCGATGATGAGCATACACACTTCTTCTGCGAGCAGTGCCGGAGAACATTCTGTTTGAAGCAAATCCAAGTACCAGTGGTGCCCTTGCCTGATGGCTTCAAACTTAACAGTATTAATTATGTACTGAAAGGATTGTGCCCTGAATGTGCTGCGAAACAGAAGTGATAAAGGATCATCGGAAGGGAACAAGGTGGAACGGTTATGGAATAGGAATTATATCAGGGTGATGACAGCGAATTTCTCGCTGTTCTTTGCTTTCTATCTGCTCACACCTCTGCTCCCGCTGTATCTGTCGGAAGTGTTCGGCACCAATAAGGATACCATCGGTATTCTCCTTTCCGGCTACATCATCGCTGCCCTTCTGATCCGTCCTTTCAGCGGCTTCATCGTGGATACCTTCGACAGGAAGAAGGTGTTGATGATTTGCTTCTTCTTTTTCTTTATCTGCTTTGCGGGATATATAGCAGCGGGGACATTGCTGATGTTCGCCATAGTAAGAACCGTGCATGGAGCTCCCTTTGGGGCGCTGACCGTGGCCAATAGTACTGTGGCAATTGATGTGCTACCATCATCAAGACGCAACGAGGGTATAGGTTACTACGGACTGAGTAACAATCTCGCCATGGCCATCGCACCTTCTATCGGTATCTGGCTCTATCGAGCCTGTAACAGCTTTGACATCTTGTTCTGGACAGCCTTTCTGGTGGCAGGATTGGGAATGATGGTTGATGCTTCGGTAAGGTTGAGGAAAGCACCACTGAGGGAGAAAGGTACTGGAATGAGTCAGCGTTTACCCCATCTATCATTCGACCGCTTCTTCCTTACCCGGGCTTGGCTGATGGCGGTGAATATCGCCCTGTTCAGTTTCTGCTTCGGCGTACTGAGTAACTACCTGGCCATATACAGTAAGCAGGTGTTGCATATCACCACGGGAACGGGAACCTATTTCATGCTCTTGTCGATGGGCCTGTTCGTCAGTAGGTTGCAAGGTGCTCCCCAATTACGAATGGGTAGGCTAACCCAGAATGCAGCTGGAGGAATCGTGATCTCTTTGGTGGGCTATACCCTCTTTGCCCTGACTGCCCACATCTCTTCAACCACCCTGATTCCTATATGCTATTACGGCTCGGCCATCCTGATTGGTTTGGGAAACGGACACATGTATCCTGCTTTCCTGAATATGTTCATCGCCGTGGCCAGAAACGATGAAAGGGGAACGGCTAACTCAAGTATTCTTACAGCATGGGACCTGGGCATGGGCTTCGGAATCTTACTGGGAGGCGTGGTGTCGGAATATATGGGTTATTCAGCCACGTTCTGGATGGTTGCCCTTGATAATGCTGTTGGTGTGGCGCTCTTTTTCTTGGCCACAAGACGGTTTTTTGAACAGAGACGTAGAAAGGAACTTTGACTTTGTAGAACTTATGCAACAAAAATTTGTTTTTTCGCTCACTTAATCGTATCTTTGCAGCAATGAACGAAGATTTTGACATAAGAAGGGAAATGTCGTCGGCGGAGAAGGATTTTGAAAATGCCCTTCGCCCATTGCGGTTCCATGACTTCAGCGGACAGAAAAAGGTGGTGGAGAACCTGGAGGTGTTCGTGGAGGCAGCGAAATACCGTGGGGAACCGCTCGACCATACCTTGCTGCACGGTCCGCCAGGACTCGGAAAGACAACACTCTCGAACATCATCGCCAATGAACTGGGCGTGGGGTTCAAGATTACCAGCGGACCGGTGTTGGATAAGCCGGGCGACTTAGCTGGTATCCTTACTTCGTTGGAGCCTAACGATGTGCTGTTCATTGATGAGATACACCGACTGTCGCCTGTGGTAGAGGAGTATCTGTATTCGGCCATGGAAGACTACCGTATCGATATCATGATCGATAAGGGTCCTTCGGCACGCAGTATCCAGATCGACCTGAACCCCTTCACTTTGGTGGGAGCCACCACACGAAGCGGTTTGCTGACAGCCCCACTTCGTGCCCGCTTCGGTATCAACATGCACTTGGAATACTATGAGCCCGAAACGCTGCAGAAGATTGTGAAGCGGTCGGCTTATATCCTGAAGGTGCCCATTACCGATGAGGCTTCCATGGAGATTGCCCGTCGTTCACGCGGAACGCCCCGTATTGCCAATGCCCTGTTACGACGTGTTCGCGACTTTGCTCAGGTGAAGGGTAATGGAAATATCGACACTAATATTACCAAGATGTCATTAACAGCGCTGAACATCGATCAGTATGGTCTGGATGAGATCGACAACAAGATCCTGCTCACCATCATCGATAAGTTCAAAGGCGGTCCAGTGGGTGTAGGCACCATTGCCACGGCCATTGGTGAGGATGCCGGAACCGTGGAGGAGGTGTATGAGCCGTTCCTGATTATGGAGGGATTCATCAAACGCACACCTCGGGGACGCATGGCTACCGAGCTGGCTTATAAGCACTATGGAAGGAATCCCTACACAGGGAATATCATGGAACCGGAACTGTTTTAGAATTGAAGAATTGAAAGATTGAAGAATTGAAGTCAATGAAGTAAAGATATGAAGACAGGAGTATTCGTGGGGAGCTTCGACCCCTTTACCATCGGGCATGACCATATCGTTAAACGTGCGTTACCGCTGTTCGACCGAATCATCATCGGTGTGGGTGTGAACGAGCGGAAGCAGTATATGCAGAGTGCGGAGATTCGCAAGCAGAAGATCCAAAAGCTCTACAAGAACGAGAAGAAGATCACGGTGAAGACCTATTCAGACTTGACCGTTGACTTTGCTCACCGTGAGATGGCGGATTACATCATCAAAGGGGTGAGGTCGGTAAAGGACTTCGAATACGAGCGTGAGCAGGCAGATGTGAACCGTAGACTGGGAAACATCGACACCTTGTTGTTCCTGGCCGAGCCGGGTATGGAGAGCATCAGCTCATCCCTTGTACGTGAACTCGTTCACTTCGGTAAGGACGTACGAGAATTCCTTCCATGACCTTTGAGCTTTGAATTTTGAACTTTGAACTTTATGATTACATATAGTGTAGAAGGCGTGAAGATGCCGAAGATCAAGAGGAGAGAGACCACCGCATGGATTCGTGCCGTGGCAGCCTCTTATGGTAAGAAGGTGGGAGAGATAGGCTATCTTTTCTGCAACGATGAGAAGATCCTTGAGGTGAATAATGAATACCTGGGGCACGACTACTACACAGATATCATCACCTTCGACTATTGTGAAGGTGATACGCTGAATGGTGACTTGGTGATCTCGCTTGATACGATACGCACCAATGCCGAGAAGTTCGGCAAGGATTATGATGAAGAACTGCACCGCGTCATCATCCACGGCATTCTCCACCTTTGTGGTATCAATGACAAAGGTCCTGGAGAACGTGAGATCATGGAAGCGGCAGAAAACAAAGCCTTGAAACAGTTGACAGTTGATAGTTGACAGTTGACAGTTATTTTTCAATTCTCAATTTTCAATTCTGTATAACTTCCAACCCTTTCTGTACAATATGGTTTTCCTCGTTCATCACCTGGAAATACTCAGTCATGTCCCACAGGTCGCGGGCAATCAAAGCCTTCAATTGCAGACGCAGGTAGGGTAGTGTACGCTTCATCTCATCCTCATCCTTTGCTTTCACGTTCTGCTTCTCTGCAGCAGCGAGAATGGAGTCGATGAGAGATTGCGGTACCTGATACTTGCTGTTAAACTCTTGGAACGACGGGTAGGTCTTCTTGAGTGTGTTACGGTTGTTGTCGATGTAGCGCAGACTATGATCTGTCACGATGCTCTTGGCCGCTAACTGTCGATGGAATCGTGTATATTGCAGCGTGTCGAGGGGCACGAAAGCATCAGGCATGATACCTCCTCCACCATATACAGTACGATGTTGGCGCAGGGTCTGGAACTTCTGTGAATCATCGAAGTGGATACTATCAGGGTTCATCAGCTCCCCATGCTTCAAACGGTTCTCGAAATCCATCTCGTATTCCTTCAAGTCGCCTTTCTTATACGGCTTCTGAATACAGCGTCCCGAAGGCGTATAGTAATGCGCGATGGTCAAACGGATCATAGAGCCGTCGGGCAGATCAATGGGACGCTGAACCAATCCTTTACCAAAGGTGCGTCGTCCTACAACCCATCCGCGATCATGATCCTGCAAGGCACCGGAAACAATCTCCGCAGCCGAAGCCGTGAGCTCGTTCACCAATACCACCACCTTACCAGTCAGCATTCTTCCTGTACCCTCAGCATAATAGTCAATACGATTCTGCCGCAGTCCTTCGGTATATACAATCAGGTCGGATTTCTGCAGGAACTCATTGGCTATCTGCACTGCTGCCTGCAAGTAGCCGCCCCCATTATCCTGGAGATCCAGAATCAAGTCCTTCATTCCCTGCCCCTTCAGGTTGTTCATTGCTTCGATGAGCTCCTGATGAGTGGTAGCCCCGAAGTTATCGATGCGGATAAAGCCGATGGAGGGTCGGATCATATAAGAGGCAGTGATGCTCTTCACGGGAATCTTATCGCGTGTCACGATGAAATAGAGCATGTCGGGAACGCTGCGACGAACAATGCCCAGCTTCACCTTCGTACCCCGCGGACCGCGCAGTCGTTTCATGATATCCTCCTTAGGCATCTTCACGCCCGCAATGGCCGTATCGTTAACCGTCACAATGCGGTCGCCTGAAAGGATACCCACCTTCTCCGAAGGACCGTTCACGACAGTCTGAATCACCAGCAGGGTGTCTTCCACCATATTGAACTGCACGCCGATACCGTCGAAGTTTCCTTGCAACGGCTCATTCAGGGATTTCACCTCTTTGGGCGTAGCATACGAGGAATGAGGATCCAGTTCTTTCAGCATGCCACGAATGGCATCCTCCACAAGCTTGGTTTCATCTACAGAATCCACATATAGGTTACTGATGGCCATCTCGGCGATTTGCAGCTTGCGCAACGGACTGTCGGCTCCCATGTTAATACGGAACTGGGCGCTCATAGAGAGGGTAAGCAGCAAGGCTGCAAGGGTTATGATGTTTCTTTTCATTTTCTTCTAGTTAATATATTTCTTCCTCCTCTTCGGGGCGGTCCTCTTCCACCACGAGGTTATCGATGATGAAGTTCTGGCGTTCGGCCGTGTTTTTGCCCATGTAATACTCCAGCAGCTTCTGTACCTGATCGTTCTTATGAAGGGTAACCTGTTCGAGGCGCATATCAGGACCGATGAAGTTCACGAACTCATCAGGTGATATCTCGCCAAGACCTTTGAATCGCGTGATCTCAGGCTCCGGTCCTAACTCGCTGATGGCATTCAGTCGTTCCTCCTCACTATAGCAGTAGCGTGTGATGAAGTCACTTTTCTTGCCCTTCCCCTGATCAGCCTCGGCCAGCACCTTTTTGTTCTTGATCTTCGTCCGTCGGTTACGAACACGGAACAGTGGCGTCTGCAGCACATACACATGTCCTTTCTTGATGAGTTCCGGGAAGAACTGCAGGAAGAAAGTGATGATGAGTAGACGGATATGCATGCCGTCCACATCCGCATCGGTAGCCACAATCACCTTATTATATCTCAACGTGTCAAGACCGTCCTCAATGTCGAGGGCAGCCTGCAGCAGGTTGAACTCCTCGTTCTCATAGACCACCTTCTTGGTCAGACCGAATGAGTTAAGCGGCTTACCACGCAGGGAGAACACTGCCTGTGTATTCACGTCACGACTCTTGGTGATGGATCCGCTGGCCGAGTCACCCTCGGTAATGAAGATACTACTCTCCTCCTTACGGTCGTTCTTCACATCACTGAAGTGAATACGACAGTCGCGCAGCTTCCTGTTATGCAGGTTCGCCTTCTTAGCCCTTTCACGAGCCAGCTTGGTGACACCTGCCATGGCCTTGCGCTCCTTTTCACTCTCGCTCACCTTCTGCAGCATCACCTCAGCCACATCCGTATGCTTATGCAAGTAGTTATCCACCTCGGTCTTGATGAAGTCGCCCACATATTTGTTCACGCTCACCCCATTAGGACTCATGGTCAGCGAGCCCAGCTTGATCTTCGTCTGACTCTCGAACATCGGCTCCTCCACATTCACGGCGATGGCCGCTACGATACCGTTACGGATATCGGTATATTCGAAGTTCTTACCCGAAAACTCCTTGATGGTACGCGCAATATGCTCCTTGAAGGCACTCTGGTGCGTACCGCCCTGGGTGGTATGCTGACCGTTGACGAACGAGTGGTATTCCTCGCCATACTGGTTGGTATGGGTGAAGGCAATCTCTATATCCTCCCCTTTGAGATGGATGATGGGGTAGATGCCCTCGGTGGTCATATTATCGTTCAGCAGATCCTCCAAGCCATTACGACTCAGAATGCGCCTTCCGTTATACATAATGGTAAGACCCGTGTTCAGATACGTATAGTTGCGGAGCATGATCTCCACGATATCATCATGGAACTGATAGTTCTTGAACAAGGTATTATCAGGCTCGAAGAAGATATAGGTACCATTCTCATCCTGTGTATTCTCGGTCTTGTCGCTTTTCATTACACCTCTTTCAAAGGTGACGCTGCGTACCTGACCTTCGCGGAAGCTCCTTACCTCGAACCGTGCGCTCAGCGCGTTCACAGCCTTCACACCCACACCGTTCAAGCCCACACTTTTCTTGAACGCCTTCGAGTCGTATTTACCACCAGTATTAAGTACGCTTACCGCCTCCACCAGCTTTCCCTGAGGGATTCCACGACCATAGTCGCGCACGGTAACACGCAGGTTGTCCTCGATATCGATCTCTATGCGCTTACCCGCATTCATCTTGAATTCGTCGATAGAGTTGTCGATCACCTCCTTCAGTAGCACGTAGATACCATCTTCGGGTAATGAGCCATCGCCCAGACGACCGATATACATACCCGGGCGTGTTCTTACGTGTTCCATATCCGACAGGTGGCGGATATTATCATCGGTATATTGAACCTGTTCGTTTTCTATGATGATGTTCTCTTCCATGTTCACGTTAAAGGGTTATAGGTCTTTTTTGTAACAACGGAGTCGTTTGTTGATATGCGAATCGAAATACTGCCAGTTGCTCAGCACATGGGTATTCGTTTCCATCTGCGGCATGGCTTGCGCCCATTTGAAGCCATAGCGCTGGTATTGTTGCACCAGACAGTTGAAAATCATGGCATTGGCTCCACGCGAGCGGTATTCGGGCAATACACCAATCAGCAGCATATCCACCGTATCGGCATGATGCCATTTAATCGCATCGATCAGGTGCCACCAGCCCAGCGGGAACAGTCGGCCGTTATGCGTCTTCTTCATGGCGGCGGAAAGCGATGGGAACGTAATGCCGAATCCCACCATCTTGTTGTTATCATTGCCGTCAACCACCGTGCAGATCAAGTTCATATCCGCAATCTTGATATACTGATCCACTAGCTGATCCACCTTCTTGTCAGATAGCTGAGCGAAGCCATACAGATCCTTATAGGTGGCGTTCAGCAAGCGGAACACCTCTCGTCCATAGCCTTCCTTGAGCAGTTCGTGGCGTGTGAGCTTATGCACATGCAGGTGGAAGCGCTGTTCGGCCATGCGGGCAATACGACTGATCTTTTCCGGCACCTGTTCCGGTACCTTTACCATGCACTGCACATAGTCGTTGTCTTTGAGGAACCCACCCATCTGCTCGATGTGCTTGGGGTAGTAGGAATAGTTATAGTGGGCATACATCGTACCGATGGTGTCGAAGCCCTCCACGAGCATTCCCTCACGGTCGGTATCGGCAAAGCCCATCGGACCCACCATCTGGGTCATTCCCCGCTGGCGCCCCCAGTCCTCTACAGCATGAATCAGCGCCTTGCTCACCTCAAGATCGTCGATGAAATCGAACCATCCGAACCTCACGATCTTCTTCTGCCAGCGCTCGTTAGCCTTGCGGTTGATGATGGCAGCGATACGCCCCACCACCTTACCATCCTGCCAAGCCAGGAAATACCCCGCCTCGCAGTCTTCAAACGAGGCATTTCTATCATGCCTCAGCGTGTTCATCTCGTCAAAATGCAGATAAGGCACATCATACGGGTCGTTTCTGTACAGGTCGTACCTGAACTGTATGAAGGTCTCAAGATCTTTCCTCGTCTTTACGCTCTTGATTTCCATAGATGGTTTCGTGCAGACAATCCCTATGCTGTTGTTGATAGTTTCTTGATATAGCAGCGGCGGCGTTTATGCTGTTCTGTTTCCAGATACTGCCACTGACTTTGTACTTTCTCGTTTGTTTCCATTTCCACCTGACTCTCTCCCCAGATGAATCCGTATTTCTGATACCACGGTATGAGATATGCGAAGAGCAGCGCGTTTGCCCCTTTCATGCGGTATTCGGGTAAGATGCCCACCATCTCCAGATCCACATAATCAGTCTTGTGGAACTTCAGCGCGCGAATCAGGTGCCACCAGCCAAACGGAAGGAGCCGACCCCTGCAGCATTTCTGCACCGCCCGTGAAAGCGACGGCAGGGTGATACCCGCTCCCACTAACTTATGGTCGTCTGTGGTCCAGTCTTCTATCACCACAATCAGGTTCAGATCGGCCCACCGCAGGTACATATCAAGGTATTGCTTAATCTGCTTGTCAGAGAGTTCAGAAAAACCGTAGAGATCCTTGAAGGTCTCGTTGATCAAGTGGAACACCTTCAGTCCGTAGCCCCCCTGCACTTCCTTCATCGACAGTGAGCGGGCATGCAGGTTATAGCGTTTCTCGATCATCTGCGCAATCTTGGCGAACTTCTCAGGAATCTGTTCCGGGATATAGATCTTGAACTCCACGTAGTCGTTATCTTTCTCCCATCCTCCCAGCTTCTCCATGTGCTGCGGATAGTAAGGGTAGTTATAGATGGTGGCCATCGTACCCAACTGGTCGAAGCCCTCGGTAAGCATTCCCTCCGGGTCGAAATCCGTGAAGCCCAGCGGACCGATGATTTCTGTCATTCCCTTCTCCTTGGCATAGTCCTCTACAGCCTTGAACAAAGCGCCGCTCACCTCGATGTCATCCACGAAGTCGATCCAGCCGAAGCGAACGCTCTTTCTTTGCCAACGCTCATTGGCCTTATGATTGATGATTGCTGCTACACGACCCACCACCTTTCCCTCCTGGTAAGCCAGGAAATACTCAGCCTCGCAGAAGTCGAAGGCGGCATTTTTCTTCTTGTCCAGCACGAACATATCGTCGCTGAACAGGTTGGGCGCATCATACTCGTTACCTTCGTAGAGGTCGTAGTGTAACTCCACGAATGCCTTCAGATCAGCTCTTGTCTCAACTCTTTTTATTTCTACAGATGCCATTTCCTTGATAATCTGATTTCATTTGGCAAAGATACGGATTTTTTATGAAACGGCCAAATTATAAGGGCTGTAGAGCGCAAAAATCCTTTAACGGGAGCGGGTCCAAATGTTAAAAAACACTGAACGCCGTAGACGCTACCAGCGTTTGACGTTCCCGCTATCAGAGAATGACGTTCCCACTATCAGCGTTTGAGGCACTTTCAATGGGAAACTGCCATAGTTTCAATCGCAAAGTGCCATAGTTTTTAGCCGTGCTCAGCAAATCATTTCTCCTTCCTCCATCGTCCTTCGTCCTTCCTCCATCGTCCTTCGTCCTTCCTCCATCGACCATCGTCCTTCCTCGAAAAACAAAAAACTTACAATCCAACTTTCCAACAATCTTACATTAAGCACCTTCTCACTTTTTGCGGTTGCAGATTGTCAAAATTGGAACGTCAAATCAAAGTGATTATAAGTATTATAATTCTATATTAATATATAATATAAATATTATATATAATATAGGACATTGATTCCCGCACTTCAAAAACACCTTAATGTAAGAAAGTTGGAATGTAAGAATGTAAGAAAATGCCCAAACGCTCATTTTTTCAGATACCTTTTGGCGGTTTCAGTATTTTGTTGTAACTTTGTGTCACCAAACAAGAAGCAGTGACCAAGATGAAGCAGAGCGGGCGCGATGTGGCAAAAGCCTACCAGCGGTATTTGAAGCTGGAGAGGAACTTCACGGTAAATACCGTGGATGCATACATGCGTGACCTGCAGAAGCTGGTGGATTACCTGCGTGCTGAGGGTATTGACCCGGTGGAAGTGAAGTTGGAGGACCTGCAGCACTTTGCGGCCTCGCTGCACGATATTGGTATTTCACCGCGCTCCCAATGCCGCATCCTGAGCGGTGTGCGGGCGTTCTATCGTTTCCTGTTCGTTGACGGCTGGGTAGATAGTGATCCGTCGGAGCTGTTGGAATCGCCGCAGATAGGTGAACACCTGCCCGAGGTGCTCTCTACCGAGGAGGTGGACATCCTGGAAAAGGCCATCGACCTGTCGAAATGGGAAGGTCATCGTAACAAAGCCATTATCGAAGTACTTTTTTCCTGCGGACTGCGAGTGAGTGAACTGGTGAACCTGAAACTGTCGAACCTCTATCTCGACGAGGAGTTCCTGCGGGTAGAGGGAAAGGGAAGGAAGGAACGCTTGGTACCCATTTCTCCACGAGCCATCAAGGAACTGGGCTATTGGTTTGACGACCGCTGCAGGATGGACATCAAACCTGGCGAGGAGGACTATGTGTTCCTGAACCGAAGGGGAGCCCATCTCACCCGCACCATGATCCTGATCATGATTAAACGACTGGCTGAGGAGGCTGGAATACACAAAACCATCTCGCCACATACCCTCCGGCATTCTTTTGCCACGGCACTCTTAGAGGGCGGAGCCGACCTGCGTGCCATTCAGGCCATGCTCGGTCATGAATCCATTGGAACCACCGAGATCTATACACATATTGATACACACACATTGCGCGAGGAAATACTGAATCACCATCCAAGGAACATGCGGTGATTTATTGTTTTATAATGTTAAATTATCGTTTTTCGATAAATTATTATTGAAAACATTTGGTTGTTTCAAAAAACGTTTGTACTTTTGCAAACGAAATAACAACTATAAATGGAATGAAGACAAAACTGAATATTATTTGTGGACTCATCTTTGTGGTGATTATAGCAAGCTGTATGGGTGCGGCGTTCGACTTCAACATCGGAAGGAACGAAGCAAACCACGATATGGGGGTACAGGTTGACAATGCTGAGCAACAGGTACTTGATGCCGATCTGGTGGAGCTGATTCCACTTGGCGACAAGCGTACAGCCGTGAAAGTGAAGAATGCCACCACAGGAAAGGAAATCAATGCCTGGCCGACAAAGATGTATGTAGAGACAGATTCGTACGAACCCAAGAGCACAGGGGCTTATCTGCTGGAGACATTCGCTGCCGTTATCGGCCTGATCGGTTTTGTGGGCGGAATGTTCACATTCATCTGGTTTATCATCAGGGTAAACGGCAGTCATATATTCGACAGGAAGAACATCGTCCTGCTTCGGATTACAGGTACAGGACTGCTTGTCTATGGTGTTATATCTATGGTGTGGAGCATACTGACACGCATCCATACCGTGGCAGCTTTCTCGCTCGACGGCTATGCTAACAACTGGCTGGGAGGACTTGAATACGCCCCGATTCTCTTAGGACTCATCGCGTTCGTGGCAGCACAGGTGTTTGCCATGGCTCATCAAATGAAAGAAGACCAGGAATTAACGATTTAAGGCTATGGGTAGGATTATAGTAAACTTGGACGTGGAGATGGCGAAGCGGAAGATCGCACTGGGCGAACTGGCCGAGAAAGTGGGGTTGACGCCTGCGAACCTCTCGATCCTGAAAACAGGGAAGGCCCGGGCCATACGCTTCTCTACCCTCGAGACGATTTGTCGTGAGCTGGGCTGTCAGCCGGGGGATATCCTGGAGTACAGGGAAGAAAATGATGAGGATGTGTAGTTTTTCCTTATCATGGATAGTCTAATGAATAAAGAGAGTTCAATTTTCGGATATTAATCATTTATTAAATATAGTATTATGCGTTTAAGAAAACTTTTCATGATGGCATTTCTCTTCATCGCCGTATGTGCTACGGCGCAGCAAATGCCACAACTTCCAGTTGACAAAGACGTGAGGATTGGTAAACTGGACAACGGACTGACTTATTACATCCGTTACAACAACTGGCCGGAAAACCGGGCCGAGTTCTACATCGCACAGAAAGTGGGATCTATCCAGGAGAATGAAGACCAGCGCGGACTGGCTCACTTCCTGGAGCACATGTGCTTCAACGGTACGCAGAATTTCCCCGGTAACGAGGTGATGCGCTACTGCGAGAGCATTGGTGTGCAGTTTGGTGTTGACCTGAATGCCTACACCAGCTACGACCGTACTGTGTACAATATCTCGAATGTGCCTACGGCCAGAACAGGTGCTCAGGACAGCTGTCTGCTGATTTTGCACGACTGGGCTGACGGTCTGCTTCTCGAACCCGAGGAGATTGACAAGGAGCGTGGTGTGATCCATGAGGAATGGCGCCTGCACAGTACTGCCCAGGGTCGTATGATGGAACGCAGTCTGCCCAAGCTCTATCCGGGTAGTAAGTACGGACAGCGCTATCCTATCGGTTTGATGGAGGTGGTTGACAACTTCAAGCCGCAGACTTTGCGCGACTACTACGAGAAATGGTACCACCCAGGTAACCAGGCTATCATCGTGGTGGGTGATGTGGATGTTGACCGCATCGAAGGTAAGATCAAGGAACTGTTCGGTGGTATCAAGACACCTGAGAATCCCGCACCCGTGTTGGATGAGCAGGTTCCTGACAACGATACACCTATTTATATTGTTGAGAAGGACAAGGAGCAGAAAACCAATGGCGTGGAAATGATGATCAAGCACGATGCCTTCCCCGACTCTTTGAAGAACACCGTGGCTTATGTCTTGAACAACTACATCAGAGGACGTGCCATGGATATGCTCAACGACCGTTTGAGCGAGCTTGCTCAACAGCCCGACTGTCCTTTCGTGAGTGCTTGGATTTCTGACGGCAGATATGTCTACTCAAAGACGAAGGAGGCACTCGACATCGATGTGTCACCGAAGGACGGAAAGCTGGAGGCTGCTTTGGCTGCCGCATTCAACGAGGCTCGCCGTGCAGCAGAGTTCGGCTTCACAGCCACAGAGTTCCAGCGCTCGAAGTCTGACTACGAGAGCTTTATCGAGAAACAGTACAGTAACAAGGACAAGCGTACCAACGCACAGTTCGTGAACGACTACGTGGAGAACTTCTTGGAACATGATCCGATTGCATCGATTGATGATTACTACGCGCTCTGGAAACAGATTATTCCTGCTATTCCTGTGGATTTGGTGAATCAGTATATGAAGGAGCTCGTTCCCGCATCAGATACGAACTTAGTGGTGATTACCATGCTCAGCGAGAAGGAAGGAAACGTGTATCCCACAGAGGCTTCTCTGAAGAAGGCTGTTGATGAGGCACGTGCCGAAAAGCTCACTGCATATGTGGATAATGTAAAGGATGAGCCGTTGATGACAACACTGCCTAAACGTGGTGCTATCCTGGAGACCAAGAAGAGTGATAAGTTCGACTATCAGACGCTGCTTCTCTCAAATGGTGTGAAGGTAGTGCTGAAGAAGACCGACTACAAGAAGGACCAGGTGCTCCTGAGTGGCTCATCAGAAGGTGGCTCCTCACTCTATACGGAAAAGGATATTCCTAACCTGAGTATGTTCAACCAGGTAGTCAACGCCAGCGGATTGGGTAGCTTCTCTTCTACCGAACTGAGGAAGGCCTTGGCTGGAAAGATTGCCAGTGCCAGCATCAGTCTGGGAGAGCGTAAGCAATCGGTTAGCGGTAGCTCTACACCTACGGATATGGAGACCATGTTCCAGCTGATCTACCTGTACTTCACCAAGATACAGAAAGACCAGAAGTCGTTCGACAACTTGATGAATACCATGGAACTGCAGCTGAAGAACAAAGCCAGCGATCCGATGCAGGTGTTCCAGGATTCTGTTATAGCCACGGTGCAAAATCATAACAAATGGGCTACACCGATTGATCTGAAGGGCTTGAAGAAGGTGAACTACGACCGTATCCTGCAGATCGCCAAGGAGCGTTTCAGCTATGCCGACGGCTATACCTTTACCATTATCGGTAACTTCGAGGAGGATTCTATCCGTCCGCTCATTGAAACCTACCTCGCTTCACTGCCCGTAAACGGTAATGTGAAGAAGAGTCATAAGGTGGTTGAAGTTGCGAAAGGTAACATCAAAAACAGCTTCAAACGGAAGATGGAAACTCCGCAGGCTATTTCTGCGATGATTTGGACCAACGAGGATATGGAGTATAACCTGGAGAATGTGGTTAAGGCCGACATGGCAGGACAGCTGCTCATGATGATCTACCTGAAGAAGATCCGCGAGGAAGCCAGTGCAGCATATACATGTAGCGCACAGGGTCAGTTCCAGCGTGACGAGTTTGATAAGATGGCCATGATTCAGGTGGTTTGCCCGATGAAACCGGAGAAATCTGACGAGGCCCTGAAGATCATGAGCGAGGAGGTTCCCGCCCTGGCTAAGAGCTGTGATGCCGACATGCTGACCAAGGTGAAGGAGTATATGCTGAAGAGCTTCGATGATGCTACCCAGACCAATAGCTATTGGAAGAGCATTGTTGATAACAACCGCATGTTCGGTCTTGACTTCCATACCAACTTCAAGAAAGTGGTGGAGGCTCAGACTCCCGAGAGCATCTGCAAGTTCATGCAGGAGTTCCTGAAGCCGGGTAACAAGATAGAAGTTACCATTATGCCGAAGGAGTAGTATACCTATAGATAGTGAGAATCCATAAATAATTCTGATTTTCTTTTGAGAATCCCCAAAATTGCCGTACCTTTGCACCCTAATATTTATTAAGGTGTAAAGGTATGGCTTATTTATTTACTTCAGAATCCGTTTCAGAGGGACATCCCGACAAGGTGTCCGACCAGATTTCCGATGCATTGCTCGATCAGTTCCTGGCATACGACGATAAGGCGCGTTGTGCCATCGAGACTTTTGTAACTACCGGACAGGCGGTGATCATGGGTGAGGTGCACTCTGATGCCTATATCGACCTGCAGACCATCGCCCGTAAGACGATCAAGAAAATCGGATATACAAAGAGTGAATACCAGTTCGATGGTGACTCTTGCGGAATCCTTACCAGTATCCATGAGCAGAGCGTGGATATCAACAGGGGTGTTGACAAGGCGGATGCTGATGATCAGGGCGCTGGCGACCAGGGTATGATGTTTGGTTATGCCGTGAATGAAACAGAGAACCTGATGCCTGTAAGTCTTGACCTTGCACACTTGATTATGCGAACCTTGGCTGATATCCGCAAGGAAGGGAAGGTGATGACTTACCTTCGTCCGGATGCAAAGAGTCAGGTAACGGTGGAATACTCTGACGAGGGTGTTCCCCAGCGCATCGATACCATCGTTGTCTCTACACAACATGACGAGTTCGACGAGGATGAGGCCATGCTCAACCGTATCAAGGATGATGTCATCAATATTCTGATTCCGCGGGTAAAGCAACAGATTCATTCTCAGAAGGTGCTCGATCTCTTCGGATTCGATATCAACTACCTGGTGAACCCCACAGGAAAATTCGTCATCGGCGGTCCTCATGGGGATACGGGTCTTACAGGGCGTAAGATCATTGTTGATACCTATGGTGGAAAGGGTGCTCATGGAGGTGGTGCCTTCTCGGGCAAGGACTCATCAAAGGTGGATCGCTCTGCTGCCTATGCTGCCCGTTACATCGCCAAGAACATGGTGGCTGCCGGTGTGGCCGATGAGATGTTGGTACAGTTGAGCTACGCTATCGGTGTGGCTAAACCCGTAAGCATCTATGTGAACACGTATGGGAAGAGTCATGTAAACATGCCCGACAGTGAGATAGCTAACCGTATTGGAAAGATGTTCGACCTGCGTCCGAAAGCCATCGAGCGCATGCTGAAACTTCGTCAGCCGATGTATCTGGAGACTGCAGCCTATGGACATATGGGTCGCAAGAACGAGGTGGTGAAGAAGACATTCACCAGTTTCTACCACGAAACCAAGACCATCGAGGTGGAGCTCTTCACTTGGGAGAAGCTCGACCGGGTGGATGAGATCCGTAAGGCATTCTTCGGCTGATTAGATTCCCGTTTCACCATCCGTAGGCAGAAAGATGCACACAGATTGGTTCCAGCAGCAGGATACGTTGCAGCAAGTACGCCCGTCGGCTCAACCTGTTACAGAGCCAGTGGAAGGTACAACCTCGGAGGCTTCTCTTGAGGAGGAGACTACTGTAGCTGTTCCTCAGGAAAAGCCGGAGCGTACAAGACATACCTATCAGGAACTGCAGCAGCTGCCACCCAATGCCACACCTGCCCAACTCGACTCTGCCATCCAGTCGGTATTTCGCCCCGAGGTGAAGTCGTTGGCCACACCTCAGGATACCTTGCTCCTTTCCAGTAAGGATAGTGTACAGGAAGCTACCGACATCAACTTTTCCAAGTACTACAAGGAGGGCTTTTTTACCAATAATGCCTTGTTACACCCGGAGCTGAACGTGGAACGCTATGGCGTGGCTGGCGACCCGGTTCCTTACTCCATTCAGAACGATGATGTCATCACGGGTCTGCTATTAGGATGCTTCCTGCTGATGGTGTTCTCCTTCTCCCGTCTTCATCATTTCATCCTGCAACAAGCAAAAAGCTTCTTCCATATTCAGCGCAGTGAGAATGTGACGGTTTCTACAGAGACGTCCGATGAGTTCCGCTTCCAGTTCTTCATGGTGGCACTCACCTGTCTGCTCTGGGCGCTTCTGGCCTTTTTCTACACTCAGGCCAATGTGGCAGATACATTCATCTTGCAATCGCAGTATCAGCTCATCGCCATTTTCTTTGGTTGTTTCTCGGTCTATTTCCTGTTGAAAGGAATCCTTTATCCCGTATTGAATTCCCTCTTCTTCAACAGGAAAAAAAATGAACAATGGATGAAATCTATGCTCTACCTTTCTGCCATGGAAGGGGTGGTGCTGTTTCCTATCGTTATGTTACAGAGCTATTTCGGTATTTCTGTGCAAAGTGCCATCATTTATGCGGCTGTAGTTTTAATTTTAGTGAAATTATTGACGATTTACAAGTGCTTTGTAATCTTTTTCAGACAAAATGGGGCCATTCTGCAAATAATTTTGTACTTTTGTGCGCTCGAAATAGTTCCCATGCTCGCTTTAGCGGGTTTTCTAGTGATGATAGTTGATTATTTGAAAATAAATTTTTAGGACATTAATGATAAAGAAAATTCTCATTTCACAACCGCAGCCGACAAGTGATAAATCTCCATACTTCGATATTGCAAAGGACTACGATGTGGATCTTGTTTTCCGGCCGTTCATTAAAGTGGAAGGACTGACATCCAAGGAATTCCGTCAGCAGAAAGTGAGCATCACGGGCCATACCGCTATTGTGTTCACATCTCGCCATGCTATAGACAATTTCTTCAAGCTGGCCAAGGAGATGCGATTGGAGATTCCTGAGGACATGAAATATTTCTGTGTAACGGAGCAGATTGCTTTCTATATCCAGAAGTATGTGCAGTATCGCAAAAGGAAGGTGTTCTTCGGTCAGACAGGAAAGATCACGGATCTGGTTCCTTCAATGGTCAAGCACAAGACTGAGAAGTTCTTGATTCCCATGAGCGATGTGCATGATAACACAGTGAAGGAGTTGCTCGATTCGAAGAAACTGCAGCACACTGAGTGTATCATGTATCGCACGGTGAGCAATGACTTTACCGAGGAAGAGGTGAAAGCCTTCGATTACGACATGTGCGTCTTCTTCAGTCCTGCAGGCATCAGTGCCTTTACCAAGACTTTCGGTTCCACAAAGAACGATATCGCTGTGGCAACCTTCGGACCCTCTACTTCCAAGTCTGCCCACGAGGCTGGCCTGAATGTGGTTATAGAGGCACCTTCTGAGAAGTTCCCTTCGATGACCGGTGCATTGAAATCCTATCTGGCACGTCAGGACGAAGACTAATCATGCTTGATACCGCAGCTTTCACTTTAGCCAAGGAAGAGCGCGTTTCAAGTAAGCGACTGATTGACGAGCTCTTTTCGGGAAGCAACAGTCGTTCCATGGTGGCCTTTCCCATTCGACTTGTCTATATGCAAGTAGAGAACGACCATCCTCAGGCACAGATCCTGGTGAGTGTATCTAAGCGGTATTTCAAGAAAGCGGTGAAACGCAACAGGGTGAAGCGGCAGATCCGCGAGGCTTATCGGAAGAACAAGCATCTCCTGCCCAAGCAAGAAGGAAAAGGTGTCGTATTGGCCTTTATATGGCTCGACGAACATCTGCGAAGCAGTGAAGTGGTGGAACGCAAGGTGGTAAAACTCCTGCATGGATTATCTGAACGATGATGAAAGTACTGAAAGCCATCATACATGGAGTGTCATGGGTGCTGGTGTCATTACTGCTCCTTCCCATCTGGTTTTATCAGAAGGCCATCTCGCCTTACACACCGCCTTCGTGCCGGTTCACACCTACCTGTTCAGAATATGCCCGACAGGCTTTGCTGAAGCACGGACCCATCAAAGGGTTGTGGCTGGCCATCAAGAGAATCTCGCGCTGCCACCCCTGGGGAGGCTCCGGCTACGATCCGGTTCCCTAACCCACAACACCCATTAACCCCATTAAGCCCATCAACCCCATTAAAAATAAACAAAATGAAAAATTTCGTAGAAGAACTTCGCTGGCGTGGAATGCTGGCACAGATTATGCCAGGAACAGAAGAACTGCTCCAGAAAGAAATGGTAACAGCCTATTTAGGAACAGATCCCACAGCCGATTCATTACATATTGGTCATCTCTGCGGCATCATGATGTTGCGTCATCTGCAGCGCTGTGGCCACAGACCCATCATCCTTGTAGGTGGTGCCACAGGTATGATTGGCGACCCTTCAGGAAAATCACAGGAGCGAAATCTGCTCAACGATGAGACCTTGCGTCATAACCAGGAGTGCATCAAACAGCAAGTGGCCAAGTTCCTTGATTTTGAGTCGAAGGAACCGAATGCTGCCATCATGGTGAACAACTACGACTGGATGAAGAATTTTACCTTCCTCGACTTTGCTCGTGAGGTGGGTAAGCACATCACTGTCAACTATATGATGGCTAAGGAATCGGTGCAGCAGCGTCTGAATGGTACGGCTCGTGACGGTCTTTCATTCACGGAGTTCACCTATCAGCTCCTGCAGGGATACGATTTCCTCTATCTCTACCAGCACTATGGGGTGAAGCTGCAGTTAGGTGGTAATGATCAATGGGGTAATATGACCACCGGTACTGAGCTTATCCGTCGTACGTTAGGTAACGAGGTAGAGACTTTCGCGCTCACCTGTCCGTTGATTACCAAGAGCGACGGTAAGAAGTTCGGTAAGACCGAGAGTGGAAATATCTGGCTCGATCCGAAGCGTACCACACCGTATAAGTTCTATCAGTTCTGGCTGAATGTGAGTGATGATGATGCTGAACGTTACATCAAGATCTTCACTTCTTTGGAGAAGGATGTGATTGACGCTTTGGTGGAGGAACACAAGCAGGATCCGGGTCGTAGAATCCTTCAGCGTCGTTTGGCAGAAGAGGTAACCGTAATGGTTCACTCTCGCGAGGCGCTTGATACGGCTATTGAGGCAAGTAACATCCTCTTCGGCAAGAGCACAAAGGAGAGTCTTCAGAAACTTGATGAGCAGACCTTCCTCGACGTGTTCGATGGCGTTCCACAGTATGAGATCAGTAAAGAGCAACTCGGACAGGCTGCCATTGAATTGCTCACAGCCTCTGCTCCTGTCTTCCCCTCAAAGGGTGAGATGCGAAAGATGGTGCAAGGTGGTGGCGTGAGTCTGAACAAGGAGAAGCTGACCGATCAGAACAGAATCATCACCACTGATGACCTCATCGATGGTAAATATCTGCTGGCTCAGAAAGGAAAGAAGAACTATTTCCTCTTGACAGTGAAGTAAGAATCTTTGTGGAGTGAGGAATGTGGAGTGAGGAGTGAGAATACAAAAAAATTATATTTTTGTTTTGTATTTCGCTCACTTATTCGTACCTTTGCAGCCGAATTTGATTGGGTGATGGTGTAATGGTAACACTACAGGTTTTGGTTCTGTCATTCCCGGTTCGAATCCGAGTCACCCAACTCCAGGAAGCTGGATAAAAAATAGAGAGATACCGCGGTATCTCTCTATTGTGTTTTTGTAAAATCTTTACAAAATGATTACTTGATAGCATCTGCCAACTCAGCACCAGCCTTGAATTTAGCCACCTTCTTAGCAGCAATCTTAATCTTCTGCTTTGTAGCGGGGTTGATACCCTCACGAGCAGGACGCTTGTTTACACTGAATGTACCAAAACCTACAAGAGCAACCTTGTCACCTGCTACGAGCGCACCCTTGATAGCTGCAATAGTAGCGTCGAGAGCCTTCTTTGAATCAGCCTTTGTCAGACCAGCACCAGCTGCAATCTTCTCAATTAATTCTGTCTTGTTCATAATTTTACCTATTAAATGATTAAAAATTAATACGTTATTCAAAATTCTTTCGCAAATATAAGCGAAACAATTCATAAAACAAACAAAAAAGTGAAAAAAGTGAAGAATTTCATGAAAAAAAGTGCTATTAGCCCCATTTTTCTGCCTAATAACAGATATTTTTCGTATTTTTGTCGCATCATTTAAGGTTTAGAACAAAAAAGGCTATGCGACGTATTCCTACCATTACAAAAAACCTACTGATTATAAACGCGTTGATGTTCCTGGCACTTTTGGTGTTCCAGATGAAGGGCATTAACCTGAACGACGTGCTGGGACTCCATTTCTTCATGGCGTCTGACTTCCATCTCTACCAGCTCGTGACATACATGTTCATGCATGCGAACTTTGAGCATATCTTCTTCAATATGTTCGCCTTATGGATGTTCGGCTGTGTGGTAGAAAGTGTATGGGGACCGAAGAAATTCCTTTTTTATTACATTTCTTGCGGAATCGGTGCTGGCATTATTCAAGAAATCGTACAATTTGTGTCGTTCTACTTCATGGCGACGTCACAGATTCCAGGGGCCGGATTCGGCGACTTGTGGCAGATTGCGCAGAATTCTTCTGCCGTACTGAACGCATGGACTACTGTGGGTGCATCTGGTGCTATCTATGCCATCTTGCTTGCCTTTGGCATGATCTTCCCCGAAGAACGCATCTTCATCTTCCCGCTGCCCATTCCCATCAAGGCGAAATGGTTCGTGGGTATCTATGCCGCCATTGAGCTGTTCTCGGCACTGGCTACTCCTGGTGACAGCGTGGCTCACTTTGCCCATCTTGGCGGTATGCTCTTCGGCTTCCTGATGATACGCTATTGGCGCAAGCATCCCGAGAGCGACAGATATGGAAGAAGCAACGGTCAGCAGTTCTTCGACAAACTGCGTACCAACTGGGAGAACCGCAGTCATAGGAATGCGGACGCACCACGAAACAATCGTCAGGACGACCGTTCCACCCGTCATACAGAGGACTCATCTACAGAGAAAACCAACCAACAAGAGATAGACCGTATCCTCGACAAGATACGCCGTAGCGGCTATGATAGTCTGACGGACGAGGAGAAGCGAATACTCTTCGAGAGTGGGAACTGATATTATTGCATGCTCAAGACAATCAAGACATTCACGAGAAACTTGATCATCGGGGCTAATGTGGCCACGGTGATCATGATGTTATTGGTGGGCTATTCTGGAAGACTCAATCCTGAATCGTTCCCCATCCTGTCGAATGCCTGTCTGTCTTTCCCTATATTCCTCGTCATCAATATCTTTTTCCTTTTCTTTTGGTTGCTCTTCTATCCCAAAGGAGCCCTTGTTTCCCTTCTTGGTATTATTATATGTTATGTACCCGTGCGAACATACTGTCCTTTGAACCTGAAGAGTGAGAAACCTGTGGGTTGCATCAAGGTGATGACCTACAACGTGGATGGTTCCATGAAGAAGGAAACTGATGCACAAGGAAAAGTTATTTATCCTGCCCTGGAGTATATAGGTGCCAGCGGAGCCGATGTGGTATGTGTGCAGGAAGCCTATATGACCAGAGAGAAGGCTGCCAGTTTGCGACACATCTACCAGTATGCTGATACGGCCAGAAACGAACATGGCGGTTCATGTCTTACCCTGTTCAGCAAGTTCCCCATCATCAACCAGGAGCATATCCGTTTGGGCAATAGTCTGAACACCAGCGCGGCCTTCTATCTGAAAATCAAGAACGATACGGTCATTGTGATAAACAACCATCTGGAATCAAATAACTTGTCGTTACAAGACCGTGAGAACTTTGAGAAAATGGCCGAGGGCTCGCAAAACCGTGAGTTGGCAGGCAAGGAGTCGAAACTGCTGATGGAGAAACTCGCTGAGGCCTCTAAGATCAGAGCACCGCAGGCCAGGAAGGTGGCAACGTATATTCGTCATCATTCACATTATCCCATCATTGTTTGCGGTGATTTCAACGACAACCCGCTGTCGTATGTCCACCATACGATTGCCGAAGGATTGACCGACTGCTTTGTGGCTACAGGTAACTGGCCCGGATGGACATTCAACCACAACCGCATCCGTGTGCGTATCGACCATATCTTATGCTCGAAAGATATTGTTCCATACCAGTGCCGTGTGGACAGTAAAATCAACGTTAGCGACCATCATCCAGTGAGTTGTTGGCTAAAAATTGGGCTTAAATCACAAAAAATCAATAATTAACGGCCCGAAATTTTTCGAGAATGTGAAAAATTATGTATCTTTGCACGCTCATAATGCCGTTCGTTGAAAAATGAATGGCAAAATTGTGTTGATAAACAGTGAAATAATAATTAAAAACAATTCATCAATAAAATGCAAAACAAAGGTATCGTTATTTGTACAGCCGTCTTACTGACACTGGCAAGTATCTTCTACCTGTCGTTCTCAGCAGCTACACGCTACTATGACAGTCAGGCAGCAAAGATCCAAGACCCGATTGCACAGCAGGACTACAAGGACTCTGTGAAGTATCTGGGCGTCTATTCTTATCAGAAGTGCTTGGAGACTCAGATTGGTCTGGGTCTTGACCTGAAAGGCGGTATGAACGTCATCCTCGAAATCAGTGTTCCTGATGTAGTAGAAGTACTGGCAGACCACAAGACTGACCCGGCTTTCGTGAAATCTATGCAGGAGGCTAAGAAAGAAGAGGAGACAAGTCAGAGTGATTTCATCTCGTTGTTTATCGACGCTTATCACAGAAATGCACCGGGTCATCGCCTGGCAGAGATCTTCGCTACTCAGCAGCTGAAGGGCAAGGTTTCTACTCAGAGCACTGACAAAGAGGTGGAGAAGGCTCTGCGCGATGAGGTGCAGACCGCCATCGACAACTCTTTCAACGTGGTGCGTAACCGTATCGATAAGTTCGGTGTGGTACAACCCAACATCCAGAAACTGGAAGGTCAGCAGGGACGTATCATGGTGGAAATGCCTGGTATCCGCGAGCCGGAGCGTATCCGTAAGTTGCTCCAGGGTAGTGCCAACCTCGAGTTCTGGGAGACTTATAACAGTCAGGAGATTACTTCTTACTTCTCTCAGCTCGACCAGCGTCTGCTGGCTAATGGCGCTGAGACATCAGCTGATTCTGCTGCAGTGGCTCAGGAGGATACGGTAAAGGCTGATGCTCCCAAGCTGGACATCAAGGCTAACAAGACTGCCGATGCTGTAACTGACGAGGCAAAGATCGCTGAACTGAAGAAGCAGCACCCGCTGCTCGCCATGATGTCGCTGGCTCCCCAGGGTAGTCTGAGCGTTGTGGCTTATGCCAATGTTCGTGATACTGCCGAGATCAACAAGTATATCTACAGTGAGTTGGCACAGAAGATCTTCCCGTCAGACCTGAAACTCTGCTGGGGTGCTACTCCTTCAGATATGGTCAACAGCAAGAACGTATATGAGTTGTATGCTTTGAAGAAGACTGGTACCAACGGTCGTGCTCCGTTAGAGGGTGACGTAATCGTTGACGCCAAGGATGAGTTCCATCATGTAACTGGTCTTCCTTGCGTAAGCATGTCCATGAACAGCGATGGTGCCCGTCGTTGGGCAACCCTTACCAAGGCTAATGTAGGTAAGGCTATTGCTATCGTTCTTGACGATGCTGTTTATTCAGCTCCTCGTGTAAATGGTGAGATCTCTGGCGGTAACTCTGAGATCACCGGTAACTTCACCGTTGAGACCACCAAGGACTTGGCCAACACGCTGAAGTCTGGTCGTATGCCTGCTCCTGCCCGTATCGTACAGGAAGAGGTGGTTGGTCCTACACTGGGTGCCCAGTCAATCAAGCAGGGTATCATGTCATTCATCGTTGCCTTCATCCTGTTGATGATCTACATGGTGATGATGTACGGCTTCATCCCTGGTATGATGGCTAACTTCGCCCTGATCGTGAACCTGTTCTTCACCTTGGGTATTCTGACGTCGTTCCAGGCGGCATTGACCATGTCAGGTTTGGCCGGTATCGTATTGACGTTGGGTACTGCGGTTGACGCGAACGTGCTGATCTATGAACGTATCAAGGAAGAGATGCGAAACGGCAAGGGAATCAAGGAAGCACTGAAGGCTGGTTACAGCAATGCCTTCTCGGCTATCTTCGACTCTAACCTTACCTCTTTAATCACAGGTATCATCCTGCTCTACTTCGGTACAGGTCCTGTTAAGGGCTTCGCTACTACCTGGATCATTGGTATTGCCTGCTCATTCTTCACCGCTGTGTTCCTCACACGTCTGATCTACGAGAACCGTCTGAACAAGGACAAGTGGCTGAACCTGAAGTTCTACACCAGCATCTCCAAGAACATGCTGCAGAACCTCCACATCCCGTTCATGAGCTTCTACAAGAAGACCTTCGTACTGGTGGCTGCTGCTATCGTGGTGTTCCTCATCAGCTTCTTCGTTCGTGGCTTGAGCAAGAGTATCGACTTCACCGGTGGTCGTAACTATGTAGTTACCTTCGAGAAGTCTGTTCAGCCGGAGGAGATTCGTGGTCTGCTCGTTCAGGCCTTCCCGGGCTGTAACACAGGTGCTATCTCTATTGGTACCGACAACAAGACCATCCGTATCTCTACCAACTATAAGATTGAGAGTAACAGTCCTACAGCCGACGATGAGGCTGAGACCATCCTTTATACCGCTTTGAAGAAAGCCGGTCTGGTATCTCAGGCTGACGTAGAGTCGTTCAAGAACCCCGATGTTCGTGAGGGTGGCTCTATCATCAGTTCAACGAAGGTAGGTCCGTCAGTGGCTAAGGATATCACCTACGGCGCTATCATCAGTGTGCTGATTGCCTTGGTTGCTATCTTCCTCTATATTCTGTTCCGCTTCCGCAACGTGGCCTTCTCTGTTGGTTCTATCGTTGCTCTGGCTGTGGATACATTGGTAGTACTCGGTCTGTACTCACTGCTCTGGGGTATCGTGCCCTGGTCGTTGGAGATTGACCAGACCTTCATCGGTGCTATTCTGACGGTGATTGGTTACTCCATCAACGATAAGGTGGTGGTATTCGACCGTATCCGTGAGAACCTCGGTCTGCATCCGAAGCAGGACAAGCAGAGTCTGTTCAATGAGAGTATCAACCAGACACTGGCTCGTACCGTCAACACCTCTATCTCTACGTTGCTCGTGTTGCTGTGTATCTTCATCCTTGGTGGTGCAAGCATCCGCAGCTTCGCCTTCGCCATGATCCTCGGTGTGATCTTCGGTACCCTCTCTTCTATCTTCATTGCTTCTCCCGTTGCTTATCTGGTGATGGGTCGTAAGATCAAGGAAGATGATGTAGTAAAGGCTTGATGTAAGATGAAACTTGAGTGAATTCACCTTATATTATATATAAAGAATCCGCATGGTAACGCCATGCGGATTCTTTCTTAACCGACTTGTTTCTGAGTAATGTTTCGGAGAATTCTATATGCGGCAGCACTGATGCTTCTCATCGTTAGCTGTACCCATCATGAGATACCACAAGGTTCCATTCCCCTTGCCAACAGTCATTATGGTAGGGCGATGCAACTCTGTGAGGGGAACCACTATGCCGAGGCAGAACTCATTCTGAAGGAAGGAGAACTGGTTGCTGAGGCCAGCGATAATATTCTCGAACTACAGAAATGTCAGGATACGCGTTTTCTGGTGGCACAAATTCTGAGCGCTACCACCCAGAAACGAAACTACGAACTGATTCACGACCATGAGAAGGCCACAAATATGGCGCAGTTCGTCACATTAGCAAAAGAACTACTCCACCATACTTATGAACAGGAGAAGATTACCGAATTGCAGCATCAATACGAAAAGCAGGCCAAAGACCGCCGCCATTACCAAATACTCGCATATCTCTTCGGACTCCTCTTTCTGGCAATCCTCATGGTGCTCGCCATCCTCTATTTCAACAGGCGGCGCATTGAACAATACAATAGCATTCTCGACCTCAATGCCCAAACCATCGAACGGGCACAGCGGCGTATTGAAGTATTGTCACAGGAAAGCGAAGCCCACGATAAGGAAATCAACCGCCTAAACGAAAAAATCACTTCCGCACGCCGTTCCACCAACGAACGCTTAGGTCGTGGCAAGGAAGTATTCGACCATATTGTTGCAGGAGGAAAACTACCACCGTCGGCAGATGATGAGAACAGTCTCATCGATTATTATTCTGTAAGCCACTATGCCACCTTCCACGAATGGACTACTGGCTATGATCATCTCACCGCTCGCCTCTACACCTATTTAATCTTACAGGACATGGGTAAACAAGATGATGACATCGCTCAAATTCTCTGCATCAGTCCCTCTGCCGTGCGCTCCATCAAATCAAGAGTAAAAGCAAGAAGGAAGCCTTAAAAGATAGGAAAACAACCAAATCCTGTTGCAATTATATGCTCAGAATGCGCCTAAATTAATAATTAAATCTCTGGTTTTCAATTGTTTGTAAGAAAACCGTCTTTGCAACACACGCTGAAAATAGTCCCCCGAAAATTTGCAACCTTACTGATTGGATCCTAATTTTGCCAGTGAGAAGTTCACTTTATTACGAATCATTTAAAACGATAACAACTATGGCAAAGTTAGATTTAGTATCACTGGAATGGACCGACCTCGTGTTCGAAGGGCGCAACCAGAATTACGGGGCCTACCAGCTTCGCACGGAAACTTCCAAGCGAAACCTCTGGTCCATCATCTTTGTAGTCCTTTTGGCAATACTCCTCTATCTTGGTCTTACCTTAGAGAACATGGTAGAGGCGCACCGCACTGTTGAAAATACCCAGATCGTGGAGGTTACTAGCCTTCGTGACAAGAAAGACGTAAAGGTTGAACGGAAAGAGGAGATCAAGATAGAACCTGAGCGAATCGTTGAGAAGGTGAAGTCATCCATCAAATTCACCGCCCCAGTCATCAAGGAAGACGATCTGGTGAATGAAGAGGAAGAAATTAAACTCGATGAAATCGAGAACAGTAACAAGGCCATTGGTGCTTTGAACGTTGAAGGCACTGACGAGGTGGGCAGCGAAGTGCTCAAGATCAAGGATGAGATTGCACAACCCGAGCCTCCGAAGAACACGGAAGAAAACACGATCTTCGAGGTGGTGGAACAGCAGCCTTCGTTCCCAGGTGGTGATGCTGCCTTGATGTCATGGCTCAAACAGAACCTCAAATATCCATTAATGGCTGCAGAGATGTCCATTCAGGGTCGTGTAATCGCACAGTTCGTGGTTGAGAAGGACGGTTCCATCACCGACGTAAAAGTTGCCAAGAGTGTGGATCCCTCCCTCGACAAGGAGGCTGTCCGCGTCATCAAGAGCATGCCCCATTGGATTGCAGGTCGCCAGAATGGTTCACCTGTTCGTGTCAGGTACACTCTTCCTGTCACTTTCAAACTGCAGTAAACAGCGGAAATGAAATTGGCTGAATAGGCAGTGGAGAGGCACAAAAAAACTCCTGAGACTTTCGATCTCAGGAGTTTTTGTTTGTTCGTTTGTCAGTCTGATTACTTCAGCTTGGCATACTTGTAAGCACTGGTCTTACCAAGCTCCTCCTCGATACGGATAAGCTGGTTGTACTTAGCCATACGGTCGGTACGAGAGAGTGAACCAGTCTTGATCTGACCACTGTTGGTAGCCACGGCGATGTCGGCAATCGTGGTGTCCTCAGTCTCACCAGAACGGTGTGAGGTAACGGTGGTGTAGCCATGACGGTGAGCCATCTCGATAGCGTCCAGAGTCTCGGTGAGCGAACCAATCTGGTTCACCTTGATCAGGATGCTGTTACCAGCGCCCATCTGGATACCCTTCTGAAGGAATTTCACGTTGGTTACGAAGAGGTCGTCACCTACCAGCTGGCACTTGTTACCAACCTTCTCGGTCAGCTTCACCCAGTTCTCCCAGTCGTTCTCATCGAGACCATCCTCGATAGAGTAGATAGGATACTTGTTGATGAGCTCCTCGAGGTAAGCGATCTGCTCGTCGGCAGAGAGCTTCTTACCGTTAGGATCCTTCTTCTTACCGTTCTTCAGCTGACGATAGTCGTAGAACCACTTGCCATCCTCGCAAACAGCGAACTCAGAAGCAGCGCAGTCCATAGCGATCTTCACGTCCTTACCCGGCTCATAGCCAGCAGCCTTGATAGCCTCCATGATCGTGTCGAGAGCATCCTCGATACCGTTGAAGTTAGGAGCGAAACCACCCTCATCACCTACAGCTGTAGAGAGGCCACGAGCCTTCAGCAGCTTGGCGAGGTTGTGGAACACCTCAGCACCCATACGAACAGCTTCCTTGATAGAAGTAGCACCAACCGGACCAATCATGAACTCCTGGAAAGCGATGGGAGCGTCAGAGTGAGCACCACCGTTCACGATGTTCATCATCGGGAGAGGCATGGTATAGCTGTTGCAACCACCGATGTAACGGTAGAGAGGGATGTTGAGTGCCTTGGCAGCAGCCTGAGCAGCAGCCAGAGAAACACTAAGGATAGCGTTGGCACCGAGCTTGCTCTTGGTAGGAGTGCCATCGAGTTCCAACATCTTCATGTCAAGACCGCGCTGGTTGAATACGCAGTCACCCTTCAAAGCGGGAGCGATGATATTGTTGACATTGTCAACAGCCTTCTGAACACCCTTGCCCAGGTAACGGCCTTTGTCGCCATCACGGAGCTCCAGGGCCTCATTCTCACCGGTAGAAGCACCTGACGGTACTGCAGCGCGACCCATCACGCCGTTCTCCAGTGTTACTTCACATTCAACAGTTGGGTTACCTCTTGAGTCGAGGATTTCTCTTGCATGAACTTTTTCGATTCTCATAATAATATTATTTAAATAAAGATAAATTCGTCCGTGTAAAAATAAGGTTTTATACCTTATTATATATAATGCGGATGCAAAGATACAGCGATTTTGGCTATATCGGAAAAAATCGACTTTTGAATTACCATCGATTTAATGATTTTTAATACACAAACCGACAGATTGCATGCGCTCCTTTTCCGAATGCTCAATGCAGTTGACAAAATCAGGTATCAGAATGGGGCGAAAGCGTCATCCTGTACGTTCTTGATGGCCATGCACTCCATCTCCACGAGCCAGCCTGGACGACAAACGGGTCCGTTCACGAATACCTTCGGTTTATCGGGGAACCGCTCATCGTAGAGAGCCTTTACCGTGCGGTAGTCGGCCATATCGCGCAGATAGACAATCATCTGCATCACCTCATCATAGGATGAACCTGCTTCCTTCAGCAGCGCCTCCACATTTTCCCACATGTGCTTCGTCTGTGCAGCCACATCACCTTGGTGAACAATCTCGCCTTTGTTGTTGATGCTTGCCGTACCCGAGATGAACACATGGCGGCGGTCGCCGTAGTTGATATATGTGCCCCGCTCAAAGCTCACCCCGTAGTCGCTGGTGCGGTTCAGATGATCGGCAGCATACAGGTAGTGTACCTGCTCCTTGCAGATGCCGTCAACCGCATAGTTATCCATCTGCGAAAGCACATGGGCGTCAGCCTGTCGGCCTCCGATACCCGTACTGGCAATGAAATGGGTCTCGTCGGTAAGGTTCTGCGTGAAGAACACCGTGTTGCGGGCCTTCACCACACCAGGATAGTTGTTATCCACATCGTTCACGAAGAACCACGTGCGGATACAGTTGTCAGCCAGACTGCATCCCTCCTGCATCAACTGCATGATGTATTCGTTGAGCAGCAGACGGGTCTGATACTCCGAGTTTTTAGCCAGGTTATGAGCGCTGGCATTCCACAGATGACGGTAGTTGCCATGGGTCACCTCATGCAGTCCGCAGTGCAAGGCACGAGTCTCCACATTAGTCTGCAGATACGCCCATACCGCAATCTTCGTTCCATCCAGTGGAGCCTGCTCGATAATCGACAAGGCATAGTCGGCATAGTCGCACTCCATGGCGAGAATGGCGTCAGCCTGGTTGTATGCATCACTCAGGAAATAGCGTTTGAAAACGGTCTTGGCCCCAGGAAGTTCCTCACGCAGCAGCTTGGTATAAGCTTGATCGATGGCTGCCAGTTGTTCGCGATAGGGTAGAGTCCCATCGCTCACATGGAGCATCACGTGGTATTCCGTAACCTCTGTTCCGTTGTCAAAACAGCTGATTTCAGCATACGCCTGATCAAAGATTTTCTTATTCATGGGTGCAAAAGTACTAATAAGTGCGCAAAAAACAAAGAAAAAAAATGTTTTTTCGCTCACTTATTAGTACCTTTGCAGAAACATTCATACTAAAAAATAAGAACTATGAGATTTTCTATGAAAACAATGCTGGTAGCAGCATTACTGGCGCTGTCGTTCACAAAGGTGAATGCAGCCGTTGATCCTAATTTCTACATCTTCCTTTGTTTCGGACAATCGAACATGGAAGGCAATGCACGTCCTGAGGCTGTGGATTTTGAAAGTCCTGGACCCCGATTCCTTTTGATGCCCGCCGTTGACTTCCCCGACAAGGGTCGTAAGATGGGCGAATGGTGTGAGGCTTCGGCCCCCCTCTGTCGTCCAAACACGGGTCTGACCCCCGCCGACTGGTTCGGTCGTACCTTGGTGGCTTCACTGCCCGAGAACATCAAGATCGGTGTAATCCACGTAGCTGTAGGCGGAATCAAGATCGAGGGTTTCATGCCCAGCGAGATTGCCAACTATGTAAAAACCGAAGCTCCAGGTTGGATGAAGGGAATGCTGGAGGCATACGGTAACAACCCCTATGAACGATTGGTTACCTTGGCCAAGAAGGCACAGAAGGATGGTGTAATCAAGGGTATCCTGATGCACCAGGGTGAGTCGAATACGGGTGATCCCGACTGGGCCAAGAAGGTGCAGAAGGTGTATGATTCCCTTTGCAGCGACCTGAAGCTGAAGCCCGAGGATGTGCCCCTCTTCGCTGGTAATATCGTACAGGCCAACGGACAGGGTGTTTGCATTGGTTGCAAGAAGCAGATCGACGAATTGCCGCAGACCATTCATACCAGTCAGGTAATTTCCTCAGACGACTGCTCTAACGGTCCTGACCGTCTGCACTTCGATGCTGCAGGCTACCGTGAGCTGGGTTGCCGCTATGGTGAGGCCGTTGCCCGTTTTCTGGGCTTCGAACCCAAGCGTCCGAAGATGCCGGGTAAGAAGATTGTTGTTCCTGCCGATGCAAAGATTGCCGAGACCACCGTTCCCGGTAACGACTTCCCGAAAATCGACTCTCAGCGTCGCGGCTATTTCTACCTGAGTGCTCCTGATGCACAGAAGGTAGTGCTTGATATCTGCGACAAGAAATACGACATGCAGTCGGACGGCAAAGGTGGCTGGATGGCTGTTACTGATCCGCTGGTGGAAGGCTTCCACTATTATTTCATGAATATCGGTGGTGTTAACTTCATCGATCCTGCCACAGAGACCTTCTTCGGCTGTAACCGTGAGGCTGGTGGCTTCGAGGTTCCTGAAGGACCAGAAGGTGACTACTATCGTCCACAGCAGGGTATTGAGCATGGAAAGGTGAGCAGCATCTACTACTTCAGTAATGAGCAGCAGACATGGCGCCACGCCATGGTCTATACCCCCGCTGGCTATGATGCCAAGAAGAACATCAAGAAGCGCTACCCGGTGCTCTACCTGCAGCATGGCATGGGTGAGGATGAGACCGGCTGGAGCAAGCAGGGACACATGCAGCACATCATGGACAACGCCATTGCCAGTGGTGAGGCTGTTCCTATGATTGTGGTGATGGAGAGTGGTGACATCAAGGCCCCGATGGGTCGTGGACAAGGAATGGATAGCTATGGTAACACGTTCTATCCTGTTCTCTTGAACGACCTGATTCCGTATATCGATGCCAACTACCGTACCAAGACCGATCGAGACAACCGTGCCATGGCCGGACTTTCTTGGGGTGGTCATCAAACCTTCGACATCGTGTTCAACAACCTCGATAAGTTCTCTTACCTGGGAACCTTCAGCGGTGCCATCTTCAACCTCGACGTGAAGACAGCCTACGATGGTGTGTTCACCAAGGCTGATGAGTTGAACAAGAAGATCCACTACTTCTTCATGATGAGTGGTACTGAGGGTATGGACAAGATGTTTGGTACAGAACGTCTCGTCAAGAGCCTTAACGACATGGGTGTCAACGCTCATTACTATGAGTCAACAGGTACTGCCCATGAGTGGCTTACTTGGCGCCGCGGTCTGAAGCAGTTCATTCCGCATCTGTTTAAATAATCATACAGTGGTACGGGGGTACAATGGTGTACTCCCGTACTTTCTCTTTTTACCTTCAATAAATACTAATCTATGACAAAGTATTACTGGCTTGTAGCTCTATTAATGCTAACCCTGTCATCGTGTTCCCAAGGCGGGAAACGATATACGATAGGAGTGTCGCAATGCTCTGAGGATATCTGGCGCGAGAAACAGAACGCAGAGTTGCGGATGGGGGCTTATTTCCACGACAATGTGGAACTGAAGTTCGCCGCAGCCTATGATAGTGATGAGCGTCAGGTGCAGCAGATCGATAGTCTGATGAACGAGGGTATAGACCTCCTGATTGTGGCTCCCAACCAGGTGAACACCATCTCACCGGCCATCGACAGGGCCTACGACAAAGGTATTCCCGTGATTGTGTTCGAGCGCAAGACAGGTTCGCAGAAATATACCGCCTTTATCAGTGCCGACAACTACGAGATGGGACATGTGATGGGCGAGTATATTGTTTCGCGTCTTCACGGTAAGGGAAATGTCCTCGAGATCAAAGGTCTTGCAGGCTCTTCACCTGCCATAGAGCGCCACAACGGTTTCATGGACGCCATCAAGGACGAGCCTGGCATCAAGGTGGTGGGTTCGTTGCAAGGTGACTGGACCGAGGAAACGGCTTGCCAGATTTCCAAACAGTGGCTGGCAGCCAACGAGGGAGTACCTGTCGACTTGGTGTTCGGCGCTAACGACCGCACGGCCATGGGTGCCCGCGAAGCATTAGGGGAGAAGCCCCTCTACTGCGGAATCGATGGTTTGCCGGGCAAGGACGGCGGTATCCAGCTTGTACGCGACTCATTGCTCGATGCTTCGTTTATCTATCCCACCCACGGCGACCAGCTCATGGATTTGGCTATACGTATTCTGGAAGGACAGCCCTATGAGAAAGAGACCATGCTGATGTCGGCTCTTGTGACGCACGACAATGCCAAGGTCTTACTCATGCAGGGTGAGGAGATGATGCGACAGGCAAATCAGCTGGACCAGTTGCACGCAATGGCCGATGGTTATCTGGAAGAGCTTGGCGCGCAGCGCTTGGTAAACTGGCTGGCTTTGGGCTTTATCTTCCTCCTGGTAGGATTGTTCGTGCTCTTCTACCTCTATCATCTCCGTAAGATTGCTCTGCAGAGAGCGCGCGTGATGCATACATTGTGGAATATGCGACCAGACAGCATTTCTGTTGGTCGTGGACACAAAGAGGAGTTAGCAACCGATGCTATGTCTACAGATACAGAGGAGCAGGAAGAAGATGAGCCGACCAATGTCTCTCTTTTCATCACCCGGTTCAAGGAAGTGGTGGAAGCACGCTTGGAGGACAGTGATGTAGGTGTGGAGGAGCTGGCAGCCGACATGAGTCTTAGTCGGGTACAGCTTTACCGCAAGGTGAAGGCAGTAACAGGTTCTTCGCCTGTTGAACTGTTGCGTACCGCCCGATTGAACCGTGCTTACCAGCTACTGCTCACCTCCGATATGAGCGTCAGCGAGGTGGCCTATGCTGTAGGCTTCACCGCCCCCAGCTACTTTACCAAATGTTTCAAGGAAGAATACGGTATGGTGCCGGGAGATATTAGGAAGTGACAAGTTACAAATAGTAAATATCGTTCATTCTATGGCAAAAATGTTACATGCAACAAAATTTGCACGGGATGAACGATATTTTTATGCCCTCACGCGTGTTTGTTGATACTTTTGCAACATATTTCAACAATTAGCAAAGTATTAACTAAAAACGAAAAAAGCAAATGGAAAGACTAAAGAGATTCCTCATGAGCATGACGCTCATCTTTGCGAGTACTATAATGTACGCGCAAGAGATTACGGGAACGGTGGTCGATGCAACTGGTGAGGCTGTGATCGGCGCCACAGTGATGGAGAAGGGAACCTCGAACGGTACGATTACCGATTTTGACGGAAACTTCAAATTAAAGGTGAGCGAGGGTGCAACACTTGTATTCTCCTACATCGGATTCAGAACTGAGGAGTTACCAGCACAGCAGGGCATGAATGTAACGATGCAAGACAATGCAAAGGAACTGGCCGAGGTGGTGGTGGTAGGTTACCAGACCCAGCGTAAGGCCGACTTGACAGGTTCTGTATCGGTAGTTGAGACAAAAGACCTGAAGAGTTCATCCGACACCGACCCGATGCGAGCCTTACAAGGTAAGGTGCCGGGCATGACCATTACAAGCAATGGTTCACCAGTAGGCGCCGGTACGGTACGCATTCGTGGTATCGGTTCATTCAACTCTTCGCAGGATCCTCTCTTCGTGATCGACGGAGTGCCCACAACAACCAACCTGAACACCCTCAACATGAACGATATTGAGTCTATGCAGGTGTTGAAGGATGCTGCTTCAGCTTCTATCTACGGTAGCCGCGCTGCCAACGGTGTGATCATTATCACCACCCGTAGCGGAAAGAAGGGCGATAAGGTAAAGGTTGACTTCTCAGCCAGTCTGACTGCCCAGTTCTACAACTCTCAGTCCATGATGAAACTGGCCAACACAAAGGAATATGCCACCTCAATGGCTCAGGCAGCCATGAACGACGGACTGGATCCTGAGTTGTATGCCAACAACTACGGTCTTACCCTAAATGCAGCTGCAGGTACTCCTATCAGTGCTTATGATCCCGCTTCAGGACAGATGCGCCAGTTCACCGTGAACGGTCTTTACGACGGCTACATCAATGCTAAGCGCACCATGCGTTTCAGCGATACCGACTGGCTGGAACAGATCTCTCGCACAGGTTTCGCACAGCACTACGACGTATCTATCTCTAATGCTACTGAAAAATCATCAGCTCTCTTCTCTTTCGGATACAAAAAGAACAACGGTATCCTGAAGTACACCGACTTTGAGAGCTTCTCCGGTCGTATCAACACCAGCTACAAGGTGAACAAGATGATCACCATTGGCGAGAATGCTACGATTACCTATTCTAACCAAGTTGACTGTCAGCCCTTGGAGAACGCACTGAAGATGTCGCCCACGGTACCTGTCTATGAAGAGGACGGCGTTACCTTCTCGGGTCCGGTAGGTGGTATGAGCGACCGTCAGAACCCGCTTCGCGAGCTTTATCACAACCGCGACAACCGTTTGAAGATGTGGCGTATCTTTGGTAATGGCTACATCAATATCCAGCCCATCAAGGGTCTGACACTGCGTTCCAACTTCGGTCTTGACTACTGGTCGGAGTATATTCACAGCGTGACCTACACATGGCATTCCGACGTGGTGAACAACTCAACACCGTCGACTAACCTCGGTGCCAAGAACTCAGTGAAGTGGACCTGGTCTAACACAGCTAACTATAACTTCGTGCTTGGCGTGGATCATTCGTTCATCCTGCTGGGTGGTATGGAGCTCCACAGAGACATCGAGGACAGGGCAAATGCTTACGCACAGATGTTCGCCCTTGAGAACTACGACTATATGTATCCCGATGCTGCCACAGGTACACAGCGTGCAGGTGGTATCCAGGAGGGCTACAACCTCGTTTCTTTCTTCGGAAAGGTTGACTATAACTGGAAGGACTTGCTGCTGGCTTCATTCACTATCCGTCATGATGGATCAAGTCGTTTCGGTGCCAACAACCGCTATGGTACCTTCCCCGCTGCAACATTAGGTTACCGTATCTCACAGCACCTCGGACAAGACTGGATTGATGATATCAAGGTACGTGCTTCTTGGGGACAGACTGGTAACCAGGCTATTTCCAACTATGCTCGCTACGGACTCTATGCTGCCACCTATGGTGGTGGACGTAATGAGTCAACAGCCTACGACCTCGCACTGGCTGGCAGTGGTATCTTCCCCTCTGGCTTCCGTGCTACACAGGCTCAGAACAACGACCTGAAATGGGAGACCACCGAGCAGTGGAATGCGGGTCTTGACTTCACCCTCTTCAACAGCTCCGTATATGGTACGTTCGATACCTATATTAAGAAGGTAAAGGACATGCTCATCAATCCTGCCTATCTGGGTTCGATGGGTGAAGGTGGTGCCAGCTGGCTCAACGGTCCTTCACTCCAGAACTGGGGTATGGAGCTTGCCCTTGGCTATCGTCACACCACAGCCTACGGTCTGAAGTACAACATCAACGGTAACCTCGACTTCTACCGCTCTAAGGTTACATACCTGCCCGAGACGACAACCGGTTCGTATGTACATACCGCCAAGGAGAACCTCGTAGAGTCTGGGCATCCTTACGGCTCTATTGTAGGTTACGTGGTTGACGGTCTCTTCCAGAACCGTGAGGAAGTGCTGGCCAGCGGTCAGGAGAATGCCCGCGTGGGCGGTCTGAAGTATGCCGACCTCGATGGTAATGGTATCATCAACGAGCAGGATCAGACTTGGATCTTCAACCCGGTGCCCAACTTCTCTTGGGGTTTGAACGTGGAGCTGAGCTACAAGAACTTCGACTTCAACATGTTCTGGCAGGGTGTTGCCGGTCAGGATGTGTATAACGACCAGAAGTTCCAGACCGACTTCTACAGCATCACCGATGCAGGATCTAACAAGGGTAACCGTATGCTGGGTGCTTGGACAACAGCCAACACCAGCAGTAGCATCCCTGCACTGACAACCAACAATACCGGAAACGAAAACCGTGCTTCTACCTACTTCGTGGAGAATGGTTCCTATGCTAAGCTCCGTCAGGTGCAGATCGGCTATAACCTGTCGAACAGCCTTATCGAGAAGCTGAAGATGACAAGTGCACGCATCTATCTCTCTGGTCATAACCTGCTCACCCTGAAGAGTAGCAGTCTGACCTGCTCTGATCCTGAGAATCCTCGCTGGATGTATCCTAACAGCACCAGCATCACCTTCGGAATCCAGGCAAGCTTCTAAGAATTGAAGAATTTAAGGATTAAAGGATTAAAGAAGTTAAGAATAAAAGTTTTAATAGCATTATCATTATGAAAACAATATATAAAGCAATATGTGCAGGTCTGATCGTTTGCGGAACGCTGACTTCTTGCAACGATTTCATCGATGTTGAGCCTAAGGGTGTCATCAGTGAGGATCTGGCTATGAGTCAGCCTGAAGAGATGGTAACGGCAGCCTATGCCAAGCTTGGCGACGACTGGTACACTTATCCGTTTAACCTCTGGCCTTATGCCGATGTTTCTTCCGACGATGCCATGAAGGGTGGCTCAGGAACAACCGATACGAACTATCACTCTGTTGAGGTATGGTCAACACTGACAGCCTCTACCCCCGACCATATGGACGAGCTGTGGTACCACCTTTATTGCTCAGTGAGCCGTTGCAACCGTGCCTTGGTTTCTCTGGAGAACAATGAGACCATGGACGCAAAGACAAAGGCTATCCGCGAGGGTGAGGTCCGCTTCCTCCGTGCCCACTTCTACTTCAAACTTGTCCAGCTCTGGAACCAGGTGCCTTGGATCGACGAGGAAGTATATAAGGTGCACTCTGAGGAGCAGACTCGTAACGATGAGTTCTCTCACGACGAGCTGATGCAGAAGATCGTGGCCGACTTCAAGGCTGCCTACGATGTGTTGCCTGTTTCACAGGCTGAGGGTGGACGTGCCAACAAGATTGCCGCTGCGGCTTATCTGGCCAAGTGCTACCTGACCATGGCTTGGGGTGATGGCTATGAGGCCAACACAGGTGTGAGTCATATCAACAACCAGTATATGCAGGAAGTGCTGAAATATACCCAGGAGGTGCAGAACTCCCAGTATGGCTACCTCGAGGACTACGGTGATATCTTCCTTCCCGAGTACAAGAACTCCAAGGAGAGCGTGTTTGCCGTACAGCACTCCGACTATCAGGATGATAACACCCTGTACGGTCGTGCTAACTGGAGTAATATGCTGAATGGCTGCTGGGGTATGTGGTCGTGCGGATGGGACTTCCATAAGCCTACCCAGAACCTGGTGAACGCCTTCAAGACCAAGGACGGTCTGCCCATGTTCGACGACTATAACAAGGAGACAGCTTATCCTACCAATGGTGTTCCTAACGCACAGAAGTGGGATCCGCGTCTCTTCCACACAGTAGGTATTCCTACCTTCCCCTACAAATACGAGGTGGAATATACTATGACCAAGGACAACTCACGTAATCCTAACACCTATGGCTACTATGCTTCACTGAAGGAGGTGCCGCAGCGTTCCAAGGGTGAGACCTTCGACAACCCCTGGCAGGCTTTCGCCATGAACGACTACGTGTTCCGCTACACCGACGTGATGCTGATGCGTGCTGAGGCCCTCATCGAGACAGGTGCCTTGGAAGAGGCCCGCACCATTATCAACGATATCCGCAACCGTGCGAAGAACTCTGTAGCTAAGCACATCGCTTATGCAGCCGACCAGTGCGAGATTGCCCTTTATCCTACCAGCTACTTCCAGGACAAGGAAACAGCCCGCAAGTGTCTGCAGTGGGAGCGCCGTCTGGAGATGGCCATGGAGAGCAGTCGTTACTTCGACCTTCGCCGCTGGGGTATTGCCTCACAGACACTGAACAATTTCTTCGAGAAAGAGAAAGACGTGTCTTACGACGGTCAGACTTATGCTCAGTACTACAAGGATGCCCACTTCACACCGGGCAAGAACGAGTACTTCCCGCTGCCTTACATCCAGCTCTACTATGTGCCTGGTCTCTACACCCAGAACAAGGGATATAATTAAATTGAAAATTGAAAATTGATAATTGACAATTTAAAATTGACAATAATATGAAAAAGTTATCATTCATTATATTAGCGATGTTCGCTCTTGTCCTGACCGCTTGTCAGGACAAGGACATCGACCGCGAGGCTATGAAGCTTGCTGCCCCCGATGCAGCACAGATTACCGGTCAGCTCACTGGCGATGACTACACTTGGACATGGCCGTCTCAGAACAGCAGTATGCAGGTGGCTACCTACCGTAACGGAACACTCTCATCAATCGAGACCGTCAGTGGTAACAGCTACATCCATAAGAACGTACCAACAAACGTACCGTTTGAGTATGTATTCAAACTCACCGATGGCAGTAACTTCTCTACAGGTGTCATCAAGAACTATCTGCGCGAAGGTGCTACCAGCATCAGCGGCGTACAGATGAGTCAGCTTGACAAGGCTGGTGGCTACGATGCATTGGTAGTATGGGACAAGGCTCCCGATGCTTCTTCCATCCAGCTCACCGCCACCAATGGCAAGCGCACCATCAACGAGACCCTCTCCGGCTCAACCACTCAGTATGTCATCAACGACGTGGAGACAGGCGACACCTGGGAAGTAGCTTTGGTGGCCAAGAACGACAAGGGTACATCACTCTCTACGAGATCGTCACTCCGCATCGGTAAGACCGCTATCGGCTTCCTGAGCATCTATGCTACTCCCGAAGAACTGGTTGAGCAGGGTGATGATGATGAGGCTTCAGCTTGGCTGTGGCTGCACGAGACCTATCCTACTGCACAGTTCGTGCCGTTCAGCAGCATTACCTCTGCCGACGCCGTAGAGCCGTACCGTGTACTCTTCTGGCTGCGCGATCTGGAAGACGTGAGCGAAAGCGACGTATGGAACATCCCAGCCGATGTAGAGGCTGCCACACCTATCATCAGGGAATGGTACAAGGAGGGCGGTTCACTGTTGCTCTGGAGTCATGCCACCGTATATGCCGGTCATCTGGGACGTATCAACCTCGACGACATGAAGGGCAACGACCATGCCTTCGGCTTCGGTAGGGGCGGCATCAACAACGACGTTTGGAAGATGGCTGTAGAGCTCAATCCCGACCATAAGTTCAAGAAGGACCACTCAACGCATCCTATCTACAAAGGACTGGAAGTGGAGACCACTCCCGACACGAAGCTCATCGCCTTCAAGGGTCCGGGTTGGACAGAAGACCACAACTGTCTGTACTTCAACCTGCCCAGTCTGTGGACCGGTATCGGTAACCAGGACGAGGCTTGCTACACACAGTGTACCCAGACTTACGGCGTCTATCCGCTCGGCACTTGGGACAGTCAGATCTGGTGGGTTAGTCAGATGAACGTCTGGGAAGCCCAGCAAGGTAACACCGAGTTCAAGGGCACGCTCCTCTGTATCGGTAACGGCGGCTGCGAGTTCTCTATGAAGAATGCCGACGGTACGCCCGACAAGAGTGCACACCCGAAGAACAATATCTATCAGGACAATGTTCTCACATTGGCTAAGAACAGCTTAGAGTATCTGAAGACAAGATAAAAAGAATCACAATGAAAACAGACTTAAGAAAAGTACAGCACTGCCTCCTCCCCTCTCTGATGAGGGGACTGGGGGTGGCCCTGTTGCTCCTTTTCCTTGCCTGTTCGAAGGATGACCCGAAGCAGGACTATAACCCGCTGATTGACGATCCGAAGCCTGAACAGCCGGCAACGCCTGTTGAGCAGCCTACACAGACCAGCTACAGCGAGCAATACCGTCCGCAGATTCACTTCACGCCTGCCAAGAACTGGATGAACGATCCCAACGGTATGGTATATGTGGATGGGACGTATCACCTGTTCTATCAGTATAATCCGCAGGGAAACGACTGGGGTAACATGTCGTGGGGCCACGCAACGTCAACCGATCTGATTCATTGGAAGGAGCAGGCTGTTGCCCTTACCCGCGATGAGTTAGGTGACGTGTTCTCAGGTTCTGCCGTCATCGACAAGAACAATACCGCTGGCTTTGGCGCAGGAGCGATGGTAGCCCTCTACACATCGGCTTCCGGAGCCCAGCAGCAGAGCATTGCCTATTCAACCGACGGCGGTAAGTCGTTCACCCGCTACAACGGTAATCCTGTCATCAGGAACAACGACGATAACCTGCGCGACCCGAAGGTGTTCTGGCACGCCGACTCCAAGCAATGGGTAATGGCACTGGCCAAGGGCTGGATGAGAGGAGTAGAGTTCTATGGCTCAACCGATTTGAAGAGCTGGACGCATCTGAGTACCTTCGTGGTCGACCTCCCCGGACGACCCAGTCTGCAGTGGGAGTGTCCCGACCTTATCCAGTTCGGCAACAAGTGGGTACTGCTGGTAAGCGTCAACCCCGGCGGTCCGATACTCGGCTCAGGCACCATGTATTTCGTGGGTAGCTTCGACGGTAAGGAGTTCAAGGCCGATGACCTTAACTATCCCCTCTGGCTCGACTACGGTATGGACAACTACGCAGGTGTTACATGGAGCAATACCGACAACCGTAAGATCATGATCGGTTGGATGAACAACTGGAACTATGCTGGAAATGTGCCCTGCTCACCTTGGCGGTCGGCTATGACCTTGCCTCGCGAGCTGAAGCTCACCGAGCTGAACGGCAAGCCCCTGCTCTGCTGTCCTGTGGTCAGTGAAATCGACAAGATTGCCGGTCAGTGGCAGACCGTCAGCACCGATGCCTTACCGCTCGATGCGAAGAAGTCGGCCTACCAGCTGCGCATCACGGTCAGCATGGATCAGAACACCACCGTAACCCTCAGCAACGGCAACGACGAGAAGTTCGTGTTCGACGTCAATGCCTCCGACCGTTCCTTAACGGTTCATCGCACCTCAGCAACAGGTAGGACCGACTTCAACGGCAGCTTCTCCATCCCATCGATGAAGGCTCCGCTGAATATGGAAGGAAACAACGTGGTGATCGATCTGTTTGTCGACCAGTCGTCGGTGGAGCTCCTCACACAGGATGGAGCAATGTCCATGACGAACCTCGTCTTCCCACAGTCTATCTACGACCACCTCTCGTTCTCCAACGCCACGGGTAGTGCCCAGGTACGACCGCTGAGCAGGATATGGTAATATACACCGTAATCTATTAAAACGAACAATATGAAAAAACTGCTGATAATGATAACCATCTTACTGATGGCAGCGAACGTGAAAGCCCAGGAAGTGCTCATTCTTGGCGACAATCACGCTATGCTGAAACTTGACCAGGGTAGGAAATACTTGTTGCTACCCGTTCAGGAGAAGGAAGAAAACGCGGCTATTGCCGTGATGGACGGAAGAAATGAAATGGTAAAAAGATTGAATGTTCGGCTCGCTGTGGACAAGGTTGACTACTTTGTCCCAGTGGAGCTGAAGGATGCCAAGCTGTTCGAAATCACTTTCCATGGCGACCGTCGTACGAAGGGAGCCATCAAGGATTTTGCCTGTTGGAAGGAGATGAAGTACAGCGACTCCTTTGACACCACTAACCGCGAGCACTTCCGTCCTCTTTACCACCACACACCCGTTTATGGCTGGATGAACGACCCGAATGGTATGTTCTACAAGGATGGCACCTGGCATCTGTACTACCAGTGGAACCCTTACGGCTCCATGTGGGAGAACATGACATGGGGCCATTCCACCAGTCGCGACCTGATACATTGGGAGAGTCAGCCCACAGCCATCGAAGCCGACTGGCTGGGTGCTATCTTCTCAGGCTCTTGCGTAACCAACGGAAACGATGTGGTGGCCTTCTACACCTCAGCCGGACAGAGTCAGGTGCAGTCGATGGCTGTATCGAAAGACAATGGACGGACGTTCAAGAAGTACGAGGGAAACCCCGTCATCACCTCCGACAAGCCCGACTTCCGCGACCCGAACGTGTTCTGGTATGAGTCAACCAAGCGCTGGATCATGATTCTGGCCGTGGGACAGGAGATGCAGATCTATTCGTCGGCCGACCTCAAAGCATGGCAGTACGAATCGTCATTCGGTCAGGAGTATGGTAACCACGGTGGCGTATGGGAATGTCCCGACCTCTTCCCCTTGAAGCTTCAGCATTCCGAGAAATGGGTGCTCATCTGCAACATCAACCCCGGCGGCCCGTTTGGGGGTAGTGCTACGCAGTATTTTGTAGGACAGTTCGACGGCCATAAGTTCACCTGTGAGTCGATGCCGAAGGTAACGAAGTGGCTCGACTATGGAAAGGACCACTATGCCACGGTGTCGTTCTATAACGCTCCCGAAAACCGTCGTGTGGTACTGGCGTGGATGTCTAACTGGCAGTATGCCAACCAGGTGCCCACCCTGCAGTTCCGCTCAGCCAACAGCATCCCCCGCGACCTCGGTCTGTTCCAATATGGTGAAGAGACTTATCTAAGTGCGGTGCCCTCGAAGGAGATGCTGGCAGTCCGCGGCGCCAAGCTCAAGAAGCCTTCCGAGGCTTGCGAGATTGTGGTGGATGTGAAAGGCTCTGCCGATATCACCCTGTCGAACGCCAAGGGCGAGAAGGTGGTGATGCGCTACGATGCCCATCAGCAAACCTTCACCATGGACCGCACCCAGAGTGGCAATGTGTCGTTCAGCGAGCACTTCGCCTGTACCACCGAGGCACCCACCTATGGCACTATCAAGCAGTTGCGCCTCTTCATCGACCGCTGCAGCATCGAGGCTTTCGATGCTGAAGGTAAGATGGTGATGACCAACCTCGTATTCCCCTCAGAGCCTTATAATATAATCAAGGTGAAGGGCGGCAAGGCCACCATCTATGAGATCAAGTAAAATACGAAATAACGAACAATCAAAATCATGAAACAGAACAAATCTATTTACCTTATCCCAGTGATGCTATGCTTCTTCTGCATGGGCTTCGTGGATCTGGTGGGCATAGCCTCCAACTATGTGAAGGAAGACCTCGGATTGTCGGACTCTATGGCCAATGTGTTCCCCTCACTGGTGTTCTTCTGGTTCCTCATCTTCAGCGTTCCCACGGGTATGCTGATGAACAAGATAGGGCGAAAGAAGACTGTCTTGCTGTCGCTGGTGGTTACTGTGATATCCCTGCTGCTGCCGCTCTTCGGCGAGAACTTCAGTATCATGCTCGTGGCCTTCTCGCTGTTAGGTATCGGTAATGCGCTGATGCAGACATCCCTGAACCCGCTGGTGTCAACGGTCATGGGTGGCGGTAATCTCGCTTCAACCCTCACCTTCGGACAGTTCGTCAAGGCCATCGCCTCGTTCTCGGCTCCTTATCTGGCCATGTGGGGTGCTACGAAACTTATTCCTGAGTTCGGACTCGACTGGCGTGTGCTGTTCGGCATCTTCCTCGTCGTAGGTATACTCTCAGCCCTGTTGCTCTTCGTTACCCCCATCGAGGAGCCCCCTATCGAGGGTAAGCCTTCCACCTTCGTGGAGTGCTTCAAGCTCTTGGGAACACCCATCGTACTGCTGTCGTTCCTGGGTATTATGTGCCATGTGGGAATCGACGTAGGTACCAATACAACCGCTCCGAAGATCCTGATGGAACGACTCGGCATGTCGCTCAACGATGCGGCTTTTGCCACCTCGCTCTACTTCATCTTCCGTACCATTGGTTGTCTCACCGGCTCGTTCTTCCTCCGTGTACTGAAGATGCGCACCTTCTTCATCATCAGTGTCATCATGATGGCCTTGTCCATGTGCGGACTGTTCTTCGGAACGGAGAAATGGTTGCTCTATACCGCCATCGCCCTCGTAGGCTACGGTAACTCGAACGTCTTCTCCATGTGTTTCGCCACCGCTCTTGAGTCTATGCCCGAGAAGCAGAACGAGGTGTCTGGTCTGATGATCATGGGTCTCTTCGGCGGAACCATCTTCCCGCTCATCATGGGCTTCATGAGCGACGCTATGGGACAGGCTGGTGCCGTACTGGTCATGGCTGTCGGTGTCGTATATCTGTTCACCTATATCAAACAACTAAAAACCGCATAGAACAATGAATCAGAAACGTTATATAGTAGGACTCGGAGAAGTCCTCTGGGATGTACTTCCCGAAGGTAAGAAACTGGGTGGTGCTCCTGCCAATTTTGCCTATCATGCAGGTCAGTTCTTAGGTAGCGACAACACCATTGCCATTAGTGCGTTAGGCGAGGATAAGCTGGCCGATGAGACCATCGAGGCTTTGAAGGAGCACGACTTGAACTGTATGCTGCCTCGGGTGCCCTATCCCACGGGAACCGTGCAGGTGCAGCTCGACGAGCAGGGCATTCCCACCTACGATATCAAGGAGAACGTGGCATGGGACAATATCCCCTTCAACGAGGATATCCAGAACATCGCCCGTAACTGTCGTGCCGTTTGCTTCGGTTCATTGGCGCAGCGCAACGTGGTGAGCAGGGAAACCATCCATAAGTTCCTCGATGCCACACCAGCCGACTGTATGAAGATCTTCGACATCAACCTGCGTCAGCAGTTCTACACCCAAGAGGTGATACGTGAGTCGCTGCAGCGTTGCAACGTCTTGAAGATCAACGACGAGGAGCTCGTGCTCATCGGTCGTATGTTCGGCTATCCCGGCTTGGACATGGAGAACAAGTGCTGGCTCATCCTGGGTAAGTACAACCTCGATATGCTGGTGCTCACTTGTGGCACCAACGGCTCCTACGTCTTCACGCCAGGCGTGATGTCTTTCCAGCAAACGCCCAAGGTACAGGTGGCCGATACGGTGGGTGCTGGCGATTCCTTCACTGGTTCCTTCTGCGCCGCCATCCTGAACGGCAAGTCGGTTCCCGAAGCCCACATGAAGGCCGTGGAAGTCTCCGCCTTCGTCTGCACCCAAAACGGTGCTATGCCCACGCTCCCTTCCACACTCCTTGAATGAGGAGTGCGGAAGGAATGTGGAGTGTGGAATGAGATATGCTTCAAATACAAGTGGTTCTGTATATGAATACTGTATCTCAGTACTATTCTCACTCCACACTCCACATTCCACAAAAACACACCAATTAACAAACCTTAACTCTCCCCCAAGCAAGATTTTTCCTTTTTCGTATTTATAAGGCAGATGAACCTATAAAATTATCGAATATGAAAAAGGAATTGTTTTACGGAATAACCATGATGGCAATGAGCAGTTTGTTGCTGTCGTGTTCCTCTTCTGAGGAAGTGTTGGATCTTGGTACGACCAAGAAAATGGTGAACATGGTGGCAGACCCCAAGCCGGTGCAGCTGACACAGGCACAGAGGGCGTTCGCCAACGACAATAACCTGTTTACACTGAACTTCCTGAAGACGGTGAACGAAACGGATAAAAGCGGTAAGAGCTTTATCTACTCACCGCTCAGCATCACCTATGTGTTAGGCATGGTGAACGATGCGGCAGTGGGGCAGACCGAACAGGAGCTGGAACAGGTGCTTGGCTTCCACAGAGGAGGCATCCAGGCGGTGAACGACTACTGCAAGAACCTCATCGACAACCTGCCGCAGGTGGACAATAAGGTAACGCTGGACATTGCCAACGCCATCTTCCTGAACAAGAGATACACCTTGAAGCAGCAGTTCGAGAAGGATATGACGACCTACTACGATGCGAAGGCCGAGGCACTCGACTTCTCTTCACCGAGTACATTGGGTCGTATCAATGGCTGGTGTAAAGAAAAGACGAAGGGCATGATTCCCACCATTTTGGATGCAGTAAACCCCGATATGATGTCTTACTTGCTCAATGCCATCTATTTCAAGGCCAATTGGGCTTCGGAGTTCGACCCGAAGGACACCAAGGAAGAGCAGTTCCAGAAGGAGAACGGTTCCACCACACTGCCCATGATGCACCAGAACGTGCTGATCAGATACATGGAGAACGACATCTATTCAGCCGTTGAGATTCCTTATGGCAATGGCATGTGGAGCATGTGCGTCATGCTACCTGAAGAGGGTAAGACCACCAACGACGTTATCGACTATCTTGCTCCAACAGGGAGGGACAAGGATGAAACGGTAGTCAACATGCAGTATGATGTCTTTACACCTCTTTATAGTTCCAGACCTTATGAGGTGGATTTAAAACTGCCCCGCTTCGAGACTTCCTCCGATACGGATGACGTTCAAGACAACCTGATAGGACTCCTGAATAAGATGGGCATTCGCTTAGCTTTTAACCCACAACAGTCGGAGATTCCCAACATGTGCGAACAACCCGTCTATATCAACATGATGCGGCAGAAGGCAAAGATCAAGGTGAACGAGGAAGGCTCAGAGGCAGCCGCAGTAACGATAGCAGGAGTGTTAACTACTTCTGCCCTCCAAGAACCCCGCAAGGCCGTCTTCCACGCCAACCGTCCCTTCGTCTATGTCATCCGCGAATCCTCCTCCGGTGTCATCCTTTTCGTTGGGAAGTTTACAGGGGAAGTTTAGAACTGAGTTAGGGGTGAAATCCAACCAGCCTACTTTCACCCAGTTATCAGCCTACTTTCACCCACTTATCAGCCTTCTAACCCATCGTAACTAGGCTTATAACTTTGTGACCCGTTGTAGAAGAAAAGATATTCCTCCGCCATATTAGTGTAATCACATGATTACCAGAAGAATAAGGGCGGAGGAATTTAATGTGGTTATGAGAGGAGTCGAGATTATCCGTGAATTGGGTAAGTATTCAAGGAAGACGATGAACGATGTAAGTTGCTCCGCCAACAACCTGTTGATCATAAGACAATTAGGCGTATTAGCGGAGCATTCGTTTATTCACATCCTTCACACCTTTACGACGTTAGTTTACTTTTGAATTCCTATAAGCCTTATAATACCCTTCAACTAGGCTTATAACTATACCTAATCAGCCTTATAACTATGCCTAACCAGCCTTGTTGCGTGACAGGTGTTCTTTAGCACCACTTTAAAAGCTACCGAAAGGTGGGAGACTGTTAAAAATGTGGAATTAAGATGGTTTTAGAGCAAGAGAACGGGAATATGTGATGTTTTTATCGTATCTTTGTCATGTAATAATGTACTTGTATGAAAGGAAAAGAGACCTGCAGGACGCTGAAGAATGTACGCTTGGCCATTGCTCAGGCCAACGGCATCAGCTATGAACCCACGGAATGTACTCACAAAGGGCCATGTGCTGGCACCTGTCCGCGATGTGAGCAGGAAATGCGTTATCTTGAGCAACAGCTCTCGCTACGCAAACGCTTGGGCAAAGCAGTTGCCGTGGTGGGGGTCGCCTTGTCGGCACTACATCCCATGCAAGCACAGGGACAAACGCCTGCCCATAAGGCCAAAATATTAGCAGACTCAGTACAACTGGACACTATAACCGTCACTTCGATGCTACGTGAAGGTGAACAAGGAGTGGTATGGCGCGGCCAGGTACTTGACGAGGACAGCCTCCCCATGATAGGAGTCACCATCACAAGAGAAGGACAGCCACTATACTCGGTAACAAACATCAACGGTTGTTTTGCCATCGAGGCCCCCATTGGGAGCAAGATTATGTTTTCCTATGTAGGGTACGAGAATAAAGAGATTATCATGAAAAGCCAGAACCCCAATCGTGTAATCTTTGACGAAGTCAGCGATAACCTCATGGGGGAGGTCATTGTTGTACGCACCGATGACGTTTACTACCACAGCAGATAACACAAACCCATCAGGCGTAGCGCCACTCATCGGACTGAACAGGCATCGGCTGGCCACCGACGGGAAAGGAGTTACCACATTGGTGGCCTTTCACGGTTGCCCACTGCGGTGTGCTTATTGCCTGAACAGGCGCTGCCAGGAACCCAATGGTGTGTGGCGCGAGCTGACAACAGACGAGTTGCTTAGCGAGGTCATGGTTGACCATCTTTACTTTCTGGCAACGGGTGGCGGCATATGCTTCGGCGGCGGTGAGCCCTGCCTGCGCTCTAACTTTATCTGCGAGTTCGCCGACAAGATGCCGTCAGAGTGGAGAATAACAATAGAAACGAGTCTTAACGTGGACAATAAACTGGTGGAACAGCTGTTTCCGAAGGTCAGCCAGTGGGTAGTGGACGTGAAAGACATGAACCCCGAGATCTATTGTAAATATACAGGAAGCGACAACCACCTCGTTGTGGAGAACCTTGAATGGCTCAAAAGACAGCATTCAGATAAAGGAAATATTATGCTGCGCCTACCGCATATCCCCGGCTACAACACAGCGGAAGACATCGAAAAGAGCCGCCAAAGCCTGCTACAGATGGGCTTCACCGTGTTCGACGACTTTGAATACACTATCTTCTAATAGTGAACCCCACTTTTTGTATACCGCGCTTATACACATTGGCGAGGATGAGGTAGTAGTGCAGCGTTTCGCCCTGTTTCATCGATTGTTTGATGTATGCCATCTCGCTCTCGGTAAGTATGTTCTTGAAGAGGAAGCCGGAATGAGTGCTGGGCACAAGGCGTATTTCTTCGGTAATGGGTGAAAGAATGTAAGCGTATGTTGCCATATAACGGGCACCTGCCTGCCATAGTGGATGGCTCTTGTCGAGAATGTTCTCTAAGTAGATTTGTGCATGCTTGTCAAATTCAGGTGTCGGCGTGCCATCAGCGTATGTCATCTTACCATCGGCATCCACCACATATTCACCTCCTTTGGTTATGGCATACTTTTCTACCGGGCACTGCTGCTCATATGTTATGTCGGCTTCACTCTTTACTACTTCCTCTGCTGGCTCTGCCACTTCTTCCACTTTCTTGTCGTCTAGGATGCGCACCAGTTCGTAGGTGCGGTTACTGGCATCCTGCGGTGGATTGGCCAAAATAGTTCGCTTTACGCGCAGCTCGTATTCATGCCCTCTTTCGTAGGTAAAACCCTTGATGCCGCTGATGGGCAGGTTCTGCCATTGTCCCGGCTCGTCCTCTGTCATCACTCGCATGCACTCGATGGGATGTTCCCCCATGCTGTCGAAGAGATCGTACATAACACCCGGTTCTGCGGAAACACTCATGGCAATCACCTTGGTGATGTCCTTGTCGTTGTCATCGTCGTCGCTGCAAGAGCCGAGGGGGAAAGTAGCAAGCAGCATCAAAGTCCCGATTAAGCAAGAGGAAAGTGATGCTTGAATAGCTTTCCTGAGCATGAGATGTTTCGGCCAAAGGCCATAGGCGATGGCGCAAATCCTGATTTTCATTGTTTTCATCTGTGTTATATTTGTTGTAAATGTTTTCTTATAAACACCGAAAACAGGAAATACTGCACTGGTAAGGTGTTAAAATATCAAAACAAGGATTTTACGTTGCTCACAGAGATAATGATATAATAAAAGAAAGAAGTGTGTTGTAACTAATTAATAGTCAACACACTTCTTTCAAGCCTTGTACCCAGAGCCGGGGTCGAACCGGCACGGGTTGCCCCACTGGTGTTTGAGACCAGCGCGTCTACCGATTCCGCCATCTGGGCTTCAATGCGGGTGCAAAGGTACGAATAAGTGAGCGAAATACAAAACAAAAAGCGTTTTTTTTTGTTTTTATTTCCGATACGATGGAGCAGCGAATGCCGTCAAACGAGTTTGAATGGCTGAGTCGTGACAGAGTAAAACGTAGTTAACGGGAGTACTTTCGGCGAAGCCAAAGAACAAATAATCGAGCAAAAAACCGATGCAAACAACCGCTATTTTGCCAAATTTTCTAAAAATCATACTTTTTATTTGCCTACTCCACAATAAATGTATATCTTAGTGCCGTTATATACATAGAGTAACCTATCATTATCATGACAACATATAACAAGGACAATTACTGTGTGATTCTGGCCGGCGGAAAAGGTCGCCGATTGTGGCCCTGCAGTCGTTCGAAAAAACCAAAGCAGTTTGTTGATTTCTTTTCAACAGGTCAGACTTTATTACAAAGCACCTTCAGCAGAATTTCCAAGCTGATTTCCATAGACAACATTTATGTAAGTACGAACCACGAATATGCGCATTACGTGTTGGAGCAGCTGCCCGACCTTCCACCAGAGAATGTGTTGAGCGAACCGATTCACCGTAATACGGCACCCAGTGTGGCGTGGGCAACCTATCGCATCCGGCGAAGGAATAACAATGCCCGCATAACGATTGTTCCCTCTGATCAGGCTGTGTTCAAGGAGGAGATGTTCTTAGAGAATATCAGTGAAGGACTCGACCTGGTGGCCGCCAAGGATATTGTGCTGACGATGGGCGTGAAGCCCACCCGTCCCGAACCAGGCTACGGCTATATCCAGAAAGGAAACACAACGGACAATGAGCAGGTGTTCGAGGTGAAGTCGGTTACAGAGAAACCCGACCGCCAGTTTGCGCAGATGTTCATGGAGAGCGGGGAGTTCCTATGGAATACAGGTATCTATCTGTCGAACGTGAAACACTTGCGTGATTGCCTTCACCATATCTTCCCCAAGGTGCTACGGCAGATTGACGAAGCCAAAGAGGTAACACTCGAAGAGGAACTGCTGTTCATCGAGGAGAAATTCCCGTCGTATCCCAATGTGTCTATCGACTCAGGACTGCTCGACGGCAATGATGAGGTGTATGTGATGAACTGCGACTTCGGCTGGGCCGACTTGGGTATGTGGCATTCCATCTACGAGAGCATGAAGAAGAGTGATGATGATAATGTGGTGATCACCGATAGGATCATTATCGAGAACAGTAGTGACAATATCATCAAACTCCCCAAAGACCATTTGGGTATTATCCACGGTCTTGAGGGTTTCATCGTGGCTGAACAAGATAATGTATTACTGATCTGCAAGAAGGAAGACTCATCTGCACTGGTGCGTAAATACATCAGTGAGGCGCAGATTAAATACGGTGACGATTTTGTTTGATAAATTAAAAAAATATGGATATATTTAGTAAGATTGCTGCAGGTGAGATTCCCAGCTACAAATGTGCAGAGAACGAGGAGTTCTATGCTTTCCTTGATATCAATCCGTTGGTGAAGGGTCATACCCTTGTAATCCCTCGTAGGGAAGTAGATTACATCTTCGACATGGAAGATGATGAGATAGCCCGCTTCCAGGTATTTGCCAAGCAAGTGGCAAAGGCCATCAAGGCCGCCTTCCCTTGCAAGAAGGTAGCTCAGGTGGTATTAGGATTGGAAGTGCCTCATGCCCACATCCATCTAATTCCTATGCAATCAGAGAAAGATGTTGATTTCCGTCGTGAAAAACTTCAGCTCACGGAAGAGGAATTCAAGGAAATCGCAGGAAAAATCCTAGAGAATTTCCAGAAGGAATTACAGTAGGCCTTAACCTACTGTAATTTTATCAATACGCAACTTAATGGTGCCGCGGGGGATCTTGATTTCCACCTCGTCGCCCACCTTGTGATTGAGCAGACCTTGAGCAATGGGGGTGGTAATGGAAATCTTTCCTTCGCGCAGGTTTGCCTCGCTCTCGCTTACGATGGTATAGACCATCTTCGCCTTGTTGGCCAGATTGGTCATCTCCACCTTTGAAAGAATCTGAACAGCATCGGTACTCAAGCGCGACACATCCACCACCTTTGCCTCGGAGATCTGCACCTTCAGACGGTTGATCTTATCCTCGAGGTTTGCCTGTGCCTCCTTGGCAGCATCATACTCGCTATTCTCGCTCAAGTCGCCCTTGTCGCGGGCCTCGGCAATGGCTGCAGAAGCCTTCGGGCGCTCGATGCTCTCCAATCGTTTCAGTTCGGCTACCAGTTTGTCGTAGCCTTCTTGTGACATATAAGCCATAATCTATTTATTTTTAGTTGTTTTCAAAAAGTAAGCAAAATAGAAAGAATTCCGACTTCCTTTGCCAGAGTCGGAATCCCTTACCTTGTCTAATCTTTAATTATCCGTGGCAAAGTTAGGGATTATTTTCGACACCAACAAATATTTTGGAGATAATTTGCTTTTGTTCCCGCTTATTTGTACCTTTGTCCCCAATGAAAGTGTATGCATTTGATTTCGACGGTACGCTGACACGGCGCGACTCTTTCGTGGAGTTCATCCGTTTCGTCAAGGGCGATAAGGAATTCCTGAAGTGCTTCCTACGCTATTCGCTCCAGCTGGTGGCGATGAAGTTGGGACTGTATCCTAACTGGAAGGTGAAACGACAGGTGTTCAGCTATTGCTTCGCCGGAATGACCGAGGCGGTGTTTGAAGCCTACTGCACACAGTTTGCGCAGTCGAAGGCCACCATCATGCGTGCTGCAGGACTGGAGAAGATACGCACCTTACTGAATGAGGCCGACACGGAGGTGGTGGTGGTGAGCGCCAGCGTAGAGGACTGGGTGCGCCCGTTCTTTGGTGAGCTGGCTTCGTCGATGAAGTTCCTCTGCACCAAAGTGGAGGTGAAGGAGGGTAGGTTGACAGGACGGTTCCTTACCAAGAACTGCTTCGGGAAGCAGAAGGTGGTACGACTGCAGGAACTGTATCCTGATCGTAAGGAGATGGTGCTCACGGCCTATGGTGACAGTAGGGGTGACAAAGAGATGCTGGACTATGCAAATGAAGGGTATTATAAACCGTTTAGATAAGGACCGACTGGGTGAGATCGTCCGATTCGGCGTGGTAGGCGTGCTTGCCACGTTCATCCAGTATGCTGTCTATTGGGTGCTCATCCATTGGCTGAATCCCAGTGTGGCAATGACCATAGGTTATCTGGTCAGCTTCGTGTTCAACTTCATTGCCTCTACCCATTACACCTTCCGCGTGAAGGCCAATGTGCGCCGCGGGGCAGGCTTCGCCTTGTCGCATGTGGTGAACTGGTTACTGCAGATGATACTGCTGAACTTCTTCCTCTGGTTGGGCGTGAGTAAGCCTTGGGCTCCCATCCCGATGTTCTGTATCTGCGTGCCCGTGAATTTCCTGTTGGTTAGATTCTTTTTGAAACGATGAGAGAGATATTGCGCATGTTCAAGATCCGTCGTGAGGAACGGTGGCTGGCACTGGCGGTGGTGCTGGTGTTTGCCCTGCTGAACGCGCTGACCATCTATAAGTATGGCGACCTGTTTATGCGTCCTGCTGATGACTACTGGAAACTGTTCATCGGGAGGTTCCGTGTGTCGGGCTATGATCCCATCACCTATTACGTGCTGTCTGATTGGGAGACACGCTATAACGTGTATCGCCATCCGCTGCTCGCCTTCTTCATGTACCTGCCATATCTGCTGAACCAGGGGGTGATGGCGCTGACGGGACTGAACGGGGTGCAAGTGATGACAGCCCTGATCCTGGTAGCGGCCTCCTTGTATTCGTTCCTGTTCCTGTATCGCATCTTCCGTGAAATCGTAGGCTTGAGCAAGACAGACGCTCTTCTTCTCTCTACATTGTATTTCTCGTTTGCCTATATCATGGTGGCCACGATGGTGCCTGATCATTTCATCCTTTCGATGATGATGCTCCTGCTGACTCTTCTTCTGGCAGGAAGGCAGTTGAAGGAGGGTCGACAGATGAAGCGTTCACAAACCATCTGGCTCTTCATCTTCACCGCAGGTATCTCGCTGAACAACGGTATCAAGGTGTTCCTGGCGAACCTGTTTGTGAACGGGAAGCGTTTCTTCCGTCCGCAGAACCTTATCCTGACCGTGGCAGTGCCTGCCCTTCTGATGTGGCTGTTCTGTCGGTGGGAGTACAAGACCTTCGTAGTGGAGAAGGAAAAGGCACGCCATGCGCAGAAGAAACAGGAGCGGGAAGAGAAGAGGGAAAAGGAGAGGGTGCTTCGGTTGGAGACTGCCCGAAAGGATTCCATCCGCAAGGCTCAAGGGGATACCATGGCGGCGGCAGCTCCTGTGAAACCGACTGTGAAGAAACGCGTTTATACCGGTAAGCCCATCGGCAAGGGGGAGTTTATGCGGTGGACGGATATTACCACCTCGCGTTGGGAGACTACGGTGGAGAACCTCTTCGGGGAGTCGTTGCAGTTACACGAGCAGCATCTCTTGGGGGATGTGTTCCGCCGAAGACCTATCATCGTGAGGTATGACCACTGGTGGAACTATGGGGTTGAGGCTGTTGCCGTACTGCTGTTCCTGGTGGGTATCTTGTGTGGAAGGCGTTCACGGTTCCTCTGGCTCACCCTTTCGTTCATGGCTGTTGATATGGCCTTGCACATGGGATTGGGCTTCGGCATCAACGAGATATATATCATGTCGCCGCATTACCTGTATGCTATTCCCATTGCCATGGCTTATCTGCTGAAAGCGAAGACGAAGGTGATGAGGTTGTCAGTGCGCACGCTTGTACTGCTGCTGGCGGTGTATCTGTGGATTCATAACGGCTACTTGCTGACTCAATATATGCTGACATGATGAAGGACTTGTGTGTTTCCAAGGAAGAGCGGTGGCCGGCGGTGTATGCGCTGGTGTTCATCCTGTCGTTTCAGTATCTGATGATCAAGAAGTTCTTTGGTTTGTTTGCCGACTACAGTGAACAAAGCTGGAACACGTTCATGAGAAACTACCACATGTCGGGCTTCGATCCCATCAGCTATGCGGTGCTGTCGGAATGGCATCAGGGATATGATGTGGTGAGACACCCGTTGCTGGCCTTTCTGATGTATCCTTTCTCCTTATTGAACGGACTCCTGGAACAGCTCACCACCGTGAACTGTGCACAGTTGGTGATGGGTGCCTTATTAGTGTTTTGCGCCTTTTATACCTTTCTGTTCATGCACAGGATCCTGCGTGAGGTAGTGGGGGTTGACCGTCTTGCCGCTTTCCTCCTTACCGCTTTCTTCTTCAGTTGCGCGTATATCTGGTTGACGGTTCTGGTGGCCGACCATTTCTGTCTGTCGTTATTCCTTATTATATATATACTGTACCGGTCGGGGGTGAAACTACGGAAAGGGGAATATTTCAGTATCTGGGAGACCATCTGTTCGTTTGTGGTGGTGGCAGGTGTGACACTCAGCAATGGAGCCATTGTTTTCCTTTGTGTACTATTTGTCAACGGCCGTGGCTTCTTCCAGAAAGCGTTTTTTCTGAAGGCAGTAGTGATACCTTCTATTTGTATGCTGACCTTTGCCTTCCTACTGAACCTCACCACCGACAAGGTGCCGTCGGAGAAAGAAAACCCCATCGGGGAACAGATGGAATGGGTGGGTACGGATGTGTCGCGCCTGGATATCCTAGTGGAGAATGTGTTCGGTGAGTCTATTCAGCTGCACCGTGAGCATCTGTTAGGAGATATCTTGATGAAACGTCCTGTTATTGTTCGTTATACATGGCCTGTTCAGTATGTCGTGGAGGCCGTCATCCTCCTCCTGTTCCTGTTGGGGGGTTGGTGGGGACGTAAAGAACGGTTCCTGTGGCTGCTGATGAGTGTGCTGGCTTTCAACCTCGTACTGCATGTGCTTCTTGGCTTTGCCATTAACGAGGTGTATATCATGGCTGCCCATTGGCTCTTTGTGGTACCGCTTACCATAGCGTGGCTGTTGAAAGAGAATCATCGGTGGGTGCAGCTGGTTGTCCTGATACTGATAGCTGCCATTACAGTCTATTTACTGCTCTATCATGGCTATTGGCTCCATCGTTATCTGACATGGCCTATTCTTGCCAAATAATCAGAAATGTTTTTTCTTCTTTGTCCATTTACGGAAACGGTTGCTGATGGCCTGTCCGATTTGCTTGAAGTTACCATGACGGAGGTTCAGCCATAGCTCCTCAAGGGAACGGCTAGTCTTCAACCAGGGATGTCCCCAGGCATTGATGCGGTAGAGACGGTCCTTGTAGCTGGTATCTTCGATGACGTATTGAGGATGACGGAGGGGGAACTGGAGCTCATGGCGTTTCATGGTGAAGATACGGCGGAAAGCCCGAGGGGTGGTGTAGATGCTTCCCGTGAAATGGGTGCTGTCGGAGGTCAGTCCTCTGTTGTTGATCAGGTTACGGGTAGGCATGATGGCCATTGCATTGTTCAGGATCATGCTCGACCAGAAGATGCTCTCGTAGAATTCCTTCCCTGCGGCACGGTGGTCATAACACATCTTGATGAACTCGTTCCTGTATTTACGCGCATGAACCACACCACGAAGACGTTGCATGGCATAATCGTCGTCGAGGAACGAATACTTTCCGTCCCATTGGTCGATTACTCGTCGCCACGAAGCCCATCCCCAGATGCTGCATGTCTGCGTGAAGAAATAGTCGTAAGGGGTGTCTGGGGTTACCTCATCGATGTTGAACCCCGAGATCATCCAGATGCGCTCATCATCTTCATAGCGGTCGAGCAGCTCCTTACAGAAAGGGAAGAACGACTGTGACGGCACATCGTCATCTTCCAGAACGATGCATTTGTCAACAACAGAGAAAGCCCATTTCTGCGACAGGTATTCCGAGGGGTCGCAACCATAGTTGCGCTCCTGATACTTGCGGTGCACCTCACACTCCCAGTCGATGTCCTCCACCACCTTCCGACAAGCTTCAATACCAGTCATGTCACGCTCTCCCCGCGGACCATCTTGATAGAGGAACAGCTGGGAGGGCCGCGCCTTTCTTACTTCATCGAACACTTCTTTGAGGTGGTCGGGACGGTTAAAGAACAGGATCAATACGGCTACATCGATGTTAGCAGGGTGTTTCATGGTGCTTGTTTTTTGGTTTTCGACAGGATGAACTGCATACAGTCTTTCAGGATCTGGGCTCCGGCAATCCGCATGACGAGGTAGTAGATGATGACAGCCAGGATAACCCTGACAATCAGCAGGAGGACGAGGTTCTGTATTCCGCGGGTGATGAAGGCGGTTAACAGCATGGTTCCCAAGGCGCATAGGGCAAAGGGAGCAATATCTTTGAGTAAGGAGAGCAGACGGTAGCCGGTGAGCTGTTGTACGAAGTGATGCCATACAAACAGCCAGCAGGAATTCAGGATGACGTATCCGATGACCATGGTGCGCACCCCATAGGGATAGAGCACGAGCATGAGGATGAGCTGACAGATTCCTAAAGCCAGGGTGTTCCACATATAGGTGTCTGACTTCCCCTTACTGATAATCATATTATATAATAAGGTGTTAATGGGCATGAAGGCACCGGCAATGCAAAGCAGCTGCAGGTAGGAGGCGCTGGTGCTCCATTTCTCGCCTATGGCAGTGATGATGAACTCATGCGACACCATGCCAAAGCCGAACAGCAGGGGGAAGGAGAGGAAGGCGGTGAAGCGGATGAGTTTGCGCATAGCCCTGAGTTGCCGTTCTCCATCGCTCTTCAAATCAACGAATACCGGTTGGGCCACTGTCTGCACCATACCCTGCAAGAGGTTGAAGCACTTGTAGTCCCATTGGTAAGCCTGGTTGTAGTTTCCTGCATCTTTGGGCTTAAAGAACCGTCCGAGCAGGATGTTGAGAATTTGGTTGTTCACCTGTGTGAAGATGGCCGAGAACATGATCTTACAGCTGAAGGGGAACATACGCTTGATGGGCTCCGGATCAAAGTGCCATCTCGGTCGCCAGTCGGAATAATGCCAGTACATCAGGGTGATTACCAGTACATAAACGATGCTCTGTGTGGCCAACGACCAATAGGAGAAGCCTTTCCATGCCATCACAGCACCGATGATGTTCGAAATGATGATGGCGACCATACCGCTCTTTGCCTGCTGCTTGGTGCGAAGGTTCTTGTAGAGGTAGGCCGACTGCGCCAATCCGAAGCTGGAGAACACGAAGCTCATGAAGACATAACGACAAAGAGGGGTGAGTGCGGGTTGGTGATAATAGCTGGCGATGAGCGGTGCACAGAAGAACAGGATGACATAGATGCAGAGGCTCACCGCGATATTGAACCAGAACACCGAGTTATAGTCATTGTCGGTAGGATGCTCCATGTTGGCTAAGGCGGTCTTGAAACCACTGCTCTGCAGCTCTACAGCAATGACGGTGAAGATGGTGATCATGGCCATCATACCGAAATCATCAGGCGACAGCAGTCGTCCGAGAATAATGCCGAACACCAGTCCGATGAGCTGTTGCACGCCATTGTTCATACCGCCCCAGAACAGTCCTTTGGCAGTTTTCTCTTTCAGTGATTCAGTATCGTTAGTCATAGATCTCTATATGATTGACATGCGGATGGATCGTATCAAGATCAGGCAACTGCGTGTAGTCACCATAGATGCAGCGCAGATGGTGATCATAATCATGTGGCACAGGGAACTGATACCCTTCAAACACATGCTCGGCCAGCGGGAAGATGTCTTCGGCAAAGCGCGGATTGTGGTAGGGAATGCCCATGCCGCTTGTGAGGAGGGTGGAGCCACCCTTAGCCCCTCCATAGGGAGGGGGACTTTGCGTCGAGGAATCATGCGAAGGAAGAAATCTGCGGAGGAAGGGGAAGACATAGCGGTTGTTGAAGTTGAAGATGCGTCTTACCCGCTTGATGGCCTTGGCATCATCCTTACTCTTTCGCCACACCTTATACATATGTCCTACAGAAAGCTCTGTGAACTTGTGCAGCCAGATGGGATGCTCTTCCATGGGGAAGATATCGATGTATATACCCTGCTCCTTCCACATCCGGTCGTAGTTGTTCCCCTCGTTCAGCAGCGAGCGACGGTCGCGCACCTTGGCATAGAAGAAGAAATAGTTCGGATCAGTCTCGTCCGTCTGCAGTGCAAGCCAGTCGGGCAATTCCTTAGTCAGCACCTCCAGTAACCGGAGGTAGTCGTTTCTCATCATCTCAATGTCGAGGTCATCATCCCAGGGAATGAAGCCGTTATGACGTACAGCCCCAATCAGCGTACCGCTGCTGAGCCAGTAAGGTATCTGATGCTTTCGGCAGATCTTATCGATCACCACCAGTATCTCCAGCATGCGAAGCTGGTGCTTCCGCAGCTGGGAGCCGTCGGGGTTGAAGCGTTGGCGCAGTGCCTGATGGTCAATCGTTGTTGTCTGCATATCGTATCATTTGTTGTCCCCACCGTTGCACCTCGTCCATGGTAGGGGTGTTGACATTCTTTTCTTTAGCTAACTGCCGCAGGAGGTTAAGACCGTAGGGGAAATCCTCTGTGAAATACCTGCTGCGGAGGTCGGGCACGAAGCCCTCGGCAGTCTCCTTCATCGGCGACAGGATACCCTGGAACGCCTTGATCGACCGTAGCTTACGGGTAAGAGAGGGTGCATCATGACTCTCGTAGTAGTCGAGCACCGTTGGCAGACAGTCGGCAGATACTGGCAACTCCTTCAGCAGGTCGTGCAGTTCCTTGTCCATCTCGATATAGATGGCCGAGGCCTCATCGGTCCATTCCCCATAGAACGCACAGTTTCGTGGGTAGGTGATACCCGGCTGCCAGTCTTTCCACATCGTATAGAGACGTGCCGGGTGCAAAATAGGATTGCTGTTGCTGATGCTTGCCTCATAGTAGCTGCCCAGCACCTCCACAGGAATGTGGAATAGCTCCTCCAACTGCTCCTTCAGTCGTTCCCTGTTCACAACCCGTTCCATCCCGATGCGCATCAGCGGTCGTCGTCCCAGTAAGTGCGCCGAGTGCCCGTATTCCTCCATTCGTGAGATGAAAGGAACGCGCTGGAAACCGAACAGAGGTGTTCCCTCGGGTAGGATGTGCAGGGCTTCCTCGAAGAACCCCGTGCTTGAAACGATGCTGCCCACGGTGGTCTGCGGTGAGAGAGCAGGGGCAATCTGACGGAGCACACTGGCGATGGAGAATCCCGGCAGACAGAGCAGTACGATGTCTGCTCCCCTTACCACCTCGGCAGGTTCTGAAGAAACCGTTTGCAGTTGTCCTTTCAACACCTCCCCCTCGGGAGTTGTGATTTCCAGTTGTCTCTGCCAGCGTTCCGGTTGTCGTGTCAGCAGGTTCACCTCACAGTTATCCTGTGCTGCCAGGAATCCTGCCACCACATGTCCCAGGTTACCGCCGCCGCAGATGCAAGCCCTGTATTTCATCGGCATGAGAATTGTAGAAGGGCATCTACCAGACGGGTATTGTCCTCATGGTTACGCACAGCAATACGCATATACTGTTTCTTCGGGTCAAGACCAGGCTTTCCGCTGCAGTCGCGCGTCAGGATATTGTGTTGTCTCAGCATATAGATCACAATCTCCTTTGCCGTAGAGGGTGGCAGTACCTCGCACAGGAAATAGTTGGCCTGTGAGGGCATCACGCGGAAGAAAGGAACTGTTCGCAGCCGGCGTTCAAACGCATCCCGCTCTGCAACGAACTTCTCGCATGCTTTCAAGTAGTCTTTCTCATGTTTATTGTAGATCTGCATGAAGAACTCGGCAAACGAGTTGAGGTTCCATATCGACACCTCTTTTTTAATACGGGCAATGAGTTCTTTGTCGGCAGAGGCAAGAATACCTAAGCGCAGTCCAGGAACACCATAGCTCTTGGAAATACTCTTCATGACCGCCATGTGGGGATAGGTTTCAAGGATTGCATCACTGAGCAGGGAGTTGGTGGCGTAGTCCTTACTGAAATCCACAAAACTCTCGTCAACCACCAGACGGATGTTTCGCTCCTCGCACCATGCCGCCAGTCTCAGCACATCCGTCTTGGGGATGAAGTTTCCTGTGGGGTTATCAGGATTGATGAGCATCAGTGTCTGTATATCCTTGTCGGCAAAGAACGTCATTAAGTCATCGGCCGTATAACGATAGTCCTCATTATCGGGCACGAAGGTAACCTGACTGTCTTTATCGTATCTATTGGGATACTCCTCGAACGTAGGACGAATGAAACCTACTTTGAACTTTGAACTTTGAACTTTGAACTTTGTGATATCCTCCATCAGTACCTTGATGAGCTCTGCAGCTCCGTTTCCTGGTACGATATAAGGTTCGCTCACGCCAAAGCTCTTGCTGGCAATGAGTGTATTCACCTTCATGCCTGAGGGATATTCCGTGAGCAACGTATCGAAGTTACTGCGCAGCTCATCCTTCAAACGCTTACTGGGGAAATAAGGGTTCACCAGATAGCAGTAGTCGAGCATCTGCGGGAACCGCCAGAAACCGCCGAACCTGCCGTAATATTTGCGCAGCACGTCCTGGTCATCGGCAAATAAAGCCTCAGCAATGTCCAGATCCTGCTTGTCGTCTATCTCATACCACCTCTCCCTGCCAATATCCAGCGCTTTCAGGTTACTGTTGTCGAGCAGGGTGATGATACGCAGTACGTTCTCGTAATACTCGTTGTCGCCCACCGCCTTGGTGTAGGCATCCAGGAAAGGCACGTAGCTGTTCTTCAGGAATTCCTTACTGAACTTGTAGATATTCACCGTTTTGTAGTAGGAATCCACATGATTATAGTCGAAGGCCTGCTTGGGTATGAAATTCACGATGTTATTGTCGGTGTCGATGCGCACCATTGTACCGTCCATCCAGCTCTCATACTTTGCCACGAGGGCGAGGTTAGGATAAGGATTCTCCAGAATCATGGGGAACAGACGGTCGGAGAAGATCAGGTCGCTTTCGATGAGCAGCGTATCGTCTTCCTGCAGCCGTTCCTTAGCCAGCCAGAGAGAGTAGATGTTATTTGTCTTATCATATACCGGGTTTTCCACGTATTCAATGGTCAGCTGGTCGGCATAGCGCGTACCTATGTAGCTCTTCAGGTTCTCTGCCTGATAGCCCACCACGATAACCACGCGACTCAATTCCAGGTTGCTCAGTTGGTGGAGCAGTCGGTCAATGAGTCTTACGCCGTTTACCGGGACCATGCACTTCGTGTTGTCCTTAGTATATTCGCCGAGTCTGCGGCCCATTCCCGCCGCCAGGATGATTGCTTGCATAGTTTCGTTATTTCTGCATCATTGTTGCAAAGGTAAGGCTTTTCAATGGATCTTGCAACCCAACAAAGTGATTTTAGTCTATCGGTTAGTTAAATAATCATAATTTTTTACGCACGCTCCGTGACAGTCATACGTATTCCCAAGAAAATCAGTACCTTTGCAACCCGATTCTACGTGGGGCCGTATGAACCCCCGAGGGTAGCGTGTAAATAGCAGCCTTGGCAGGAATGCCGTCGTTGTGGTTTGTGAATCGCTGCTCACTGGCAGGCGGAGAGTCTGCTCGCTTCCAGGTGCGTGAAGCCAGGCGCGGTCGGATGGCGACATATCCGTATTAGAAACGTTTTTATATTTTATTCATTATCAATGGACACTTTAAGTTACAAGACTATTTCCGTTAACAAGGAAACAGCACAGAAGGAGTGGGTGGTTGTTGATGCTACCGACCAGGTAGTGGGCCGTCTCGCTTCTAAGGTAGCGAAGTTGATTCGCGGTAAGTACAAGCCCACATTTACCCCGCATGTTGATTGCGGCGACAATGTGATCATCATCAATGCCAAGAAGGCTTATTTCACTGGCAAGAAGGAGACCGACAAGGTTTACACTCGCTACACAGGTTATCCTGGTGGTCAGCGTTTCACCACACCGGCACAGCTCCGCACTCGTGAGTTCGGTATGGACCGTATCCTGCGTCATGCTGTTAAAGGCATGCTTCCTAAAGGTCGTCTGGGCCGTCAGCTGCTCGACAACCTCTATGTTTACAATGGCACAGAGCATCCCCATGAGGCTCAGAAGCCCAAGGCAATTGATATTAACCTGTTAAAATAATAAGACAAGATGGAAGTAATTAATGCATTAGGTCGCCGTAAGAGTGCTATTGCACGTATTTACGTCAGTGAAGGAACAGGCAAGATTATAATCAATAAGAAAGATATTACCGAGTATTTCCCTTCTGCCATCCTGCAGTATGTGGTGAAGCAGCCGCTGAACCTGCTGGACGTTGCTGAGAAGTACGACATCAAGGTGAATCTCGACGGTGGTGGTTTCACAGGTCAGAGCCAGGCTCTGCGTCTCGCCATTGCCCGTGCACTGGTAAAGATCAACGCCGAAGATAAGAAGAAACTGAAGGATCAGGGCTTCCTGACACGCGACAGTCGTGAGGTTGAGCGTAAGAAGCCGGGACAGCCGAAGGCTCGTCGTCGCTTCCAGTTCAGTAAGCGTTAATCTTGAACTGAACAGTTTAGCATCTAAACCAATGAGACTTGAATTGTATAATTTTCAATTTTCAATTTTCAATTTTCAATTTAATTACTCATGGGTTGGTTCTAACAAGAATTAAAAAGAAAGTAAACATTTAAAACATTAAGAAAGAAAATGGCAAGAACAAATTTTGACATGTTGCTCGAGGCCGGATGTCACTTCGGTCACCTCAAGCGCAAGTGGAACCCCGCTATGGCTCCTTACATCTTCATGGAGCGCAACGGTATTCATATCATCGACCTGCACAAGACTGTGGCAAAGATCGACGAGGCTGCTGAGGCCTTGAAGCAGATCGCTAAGTCTGGTAAGAAGGTCCTCTTCGTTGCTACGAAGAAGCAGGCTAAGGACATCGTGGCCGAGAAGGCTACAGCCGTGAACATGCCTTACGTTATCGAGCGTTGGCCGGGCGGTATGCTCACCAACTTCCCCACCATCCGCAAGGCTGTGAAGAAGATGGCTACCATCGACAAGCTCATGAGCGACGGTACTTATGGAAACCTCTCAAAGCGTGAGATCCTGCAGGTGAGCCGTCAGCGTGCCAAGTTGGAGAAGAACCTCGGTTCTATCGCCGACCTGACCCGTCTGCCCTCTGCCCTGTTCGTGATCGACGTGATGAAGGAGCACATTGCTGTAAAAGAGGCTAAGCGCTTGGGTATCCCCGTGTTCGCTATCGTTGACACCAACAGCAACCCCAACGACATCGACTTCATGATTCCCGCTAACGACGATGCTAAGGACTCTATCGAGGTAATCCTGAACGCTTGCTGCACAGCAATCGCTGAAGGTCTCGAGGAGCGCAAGGCTGAGCGCGCTGACGAGAAGGCTGCTAAGGAGCAGGCTGAGGAAGTTGCTGAGGCAAAGCCCCGTGCACGTCGTGCTCGTAAAGAGGCTCCCGCTGCTGAGGCTCCCGTTGAGGAGGCACCTGCCGCTGAGGAAGCTGCTGCTGAGGCTCCCGCCGAGGAAGCACCAGCTGCTGAGTAATTAAAGAATAGAAGAATTATATAATTGAAGAATTAAAGTTATTATGGCAATTTCAATTGATGATATTAAGAAGCTTCGCGCCATGACAGGTGCCGGATTGGCTGATGTCAAGAAGGCTCTGACAGAGGCTGAGGGTGATTTCGACCATGCCAAGGAGCTGCTCCGCGAGCGCGGTCTGGCTATCGCCGCTAAGCGCAGCGACCGCGAGACTTCCAATGGTTGTGTTCTCGTAAAGGCTGAGAACGGCTTTGCCGCTACTATCGCCTTGAAGTGCGAGACCGACTTCGTTGCTAACGGTGCTGACTTCATCGCACTCACACAGAGCATCCTCGATGCTGCCGTGGCTAACAAGTGCCAGAGCCTCGACGAGGTGAAGGAACTCACACTGGCTGACGGTCAGAAGGTGGCCGACGCTGTTACTCAGCGTTCAGGTATCACTGGTGAGAAGATGGAACTGGATGGTTACCTCACACTCGCTGGCGAGAATATCGAGGTGTACGACCACATGGGTAAGCACACACTTGCTACCATGGTTCAGACCAACAAGACTGCTACTGAGGCTGGTCACAAGCTGGCTATGCAGGTAGCTGCCATGAAGCCGGTGGCTCTCGATGCTCAGAGCGTTCCCCAGGCTGTACTCGATGAGGAGTACAAGACTGCTGTGGAGAAGACCAAGCTAGAGCAGGTAGAGAAGTATGTTGACTCTGTTCTGAAGAAGAACGGTATCAACCCGAACCTGGTGGATAGCGAGGATCATATCGAGAGCAACATCAAGAAGGGCTGGCTCACTGAAGAGGAGGCTCAGAAGGCTCGCGAGCTGAAGGAGAAGGCTGCTGCCGAGAAGGCTGCTAACCTGCCTGCTCAGATGATCGAGAACATCGCTAAGGGTCGTGTTCAGAAGTTCCTGAAGGAGAACTGCCTGGTTGACCAGGAGTTCCAGTTCGGTGATGGCGACAAGGCTACTGTTTCTCAGTGGCTCGCTACTCAGGACAAGGAGCTGAAGATTGTTGACTTCAAGCGCTTCACCCTCGTAGCAGAATAACATTTTTACTACTATAGAAAGAATCGGCATTGCCCCATGGGCAGTGCCGGTTTTTTGTTTTATTAAGAATAAGCAACTTTGTGTTTCTTGACACGTACTGGTTTTTGCACTATCTTTGCACCGTCAAATCATCAAGTAATAATAATATATGGAGACAAAAGAAATCATCAGAAGCATTCGAGAGAAAAACAATCTGACGCAAGAGCAGTTTGCTGAACGAGTACATGTAACACGCCAGGCCGTAAGCAGATGGGAAAACGGTGAGACACAGCCCGATACTGAACAGTTGAAGACCTTGTCGAGAGTGTTTGGTGTATCCATCAATACGCTGCTTGGTTCACCCCAGATCTTGTACTGCCAATGCTGCGGAATGCCGTTGACGGACGATACCATGATTAGTCGTGAGACGGATGGAAGTTTCAACGAAGACTACTGTAAATGGTGCTATGCAGATGGTAACTTCACATACAAGGACAAAGAATCCTTGCTCGACTTCCTCGTCAGTCATATGCCCAATCCCGACAATCAGTCGGAAATCGAACGCCGCCGACTCTACGACTCCCATCTCTCGATGCTCAAGCATTGGCGGTAATCCCATTCATACTATTGTGAGCATTGAGACGAAGAGGCAGGAAAATCCTGCCTCTTTTTTTGTCTGCTATTTCTTGATACATACTGATTTTTGTACTATCTTTGCACCGTCAAATTACAATAAATAGTTCAAGATATGAAGATATTTGCCGTAGGAATGAATTACCTCCAACACAATAAAGAGCTACATGGTGCGTTATATAAACCAGACGCTCCAGTTATCTTCACCAAGGCCGACTCGTCGTTACTGAAAGACAAGAAGCCGTTGTTCCTGCCCGAGGAACTGGGAAGGATTGACTACGAAACGGAGCTGGTAGTACGCATTTGTCGCTTAGGAAAGGGTATTTCCCAACGTTTCGCCCATCGGTATTATGATGCGGTGACGGTGGGAATAGACTTTACGGCACGCGACCTGCAGCGGAATCTGTGTGAGGCAGGACAACCCTGGGACCTCTGCAAAGGGTTCGACGGGGCTGCAGCCATCGGAGAGTGGGTGCCTGTGGAGAAGTTCCGCGACATCCAGGCCATTCATTTCCACCTGGACATCAACGGCAAGACCGTTCAGGAGGGCTGTACCAGCGATATGCTCTACAAGGTGGATGAGCTGATCAGCTATATCAGCAGGTGGTTTACACTGAAGACTGGCGACATTCTTTATACGGGAACCCCTGCAGGAGTAGGACCCGTCAGCATCAATGACCATCTGGAAGGATGGCTGGAGGAACGGAAGGTGCTGGAAATGAACGTGAAATAATTGATAGACTTGAGAATACTCAGACCGATAGTAAGTACGCTTATGCTGTTGTGTGCACTGTGTTTGCAGGCACAACGGCAGTTGTTCTTTAACCTGACCGCCGAGGAGGTGAGGATAGGGGAGACTTTGCCCGTATTCGTACATACGATGGAACTGGGGAAGAACTACGGCGATTCCACCTACACGGTAAGCATCAAATACCCAGAGTTCATCACGATGAGCAACGAAGATGCGAAACGCTGCAAGGAATTGTGCGAACATGAGCCGCAGGAACTGCCCGTAATCGTTACTGAACAGGTGGTTGATAGGAAATGTGGCGTCATGCATATCATGTTCTCGCCCATAGTGGTGCGCGAAGGGAAATGGATGAAGATGGTGAGCTTCATGCTCAACATCGAGGCTAAGGCAAATGCAACAGTCCATGCGCAAAATGTGGAGACTCGTGCCACGGCTGCTTCCTCACGCTATGCGGAACATTCCGTGCTGGCAAGCGGCAAATGGGCGAAGATACGTATTCCTGAATCAGGAATCTACCAGCTTACCGACGCACTCATCAAGAAAGCAGGCTTCTCTAATTTGAATAAGGTAAAGATCTACGGATATGGTGGCGCCTTGCAACCTGAGAGAATCACAGGGAGCTATCTGACTGAGACCGACGACCTGAAAGAGGTGCCTACCTGTACGGTGAACGGGCGACGACTCTTCCACGGTCAGGGTCCTGTGACCTGGAGCAGCTACTATCCGCAGCGTACACGGAACCCCTTCTCCGACTACGGCTATTATTTCCTGACAGAGACTGATGCGGAACCCTTGGCGGTTGACAGTGCAACCTTCGTGGGTTCGTTCTACCCGTCAGCCGACTATAACCACACGCTCCATGAGGTGGATAACTTTGCGTGGTTCGAGGGAGGACGGAACCTCTTTGAAGACGACCCCATCGTAGAGGGGAAATCAAAGACCTATACCATCAAGGGAGCAGGACCGCAGGGAACGGGATGGGACGATGAGACCTGTCTGTATGTGGCATTGTCAACCAGTAAGGGAGCCACGGCAAGCATCGAGATGAACGATTCGCTGCTGGGCACGATGACCCTGACACTGAGCGACAGAAGCTACGATACGGGTACATCCGGCGGAGCCACCTTCTATATCGAGGGCTTTAGGGATGTGAACACCGTGAAGATTACGAACAAGGAAGGAAGTGACATCCGACTCGACTATATCGGTGCGATGGCCGGAGGCTACCGTCCTGTGGAGAAACTCAGCAGTGAGTCGTTCCCGGAACCTGAATATGTGTATAACATCACCAACCAGGACCTCCATGCCGACCAAGGCTATCAGATGGTAATCATCATCCCTGCCTCGCAGACCTTCCTGCAGCAGGCTGAACGACTGAAGGAATGCCATGAGAAATACGACGGACTGAAGGTTCGGATTGTACCAGCCGATGAGCTGTTCAATGAGTTCTCCAGCGGAACACCTGACACAAATGCCTACCGTCGGTATATGAAGATGCTCTACGACAGGGCGGAGAACGATGCGGATATGCCTCGCTACCTGTTGCTCTTCGGCGACTGTGCCTGGGATAACCGCATGAACACCAGGACATGGAAGAACTATAGTCCTGACGACTTCCTGCTGTGTCACGAAAGCGAGAACTCGTTCAACAGGGTGTATTGCTATGTGGACGAGAATTTCTTCTGCTATCTTGACGATGGTGAGGGTGGTAACCCGCAGAGAACCGACCGTGCCGATGTGGCTGTAGGACGTTTCCCCGTGCGTACGGTGGCAGAGGCCAAGACCATGGTTGACAAGGTGGTGAGCTATATCGAGAACAAGAACGCAGGAGCTTGGCAGAATACAGTCATGATCATGGGTGATGACGGAAATAACAATGTGCACATGACCGATGCTATTGCGGCTGCCGACATCGTGACGGCAGGAAATCCTTCCGTCTATGTGAAGCGTGTGATGTGGGATGCCTACAACCGTACATCATCTTCCACAGGTAACACCTATCCCGACGTAACGGCACTGGTGAAACAGCAGCAGGCCAACGGTGCACTGATCATGGACTACTGCGGTCATGGCAGTGCAACGAGTATCTCGCACGAAAGGGTGTTGGGCTTGGCCGACTTCCAGAGCTTCGTGAATACGAACCTGCCGCTTTGGATTACCGCCTCTTGTGATATCATGCCCTTTGACGGTCAGACTGACAATATCGGTGAGGCTGCCCTGTTCAACAACAAGGGTGGAGCCGTGGCTTTCTTCGGTACTACAAGAACGGTATATACCAATTATAACATGCTCATCAACACGCAGTACCTCAAGGCATTGTTCGAGCGTGACACGAACGGGAAGTACAACTCCATCGGCGAGGCACAACGACTGGCCAAGAACAGAATCCTATCGAGTACGCTGGTAGGCTACGACAAGGACGGAACGCCGAAGTACAGCTACGATCATACGGTGAACAAACTGCAGTATGCGCTGTTGGGCGATCCTGCCCTGGTACTGAATGTACCAACGCTTGAGGCTGTGGTCGATGAGATCAATGGAGAACCGGTGGACATGGCTGAGGTGCTGCCTGAGATGAAGGCAGGCTCTGTGGCTACGGTAAAGGGACATATTGAAAGGAACGGTGTGAAAGATCCGTCATTCAAGGGAACCCTGCATGCTACGGTGAGAGATGCGAAGGAAACCATCACCTGTCAGCTGAACGATACTTCCATCGACGGAGCCACGAGGGCTTTCCAATACGAAGACCGTACCAAGGTGCTGTTCAGCGGAAGCAGTAGTGTGAACGACGGTGAATTCACGTTCTCGTTCGCTATTCCCAAAGATATCAACTACAGTGGAGAGAGCGGACTGATCAATATCTACGCGCTGAAAGAGGATCTCTCGGAGGCAGCCAACGGAAACAGCGACCATTTCCTGGTGGGCGGCTCAGCATTGGCTGCGAACGACTCCATCGGACCGTCGGTGTTCTGTTACCTGAACTCTCCCGACTTCGTGAATGGGGGTGACGTGAACACCACTCCGTATTTCGTGGCAGAGATTACCGACAAGGACGGACTGAATACCACAGGTAATGGTATCGGTCATGACCTGGAACTGGTCATCGACGGTGAGATGTCGAGAACCTATAACCTGAACGATCATTTCCGTTACGACTTCGGCTCCTATACACAAGGAACCACCTATTATAGTATTCCCGCGCTGAGCACAGGTAAGCACAAACTGAAGTTCCGTGCCTGGGATATCCTGAACAACTCCACCACCACCGAGCTCACATTCAACGTGGTGCGCTCACTCAAGCCAGGCAGTCTGGACGTGAATGTTACCCAGAACCCTGCTCGTACGAGTACCACCTTCATCGTGAACCACGACCGCATAGGTAGTCCGGTGGATGTGGAGATAGAGATCTACGACATCAGCGGACGCCGACTGTGGAAGATTGAGAACACAGGCGTGACCACCGACGGCGCCTTTACCACTGAGTGGGACTTGACCACGGGTAATGGGAAACTGCAGACGGGTGTCTATCTGTACCGTGTACAGCTGGGATGCGATGGAAGCAGTAAGGTGTCGAAAGCCAAGAAACTGGTGATTATCAATGAATAAACGTAATATAAAGAATATGGAAAGAAAAGACAATAAGCGGATCATGAGAAGAGTGTTTACGCTTCTTATGCTCTTCTTGCCTCTCACTGCAGCGGCACAGGACAAGGAGGATATGTTCAATCCCGTGCATGCCTCTGTGACTTCACAGACCATTGCTCCGGATGCCCGTGCTGCAGGTATGGGTGATGTGGGTGCTGCCACCGATCCTGACGTGAACTCGCAGTACTGGAACCCGGCTAAGTATCCCTTCACGATCAGTCGTGCAGGCGTGGCTCTGAACTACACCCCCTGGCTCCGTCAGCTGGTGAACGATATGGACCTGGCCTATCTGGCTGGTTACTACCGCATTGGCGACTACAGCGCGGTGAGTGGTTCGTTGCGTTATTTCTCTCTGGGTGAGGTGTTCACGAGCATGGATGATGATGCCATGACCATCAACCCGTACGAGATGTCGCTCGACGTGGCCTACTCGCTGATGCTCAGCGAGAAGTTCTCTATTGCTGCGGGTGTGAGGTGGATCTATTCCGACCTTACCTACGACTATACCGATGATGTGTCGCCAGGTAGTGCGTTTGCAGCCGATATAGCTTGCTACTATAATAACTATGTGAATATCGGTCAGCGCGAGTGTCAGTTAGGACTGGGTTTGAATGTCAGTAACATCGGTAGTAAGATCTCTTTCGGAGGTGATGACCATAGTGAGTTCATTCCTACCAATATGCGATTGGGTGCTTCGTTGATGGTGCCTGTGGATGAGTATAACCGTTTCAGCATTGCTGCCGATGCGAACAAACTGCTGGTACCTACCTATCCGAAGGATGAGGACGGAAACTACAGTGAGGCCTATGCCGAGGACCATTATTATAATGTGAGTAGCATCAGCGGTATCTTCAAGAGCTTCAATGATGCCCCAGGCGGCTTCAAGGAAGAGCTGGAGGAGATCAGCTGGAGCGTAGGTGCTGAGTATGTGTACCACGATCAGTTCACCCTGCGCGGTGGTTATCACCATGAGAGCGAGAACAAGGGTAACCGTAAGTACTTCACCTTAGGTGCGGGCTTCCGCATGAACGTGTTCTCACTGGATGTGGGCTACGTGATTGCCACGGCCAAGAGTAATCCGCTTGACCAGACCCTCCGCTTTACATTGGCATTCGACATGGATGGCATCAAGGACCTGTTTAGATAGTTCATAGTTTATAGTTCATAGTTCATAGTTGACAGTTATGAAGGTGAGAGTTGGAATGGGCTTTGACGTCCACCGTTTGGTGGAAGGTCGTGATCTGTGGTTAGGAGGCATCAAGATAGAGCATTCGTTAGGACTGCTGGGACACAGTGATGCGGATGTGCTGATTCATGCTATCTGCGATGCGCTGTTGGGAGCTGCCAATATGCGCGATATAGGCTACCACTTCCCCGACACTTTTGATGAAACGCTGGACATGGACAGTAAGGTGATCCTGCAGAAGACCATGGAGCTGATCAAGAGCAAAGGCTATGTGTTCGGGAATCTCGATGTTACCGTATGTGCCGAACGACCGAAGATTAATCCTCATGTGCCGGCCATGAAAAAGTGCCTGGCCGAGATCATCGGTACTGACGAGGACAATATTTCCATCAAGGCTACCACCACCGAAAAGTTAGGTTTTACCGGTCGTGAGGAAGGAATGAGTGCCTATGCCACCGTACTGATTACCAAAGAGGACTAAATAAGGCGTTTTTCTTATCATTTTGCAGGTGTTATCGCACACAATACTTGATTTGTATCAAGAAAAACGTTATTTTTTGCCAAAATATAAGTAGAATCCATTGCGGATTTGCAAAATCGTTGTACCTTTGCATCGTCAAAAGGTTAATAGATTGTTTAGGTTAGTAGTAATAGATTTAGGTTTTTAGTTATTAGATTAAGGTAAGTTTTCATGATTGTTGAAATGGATGACAATGGTAACCGTGAGGTTCCCATTTGATTCAGAAAAGGATTTTTAGTTAAACATAGTTGATACGTTGCAGCTCGTGGTGAGTTGTAACGTATTTTTTTCTACGCGTTTTATTCCACAGTATGATTTTTTTTCGTACTTTTGTCCCCACTATGAGAGTACTGATTGTGAATACGAGTGAGAAGACCGGAGGAGCCGCACTGGCTGCCAACCGTCTGATGGAGGCACTGAAGAACAATGGTGCAAAGGCCATGATGCTGGTACGTGACAAGGAGACCGACCAGATCAGCGTGGCGGCCTTGTCGCAACAGTGGCGCCTCAGGTGGTCTTTCCTTTGGGAACGCTGGTGTGTGTTCTGGCGTCTCCACTTCCGCAGAAAGCATTTGTTTGATGTCGACATAGCCAATACAGGTGCAGATATCACCAAGACCCGTGAGTTTCAGGAGGCTGATATCATCCATCTGCATTGGATCAATCAAGGTATGTTGTCGTTGAAGGGTATCCGCAGAATCCTTGAAAGCGGGAAGCCGGTGGTGTGGACCATGCATGATATATGGCCAGCCACAGCCATCTGTCATCTCACCCTCGACTGCAGACAGTTTGAAGGGCAGTGCGCTCGTTGCCGACTCCTACCGGGAGGAGGCTCCAAGAACGACCTCTCCGCCCGTGTCTGGCGCAAGAAAAAGAAAATGCTCGAAGGTCAGCATATCTCGTTTGTCGCTTGCAGTAAGTGGCTGGCCGGCGAAGCCCAGAAGAGCGGTCTGCTGCAAGGACAGTCGGTCACGAGTATTCCCAACCCCATCGACACCCGCATCTATTGTCCGTCCGACCGTCTGAAAGCCCGTCAGGCATTAGGTCTTCCGCAGGAAGGTCGTATCATCTTGTTCGTTTCGCAAAGGGCTACGAACCCCTACAAGGGTATGCAATACCTGATAGAAGCCTGTCATCTTCTTGCGCAACAGTATCCCGACATGGTACAAAACACTTCTGTGGCCATCTTGGGCGGTCATGCGGAGGAACTGACCGGTAAGCTGCCGTTCCCCACCCATGCCTTGGGTTATATCAACGATGAGCATCAGGTGGTGAAGGTGTATAATGCAGCCGATGTGTTTGTGCTGCCCTCACTCTCAGAGAACCTTCCCAATACCATCATGGAAGCAATGGCTTGTGGTATTCCCAGCGTAGGCTTCCGTGTAGGAGGAATCCCAGAGGAGATAGACCATTGTCAGAACGGGTATGTAGCCAACTACAAGGATGCTGCCGATCTGGCCAAAGGAATACGATGGGCACTGGATGAGGCCGACCATGAAGAAGTGAAGAAAGCCTGTCTGTTGAAGGTGGCTCGTAACTATTCGCAGCAGAGTGTCGCCAAGCGATATATGGACATATATGAGTCGTTGGTTCTTCCCCAGAATTAAAGAAAGATCATCATGAAGATATCCATTATCACCGTTACCTATAACGCCGCCAGCGTCCTGAAGCGCACCCTCGACAGTGTGAAAGCACAGTCGTGGCAGCAGATAGAGCACCTGATCATTGATGGGGCCTCGAAGGATGAAACCGTCAGTATGGCTGAGACCTACAAGGCTCAATGCCCGTACGAGGTGGTGGTCCTGTCGGAGCCCGACAAAGGTCTCTATGACGCCATGAATAAGGGTCTGCGGTTGGCAACAGGCGACTATCTGGTGTTCCTGAATGCCGGTGATACGCTCCATGCCGCCGACACCCTCGAAACCATTGTCCGCTCGGCTCAGCCGCTTCCAGGGGTTCTCTACGGCGACACGGCCATTACCGATGAGCAAGGAAACTTCCTTCACCTGCGCCGACTGCGTCCTCCCAAGAAACTCTCGTGGAAATCGTTCCGCCAGGGAATGCTCGTATGTCATCAGGCTTTCTACGCCTTGACCGATATTGCAAAGGATCTTCCTTACGACCCGCGTTACCGTTATTCAGCCGATGTTGACTGGTGTATCAGGGTGATGAAAGAAGCCCAGAAACGTCAGCTTCCGCTGGTGAACACACAGGCTATCTTGGCCGACTACCAGGAAGAAGGGCAGACCACCATTCATCACCGCGACTCGCTGAAGGAGCGGTTCGACGTGATGCGCCACCACTACGGACTGTTCAGCACGGTGATGATGCATCTTTGGTTTGCCGTCAGACAACTCATCAAATGAAAAAGGGACTCGCCGTAGCGAATCCCTTCTTTTCTCATATATAAAGTATCACCTTTTTCTTAAGAGAATTTCAGCACCTGTCCCACCTTGATGTTGGAGTTCTTACCCAGTCGGTTGATCTTTCGGAGCTGGTCAACAGTGAGTCCGCGGCTCTTGGCAATAGAGTAGAGCGTCTCGCCCTTCTGCACCTTGTGGGTAGCCGTAGCCTTCGGCGCAGCGGCGGTCTTGGGTGCAGCAGCCCTGTTCACGCTGGTAGCAGGCTTCGCTGATGTCTGGTCGTTGGGCTCGCCAATAACGGGAACATTCTGTACCTCAGTCTTCGGCTGCACATTCTTGGCGATGGTCTGCTTCCTGGCATTACTGTTGCGGAACATATAGTAGTCGCCTGTCACATCCTGGTTCTTGAAGTCGAACATCAGGGCAGGATCAAGGGCCACGCCGCACAGACGAGTCTCGAAATGCAGGTGAGAACCCGTGCTTCGTCCTGTATTACCACCCAGACCGATAGGATCACCAGCCTTCACGTTCTGGTTTTCGTTCACCAGTCGCTTGGACATATGTCCATAGATGGTCTCCAAGCCATTATGGTGGCGAATCACCACATAGTTACCGTAGCCGGCAGCCTCGTAGTTGGCCACACGGATCTTTCCATCGAAGGCAGCACGGATGGTATCGCCGATATAAACCTTCACGTCAATACCCTTGTGCATACGTCCCCAGCGGCGACCGTAGTTACTGGTTACAACCCTGCTGGGTGTAGGCATATGGTAGCCACGGAGGTCGATCCTGAAGGAATCAGGCAATTCAGTAGCACGGTGTGCATACTTATTGCTCCATTCTGAATAAAGTTGTGATGATAACGATTGAGCCTGTTCGCGCTGTAAGATGTTGCGGAGGGCTACTGTATCTACTGCTTTCATTTTCCGGTCGATCGGTGCTTGGCGAGCCAGCAGGTCTTGTCCCATCACTGGTGTTGCGGCCAGAGCCAATACGACAGTCATTGCAAATGTTCTTATTCTTTTTTGTAAATGCATAATCAATTTTTTCGCCTGAAAAGTAGGCAGTTAATAGTGTTCAGCGGAAAGCCGATAAAAGATAAACAACCATCGGTTTTACCAAAAATCGTTGCAAAGATAGGAAAAATAATTGGATATGAGTGTGATATTAACAGTTTTTGTGCCCTATTTAACTATTTATATGCACATTTCATGTGTTTTGTGCACGTTCACATCCAATAATTAACGATTTTGCGTATCATCATGCATTTCATGGTTTTATGAGATGGCCGACCAGTTTACGTTCGTTTTCCGCAATTCGGCCAATCGGTTCCACAGCATCTCGTTTTCTGTTTTCTTGCAGTCGGGATCATCATCAATAATCTTCTGTGCCTCATCACGTGCTAACTGCACGAGCTGACCGTCGCGTGCAATATCTGCAATCTTCAAGTCAAACGCCATGCCGCTCTGCTGCGTTCCCTCCAAGTCGCCCGGTCCTCTCAGCTTCAGGTCGGCCTCGGCAATCTGGAACCCGTCGTTCGTGTCGCACATGATATCAATACGTTTGGCCGTCTCCTTACTGAGCTGATGACTGGTTACGAGGATGCAATACGACTGGTCGGCACCTCTTCCTACCCTGCCGCGCAGCTGGTGCAGCTGTGACAAGCCGAAACGCTGGGCGTCCAGGATCACCATCACCGAAGCGTTGGGCACATTCACACCCACCTCAATCACCGTGGTGGCCACAAGAATCTGTGTCTCCCCACGCACAAAGCGCTGCATCTCCTCTTCCTTGTCGGCAGGTTTCATCTTACCGTGCACCTTACTGAGTTTGAATTCGGGGAACACCTGCAGCAGTGTCTCGAACCCCTCCTCGAGGTTCTTCAGGTCGATGTTCTCACTCTCCTTGATCAGCGGGAACACGATATACACCTGTCGTCCCTGGTTGATCTGCTGGCGGATGCCCTGATACAGACTGGTTGTCTGATTGTCGTATTTATGGAGTGTTACCACAGGCTTCCTGCCAGGCGGCAGCTCATCAATCACACTCACGTCGAGGTCGCCATAGATGGTCATGGCTAAGGTACGGGGAATAGGTGTGGCCGTCATCACCAGTACATGCGGCGGGTTCACACTCTTGCTCCACAGCTTGGCCCGTTGCGCCACACCGAAGCGGTGCTGCTCATCCACCACCACGAACCCTAAGTGAAGGAACTGCACCGTATCCTCTATCACCGCATGCGTACCCACGAGAATCTGCACGCTGCCGTCGGCAATGCCCTGCAGAACCTCTTTTCGTTTCTTCCCCTTGACAATACCCGTGAGCAGTTCCACCCGTACAGGCATATCACCTAAGAACGCACGGATGGTGGCCAGGTGCTGCTCGGCCAGAATCTCCGTAGGAGCCATGATGCAAGCCTGGTAGTTGTTGTCAAGGGCAATCAGCATCGACATCAGCGCCACCAATGTCTTCCCCGATCCCACATCCCCTTGCAGCAGTCGGTTCATCTGTCGTCCGCTTCCCATATCCGTGCGAATCTCGCGTATCACCCTTTTCTGCGCATTTGTCAGCGGGAAGGGCAGGTGTCGCTGGTAGAACTCGTTGAAGATGCTGCCCACATGCTCGAACACATATCCGTGGTATTTCCTTCTATGGTCGCTGGCGTAGCGCACAATATTCAGCTGCACGTAGAACAGCTCCTCGAACTTCAGTCGTACACGCGCATGTCTCAGCTCTTCGGCAGTCTTGGGATAGTGGATATGTCGGAAGGCCGTATCGCGCGAAACCAGTCGCAGACGGTTGGCAATAAACGGCGGCAAAGTCTCAGGCAGCGGGTCGGTAAGCTTTTCCAGCATACTCTTCATGATCTTCTCGATGGTCCGTGAGGTGATGCCCGCCTTCTTCATGCGCTCCGTGGTAGAGTAGTACGGCTGCATTCCCATCTCTGTGAGCTGCACCTCGCTCACCTTCTCCACCTCGGGATGAGCAAACTGGTAGCGCCCGTTATAGATGGTGGGCTTGCCGAACACGATATACTCGGTGTTCACCTGATAGTTCTTCGTTATCTGCTTGGCGTGCATGAACCACACCAGGTCAACAATCCCCGTCCCATCAGTCATGTGTGCCACAATACGTTTCTTCCGCGGCCCCATATCAAACTCCTCGAAGCTCAGAATCTCCCCTTTCACCTGTACGAAAGGCATCTCGCTGGTGAGCTCATTGATATGGAACACCCTACTGCGGTCCACATATTTATAAGGATAATACTCCAATAGGTCACCAAATGTCTTGATGCCCAGTTCCTTGCTCAGGATCTCCTTTCTCTTCGGACCGACCCCTGGCACATACTGAATGTCTTGTTCGAGGATGGTGTACATCTATGAGTGTGGAGTGTGGAGTGTGGAGTGTGGAGTGTTGAATGTGGAATGTGGAGTGTGGAATGTGGAATGTGTAGAGGTAAGAATGGCTTCAGCAACGACACAATCGAACGGTGTGGTAATCTTGATGTTCTCACGGTTCCCCTCCACCAGTGTCACTGCACATCCCATGCTCTCCACCACCGAAGCATCATCTGTGAAGGAATCACGGTAGTCCTGCGCATACGCTTTCTTATGCAGTTGGATATCAAACACCTGCGGCGTCTGCACCAAACGATACTCATCCCGCGGCACAGTAGAACTTTGAACTTTGAACTTTGAACTTTGAACTTTTGGAGCAGCGAGGGCCATCGTGCTTGCACGTTTGGCCGAGTCGTGACAAAAGTCATGGAACGAAGTGACATAACTATGAACTATGAACTCTGCGCTCGGCTCTGCCGCTTTGCTCCGCAAAGAATTATGAACTTGCCCTTCAAGGTGTCGGATGGTTTCTACCACAGGGATGACGGGAATGGCGGAACCCGTTTTGCGGGCTGTCTCGTAACAGTTGCGTATCACCTCCACCGACGGGAACGGTCGTACCCCATCGTGCACACCCACCAGTCCTTGTGCATCATCAGGAATCAGCTTCAAGCCGTTCTTGATGGAGTGGAAGCGCGTCTCGCCGCCATCAGCAATGGTATAGTCTTCCATGAACTGGTATTCATCGCACAGCGCCTGCCAGTATTCCTGTTGCTGTTTGGGGAGCACAAGGATGATGTTCAGCTCCTTGCTATACTCACGGAACCGCTTCACGGTGTGCATCAGCACGGGCAGCCCCCCAATGGGCAGGAACTGCTTGGGGATATCAGTCCCCATACGTAATCCCTTCCCTCCGGCCAGAATGATGATATAGTCCATAGCGATTGCTTTCTTATAACATTCGCGCCTCCATCAGGTGGATATACCGCATACCTTCGGCCACCTCGGTAGCTTTCTCCTCGCTCACCAAGAGCGCCAGCAGGGAGTAGGCGTATGGGAAGGCAGCAGCTGGTCCTTCACCGGTGATGATGTTCCCGTCGATGGTCCAGAGGTCGCCCGTATAAGTAGCACCCTCCAGTTTCTCTTCGAAACCCGGGTAGCAGGTGGCACGCTTTCCGCGGAGAATTCCAAGTCCGCCCAGAACCATAGGTGCGGCGCAGATGGCAGATACCATCTTCCCTGCCTCAGCCTGAGCCACCAAGGCCTTCTTCAGTCCTTCGTGTTCATTCAGGTTCGATGCCCCAGGCATTCCACCCGGCAGCATCAGCAAGTCAGCATCACTCAGGTCGGCCTCCTCAAATATCAGGTCGGTAACCATTTGCACGCCGTGTGCCGACTCAACAATATTACTGTCGGTGATGCTCACGGTTTGAATATCCACTCCGCCGCGACGCAGCACATCTACCGGTATCAGCGCCTCGATTTCCTCGAAGCCGTCTGCCATAAACTGATATACTTTTGCCATATTCCGATAATGTTTAGGTTTGATTTGCAAATATAACAATATTTTTTGAGATAACGGGGAGGAAGGGAGGAAAAATGAGTTAAAAGCAAGTTTTTCCTCTCTACGGATTAGACGAATTAGACGAATTCTTTGTCGCCTGCGGCGAGAATCCTTTTATGCTACTTCTGTTTGATGTATTTCTTCTCGCCGTTGACGAAACTATTGAGCACAGACCATTCCTTGGGAATACAGAAATTGTTCTCAACATCAGCGATTGCTACGTAATAGCCTTTGGGCGTGATGCCAAAGAGAACGCGCGTTGAAACATGGCCTTTGCCGGTATGTCCTTCGAAAAGTCCAATAATATTGTTAGTATATTGCATCACCTCTTCTTTAACATTATAAGAATACCTAAACATCTGCTCTGGGTGAACCTCGGTATAGTTGAGCGTGATGCTGTCGATGGCAGTGAATATTTCTTCTGCCAGTTCTGTTTTTTCCCGTGGAATAAAATACATCGTTCCTATGGCTTGTCCGGCATTTTTAGGCTGATGGGGTCTCTCAGCAGAAACAAATTCCTTGTCGTGATGGGCATCTATGTCATAGTCATCGCTTTGCGCCCACTTGAAACTCCAAGCTTTGATGTCCTTTCGTTTGAGAACGGGTGTGATTCTGTCCAGATATGGCTGCTTGTCAAAATAATAACTCTTTCCGCCGGGCAGGGGAAGTCTCTTGTTGTATCCTAACGTTCCAAAGCCTCTGATGTGCTTACCGCATGGCTTCGGACTTGCCGTATAGTTGAAAAACACGGTTTCGAGTGCTCCGGGATAAAACATGGTGCCGTCGTTTGCCTTGATTCTCGCAACAGAATATTCTCCGTTCCTCAGGCAAAGCGAATAGGTGATGGTATCTGTACCATGACTATGAGACTCAAAGTGATAACTCTCTTCCGAGATTGCCATTAATGAGTCGAGGTTGTTCCGGATGGAGCCAAATATTTTATCAAAGACCTCTTTGCGGTTTCTTTCGTTGACTGCTTCTATCTCTTCTGGTGTGAAATTATTAAAAGAAGATGTAACGCCTTCGCAGTCGGTTGAACAAAGGAATTCCTTTCCGACTATGCCGTTGTGGACGTATAACAGTTGGCCGTCGCCGTGATTTATCTTCATTTTACTATCTTGGCGGTTTGATATGATCTTTTCGATGTCTTCCCAGATGTTGTCCATGGGTGTCCTGTCCTGTGCAGAAATAGATACTGACAGACTGACTGATAATATTATTGTTCCTATTCTCTTCATGATTTGTAATTCGTTTAATTGATAATTATTTGATAGTTATCCGTTCATTGAAACTCGCTGAATGACGCGATTGCCTCTTTCGCGCAAGGTTCTTGCCTGTTCTGCAAATTGTATTTGCGGATCCTCGTAAGGAATCACATCACTTTCTTCGACAGGTCGAAGTGCTGGAGCCTCTTGATCTTCTTTTGCGATTCTCCTTGAAACACTCGCTTTATGCTTTTTCTTACGGGTCTGCTGCGGATTAACAGCGGATTGGCCTGTGTCCTCCTCCTTTGGCTCAGTTGCTTTAACCTCCACAGCCTTTATCTCAGTTTCTTCCACTTGGATGTCGGAATTTGACTCGCATTCAACCTTCGCAATTTGAGGTTGGCTGACGGTTTCTTCCCTCGGTGGCCCGATGAAGACGATAAGCAAAGCTGCAACACAGGCTGCAGCCACCCAAGGCCAAAGCCTCACAATACGTGGTTTGGTTTTGCGCTCTGCCATCATCTGGTCGAAAAGTGCCTCGTCAACGGTCAACTCGCCAAGCATCCCGGCAATAACCTTCCAGTCATCAGGAACATCCTCACGGGCAACCTCACGGGCAAGCAATTTCTCCTCCTCGGCAGTCGTCTCACCGTTGAGATACTTCTTAATCAATATTTCCGTTTCGTTATACGTCATGTCCTTAACCTTTCCTTAATCTCTGCAAATACTTTCTTTCTCGCGGCAGAAACGATGCTCTTTATCGAAGGCTTCGCTATATTGGTCTGCTTCACAATGTCATCAAGTTCAAGACCTTCTATCTGCCTCATTTCAAACAGGCGTCGCTCACTCGGCTTCAGATGTTTCACGGCCTCATTGACGGCCTCATAAAGTTCCTTGGCCTCCAGATGCTCGTGGGGCGAAGCGCCTGTATCACAGCCTGGCGGAGCAACATCCCCATGCATCTTGCCTGAGACCGCCCGACCTTTGGACGCTTGCAAGGCAAGAATGGGGCTGGACTTTCGCTTCCTCACCATGTCCATGCAACAATGCTTAGCCACCCTAATGGCAAGAGCATCATGACGGACGCCAGACTCCATCCTGTCAATGAACCTAAGAAGAGCCACCAACCCCTCCTGTGCAACATCCTCGGCATCATCGTCATTACCGAAGAAACTGCGTCCAACCGAGAGCATCAACTCACGGAGCGCAGGGGCAATATGTTCAAACTCTTCTTGCGTCATCTGCTATATAAGCGAATGTCAACGTGAAAAGTTAAGTTGAAAAATGAAATTGTCTTTGTTTCTGTGTCAGAAAACCTTAATCGCTCTTAGTTGTTTCTTTCAAAATCCCGGTTCTGCCTCGCCACGAAGGAAGGTAATCCATCCATCCTTGTCTTTGAAGTAAAATCCTTCGAATCGAAGCGTCCTTTCGTCGGCGTAGTCGAAGGTGGCGATATTGGAATAGGCCATGTGTCCGCTATTTGCACCCTCATAGT
>JAEEWT010000035.1 GCA_016287755.1 Prevotella sp.
AAGAAATCATCCGACTTTTTCATCAGAACCGCCATTTCACCTGAAGATCAAGATCTGTTTGTGATGAGTGGTTGATCTGTTGAAGACCGCTACTGATAGATGACCTGTCGAAATAATCGGTGACACCTGCTTTGATGTTGACAAAAAGACGATGGGATAATTGTGCTTTGAACATAAGGGAATAGCGGATACCGTGCCCATAGCATACTGGATTGGAGAACTGGTAAAGCATGCCCCGTTCATAGAGGTATAGTCGACTGCTATAATCATCGGTGTGGAAATAAGCTGCTCCGGCATGCAGTTCCATGTTCTTTGATAACTGATAACCCATCTGCTGACTGATTGACCACCCCCAAGAGGCGGTCTGCTTACCTATGGAAGCGAGGTCTATTTGCGTTCTACTGCTTAGTTTCGTTCCATGATAGGTGGCAAGGAGTCGGGCGCGTTGTTCTTGCTGCACCATTAGCGCCGTCTTCTCCTCATTGTCCTTCTCTTTCAACCGCATACGGTAACGAAGAGAGAACGACCAGTCGTGCCACTGGTAAGTCATCGTTGCTTGGTAATCCTGCGCTTTTGACGAACGTGAGACCTGATAGCGTGCCCAAGGGAAGTAAGCCCAGTCGCCATAGGCAGAAACCACCAGTCGATGAGAGGGTTTCCATTCCATCCCCAAATAGATTCCGCTCTCGTTCTGCACCCGTCCGCCCTCACTGAAGCTCTGGGCGTGCAAGGCTTCGTATTTCATGCCATAAAACCGTTGCACCACCAGCATATTCAGTTCCGGCATCAATCTATAGGAAACTGTATTCATGGTAGCCAGTGCTCCTTTTCGGTCGATGGCTGTTTCACCGCTAAGGGCAAGTCTTCCGCTTCTCCATCCATAGTCAGTCCCGATGTTCATGAAGTCCTTCCCTCGGGGATAATAGTAGCGGTAGATAACATTCCTGTTAGGATTCAGCGAACGACTCACATGAGTATATACGACACCTAATCCTACATGAAAAGTACCCTGTTTATAGACCAGCTGCGAGCCTGCAGTCGTCTGTCCCGTATTGTCTTTTTTCGCCATTTCACCGACGGTTCGGTGATATCCGCCCGTTACGATACTCGAGATGGTTAAGGAGTCTTTGTTCACTGTTCCATCCAGTAATCGGTAGGAGAAGAACGGGGTAAATGTCCATTGAGGGGAAAGCCGAAGGGTGGCGGCAATTCCTTGTAGGTAGTGATCAGAAGATGTTGATGAATGGGGCTGTAGCACTTGTCGTTGGCGCCCCATGCTTGCCAGTGCCGTTGTTTTCCCTAGCATGAAATCATTGTTGAGAACCAGTCCCATACCCATGCTCATCCTGTATTTCCCCACAATGGCCGACTTCACCATCTTCCATTCATTGACCATCAGGTAATACGAGTAGAAATCGTATCCCATCTTGTTCTTGTTGGTCAGAAAGGGCTCTCCTGCATCCTGCGCACCCACCAAACCCAACCGAAGGTGCTTCCCATGTTGGTAACGATAGCGGAACTGATGACGATAGCGTTCTCCCAGATAGCCGCTCTTGTCGCCTTCCCGCTGATAAAAGGGAATCTTCGCCGTGAAGATTACTTCATGGTGGTCGTATACCTTATGCTTGATTTCTACAGAATCCTGCTGTTCCACCTCTCCTAAATAGACAAAACACTGCAGCAGTCGGCGTTTGTTAGCATCCAAAGATGCCATCATGGCCAGTTCTCCCATGCTCTTCAAGGGAGCATACCGATAGACATAGGCGCAGATATCCTCTATCTCCTGTTCGGTGAGGAACGGAAGACACTCAAGCTGTTCTCGGGTAATGGCATTCAGGTTCAAAGGGTGCTGCTCCAGTTCACTGAGTAACTCACTCGTTTCCTCCCATGTCGATGATTCTATATCATCCATATTCATATACTGCTGATACTCGTTCTCCCATGATTGGGCCAAGACAAACTGAAGGGGAAGGAACAGGAACACGATGGTCCAAAGCACTTTTCTTTTCATAGTTCTCAATTTAAGACGTTTTCTGGGTACAAAGGTACGATTAAGTGAGCGAATAACAAAATTTATTTGCGATTTTCCGAACCGATGGAGCAGCGAGAGCCATCATGCTTGCATGTTTGGCCGAGTCGTAACAGAGGAAAACAAAGTTAATGAAGAACCTTCGGCGAAGGTCAAGCGTTAATCATATTTATGATTACTCTGATTTGTTTGTTCAGCATTTTTTATTACCTTTGCCCCCGTGAAACGCTGTATATCATTCATCGTGCTCATGATGCTACTGATGGGAGGTAGCGCTTGGGGGCAGACAACAAAGAAAGGCCATGTCAACCCGGAGGACCGTCCGGTGGATATGGACAGTCCTACGTTTGTGCCGCTGATTAAGGTGAGTAAGGTGATGCACGAAGGGGACAGCATACAGTATATAGAGATGAATAATGTGTATGTGTATCCCCAACCGGTGTTCAAGAACGAGAAACAACGACAGGCGTATAACCGACTGGTGTATAACGTGAAGAAGGTGCTGCCCATTGCCAAGGAGGTGAACCGCATCATCATCGAGACAGGCGACTACCTGCAGACATTACCCGACAAGAAGGCACGGGATGCTCACATGAAACTGGTGGAGGAGGATATTAAGAAAACCTATACGCCGCGCATGAAGAAGCTGACCTACTCGCAAGGAAAACTGCTTATCAAACTGGTATATCGCGAATGCAACAGTTCGGGCTATGAACTCATCAATGCGTTCTTAGGTCCGGTAAGGGCAGGTGTATGGCAAACCTTCGCGTGGCTCTATGGAGCAAGTCTGACCAAGAAATATGAACCTGAGGGCATCGACCGACTCACGGAACGGGTGGTGCTACAGGTGGAAGCGGGTCAGTTGTAAGGAGTAGTTGGCGGGCAAATTCCCAGATAACGATACCTGCGGTAACAGATACATTCATGGAGTGTTTGGTACCGAATTGCGGTATCTCAATACATCCGTCACACAGATCAACCACCTCTTGGTGAACACCCTTTACTTCGTTGCCAAAGACTACGGCGTATTTCGAGGAACTTTGATCTTTGATCTTTGCGCTCGGCTCTGCCGCTTTGCTGTGCAAAGAACTTTGAACTTTATGATTACCTTGGAGCTCGGTAATTTTCAATTTTCCATTTTCAATTTTCAATTCTTGAAGAAGAGTGCTTCCTTCGCATTGTTCGATGGCAAAGACGTGATAGTTGTTGCGATGCAGCTCTTCCACAGCCTCTTGCGCCGTAGCGAAATAACGCCATGTCACACTGTCCTCTCCGCCTAAGGCGGTCTTGTGAATCTCAGGATGGGGCGGACGGGCAGTAATACCGCAGAGATAGACGGCTTCCACACGGAAGGCATCACTGGTACGGAACACACTACCTATATTATACATCGAACGCACATCATCGAGCACTACGATCAAGGGCATCTTCGGTGCTTCCTTGAACGCATCCACCGACAAGCGGTTCATCTCTATGGTCCGTAGCTTCCTCAACTTTGATCTTTGAACTTTGATCTTTGAACTTTATGATTACCTTGGAGCTCGGTAATTTTCCATTTTCAATTTTCAATTCTTTTCATGCATCGCACGAAAAGCCATGGCATACGCTCTCATCTGCTTCACCATGGCCAGCAGACCGTTGGAACGGGTGGGTGAAAGATGTTCGCGAAGTCCGATGCGCTCAATGAAATAGAGGTCGGCATCCAGGATCTCCTGTGGAGTATGACCGCTGAGAACACGGATGAGCAACGAAACGATACCTTTCACGATAAGTGCATCGCTCTCGGCCGTGAACCACAACTTATCGTCACGGTAGTCGGCCTGCAGCCACACCCTACTCTGACAGCCGTCTATGAGGTTGCTTTCGGTCTTGTATTTCTCATCCAGCGGCTCCTGCTCATTACCCAAGTCGATGAGCAGCTGATAGCGGTCCATCCAGTCATCGAGTTCTGAGAACTCCTCAATAATCTCGTCTTGTATCTCTTGAATTGTCATTTTCAATTTTCAATTTTCAATTAGCTTAAAAAGCTTATCCGACGGTCGTATCTTGGCGGGCACAGCCACTGATACGCGGGTGCCTTGTTGTGCCACCTGTATAGGTCCGTTATCATCGTGTATCTCATCGGCGGTGACATAGATAACACCCGTAGTAGGCCCCGTAATCAACAGCTTGTCGCCTACCTGGAACGTGGTGGCCTCAACAGCGAACTCCGCCACACCGAGTTTGGAGAAATACTTTGTGCCCTTGCCCACATACACCTTACGTTCGGTGGCACACGAGCCATATTCCTTGTTCCACTCACCCATGAGCTGACCTTGGTAGTAGCCATCCCAGAAGCCACGGTTGAAGACACGCGACAAACGCTCGTCCCACTCGTCTTTCTTCTCCTTGGTAAAGGTGCCGTCAAGTACGCTCTGTATCGCCTCCTTGTAGCACTTCACCACGGTATAGACATACTCAGGACCGCGGGCCCGACCCTCGATCTTGAACACCCGCACACCCGCTTTCATCATACGATCGATGAAACGCACGGTCTTGAGGTCCTTCGGACTCATCAAATATTTGTTGTCTACCTCTATCTGATGACCCGTTTCGGCATCGGTGAGGATATACGAACGACGGCATATCTGCACGCACTCGCCACGGTTGGCCGACCGGTTGGCAGCATCCAGACTCATGTAGCACTTACCCGAGATGGCCATGCAGAGAGCACCATGACAGAACATCTCGATGCGGATGGGCTTACCAGACGGTCCGCAGATGCCTTGCTCCACCGCCTGACGATGAATCTCTGTCACCTGGTCCATATTCAGCTCACGCGCCAATACCACCACATCGGCAAACTGGGCATAGAAGCGCAGGGCCTCGATGTTGGAGATATTCAGCTGCGTACTCAGATGCACCTCTTGTCCTACCGTCCTGCAATAGGTCATCACAGCCACATCAGAGGCAATGACAGCCGAGATGCCCGCCTTTTTGGCCGCATCCACAATCTCGTGCATCAGCGGGATATCCTCGTCGTAGATAATGGTATTCACCGTGAGGTACGACTTGATGCCGTGCTGGTTGCAAGTTTCGGCAATCTCCTGCAAATCGGTAATGGTGAAGGTGCTGGCAGAATGAGCCCGCATATTCAGCTTCTCAATACCGAAATAGATCGAGTCGGCACCCGACTGAATGGCAGCCGCAAGACTCTCCCTGGAGCCTACGGGGGCCATAATCTCAAAATCACTCAGTTGCTGTTCCATCAAATGTTACGGTACGATACAAGTAATGGGGTTCTTATTGCCTTTCATGCTCGTGAGGAAGGCCTTGGCAGCGCCGAAACGCAGGAACATATCCAGGCGTACGGGAATATGGTTACTGTCGTCGGTGACATAGAAACGCACAATCTCCTTGTACTTGCCCTTCTCCAGTTCCATATACGAGAGTTCCAGACAGCGGTATTTCTTACCGTTATCAGCCTTGATGGTCGACTTACCGCGATAGCGCAGCTGGGCAGGATCAATGCTATTGCCGTCGGCAATGGGAATCTTCACCACATGACCTTTCGTCCAGCCTTCGGGGTTGAAGCTACGCGCCCTGAGGAAGATGTTCAGCATGTCGTACACGCAATCCTCCCTACTGTTGTTAACGGTCTTGCTGGTGCCGTCCTTGTACTGTCGGCGCTGGGTGAGATGGGTGTTACCACCTTTGTAGCTATACCATACCTCATCCACTGTATAGCGGTCGCCTTCGCGTGCTCCCTTACGGAAATAGAGGGGAGCCATGTCAAGACTGCTGTAGCATAGCAGCGTGTCGCGCAGCACGAACATCTCATCCACCTTGTTGTTACCGCGGGTGGTAAGACTGGCCCTATAGGCGGACTTACCCTTGTAGTTACTCTGCACGGTGTACATCGAGGCGGTGCCTGCTTTCACCCATACAAACTTCCAGTTATAATAAAGGTTGTACGACAGGAACTCACCTCCCTTGAAGGCGGTGTTCTTGAACGTACACTGTGCGGATGCTGCCGAGAACATGAATATGCTCAAGAGCAACA
>JAEEWT010000036.1 GCA_016287755.1 Prevotella sp.
ATGCAAAACAGAATGTAACATTCCTCTTCGTAAAGATGCCGCGTTGTCACAACGCAGCATCTTACAAATAAAACCAAAACAAGTCTTTTTTAGTATTAATCTGTATAGTCGTATGGTCAGATTCTTATGATTGGTAAGAGAAGCTTCGGGATAGTGGTAAAAGGTTTATGGTTGACTATCACTCATGTCACTCTTATCGTAACATGGTGCAAATATACGACAAAAAACGATTATCTCACTTTATTTCTTGTAACAAATTCTTTTTGATTTATATCATTCTTGTTAATTTCTTTTAATATTCAAGCAAATGTTGCTTTTGTCATAAAAAAGGTGCCGCGTCTCGCGACGCAGCACCTTCGAAATACCAAAACAATGTGTCTAATACTAACTACTATAATTCATTTGTTAAACATCCGATTTGATTTAGTTGTTAGCCCAACCACGTACCTGATGCATCTGATCGTTGATTTCGATAACGGTCTGTGGAATTGGCCAGTACTCATTCTTACCAGCTACGAACTCCAGCTTGATACCAGCATCAGCAAATGGATGGTGAATCTTGTAAACCAGCTTGTGAGGCTTGCTGCCACCTGACTGGAAGTACTCATCCCACTGCAGAGGAATGTTGTCGAGCACCTTGTCGTAGCACTGCTTAGCGATACCCCAACGTACGATGTCGAACCAACGGCAACCCTCGAACCAGAGCTCATACTCCTTCTCGTCCTGGATGGTCTGCAGATCAACTGATGAAGAGATGGTCTTTGAGCCAGCACGCTGCTGAATCTTGTTCACATACTTCAGAGCTTCTGAGCTGTTGCCAGATGCCAGGCAAGCCTCAGCGTAGAGCAGATAAGCCTCACCCAGACGAGCAATACACAGGTTAGTGTTGTTACAGTTGTCACCTACAGAGAGGTCAACATCATTAGGATGGCACATCATCTTTACCTCCATCACGTCGCTACGAGAGAATGAACCTGCAGACTTAGTGATACCACGATCTGGGTCAAACTCCTTCTCGGCACGTGTCTTTTTGGTTGCGTCACTCTTCCAACCGCAAAGAGTCTCATCATAGAAGAACTCGTCAGAGGTCAGGAATGTAGCCTTACGACGATAGCTGTCGCCATCATTATCAAGCATCTTGTGAGCGAAGTCCTGGTTGATAGAACCACCGCCCCAACCACCGGTTGAGCAGATCAGTGGGCTCTTACCACCACCCTGGATATCATCACCACGCCAGTTCAGTACGTTGGCAACCATCCAGCGGCCACGCTGAATGCTACCACCCCATGTACCACCGATAGCGGTGTTAGTGGTATAGTTGAACTCGAAGATCTTCTCCTCGCAGCCATCACCCTCTACGTGGAACAGGTCGCGGAAACGCTCACCGGGAACCAGTGCATAGTTTGAAGACTCTACCAGTGGCTTCAGCAGGCTGGCAGCCTTAGCGTTATCACCAGCGAACAGAGCAGCCTTACCGGCAACGAACTGTGCAAAGCCCTTAGTTACACGCCAAGCACCTTCCTTGTCGTTTGGACCCTGACGCTCAGGCAGGTCGCCCATAGCCTCTTCACAATCCTTCACGCAGAAGTCGAAGATAGCCTTCTGTGACTCAGCGTTGGTTGGCTTGTCGGTAGTAATCAGATGGTCAACGATAGGTGGCTGATAGTAAACCTGTGCAGCCAGCATGTGAGCCCAAGCACGCATTACCTTTGCCTCAGCTACAGCCTTTCTCTTAGCTGGTGTATCAGCTGTCTCGCCGAAATAGTTGATAACCAGGTTGGCAGAGTAGATAGACTTATAGATGTGGTTGTAAAGAGTTCCGATTGGACCAGAGCTTGGGTCGTAACGCATCTCATTCAGAATACGGAAGTCAGCGTGGTCGTTGATATCACCACCAGCTGCGAATACATCGTCAGCAGAGTAGTTCAAACCCATGATATAGGCATTCCAAATACCCTCAGTACCACCAATCTCACCAATGTATGTAGCATACATGGCTGTAACGGCAGACTCGGCATCGGCATCTGTTTTATAGAAGTTCTCAGTGCTGCTGGTAGCCTTCTGCTCGATGTCGAGCAGATCCTGATTACATGATGTAAACATCATGCCTGCAGTGAGCACAGCTACAGATAAAAATATTTTTTTCATATTTATATTCGGTATTTAAATTTATTGGATTAGAATGTAACACTTAAACCAAGAACGAGCTTGCGCATGTTAGGATAAACACCCTTGTCGAGACCTGGGCAGTTGTACTCCTGTGTGCAGGTTTCTGGATCGAGACCAGGATACTTGGTGAATGTGAAGAAGTCGTCAAGAGATACGTAAGCACGTACGTTCTGCATATAAACCTTCTTGGTCAGGTTGGTAGGCAGGGTGTAACCCAGCTGAATCTGCTTCAGCTTGAAGAATGAACCGCTGTAAACCATAGCAGAAGAACGCCAGAATGTACCGCTACCAGCAACTGAGGCTGCAGTTGGCATCTTGTCAGTCTTGAAGTCATCGTAGATACCCTTAGCGATGTTGTTGTAACCTGTACGATACAGACCGTAGTAGATATCGTTACCAGCCTCACCAGCACCGAAGATGGTCAGGTCGAAGCCCTTATACTCAGCATTCAGAGTGATACCGTAGGTCAGAGAAGGCAGACCAGAACCAACGTTGGTCATATCCTCAGCCTGTGGGTCGTTGGTGATGTTACCATCCTTGGTGTAGTACTGAGCAGTACCGTCGGCAGCACGACCAGCGTACTTATAACCGCGCATGTACCATACTGGCTGACCCTGCTCGAAGTAGCAGCGTACAACCTCAGGGCTTGCACCCTCAACAGTAGCACCAGAGATACGCTCGATAGAAGGATCGAGGTAAGTTACCTCATTGTGCAGAGTAGCGAAGTTACCAGAGATGCTGTATCTGAAGTCACCAATGTTGTCCTTCCAAGAGAGCTCAACCTCAAGACCGCTGTTCTCTACCTCACCGGCGTTGATAGTCAGAGAAGATACACCTGACTCAGGCATAGCAGGAGCTGATACGAGCAGGTCCTTAGTCTTCTTCTTATACCAGTCGATACCGAGGGCCAGACGATCGTTGAAGAAACGGAAGTCAGCACCGAGGTCGAACTGCTGTGACTTTTCCCATGTCAGGTCGGGGTTAGCAATACCGTTAGGCATTGAACCGTAAGAAGCAGCGTTTGTTGCGCCATACTGATACCACTGACCGTTGGTGTTGATACCTGCGGTGTAAGCGTAGTTGTTCAGTACGTTTACGTTACCGTTAGTACCCCAAGATGCGCGGATCTTACCGAACGACATGATGCTTGAATCAACATTGTCCTTGAAGAACTTCTCGTTAGAGAATGTCCAACCTGCAGAACCAGAGAAGAAGTAACCCCAACGGTTGTCCTTAGACAGCTTAGAAGAGTCGAATGCGTCAGCACGGAAGTTACCCTGCAAGCTGTAACGGTTGTCGTAGCTATAGAGAACACGACCGAAGTAAGAGAGTGCGCGAGTCATGTTAGGCTGACCGCTGAAGCTCTTAACAGTATCATCGTTACCGTTTACACAGTTCAGATAGCGGAAGTTTGGCTCGTAAGCCTTCAGGATGTCGGGACCAGAAGCGTTTGCGCTTACGCCGTTAGAGTTGTACTGGCGGAATGACATACCGGCCATGGCACCTACATTGTGCTTACCGAAGTCCTGGTTGTAGTTGATGAAGTTTTCCCACTGGTACCAGGTAGAGTTGTTGCTTGCACCGCTGATGGTGTAGTTGTCTCCCTTGGTCTGTCCGTTCAGGTAGTAAGGATACTGCCAGTCAGAAGTGTTGTTGAATGACAAACGATAACCGAGGCGAGAAGTGAATGTCACCTGCTTGATAGGAGTAACGTTCATGAATACAGTTCCATTTACGTTTACACCCTCGTTTCTGCCTTCAGCACGGTCGCGCTGAGAGAATGGGTTAGCACCGGCAAGACGCTGGTTGAAGTAAGAGGTTGCATAGTAACCGTTCTCGTCACCAAAGAGGGTGTAATTAGAGTTTCCAGCCTGAATAGCATCGTAGTATGATGCATACTCACCCAGCATCTGGTTGCGAGAGGTCCAATACATTGGAGTCAGAGGATCCAACAGAAGCAACATCTCGAACGAAGAACCGTAACCGTTCTCAGATACACCGCGTGAAGACCACTTCTCGATAGCAGTGTTTGTGCCAATCTGCAACCAATCCTTGATCTTATAGTCGGCGTTGATCTGAGCAGTCAGACGCTCATATTTATCCTTGTTGCCCTTTACGATACCATCCTGATTTACATAGCTTGTGCTCAGGAAGTAAGAACCACGGTCGTTACCACCCTGGAAAGTCAGAGTGTGCTGCTGTGCCCATGTGTTCTCGAAATATTCTTTCATCCAATCTGTATCAGTGTTGGGATTCCAACCGTACAGGCTCTGAGCATCAGCCAAATCAGCGTTTACGCGCTCAGCACCCAGCTGCATGGTCATCCAATCCTTGAACTGAGAAGCGTTCAGGAGCTTACCAACGTGACCAAGACCCTGGTTGGTGAACTTAGCCTCGTAAGTGATAGAACCCTGACCCTTGCTCTTTGCACCGCTCTTAGTGGTAATCAGAACAACACCGTTACCAGCCTCAGCACCGTAGATGGCAGCCGAAGCAGCGTCCTTCAGCACCTCCATAGACTCAATCATTGAAGGATCGAGGTACTGGATGCTTGATACCTGCAGACCGTCAACGATCAACAGAGGACCAATGTTGCTTGAGTTAGAAGAATAACCACGTACGCGGATTGAAGCACCCTGACCTGGCTTACCAGAACTGTTCAGAATCTGTACACCGGCAGCCTTACCCTGCAAAGCAGCAGCTGCATCAGTGGTTGAACGGTTCTTCAGGTCCTCGGCCTTTACTGATGCTACAGAACCGGTCAAGTCTGACTTCTTCTGAACACCATAACCGATGACCACGATGTCATTCAGAGTCTGTGCGTCTTCTCTAAGAGTAATAGAGAGATTGTTGCGGCCACTAACCTTTACTGTTTCGGTTGTGTAACCAATGTAGCTGATAACCAGTGTAGCGTTGTTCTCTGCTGGAACACTGAAGTTACCATCGAAATCCGTAATGACGCCCGATTTTGATCCCTGTACTTTTACACTAGCACCAATGATCGGGTCGCCAGATACATCTTTCACCGTTCCCTTGATCAAGCTCTGAGCCAGCGCTCCCAGTGGGAACAAACAGAGCAGGAACAGTGCCATTAACGGCTTTT
>JAEEWT010000022.1 GCA_016287755.1 Prevotella sp.
GGAAGAGTGATGTGCCGTTTGGCGTCTGGCCGGCATTGACCATCATGCAGTCATGGATACGGAGCGTGCCGCGATGGTTGTCGCCGTCCTCGCTGCCAATGGCTGAGCCGTTCTTGTTGCCGGCATCTTTACCTGCCCAAGCTATCACTTTACCGCCGTTGATGGAAACTTCCGCACCGTCGGAGTCCTCACCACCACCGATGCCGGCACCCCAGCCATCACCACTGCCATAGACGGTTCCGCCCCAAACGGTCAGCGAGCCGCCTTTCCTATCACCACTTGTTTGCTCTCCGCTACCAATGCCTGCTGCATCGGTACCTCCAGAAGCCCAAACCGTACCGCCATAAACCGTGACATCAGCTCCGTCGTCGTTCTGGCCACCGCCGATGCCCGCGCCGTATGCGCCACCGTAGGCATAAACTTCTCCGCCATAGACGTACACTTCTCCATTGTAATTGTGACCAAGATACCAGGCTCCGCCAATACCTGCGGCATATTTGCCACCACGAGCCTCAATCTTTCCACCATGAACATAGAGTTCGCCTAGCCGTTTGTAGCCATCGGAAGCAGTGTTGGCTCCTATGCCCGCATTTTTCTCGTCGTTACTGGCATCGGCAACAAGCTTACCCGTTCCACCCTCTTGCCCATAGACATGGAGTTTGGTAGCGTATATTCCAGAATGTTCGAAGGTTACTATGCTGTTCAGCTTTGCGCCATCGCAGAGGATGATGTTAACCTCATGACCAGCTTTAATGATGATTCGCTTTCTTGAGGCATTCTTTTTGACAACATACCATCCACCATTCAACGCCTGCTCCTGGGAAGGATTGTTCCCCGAAATCTCGGTGTAAGAGCTACAGGTTTTTTCTGTTTCTACAATCGCAGACCCGCTCCATGTACGATCGATGTATTTTACTTCTTGTGCCCCCATGCCCAGTACCACAGCACACAGCAGTAAAAGGGTGAAGAGTAGTTTCTTTTTCATGATTTTATTATTATGTTATTATTTTTGCAACCTAAAGTAGAGTTTCTTAGTTTCAAGGTGCAAAGTTAATGTTTTTTCTCGTAAACACAATGAAAAACAAATAAAAATTACTTTTATTCATAAAAATAGGTGGAACTATTCATAAGGTGACAGGAACCTGTCCCCTGTCACCACTGAGCAAGTGTCAACACTTTCAGGAAAATGTCAACGAAACCAGGAACGGTGTCAACGATATCAGGAAGACTGTCAACTTGTTCAGTAAATCGACTGTCAACCACATCAGGAAATAAGCAAAAAACTGTCAACCGAAATCAGGAAAAGACAAATCAGGATGGACAAAATAACAAATAACAAATAACAAATAACAATAAGGTCGTTTTTGAACGTCTTTTTGAAGAGAAGAGATTACAAATTATAATATTATAATAATATATAATATATATATTATATATTATTATAAGCATATATTTCACCCACTAATGAACCTACTAAATGTTATTTGTTATTTGTTATTTGTTATTTTTGCACACTCTGCTCGTCAGGAGTGAATGCCGTGTTCTCTGGGAGCGTTTGTACTGATCACTCACAGCGTTTACGGCGTTCAATGTTTCTTAACAGAAAATTGGGGTTTTGTTAACGTATTTTTACCGACTTTGAACCCCTCATTTTTGGTGGTTGGGGATAATCGTTGTAACTTTGCAGTGTATAAGGGAACACACTGCAAGGTAAAGAAACAACAAGTAGTGCGCAGACTTGAAGGATCTAACTTGGGTGGATGAAGACCGACACAAAAACTAAACTCTAATTATTAACACTTAAAACAACACAAATTATGGCAAGACTACTTATTAAAACGTACAAGAACAACAACAACAAGAGTGCCGCCTACGGCAAGACCTACGGCCGCCTGGTGCATCAGGACACGATGAACACCAGTGACCTCTGCCGCCACATGATGAAGCATGGTACGATCTTTACCTCGGACGTGGTGAATTGTTTGCCCGGTGACAGGAACCTGTTCCTTGTTACCTATATAGGCTACTACTTCAAGGATGGCAGCAACACGCCTACCATCTATCAGGAACATCCCCTGAACTTCAACCTCAGCTTTGGTCTTCGCTTCAACTTGAAATAGTCAATGGGTTAAAGTTTGTTAATTATATCTGTTTCCATGCAAGATTTTCAGTATGATGGCATTATATGAATAGATAACGGTATAAAACGCCAACAAATCCTATCAGAATAAACAAATTATTAACGATAAAAACTTGTGATTATGAAGAAGATATTACTATTGACGGGTGTGCTGCTTTCGCTTGGATTGTTCTGCGCATGCAGCAACGATTATGACGATGATGTTACCGATAGTGGTTTATGGAGTTTCTGGGATACACGTAGCACTGTAGGCAGTGTATTGGAAATCCAGGCGGAGAATGGAGAAACTGAAACATGCAGGCTCAGTCAATCCTATTGTGGTAGGGTAGGATGGTTAGTTACAGTATGCGAGCCAAACGGCAGTACCCATAATGTCTATCCCATCGTCTTCACGGCAGTTATAGAGAACTCATCTCTCTTTAATGTCATGCAGATAGATTATGAGAGCATCAGTCCGATCAATGTCGAAGATCTGAAGGTGGGTACCACTTTCAAAAGTAGCGAACTCCATTTTAGAGCCTGGCAGGAAGAATCTGTTAATAAGGGTATAGAATGGCAAAACTCACCAGGAGCAACGGGAGGACAAGTACAGGTGGTTGATAAAAGGACTGCCGAAGACGGGCAATCATACATCACGCTTAGTTTCCAGGACCTCAAGCTTAATGGCTGGAAATCATGTTGTTTGGAGCGCGACTATATTTTCAACGGTACGATAGATTTCGTCATCTGTGAGAATGGTCTTTACCCCAATGGTGGCGGCATCGATATGGAGTCGATGTTGATGCCAAGTGATGAACTTACATTCTTCATGATGGATGCACTTCACAGCAATGAATCACAAGGGCGAAGAACGTTCTTCAGTGCAGGACCGGAAAAGCAGGAGTGTCTCATCATCAATAGCGAAGAGGAGTTACGGGCTGCTTACAAGGGCGACAAGGAACTTCCTCAGACCAATATCAACTTCCAGTACTGCACGCTCGTGATAGGACGTACCTACGGAGAGAGTGGTGCCGTATCGCTCGGTGGTTATGAACTGAAAGACAATGGAGATGCCTATCAGCTCGATGTGACGCTGAACAATAACACCAATCCCAACTACGCATATATTTGTGCTTTCGTCGATCTCTATTTCTGGAAGCTCTATCCCAAGATGGAGAAGAAGCCTGTTGTCTTCAACCGCATCCGACAGGATGTCAACCTCGACCCCCTAGGCGACGAGTCTGCCTATGCCAGAATTCGTAACCGTTGGATTCTGGAGGGCTATTCAGATGCCGACGGTCAGTATCATCGTGTGGGCGACGGATGGTTGGGCGATCCGCAATATTCTATCGAGTTTATGGAAAACGGTAGGGTGGAAGGTCGTATCAACGACACGAACGACTTTAGTTGCAGCTATATGATACCATACGTGGCTAAGCGCGACTACTATAACGACGGTGTTGATCATGGTGTGATCAAGTTTTTGAATTGGAATGTCACTGAGGTTGTAGATGACGATCCGGTATCGCAGCAGTTTATGCGTCTCCCTGATGCCACCCAGTTCAAAATGGCATCATCGTTCAGCTTAGCAATCTTCGTCTCACCCAAGGAGTACTTCCTCTTCCGTCGAGAAGGAATGTAATGTTCCAACTGTCGCAAAAACTGCGATAGTTCAAAAAGAAGGTGGCAGAATGGTAACTAGAAAATGTCTTAAATTTACCAATCGTATGAAGTTCTATATAATGCTCGACCGGAACGGGCATCAATGACAAGACCTTCATAGCCATTTTTTACCTCATAGGCAAGACGTGGGCCATAAGAATCACCCTCAGGAACACATACAATCTGAAGTTCGCACCTGTCCTCATAGTAGTTTTCAAGTTTCATAAACGACTTGAATATCTCATAGGCAACCCATTTGTTGAACTTCGGTGTCACATCAAAATCCTTGATGGGTAGATAGTAACAAACGGCCCATTGTATCGTACCTTCGCCGATGCTAAAATAAGTCTCTTTTATCTTCACGATGACATCCTTATAGTATTGCTGATAGTACTCAAAGCCCCATCCATCGCTCTCATCATGCTGAATGCATTTGAAACAGTCGGCCACACCTTTACCAATGTATTTGTTGAAGAACTCATTAGCAGTATTCGGGCGTTTTTCGACTGTCGAGTCACTAAAATGTATGTTTTTGTACACACCATCAAATCCAGGCTCCATAAACTCTGTTGTCGTCTGATTCAGTGCACCTTCAGGAATCTCTTCCGGTGAAACCTCATGTTCTTCAATATCCCCCGAGGTATTAATGAAACCACCAGAAACCAAGTCGGGTTGTGATGATGCAAAATCTCCGCTTTCATAGATTTCATTCGCACAAACCAATGGATTCTTTTCACTTTCCGGAGTAACACGCAGTATGTAATATAAGGGCATAAAAGCATTTTGTCTGACAATCTGGAGCTTATACTTTTCTGCGTATGAAGTCAGCAGGTCTGCATCCTCTTCCTTTTTGAGCTTTACTGTAAGATACGGAGTAGAAATAACCACCTTATTGTACTCATTAAAATAACTTGGAGTAACGATCACAGACTTTACATCTTCTTTCCAGAAATCCTGTGTCGTCAGCTTCTTGTAGTCTGCCCGAGTAACGATATATCCTTCGTAAGTCTCGTCATTTAACGTTTTCAGAACCCTGACAATTGCAAGAGCCCTTTCTCTGATCTTATCATTGTCTTTAGGAATGTTGATACAGTAATTGTTCACATTGAGGGTCAAGGGAATCTTATCCCCCATATGGTAGTAAAAGAAATCTTTTTGAACGATTTCCTCTTCTTCCTCAGGATTAACCACGTCGTTATCATCATCACTGCAACTGCACATGCCGATAGTCATCATCAGCATGGCGCCCATCCATATAAATATACTCTTTTTCATATCTGATTCATAGTTATAATGCCGCCACCTTCTTTAGTTCATTCTTAATGGCGCGGTTGATAAAGTCATTTATTGTTGTACCTGTTCCTGCAACGAATGCCGCTACACGTGAATGCAGTTCCGAAGACATCCGAAGATTCAGACGTCCGCTATAAGGCTTTGCAGGCTCCACACCATCAGCCTTGCAGCCATCAAGATAACTGTCCACACCTGCCTCAAAATCCTTGCGTAGTTCTTCAAGCGTCTGACCTTCATAAACGATCAGATCCTTGCTCATTCCTTGCACTTTTCCAAACAAGCAGTTGTCCTCCTTGCTATATTCAACGCTACCCTTGTAGCCTTTATACTCCAGATAATCCATAACTTTCCTCCTTATTTTAATAAACCGTTATTCTTTAAATGCTGATATATCGCCTTTATCATCCATTCTTTCAGGTTGTGACAGGTACCAGGTCCCTGTCATTATTTATAACCGATGCAAATATAGATACTACCAATGAAAGTTCCAAATAATATGCGAGAAAAAAGTTCACAAAAGTTCACTTCGTTAGACTTTTCCTCGCCATGGCCATTTTCAAACAAGCTTAGGGTCTCACTGCTCCGATAATTCGTCTAATTCGTATAGAAAGAGAGAAACAAAGAAACTACCCGTCCATGCTTGGAATGAACCGGGTAGTTTCACAATCAGAGGAATATTTTGCTTTCTCTCACTTAATCACGACCTTGAACTTCGTTCGAGCTCGTTCACGCTCGGCAGAGTATGAGCAAGCTCGGCTCTGCTCTCACTTAATCACAACCTTTTTACCATTCCTTATGTAAATACCCTTCTGGGGCGCAGTCTTCAGCTGCTGACCCTGGAGATTGTAGTAAGTATCTTTCGCTGAAGGGGTATCAATGCTGTAGTCGTCTATTCCGGTAACGATCACCTCCTTGATGACTACGTCTGGGGAAAGATTCCATGCCTTGCGGTAAGCCTCCTTGCTGCCCATAGGCACCACAAGAACAGTATTCTTCAGTTCCAGTTCGCTCGTACAAGGTACTCTTGATAGCATGCGTAACGTTTCAAGGCCGCATTCATCGATAGGACTACCGTAACCCCATTCACCACTAAAGGCCAGCTTCCCGATGAAGGTGACACTGGCTGGAATAGTGACGCTCTTCAGATTGTCGCAGGCCCTAAAGGCTTCTGCATGGATTTCCTTCAAGCCATCAGGCAGGCGGATGCTCTTGAAGAGATTTCCTCTGAATGCTTCCTTGCCGATCACCTCCACAGTCTCAGGAAGGTCTTTCCACTGCTTCAGACAGCTATAGCTGTAGGTGCGTTCTGGAACCTCTTTCATGTCTCTGGGGAATGTGGCCATCTGCCTGTCGTCAAATGGGTCACCGCTCCAGGCAAAGAGGCCTTTACCCAACGACTCCACGGTCTCGGGGAATACCACCACTTTGGGGTAGCTTGACCCAAGATAATACATATTACCGGCAAAGACCTCATCGCCAATAATCTTCACCGTGTTTGGAATAACCAGCTCTTCCAGCTCATAGACTTCGCGGAATGCTTGCCACTTGATTTCCCTTACGGAAGGAGGTATCACAAGATGCTTTATTTTGGACCTTGCGAAGGCACCACTCCCAATGGTGGTTACGGTGTACTCAATACCTTCATAGGTTACCTTCTCAGGAATAACAAGGGTATCGGCCACATATATCCATCTGTCAGCATCCATCTCTGCAGGCCACATACTGGATACTGCCACTGTGCGGTCTTCCTTTGAAAGATATTTGAAAGCCATATTATCCGCGAAAAAGTCAAGATCGAGATATTTCCAATCAGCTTCCGTCACGTCATATTGGGTACGGTAAGCCATCACTGAGAGGCTACCACACATCAATGCTGTTAACAGTAAAATAGTTTTCTTCATACTTCTCTACGTTTAGATTATACTTCTTTCTTATATTATTCTGATTTCTGCTTTTATTCATTAATCTTATCTTCTATCTCGATCGGATCGGAGAGGCGCTCATATTCGTCCATGGTTTCTTCATCAGTGACGATTTGTCGTGTCCTCATAGTCATCCTGTTACTGGACAACTTCATAATGGTTATTCTTCGATCCCACATCCAGATACTGAGAGCACCTTCGTTCACATACCAATAACCTGTATCCAACCATCGTCCTGCCCCTTCCTTCCCGTTGAGTTCGAAGAACCTCACTGGTATTCCAACAGCAATGAGTTTAATGTCTGCCTTATCAGAGATCCAAACACCATTATCCAGTCTGGAGTCACCCTTTACCCGAATCCAGTAACCAGGCAGTAACGATTCATCAAGATTGGTCGGCGCCTTTACTTCTGTTGTTTCGTCATCATCACTGCAACCAACGAAGACTGTAGCCATGAATAATACCATAAATAATCCTACACAGATAATGATGATTCTTCTTTTCATATTCTTCTAAATTTGTTTGATTTTATTATAAACACAAAGATTGCGAAACCTTGCTTCTACAAATAATAAATAATGTTAAACACTGCCGGGGCGTACTTCATTCGTGAATCGGAGGAACGCTTTTGAAACGAACCCTACGAATTCGATGCAAATTGAACGGCAGAAATTTACTTCACAAACACCTTTCGACCGTTTACAATATTCAATCCTTTCTGCAAGGTGTTGAGTCGCTGACCCTGAAGATTATAAATAGAATTGAAGAATTGAAGAGTTGAAGAATTGAAGTTCTTTGTTTCTTCCTCATTGATTAATTCTTGTATTCCTGTCGTTATTGTTTCGAATTCGCCAGTGAAGGATTCACCACTGTTCTCTATAGTAACGGTGTACCGACCTTTTGCGAAGGCAGAGATGTCGATGTTGAGACCTACAATGCTACCAGCGTTAATAGTCTTCTCGTAGACCACTTGGTCTGATTCATTCGTAATGCGCACCAGATAGGCCTCATCGAGTGGCTCGAGATTGATGCCTAACAACAGGTTATTGTATTCACCATACAACGATTGCTCTTCTTCCTTACCACGTGCCTTGGGCTTTGTCTTGATCGTGTGGGTGAAGTCGAAACGATGCTTCTTGGCTTCCGCGTCCATTGGGGTAGCCCCATCCTCATATTCGTCGTTGAGATAAATGACTTCATCGCCAACGGAACACGATATCACGAGCCAAGGATTGTATATTTTCCCTTGATAGGCATTAAAGGTTGGACCTTCAATACCTCCGACACCTTCCAACCAAGTGGTACAGTAATAGGGGTCTCCACCATTATACCACATAACATCTCTATAGATTCCCTTAAAGCCTTCTAAGCCTTCAGTCTGTCTGGGGCCTACCAAATAGAGATTATTTTTAATTAGTAGGCTTGTATTGGCATCGAGAGAGAAGTCGTACATCAACATAAATTGTTTGCTTGTCGTGTTGTAAAGGTACACATTCTTGCCTACTTCGTACCATGCTCCCAAATATCTTAAGGAGGGAACATGTGACATAGTAGCATAATCCGGATGATCTGGACTAACATATCTCTGGCACATCATCTGCTTGCAGTTCTTTCCGTTGATGATTGTATCGCCATCGAAGTAATAGTACTCAACCACCTTCACAATACCATCTGAAATACCAGCTGTGCTTCCCACCTTCCATACCTTCCCGTCTTCGATCATTGGGCGGTAATCATCTTCTTGATCTGTCACTGCAACGATTTCTTTAAAGTTTTTCCAAGGCTCAACGGCTTGGTAAGCACTGATGGATGCAGCAGGTACATGAAGTGTGACGTTTTCAATATTAGCGGATCGGAAAACTTCGTTTTGTGTCTCTGGCACTTCCTCAGCATAGCAATAAACATCCAATAAGTTCAGACAATCGGTAAATGCTAAAGAACCAATAGTTTTAACTTTACTACCGATAGTGACGGATGTCAGTCCAATGCACCCACTGAAAGCTTGATCGCCGATGGTGGTCACACTATTAGGGATGGTAACCGAAGTCAGGCCACTGCATTCATAGAAAACAAATTCGTCAATGGAGGACACGCCGTCGGGAATGGTAATCGAAGTCAGGCCGCTACACCATCCGAAAGCATAACTGCCGATGGAAGTCACGCTGTTGGGTATGGTAATCGAAGTCATACCGCTACAGCCTTGGAAAGCAAACTGACCGACGGAGACCACGCTATTGGGGATTCTGACAGAGCGCAGCCCTTTGCAATTCTTGAAAGCCGACTGGCCGATTTTCGTCACGCTATTGGGGATAGTACTATTCGTACATCCCGATATCAACTCATTATCACTTGTCTTAATAATGGCATTGCAATCTTCACGAGAATCATAAACAGTGTTTCCTTTATCAATAACAATAGATTGTAAGCCACTGCATCCTTGGAATGCGTCCTCTGCGATGGCAGTCACGCTACTGGGAATGGTAAGGGATGTCAGGCTAGTGCACAACTGGAAAGCCGCAACACCAATAGAGGTTACACCGTTTGCAATGGTGACGGATGATAGATTTTCGCAACCATTGAAAGCAGATTCCCCGATCGTTTTCACACTAATGGGGATGGTAACCGAAGTTAGGCCGCTGCATCCAGAGAAAGCCAACTCGCCGATAGAGGTAACACTGCTAGGAATGGTGATGGAAGTCAGGCCGCTGCATTTATAGAAAGCCCATTGGCCGATGAAGGTCACGCTGTTTGGGATGGTAACCGAAGTCAGACCGCTACACCATCGGAAAGCACCATCACCGATGGAAGTCACGCTGTAAACAACGACATCGTAGGTGACGGATTCAGGAATGGCGACATCACCCTTATATTGGTTGGGTCTGCTTGTCACTTCGGCTGTCTTTGCCTCGCTGTCTAAGTTATAGCAGATGCCGCCAATCTCTACAGGGTCAGCACTTGCCAGCATGGGCAAGAAAGCCAAGATAAATAATAATGTCCGTTTCATATCTGTCATTATTTATATCACTTTACTAAAACCTTTCGTCCGTTAACGATGTTCAATCCTTTCTGCAAGGTGTTGAGTCGCTGTCCCTGAAGGTTATAAATAGAATTGAAGAATTGAAGAGTTGAAGAATTGAAGTTCTTTGTATCTTCCTTATTGATCAATTCCTGTATTCCTGTCGTTATTGTTTCGAATTCGCCAGTGAAGGATTCACCACTGTTCTCTATAGTAACGGTGTATCGACCTTTTGCGAAGGCAGAGATGTCGATGTTGAGACCTACGATGCTGCCAGCGTTGATGGTCTTCTCATAGACTACTTGGTCTGATTCGTTCGTAATGCGAACTAGATAAGTAGCATCGAGCGGGTTCAGACGAATGTCTAACAGTTGGTTATTGTATTCACCATACAACGTCTCAGCATTGTCTTCCCTGGTTCTTGCCTTAGGCTTTGTCTTGATCGTGTGGGTGAAGTCGAAACGGTGTTTCTTGGCTCCCATGCTGAATGGATCTTCCTCTTCGCTGTTGTAATAGATGATTTCATCACCGGCTTTACAAACAAGTAGAGCGACTGCTGCCCCTGCCCATCTCTCACGTAGATTAAGCCATGGATAATATTCACTTCCGACACCTTCAAGCCAACGCTCCACAATAGGTGTATAATTAATATACTGCAAATCATAATACGTACCTTTGAAGCCTGGGATACCCCCTGACATCTTGGTCACTTGCAAAACAAGATCTTCACTTTGTATGATATCGCCAGTGGAAAGCGTGAAGTCGTAGAGCAGTTCAAATTGTTGTTTTCCTTTGCCTGCATAATACACTTTCTTATCCTGTTCATACCAAGCTCCAATATACTCTCCAATTGTATCCCAGTTCGAACCTATTCTATCATACAGCATTCGTTTTGCAGTCTGTTCATTTATGATAGTATCACCATCGAAATAATAGTATTCGAAATATCTTTCCGTTTGCTCCATATCAGGAATCGCCCAAGAAGGAATGACCCTTACTATCCATACTTTATCATCTTCGACGAATGGACGGTATTCATGCTGTGTCCTGTAATCGTCAAAAACATCAATGCTCAAATAATAGCAATCACTATGGCCTTTGTTGTCCCAGGGCGTCTTCCATGTTGGAAAGATTTCACCGGAGAATGTTACAGGTTGTCCTTCAACCAAATAGGTTTCGGGTAAGACTTTCATTGGGTAATAATAGATACCACCCTGACTTTCGTTCACTTCGTCGTCGATGATAATCCATCCCATCCGTCTGTCGTTATGCATCGTACCCGTCCTATTAGTGACGTACTCAGAGCTCTTATAGGGTTCGACCTTCAGCTGGTACTCCCTTCCTATATCTGTCTTCAGCCTCTTGAACTGGACTATTCGGAAAGCCACCTTGTCGCCTACCTCAAACGACAGTCCCGCAAGATCAGATTTGGAAAAATGACAGGGCTCATGATTACCCACCGGTGGCATAGTACGGGAATAACTGGCGACGTACGACGGGCTATGGAGGATTTTTACCTCGACCTCATCGTCGTTGATAGCAGTCACCTCGCCGATATAGGGGTCGGCAGGTCCGTTTTTCCATTCATAATATAGTTCCGGGTTGTCATCGAAGTCTTTGGTGAATATGAAATAATCGTTGTCAGTATAGTATAACTTTAACCTTTTCCCCTCCAACTGATAGGACTTGATATCACAGATATGCTCTTCGAAGAACAGGTTTTCCATCATACTACCATAAACCAATGTCGAACCTCCCCGCATTTCTCCACCGAAGATCATTTCGTTTCCGTTAAGAGTCAGCAGGCCGACGTAAATTTCGTTTACCATAGAATAGGCTTTCACATAGCCTTCTCTCGGTATTTCAATACTGAGATGCTGACGGCTGACATAGTTAGTATCCACCTCAAATATGATTCCTCCATCATTCCATCCCACCAGCCACCACTCACCATATAGCAATTCGGGATCGTTGTATTCCATCACCATCGGCTCACCTTCCGTCAGTTCCACCAGTCCTTTATACCACCAGCAGTCCAAATAGAATCTATTAGGTTCAAAGTCACGTATCGTAAACGACACGTTGAATGGACAAACCCGTTCCTCCCAATCCACTTGTGCACCTTCGGGAATGACAGGAGTTACGCTGATAGTTACTGAACAGGGGTCATCGTTGCTTATGCTGGATGTTACGTTGAAGTCTGTCGTTGCCGTGTAGCTTTCGTAATTGAGCAATTGTACTGACAAGACACTGCCTTCTTTCGTCAATACTATTGTAGGTATCTTTTCTTCCTGCGTCTTATTAAGGCATCCGCTGTTTTGTATATCCCCAACAGTCAAATCCCCTTGAGCCGACATGGTTAATGATGTCAGCACGAAAGCTATAAATAATAATGTCCGTTTCATATCTGTCATTATTTATATCACTTTACTAAAACCTTTCGTCCATTAACGATATTCAATCCCTTCTGCAAGCGATTGAGTCGCTGACCCTGAAGGTTATAAATAGAATTGAAGAATTGAAGAGTTGAAGAATTGAAGTTCTTTGTTTCTTCCTCATTGATTAATTCTTGTATTCCTGTCGTTATTGTTTCGAATTCGCCAGTGAAGACCTCGCTACTGTTCTCCATGGTTATAGTGTATCGACCTTTTGCGAAGGCAGAGATGTCGATGTTGAGACCTACGATGCTGCCAGCGTTGATGGTCTTCTCATAGACTACTTGGTCTGATTCGTTCGTGATGCGAACTAGATAAGTAGCATCGAGCGGGTTCAGACGAATATCTAACAGTTGGTTATTGTATTCACCATACAACGCCTCTGCATCGTCTTCCCTGGTTCTTGCCTTAGGCTTTGTCTTGATCGTGTGGGTGAAGTCGAAACGGTGTTTCTTGGCTCCCATGCTGAATGGATCTTCCTCTTCACTGTTGTAATAGATGATTTCATCACCGGCTTTACAAAAAAGAAGACCGACTCCAACTCCTGCCCATCTTGCACATAGATTAAGCCATGGATAATACTGGCTTCCAACACCTTCAAGCCAACGTTCCACAATAGGTGCAGTATTTATATACTGTAAATCTAAATACGTACCTTTGAAGCCTGGTATGCTACCTGACATTTTGGTCACTTGCAAAACAAGATCTTCACTTTGTATGATATCGCCAGTGGAAAGCGTGAAGTCGTAGAGCAGTTCAAATTGTTGTTTTCCTTTGCCTGCATAATACACTTTCTTATCCTGTTCATACCAAGCTCCAATATACTCTCCAATTGTATCCCAGTTCGAACCTATTCTATCATACAGCATTCGTTTGGCTGTCTGTCCATTTATGATAGTATCACCATCGAAATAATAGTATTCGAAATATTCTTCTGTTTGCTCCTCATCAGCGAGCCTTACAGCCCACACCTTATCGTCTTCGATGAATGGGTGATAAGCCATCTGTGGCGCCTCGGTACCAGCATATTCCTTCCAGCTCTTGGCGGCTTCGTCCCAATAATAAGAAGTCCATCCCTTTTTCTTGGCAGCTGCAACCTGAGTGGTAGTAGGTGAACCTTCCTCGTCTTTGTTCAAAACACAGCTCCATACTCCGCGGCTCACCTTCGGCAGGCTCTCGATAAGAGCATCCATCGCCACTCCATTGATGGGGTTGTGGTAAGTCCGCAGCGTTTTCAGTTTTTTGTTCTTTGATAAATCCAGTGCTGTCAATTGGTTCTCATGACAACGTAATTCTGTCAGTTCCGTATTTTTTGACACATCGAGTTGTGTCAGTTGGTTGTTGTTACACACCAAAGATGACAACTCCGTATTTTCCGACATATCTAGTTGTGTCAGTCGGTTGTTGTCGCACCTTAGTGATGATAGCGAGGCGCAGTCCAACACATTAAGTGCAGTCAACTCATTTCCATTGCAATCAAGAGTTGTCAGTGCGGTGTTCTTCGACAAATCGAGTTTTGTCAAATGGTTCCCGTAGCACTCCAACCAAGTCAGTGCGGTGTTCTTCGACAAGTCAAGTTCCGTCAATTCGTTCATGATGCAATTTAACTCTGTCAGTTTGTTACAGCACGACACATTAAGTGCAGTCAACTCGTTTCCACTGCAATCAAGATTTGTCAGTTCTGTGTTCTTAGACAGATCGAGTTTTGTCAAATGGTTCCCGTAGCACTCCAACCAAGTCAGTGCGGTGTTCTTCGACAAGTCAAGTTCCGTCAATTCGTTCATTGAGCAGACTATCTTTGTCACAGCGGTGAAGTACTCTATTCCCTTCAGACTCTTGATGTGTCCTACTGCTATAAGATTTTGTGGGAATAGATTCATAAAAGTGACCCCAGCAATCTCCTTTTCAGTCAATATTCCGTCCTTGCCATATTCCTGGTTAAGCACCCATTTACGGAAGATCTCATCTGGAAATGTCGTCTCGTTGATCATTACATCATTAGACATCTGCGGCAATGGATATATTGGGCCTTTATAGATGGCCTGAAACTTTTCCATTTCCGATGACAGCACATAGAGCTCAGTTTGCGTATCCATATCTGTGAATATGCTAGAACTCATCCAATGAGAATCAATGACTCCTCTGATGTAGAGGCTGTTCAGCTTACATCCCGCAAAGACTGAGTATCCTAAACGATTGATGCTTTTAGGAAGATCGAGTGATGTTAATGCTGAACAATTTTTGAAGGCCTCTGATCCGACCATGGTGACGCTATTTGGAATAAGGAGTTTTTTCAGGCTGGAACAGTTAGCAAACATATTATATTCTATCTTGCTCAAATTAGGTGACAGGGTCACACTTTCTAACGACGTACACCCCTCAAAAACTGAATAATCTGTCGATGTGATGCTTTCTGGCATAGTCACAGAAGTAAGGCTTGTACAACAATAAAATGCCTTCAAACCGAGATAAGTGACGCCCTGAGGTATCGTTACCGACTTCAGGCGCTGACAATTCCCAAACAGGTAGTTTGCTAAGGTCTTAAGCCCTGATGGCAATCTCACCTCTTCCAAGCTTTTGCATTCGTAAAAAGCGCTATAGCCCAGCTCCGTAACATAGTCGGTAAGCGTGACAACCCTAAGATGCTGGCTATAAGAAAAAGCAAGCGGCTCTATCCAGGTTACGCTCTCTGGCACTGTATAAGATGTTTGTGTAGCACCGGCAGGATAACTTAGGAGCTTGGTCTTCTCCTTGTTGAACAACACACCATCGACAGAGCAAACTGCAGGGTTGCCATCCTCTACCTCTATCGATTGCAGGGCCGTGCATCCGTAGAATGGGTCGGAGTAAAAGCCGACATTATAGCTAAGGTCCGTGTTCATAATGGTTCGTGGGATGAAGACCTTGGTCAAATTCATGTTCTCAGTGAAAGCCGATTCACCAATGCTTGTCACGGTGTAATCCTTACCTTCATAACTAAGTTCCGAAGGTATGCGCACCTCACCCTTTTGAGTGCTTCCATCTACTAGCATAGCCCTGCCCATGGCCTTACGTAGCGTGTATTTCATGCCGTCTATGGTAACTTCTTCCCAAATGTCCTCCAACACTAATGGCTTTCCTTCCTCTAGAGTGACCTCCCCTTCATACCACCAGCACGACAAATAGAAAGAGTTGGCCTCCACATCGCGCACCGTAAACGACACATTATAAGGACAAATACAGTACATGCCCTCATCTCCGGGAAGATAGGGAACCACATTGATGTTCACAGAATAGGGTACACCGTCGCTGCCTCCGCTCACAGTAGGTGTCACGTTGAAGTCGGACGTAGCGCAGTTACTTTCATAGTTGAGCAACTGCACAGACAAAAAACTTCCCTCCTTTGTCAGTATAATCGTGGGTAATGGTTCATTTTCCCCTCTCGTCCTTGAAAGGCAGCCACTGTTTTGTATATCCCCAACAGTCAAACCATCTTGGGCCGACATGGTCAAAGATGCCAGCACACATGCCAGAAATAATAATGTACGTTTCATATCTGTTTTATTTTTTTTCTCTAACTATTATCTATTAACTATTAACTAGTCAATATCTGTTCCAGTGTAATATCTGGGTTACTCTCTCCGAACACATCTTTCTTCAGCTTCAGCTTGCGATGCTGGACAGCAGAGATGGTGATGCAGTAGATGTTGCCGATGGTACGGTTACTGATGCCGAGTCGGGTGAGGATACACAGGCGGATATCGTCTTCCTGCATTTCGGGATACTGCTCACGGATATGGGCAAAGCGGTTATTGTCAATGGCATTGAGCGTACGCTCAATCTCACTCCATTCATGTGGACTGAGGGTGATGAGCGAATCACCGCTTTGGTTAAGTTTCTGGATCACAGCGGTACGTTCGAAGATGTGGTTTTGCAGGAATGCTACCACTTCGTTGGCCTGATGCAGTTGAGCCTTTTGATGTGCGGCCTCCTGCTGAAGCTGACGTTTCTCCTGTTCCTGCAGGAGTAGCTCGTTTTCCAGTTTCGATTGCTCTAATTCACGTTCCCGACGTTGTGCCCGCATTCTGTAACGAACGACTAACACGATGGCTGAGATGACGATGAGCGATGCAATCAGTGTAAGAAGGAGTGTACGTGCGTACATCTTTGATTGGTAATCCAGTTGCTGGTTCTCCATTTCCTGACGTAACGTCTCCTGATAGTACTGGTCTTTTTGGTCAAGCGCCTTGTAATAGAAGTCCTCTATCTGTAAGAAGGCTTCATCCACACTGTCCTCTACCTGTGTCGCACCCATCCGTCGGAGCGCAATCTTGGCAAGGTTGCTTTGTACGATATAGGCCAGATGAACATCATTACCTGGATCTATCTGCCGATACACTGTTTCTGCAGAATCGAGCATGTTCAGACTGAGATAACAGCGGGCCAGCACTTGTTGTGTGCCAGGTTTCAGATTGGTTGTCGCTACAGATTCAGCACGATGGGCAAGGCCGAGTGCCTGACGATAGTCTTCCTGGGCCCAGACAATGTTCGCACGACTGGTGAGCGTCTGGCACATCATATCCTTCATCTGTTGTTTCTCTGCGATATCGTAAGCACGGTTGATGAAACCGAGCGCTTCGTCGAAAGAGCCTTCTGTGGTGAAAGCCACCTGTGCCGCGTATGTACCAGCATAATCAAGCAACATGACATAATTCCGCTCATTGTCGGGGTGCTGCTCATACACGGACAGGGCTTTCTTCATCAGTTTCAATGCTTCCTCTGGATTACTCTGCGATAATGCTTCCGCCAATCGTTGATATGCAATATAATGGGTGTGCCAATCCTCAGACTCCTCTGACAATTGTATGGCCTTTCGAAGCAAAGTCTCTCCCTGATAGATGCTATCGTTGGCCAAAGCAGTTTCAGCTTCCTCCAGACAACGTGCTGCCGTCTGGGGATCTGACTGCTGACTGCAAGATATCATCAACAGGCCTATTATAAATATGTACAATGCTCTTTTATACATTGACATCATCTTTTCATTACTTCTTGATTGCAAAGATACGATATTATTCTGAATGTTGTATCAGTTACCTATGGAAAAGATGCCAACAAGGTAAAAGCAAAATCTGCTGCAAATCAGCAGATTATGAAATATCGTTCGCTGTATCCTATGGAAAAGAATAAGCGAGGGTATGGAAAGAGTGACGAAAATCAAACACAGCAATGAGCTTAAAGAAAAGATTTTGTAAGATTTTGATAAGATTCTGTAAAATTTCTCGCCGTAGGCGACCAAAGGTAAAGGATGCCCGCTTTACGGGCAGAAATTGAACAAAATCTGAACAAAATTGAACAAGAATACAATAAAGATTTCATTGTTTTCCTTCTTACTTACTCGGATTTTTTGTATCTTTGCATCCAGTTATCAAAAATTGAAGAATGAAAAGATTGTTTATTATTTTTGCGCTGACCATCGTAACGATGAGCGCATCAGCACAGTTATTGTACAAAATTTCGGGTAAGGGATTATCATCTCCCTCTTACATTGTAGGTACCTACCATCTGGCTCCTGCCTCGTTCGCTGACTCTATTCCCGGTATGCGGAAGGCCATGGCCGACTGTCAGCAGACTTATGGTGAGCTGGTGATGGAAGAAATGCTTGGTGCCGATAGCTTGGCTGTTCTGCAGCAGGCGTTGATGCTGCCCGAAGGGATGACACTTGAGAAACTGTTCACGGCCGATGAGATGAGTCGTCTGAATGCCTACATGAAAGAGGTGCTCGGCATGGATCTGACCAATCCGTTACTCTCTCAGCAGATGGGAAAGATGACACCTGTGGCTCTGACTACGACACTGTCCTTAATTAACTATATGAAGAGGACCGGCAGAATAGATGTGCAGAACGGTATAGACAGCTATTTCCAGAAGGAGGCAGTTGCTCAGGGAAAGGGTATTGGCGGACTGGAGACGATTGCCTTCCAGATTAAGACGCTCTACCAGGGAACATCTATGGAGCGACAGAAGGAACAGCTTATGTGCTTAGTGGATAATTCCGCCTTTATGGATGAGATGACCGACCGTGTTGTGAAGGCTTATTTTGCACAGAATCTGGATGCTATCAAGGAGGCGTTGGATACAAAGATGCACAACAGTTGTGACTCTACACCTGAAGAGGAGGCTGCACTCATTGATGACCGTAATGCCGACTGGCTGACGAAGATGCCTGCTATCATGGCACAGAAGCCTACACTCTTTGCCGTGGGTGCTGGTCATCTGCCCGGAGATAAGGGTGTACTGAACCTGCTGCGGAAGGCTGGTTACACCGTGGAAGGCGTCAAATAAAAGAATAAAGATATCAAACTAATTAACATAAAAGAAGTATGAAAAGACTAATTGCTTTGACTGTCTTCGCGACAGCAACCATGGGTGCCTTTGCCCAGAAGGCAATGACCGCTCCTCCTGGTGGAAAGGTTATCAGTGATGAATTGATCGGTATCTTCTTCGAGGATATCAGTAGTGCCGCCGATGGCGGTCTGTATGCCGAACTGGTACAGAACGGCTCGTTCGAGTATGCGCCGTCCGACCGTGACGGCTGGGGACCTGGTACTGCATGGCGTGCTCTTCGTCCTGGACACTCACTGGGTTACATGGAACCACGCATGGATAATGGTATCCATCCGAACAATCCTACTTATATGCGACTCCATACGGAGCGTGCAAAGGAGTATTACGACTATCGTGGATGGAAGGGATTTGGAATCCAGAACGATGGTTTCGACGGCTTCTCGTTGAAGGAAGGTGCGAAATATAACTTCTCTGCCTTCTTCAGAAACTTTGGAGAAGGAAAGAAGATTCGTGTAGCACTGGTTGAGCAGCCTCGTCAGCAGGGATTCAGACCTGCTGATCCCAAGATATTGGCAGATACAACGTTTACCGTGAATTCTACTTCATGGAAGAAGTACGAATATGAGCTCACCTGTGCTGCTGAAAGTAAGAACGCCGTGCTGCAGATTCTCGTACTGAATACAGGTGATCTGGATATCGACATGGTGTCGCTGATGCCGCAGGATACTTACAAGGGACATGGTCTGCGTAAGGATCTGGCGCAGGCGCTGGCCGACCTCCATCCCAAGTTCATGCGCTTCCCCGGTGGCTGTGTGGTACATGGTGGCGGTGATGGATTCTGGAATACCTACCGTTGGAAGACTACCGTAGGACCGAAGGAGCAGCGCAAGGGCCTGAAGAACACATGGGGCTATCATCAGAGTATGGGACTGGGTTACTATGAGTATTTCCAGTTCTGTGAGGACGTTGGTATGGAACCGCTACCTATTCTGCCTTGTGGCGTGAGCTGTCAGGGTACCAACGGCGGCTGGGGCATGAGAGACCAGGCGCAGGATGTGGTGCCGATGAGCGAAATGGATGAGTGGGTGAACGAGGCGCTCGACTTGATTGAGTGGGCCAACGGTGATGTGAACACGAAATGGGGACGCATCCGTGCTGAGGCCGGTCATCCGAAACCCTTCGGACTGAAGTACCTCGGACTGGGTAACGAGGAGCGTATATCACCGGAGTTCATCGAACGCTTCAAGTATATCTATGAACGGGTGACAAAAGCACATCCGGAGATTGTTATCGTAGGTACTGCCGGACCGGGTTCTCATCCTGGTAACCGCGACTTTGAGGCTGGATGGAAGCTGGCCGACGAGCTGGGAATGCCTATTCTCGACGAGCATTACTATGAGCCGCGTAACTATTTCCTGAATACTCGTCAATATGACAAGTATCCTCGCGACCGTAAGACAAAGGTGTATCTGGGTGAGTATGCTGCCAAGGACAAGAAACTGATTGATGCACTGGCTGAGGGTCTGTACCTGTTGCATGTAGAGCGCAACGGTGATGTGGTGGCCATGACCAGCTATGCACCGCTCTTCGCAAGGAAGAATGCTACGAACTGGAATCCCGATTTGATCTACTTCGACAACGACCGTCCGTTCCTTACCTGCAGCTACTATGTACAGCAGTTCTTTGGACAGAGTAGCGGTCAGTACTACTATGGTGACTGTGTGACCTTTGATGGTGATGCTGCCGGTGTGGTACAGCCTGTTGAGAATTCTCCGTACGGACAGTCGGTGGTGCTCAACACCAAGACCCGTCAGCTGTTCGTGAAGATCTGTAATGCAGGTGAAACAGCCAAGAAGGCCAATATCGACCTGAGTCGTTTCAAGGGTATGAAGAAGGTGATGACGAAGACTGTTCTCAGCGGACAGCCTAATGATGAGAACAACTTCGACGTGCAGCCGATTGCTCCGAAGAGTGAGACCATCAAGGCACAGAAGAAGATGACACTCGACATTGCACCGTACTCCTTTGTGATGCTGCAGGTGGCCTTGTAATGATTCTATAGATGATTATATAATAAGGTGGAACTCAAATGAGCTCCACCTTATTATTTTTATACGAGTTCCACTTTATTGATGTCCTGCTCTTTGTCGCAGTAGTGGCATTTCAAAACGCCCTGTTCTTTATCGATGACATGGAACACGGTGTCCATGGGTTCATTGTTGGTGACGCACTTCGGATTGTTGCATTTCACGATACCCTTGATCTCGTCGGGCGTCTCTACGGTTTTCTTCTCCACCACCTCGTAGTCGCGTATGATATTGAGAATGACTTTCGGTGCCACCACGGAAAGACGGGAGATCTCATCGTCGGTGAAGAACTTGTCGCTGACTTTGATGATACCTTTGTTTCCCACTTTCTGGGAGGGGTAGTTGATACCGATAGTGACAGGGGTGTCCATGTCGAACAGTCCTAACAGACTGGCCACCTGATAGGTCTTGCTTGCGGGGATATGGTCAATGACGGTGCCGTGCTCAATGGCGGCTACCAGACGTTCTTTCTTGTTCATCGTATGATCGTTTTATCGTTCTTAACTTCTTCCAAGGTGATGCCTAATACATCACAGATAATGGCCTCGCGAGCGTACAAACCGTTCTGAGCCTGCTGGATATAGTAGGCGTGGGGGTTGTCGTCAACATCGTAGGCTATCTCATTGACACGGGGTAGGGGATGGAGGATCTTCATGTTCGGCTTAGTACTTCCAAGCATGTCAGCACGGAGGATATAGACGTTCTTCACGCGCTCATATTCCATCAGGTCGGAGAAACGCTCTTTCTGTACACGGGTCATATAGATGATGTCGGCATCGGCAATCACCTTCTCGTTGAAGGCTGTATGTTCCTGGAACTTGATACCGTGCTCCTTGCAATAGATCTTATACTCGTTGGGCATGGCCAGCTCCTTAGGAGCAACGAAATGGAAAGTGGGGTTGAAGTGCCGCATGGCCATGATGAGGGAGTGCACCGTACGACCGTATTTGAGGTCGCCCACCAAGTAGATGTTCAGGTTCTCTAATGTGCCCTGTGTCTGGTAGATGGTGTAGAGGTCGAGCATGCACTGTGAGGGATGCTGATGGGCGCCGTCGCCAGCATTGATGATGGGTATCGGCGCAATCTCACTGGCATACTGGGCTGCTCCTTCAATGAAGTGGCGCATGGCAATGACATCGGCATAATTGCTCACCATCAGAATGGTGTCTTTCAATGTCTCACCTTTTGTTCCACTGGTAACCTTGGGATCGGCAAAACCGATTACTCTTGCACCAAGACGGTTGGCGGCTGTCTCGAAACTCAGACGGGTACGGGTGGAGGGTTCAAAGAATAGGGTGGCCACAACCTTACCCTTGAGAATCTCACGGTTGGGGTGTTTTTCGAACTCTTGCGCCATCTCTATCATATAGAGAATTTTCTCCTTGGAGAGGTCGGCAATGGTTACAAAATTTCGTTTTTCCATCTATGTAACGTGTTATATTTCCAAATTCGAGCGCTAAGTTACACATTATTTTCGATTTATGAGGGATATTTTCAAAGATTTATTGTATTTTTGCAGAAAAATAAAGAATGAAGTCATGAGAAAAGCATTCATCAAGTTCCTGTGGGGTGCACTGATCAGTGTGTTCGCCCTGCTTATTATAGGCTTTATTGCCATATGGAACGGTTGGGTAGGCTATATGCCTGACATGGAAGATCTGCAGAATCCGATCAGTCGTTCTGCATCTCAGATATTCTCAGCAGATGGGAAGGTGATGGGCACATGGAATGCATCACGCGAGAATCGTATCATGGTTGATTATAACAAGCTCTCGCCTGATCTGGTGCGTGCTCTCGTTGCCACTGAGGATGAGCGTTTCTATGAGCATTCGGGAATAGACTTCATCGCACTCGGTCGTGCCATCGTGAAACGCGGACTGATGGGACAGGCCAGTGCCGGTGGTGGTAGTACGATTACGCAGCAGTTGGCCAAGCAGCTCTATACAGAGAAAGCGAAGAGCACACTGGAGCGTATCTTCCAGAAACCCATCGAATGGGTGATCGCCATAAAGCTGGAACGTAATTTTACGAAAGAGGAAATCGTAGCGATGTATCTGAACTACTTTGATTTCCTGCATAATGCGGTGGGTATCAAGACGGCCTCGAATACTTATTTTAATAAGGAACCAAAAGAACTGACCTTGGAAGAGTCGGCCACACTGATAGGAATGTGTAAGAACCCTTCGTTCTTCAATCCTGTAAGATATCCTGAACGTTGTACCGAACGTCGTAATGTGGTTCTGGCACAAATGGTGAAACAGGGTTATCTCTCGCAAGCTGCCTATGATTCCACACGTATTAAACCGATTGCTCTGAACTTCCACCGTACCGATCATAAGGACGGTGTGGCTACTTATTTCCGTGAGTTCCTACGTCAGTATATGATGGCCGAGAAACCGGATATGAAGAATTATCCTTCATGGAACCGTAACCAGTTTATGATCGACTCTGCCGCATGGGTAAATGATCCGTTGTACGGATGGTGTAACAAGCATAGGAAGAAGAATGGTGAGACGTATAGTATCTATACCGACGGACTGAAGATATTCACGACCATCGATACGCGAATGCAGAAATATGCCGAGGAGGCTGTGTATAAGCATGTGGTGAAGTATCTGCAGCCGGCATTCAACAAAGAGAACAAGACAAAGGCTAATGCTCCTTTCTCGAGCGCTCTCACGGCAAAAGAGGTGAAGGGAATCCTGAACAGGAGTATGCTTCAGAGCGAACGCTATCGTGTATTAAAGGCATCGGGAGCATCGGATGAAGAGATACGGGAGAATTTCCGTACGCCAGTGGAGATGTCGGTATTTACCTATGCAGGCGAGAAAGATACGGTGATGTCACCGATGGACTCTATCCGCTATATCAAGAAGTTCCTCAGGTCGGGATTTGTTAGCATGGATCCGCATACCGGAGCCGTGAAGGCATATGTGGGTGGACTCGACTATGAGCACTTCACATACGACATGGCATTCATGGGACGCAGACAGGTGGGATCAACTACCAAGCCGTATTTGTATGCTTTGTCGATGGAGAACGGACTGAATCCTTGTGATGTGGCACCGAACGTGCAGCGTACCTATGGTAACTGGACGCCAAGAAACGGTAGCAGGGCACGCTATGGTCAGATGGTAACACTGAAATGGGGTCTTGCACAGTCGAACAACTGGATCTCTGCCTACCTGATGAGCAGAATCAATCCTCAGGACTTCCTGAATATCCTTCATCTTTTCGGCATCAATACGCCGGGCATTGAACCCAGTATTGTGCTCTGCCTTGGCCCGAACGAGGTGAGCGTGGGAGAGATGGTAAGTGCTTATACAACCTTTGCGAACCATGGTATTCATTGTGCTCCGCTCTTCGTAACTAAGATTGAGGACAATGAGGGAAATGTGTTGGCTGAGTTCCAACCGCGTGTAAACGAGGTGATCAGCGAAGAGAGTGCCAATAAGATGCTCGTGATGCTGAAGGGAGTAATCGATGGTGGAACGGGTAGTCGTATGCGCTACAAGTATGAGATTGATTGTGAGATGGGTGGTAAGACGGGTACGACCAACCGTAACTCTGATGCCTGGTTCATGGGCTTTACACCTTCACTGGTGAGCGGTTGCTGGGTTGGTGGTGAAGACCGTGATATCCATTTCGATTCTACCAATATGGGACAGGGTGCTAACATGGCACTGCCCATCTGGGCCTATTACATGAAGAAAGTGTTTGCTGACAGATCGCTTGGATATGATCCTAAGGAGAAATTTGATATTCCTGAAGGGTATAATCCCTGCGCATCTAAGGCAGATGAATTTGGACTCAATGGTATAGAAGAAGTCTACGAGTAGTATATATATAATAAGGTGTATTCTTCGTGGAATATTGGATAGAATATCGATAAGATTGTCGGTTTCTTGATTTTTGTCAATTATTTCGACTTTCTTCGTCCTTACCTGAAAAAAGTTCGCTGAATATTTTGCAGGTTCGCAGAAATTGTGTACCTTTGCATCCGCTTTCGCACTAAAAATAGTGAGTGCGGGAGTTTTTGATAGATCTTTGAAATGCTTACATAGACAGAGAAGTAGTACGAGAAGCGGTTGCCGTTTCCTGTTATTGGAACCGGCTTCCGGGTAATCGAACCGTCAATATGACATTGTCAGTTTGGCACTGACGTACTCGATAGATACGAATTGGCGTTCTGAGACAGATAATGATCTGGAATCCTGTTTATCCAGTACATCTAGTATATCTAGTATGTCTAGTAAATCTGGAATATCCAGTAAACAATAGAAATTTTACAATGTAGAGTTTGATCCTGGCTCAGGATGAACGCTAGCTACAGGCTTAACACATGCAAGTCGAGGGGCAGCATGGGATTTGCTTGCAAATCCTGATGGCGACCGGCGCACGGGTGAGTAACGCG
>JAEEWT010000004.1 GCA_016287755.1 Prevotella sp.
CTAAGCTTATAATCCACAGCAAAGGAATAATTTTCAATTTTCAATTTTCAATTTTCAATTATAATAACTATCTTTGCACCACAATCACTATAGAAATGAAGAATAAGAAGGCGTTTCTGGAGCTGTTGAAAGCCGGACTGTGGGGCACGCAGCCGGAACAGTCGGTGTTTACGGAGAAAACCGACTGGGATGTGGTGTACCAACTGACGAAGGAGCAGACGGTGGTTGGTATCGTGACCGACGGTATATCTGCCTTGCCGAAACAGTTCCACGGACCGCGCCCGAAGATCATGCAGTTCTATGCCCGTACGATGAACCTGGAGGATGAGAACCGCAGGATGAACAGCTTCGTACCTCAGCTGATGATTCAGCTGGAGCGCAAAGGGGTGCACTCGATGCTGCTGAAAGGGGCGGGTGTGGCCACGTGCTACCGACAGCCGCTGCACCGCGTGGTGGGCGATATCGACCTGCTGGTACTCGATGCCGAGGAGTATAGGAAGGCGCGTGAACTGATGCTGATGATTGCTGAGGAGGTGGAAAATGAGGACGTTGGGAGGAAACACTCGGCGTTCCAGTACAAGGGGCTGACCATCGAGGTGCATGGCGACTTCCGCTTCTATATCAACAAACAGTGTCGGTTGCATACCCCTGAATGGAAGAAGATACGACTGGCGGAGGGGGGGAGACATCTCACGGAGGGATTGCTCAAAGGGGCTATCCTGCCGCCCGTGCAGTTCGATGTTCTCTTCATCTTTGCCCATATGGTGGGGCACTATGCAGGATCGGGTGGGGTAGGACTCCGTCAGGTGTCCGACTGGCTGATGTTCCTGCACCAGCATATCGCAGAGATCGATCTCCAGACACTCGAGGAGGATCTGGATTTTTTAGGTCTGAGGAAATACTGGGAGGTATTCGGTGCCATGGCAGTGGATCAACTAGGGTTCCCGCAGGAACTCATGCCCTTATATCGCACTGACAACGTGAAGCTGGGACGGATTGTCCTGCAGAACATCTTCAAGACGGGTAACTTCGGGGCGAAGCAGAAGCAGGATCAGCTGAAGGAGGGGGCGAACCCGATAGCGAAGAAGGTGGTAACATTCTTGGGACAGATACCAGTGTATGCGCGCAACCTGCGGGTGTTCCCCAAGGACACCCTTTGGTGTTTCCGGCAATACATCGCCTCGGCGCTGAGGGGGTACCAGACGAAAGAGCCACCCCTAACCCCTCCATAAGGAGGGGGAACCTGTGGCGCGAGAAATCTCTTTTCACACAGAATTTTATTTCCTGCTGTTTTTTTTGTCACACAGAAATCACAGAAATCCCAGATAATTTTCTTGCTGGATTATATGAATACTATCCGCATGGCTTGGGGCGCAGCCCCTTTCTGTGATTTCTGTGATTTCTGTGTGAGGTTAAAACTCTATATCTGTGTGAAATAAAAACTCTCTCTGTGAGATTATATACTGTGGGGAACGCCTTCGACTTTCTTGATGAAATGATTGATGACCCCATGGAGAACAAGCCATAGGGCGAAGTCGATGATGAGGATGTACGTGACGTTCAGGTATGGGTTGATCAGGTAGTTGAACACCATGTAGAACAGGGAGAGACTTACGATGGTGATCACCACGTACCGCTTGTGCATACCCGCCCGCAGCAGCTTGTGATGGATATGGTTGCGGTCGGGCTTGAACGGGTTACGACCCTTGCGGATGCGATGTACCGCCACACGGAGCACATCAAACAATGGTACGATGAGGGCGCTGATGGCCACGATGACATGGTTGGTGGTGTTCACCCCTTCCGCGCCCGTCAGACAGATACGCAGGGCGAGGAAACTGATGATGAATCCTAAGGTAAGACTGCCCGTATCACCCATGAACAGCTTATGTCCACGTTTCTGGTTCCCGAACACGTTATAGAACCAGAAGGGAATAATAACGCCTAAGGTGGAGAATGCCACAAGGGCGTAGATGAGCTGTCGCTCCTTGATAAAGATGAATCCGAATGCCGTGAGGGCCAGGATGGTCAGCCCGGAGGCCAGTCCGTCAACACCGTCTATCAGGTTAAACGCATTGGTGATATACACCACGATGAAGATGGTGAGTGGATAGCTGTAGCGGGCACGGATGGTGTTAAAGCCCATGAACCCGTCGAGGTCGTGCAGCCACAGACCGGAGATGGCCAGAAGGAGTCCGCAGATGATCTGTGCCACGAACTTGGACCGGTAGCTGATACCGATCAGGTCGTCGCCCACACCCACCACATACAGGATGGTGCCACCAGCCAGCAGGAAGAGGAACTCCACCAGTACGATGCGCTCAGGGATGAAGATCACATCGTAGCCCAAAAGGTAACGCACTGCCATCATCAGCGAGATGGAGATGATCAACACGGGGAAGAACGAAAGTCCGCCCAGTCGCGGCACGGGTGTGTCGTGTATCTTCCGCTCATCGGGGATATCGTACAACTGGTGTTTGTGCGAGATGAGTAGGATACGTGGTATGATGACACAGGCCATGAGGGCCGATATCAGGAATGATGCGATGATGAATATGTAGGCTGCGGGCATAATTTTAAGTTTATAGTGAACAGTGAAGAGTGAATAATTTGCTGCCGCAATGGTGATTGGCGTAAAACCACTTGGAATAATCGGCTTAAACTGGGGCCACAGCGGCAGCAAATTATTCACTATTCACTGTTCACTGTTACCTTATTTATCTACTCCACCACTTTTTCTTGGGCGGCGGCTCGGTCTCAGTGGCTTGACGCTCACGGATGATGTCACGCCACGTTTTGTTCTCGGATATCATGCGGTAGATGGTGCCCCAGTCGGGCAAGCCACCCACGTTACGGTCGTCGATGAAGAGATCGACCTTGAGCTTGCGGGAGAAATGGATGTTCTTCTCCACATCCTCCTCGGGGAAGTCGCGGTTGATGGCGTAGAAGTCAACCCCCCGCTCATGGCACCAGTCGATAGCCTCCTGGAGGAGTTCGCCCTCGCGCACTGACCAAAGGATGAGCTGATGCCGGTCGTTGATCAGCATGCGGAGGGTTTCCGTGGCAAATGGGATCTCCCGTCCTATTGCCGGGTATTCATGCTCGACGATGGTACCGTCGAAATCTACTGCGATGGTCATCTTTTAACGGAGTCATCATCTTGGTTACTGTACCGGCTCTTCGAGTAGTTGCCGTAGGTGCCATAGGTACCGTAGCTGCCATACGAGCCGTAGGTGCCGTAGCGTCCGTACTTACCGTAACGACCGTAGCTGCCGTAACGACTGTACTTGCCGTAGCGACCATAGCCGTAGTAGTAGCCGTACTTCTTCTTCGACATGTCGATACCGTTGATGACGATAGCCATGTTCGGCAACTTCTTGTCGGCACTCAGTCCGTTGATCAGCTCGAAGCTGGTCTTCGGGGTGAAGTCGGCACGGCACATATATACGGTGACGTCGCACACACGACCGATCTGGAGGGTATCGGAAACGAGTCCTACAGGGGCGGTATCGACGATGATATAGTCGTACTCGTCGCGCAGGATCTGGAAGATCTCGTCCAACGACTGACGTGACACGATCTCGGTGGGGTTGGGAGGTATCGGACCGGCCAACAGCAGGTCGAGGTCGTCGTGAACGCCTGAGGGCAGGATCTGCGCGCGCACATCCTCCACCGTGGGATGATCGTGGGTGAGGATCGGCGTGATACCGTGCACCTCGTCGTCGATGTCGAACTGCTCAGCCAATCTCGGCTTACGGATATCCAAACCTACAAGGATGACCTTTTTGTGCAGGAGGGCGAAACTCACCGCGAGGTTCGCGGCGTTGAAGGTCTTACCCTCACCCGAGGTGGTGGAGGTGAACATGATGACCTTGTCGTTCTCCTTCATCATGAACTGCAGGTTGGTACGCATGGCGCGGAACACCTCTTCCATCTGGTTGTTCTGGTTCTCGTGTACCACGATATCGGCCTTGGCCTTTGCCGACTCATTGGCTACAGCCACATCAGCGATGATAGGCAGGTCGGTGAGCTTCACTACATCCTCATGACCTTCGATGCGGTAGCGGAAGAAGTAGATGAGGAAGAAGGCCAAGCTCGGAATAGCCAGACCAGTAGCCAAGGCAATGAGATACTCCTTGTTGGGATTAGGTGACACCTGAGCACCGAATTTTGGGTTGTCAATCAGCTTACCCTTGTCGGCTGTAGATGACAGAGAGATGGAGTTCTCCTCACGCTTCTGGAGAAGCATCAGGTACAGACCCGATTTCACCTCCTGTTGACGACCGATCTGCGAGAGCATACGCTCGTGCTCGGGCGACTGGTTGGCGGCGCTCACATACTGTCCGTGCTGCTGCATAAGCATGTTGCGACGGAACTCAGCATTGTGGCGAGCCTGGTCGAGGGTCATCTTGATATTGTTGTACAACTCGTCCAACTGCTGTGTCAGGGGCTCTACAGCCGGACTGTTCTCAGCGGCGGTGCGGAGCAGACGGTTACGCTGACCCACGATGGTGTTATACTGGGCGATGAGCTGGGATACCGAAGCGTCGGTCACGTTGGCCGGCATCATCTGGTATTTGTTGGTGGGAGAGCTGATGGCGTTGCTCAGGTCGTTGATGAACATGAGCTGCATGTTCACCTCGTTCATGGCACGTTCGGTCTGGTTAGCATTCTCAGAAGCTTTCTGCACCGTGGCCTTCATCTCGCTGAGGGCCTGACGGTTGCGATAGCTCTCGATGGTGCTCTCGGTACTGCTCAGCTCACCACTGATCTTCGCGATACGGTCGTTGATGAACTCCTCGGTACGCACAGCCACCTCGTTCTTGTCCTCGTTGGCCTGACGGTTGTAGCTGGTCACGATCTGACGGAGGTAGTCGATAGCCCGTTGGGGAAGATCATCCACAATCGACATGTTGAGGATAGAGGTTCCTTCTGATTCTGCCACGTTCAAACGGGCAGCATAGGAGCCAGCCAAGCGACTGGGGGAGTTGATGGATACCAACTCAGTGTCACCATCGCCCAAAACGTTGTTGGTGGTGTAGAATGTCAAGTAGCCTGCCTTGGTGCGGATGGTGCAGGGGAATTTCGACAGCATGCGGTCAATGCCGTACGGGCCCTTGGAGGTGACCTCATCCACGGGGATGTAATAGGTGCCCTCCACATGGTACTCATCCCCCTTACGGGTGATTTCCAGGTTAATGGGGGCGTTAAGTTTCTCCACGCTCACGGGGTCGATCTCTACCGTGACTGGCTGGTTCTTGTACAGACTGCTGTTGCGGATCAAGCCCTTGGAATAATAGCGGGTGTAGAGTTTCAGGTCGCGGATGGTTTCCTCAGCGATGGCCGTTGACTTAACAATCAGCTTCTCGTTCTCCATACCGTAGCTCTGTACAACCTCGCCCAGCGCATTGATGGAGCGTAGGTTGGTGGTGCTGTTGGTCTTGACGAACATCTTGGCATATGCACTATAATAAGGTGTGGTGTAGCGCAGATGCAGCCAGGCGATGCCTAAGCAGATGATCAGCGACAGCAAAAACCACTGCCAGTTCAGGATGAGCACATCGAGGATGGCTCGCAGGTCGAAGAACGATCCTTTCTCTTCTTCTACCTCAAGGGGGTTCTTAATTACTTCTTCTGACATATTGTACTTTTTTGAATTTTAGTATTTTGTGGACGTTTCGTGGAGTGTGGAGTGAGGAGTGTGGAGTGAGATATGCTTTCAGTAACAAGTGGTTTTGTATATGAATACAGTATCTCAATACTATTCTCACTCCTCCCTCCACACTCCTCACTCCTCGAGTTCCTTCCTCGAGATTTTAACCCTCGGCCAAGGCCAGGAGGTACTTCCCATATTCGTTTTTCGCCATGGGCTGCGCCACCTTGATGAGCTGTTCCTTGGTGATCCAGCCCTTCTTGTAGGCGATTTCCTCGAGACAGGCAATCTTCAGACCCTGGCGCTTCTCGATGACCTCGATGAAGGTGGAGGCCTCCGACAGACTGTCGTGGGTGCCGGTATCGAGCCAGGCGAAGCCGCGCAGGAAGGGTTTCACCAGCAGGGCATCCTGCTTGAGGTATTCCTGGTTCACCGTGGTGATCTCCAACTCGCCACGGGCACTGGGCTTGATATGCTTGGCAATCTCTACGACGCTATTGGGGTAGAAATACAATCCCACCACGGCATAGTTGCTCTTGGGATGCTGGGGCTTCTCCTCGATGGAGAGACAACGACCGTCGGCATCGAACTCTGCCACGCCGTAGCGCTCGGGATCGTTCACGTAGTAGCCGAACACCGTGGCCTTACCGTGCTGCTCGGCATCGATCACGCTCTGCTTTAACAGAGAGGTGAAGCCGGCACCATGGAAGATGTTGTCACCCAGTACCAGACAGGCACAGTCGTCGCCGATGAACTCCTCGCCGATGATGAAGGCCTGGGCCAGACCGTCGGGAGAGGGCTGCTCGGCATATTCGAAGCGCACACCGAGGTCGGAGCCATCGCCTAACAGACGCTTGAAGCCCGGCAGATCGTGGGGCGTGGAGATGATCAGGATGTCCCTGATGCCTGCCAACATTAATACCGAAATGGGATAGTAAATCATCGGCTTATCGAATATCGGGATAAGCTGCTTGCTGATTCCTTTTGTGATGGGGTAGAGACGTGTGCCGCTACCGCCCGCTAAAACGATTCCTTTCATATCGTTTCGAAAACTTAAGTCCAATCTTTTATAAAAACTGTGCAAAGATAATAATTTTATGCCATAGATAGCGAAGAATCCACAGAATTTTTGTAATTTTGCATCGATTTTTTGGAGAAAAGCGCCTCGCGTAACCGAAAAAGTGTGGAGTGTGGAGTGTGGAATGTGGAGTGAGAATAGTACAGAGATGCAGTATTCATATACAAAACCACTTGAACTCGAAGCATATCTCACTCCACACTCCACATTCCACACTCCACAAGAGTTGAGTATGTGAAACATGCGAAACGATATAAAAATAAATACAATGGGAATATTTGACAAACTCTTCGGAAAGAAGGGTGCAGAAGAGAAGAAAGCAGGCGGTATGGAAGACTACATGACACTCATCCGGGTGTATTTCCAGGCTGCCATAGCAGAGACGGCAGGCATCACCAACTTGGCGATGCTGCCCGACCTCCGCGTGTTCAAGAATACACTGAAGGTGCCGACGATGAAGAACAAACTGGGCATCGCCGAGAAAATCCAGTGCAAGAAGATGCTCAAGGACTTCTACAAGACCGATGATGACTTCTTCAAGGAGATCGATAACAGCGTGAAGAAGAACTGTAAGAAGATGCAGGACGTGCAGACGTACCTGATCCAGTTCCAGAACTTCTCGCAGGACCTGATGATGCTCACGGGGAACCTGATGAAGTTCAAACTGCGCGTGCCGTCGATCTTCAAGAAAGTGATTTACGCAGCCACGGAAAAGACTGTGGGTGACATCTTTACGAAGAATGACTTTACTGATGCAGGAACACTGAAAGCAGTGGCTGCCATCCGTAACTACAACAAACGCCTCGGCTTCTCCCAGAAGTGGGTCACCGACTTCATCTACCAGATTGTGATGCTGGCGAAGAAGGAGAAGAAGCCGAAGGAGGAGTGATTTGTGGAGTGTGGAGTGAGGAGTGTGGAGTGAGATTTGCTTTCAAGAAAGGGTGACTGGCCAAAAGGTCCCGCAGAAATGTTTATTCTCCCGCTGAATTATTTATTCTCACGCAGAGGCGCAGAGAGCGCAGAGTTCACACAGAGAATTATATTATTTCACACAGAAAGCACGGAAATCACAGAAATTTGAATTTCAAAGCGATTGGCGCCAAGGCACTGGCGTAAGCCGAAAAAGAAGCACGCCAGGGCTTTGATGCCCTGAGCGTACCTTAATGAACGAGCGACGAGTAGGAGCGGTTAAGCCTTCCCATATAGGGGAAGGTTTGGTTAGGGTGGATGTCTCTTTTGCTTCTTTTCTCTGCGCCAGAGAAAAGGAAGAAAGAAAAAGATAATTAGTATTTTACAAAATTTTGTTTGAGAAATTTTGCAGAATACGGAAAAAGTTTTATCTTTGTAGGCAAATTCAATCCTATGGCTGAGGAAAGTAGTATCTTGAAGTTGTTTACAACCCGCATGCGGCAGCTGATTCTCCAGTACCAAGCTACGAAAAAGGAGAACGAACAACTGTGCGCGCAGGTTGCACAGCGCGACAGCGAAATCAAGCAGTTACAAGAGCAGCTCAATCAGGCAAGGAACGATTACCAAAGCCTTCAGATGGCCAAGATGATCGAGATTACCGACGGCGACATGGAAGCCGCCAAGAAACGGATCGCAGGGCTCATCAGGGAGGTGAACAAATGTATCACACTGCTTAGTGATCAATAGCGATGGCTGAAGATAGACTACACATAAGATTGCATCTTTACGATACAGACATGGCGGTCGTAGTGAACCGCGATGAGGAAATTCTTTATCGTAACGCTGCGAAACTTATCAACGATACAGTGAATACCTACTCGAATATCCTCAAAGGAAGGAAAAGCGAGAAGGAGATCCTGTATGCCGCTATGCTCGTGATTGCCTTGGAATACGAGAAGAACAAGGACAATAACGATACTAGCGAGTATGATGGTATTCTGGAGAAGCTGACGCAGGAGATTGAGGCAGCGCTGAAATGATTTGCCGTGCCTGCGGGCATGGAATGGAGAGAATACGTATCATACATTATTAATATTATTATACAGAAATGGGTTTAACGATTATCGCTGCTGCGGTTGCACTCATATTGGGTGGACTCTGCGGATATCTAATCTTTCGTTATGTCGCTAAAGGCAAATTCAACGAAATGATGGAAACGGCCAATAAAGAGGCTGAGGTACTGAAAGAAAAGAAACTACTGGAAGTGAAGGACAAATTCCTGAACAAAAAGGCCGAACTGGAGAAAGAGGTGCAGGCCCGTAACCAGAAGATCCAACAGAACGAGAACCGACTGAAACAGCGTGAGATCAGTCTGAACCAGCGTCAGGAAGAGCTGGGAAGGAAGAAACAGGATGTGGAACAGCAGCAGCAGCGCGTGGATAACGAGAAGAAACTGCTGCAGGTGAAGCAGGACGAACTGGAGAAGATGCGCCTGCAGGAACGTGAGAAACTGGAGGAGCTGAGCGGACTGAGTGCCGAGGAGGCAAAGGCTCGTCTGGTAGAGAGTCTGAAGGACGAGGCCCGCACGGATGCTGCCAGCTATATCAACGAGATCATGGACGAGGCGAAGCTGAATGCGAACGCACAGGCCAAGAAGATCGTCATCCAGACCATCCAGCGTGTGGCTACGGAAACAGCCGTGGAGAACTCGGTGAGCGTGTTCCATATTGAGAACGATGAGGTGAAAGGACGCATCATCGGTCGTGAAGGACGAAACATCCGTGCCCTCGAGGCTGCCACCGGCGTGGAAATCGTGGTGGACGATACGCCTGAGGCCATCGTGATTTCTGCCTTCGACCCGATTCGTCGTGAGGTGTGTCGTCTGGCCCTGCACCAGCTGGTGGCCGACGGACGTATCCACCCTGCCCGTATCGAGGAGGTGGTAGCTAAGGTGAAGAAACAGCTGGAGAACGAGGTGATCGAGACCGGTAAGCGTACAGCTATCGACCTGGGTATCCACGGTCTGCACCCCGAACTGATCCGTATCATCGGTAAGATGAAATACCGTTCATCCTATGGTCAGAACCTGCTGCAGCATGCCCGCGAGACCGCGAACCTCTGTGCGGTGATGGCATCTGAGCTCGGACTGAACCCGAAGAAGGCAAAGCGTGCCGGACTGCTGCATGATATCGGTAAGGTGCCCGATGAGGAGAGCGAGCTGCCGCACGCCCTCTATGGTGCGAAGATTGCAGAGAAGTTCAAGGAGAAACCGGATATCTGCAATGCCATTGGTGCGCACCACGACGAGATGGAGATGAATACCTTGCTGGCTCCGATTGTACAGGTGTGCGACGCGATCTCTGGTGCCCGTCCTGGTGCCCGTCGTGAGATCGTGGAGGCATACATCAAGCGTTTGAACGACTTGGAGGCCATCGCCATGAGCTATCCGGGTGTGACCAAGACATACGCTATCCAGGCGGGTCGTGAGTTGCGTGTCATTGTCGGTGCCGATAAGATGGACGACAAGGAGACGGAGGCACTCTCGGGCGAGATCGCTACAAAGATTCAGAATGAGATGACGTATCCGGGACAGGTGAAGATTACCGTGATCCGCGAGACCCGAAGCGTCGCTTACGCCAAATAAACACTGACCAAGCCACGCCGATACATAGTAGAAGCGTGGCGGCCAGACTGATGCCACCCTTCGGGATGGGATAGGGGTGTGGGGGTTCACTGCTGAACGTACACTGGTACTGAATCATCTTGTCGATGAAGAGGTCAACGTTCTGCCAACGACCGGCCTGCACCTCGTTGTTTAGATGGGAGAACACATCGTGGATGTATTTCTGATGCTCTATGTCCATCGAGCCCGGCAGGGAGTCGGTGGGGGCATACCAGATAACATCCTTTCCGGTATGATGCGGGAAGAGACGTAAGGTCTGTCCGCTATGCAGTTCCACAATCAGCATGTGCCCTTGACCGTTTCGGATGGTCAGGGGCGTTTGTTTCCAGTCATCATAGAAAAAAATCAGACCGGTGAGCACCTGCTCGGCGGTGTAGCCTTCGTAGGTGTCTTCTCCGCAGAGCAGCATCGTCAGATGACGGGCATACATGCTCAACGGATATATGCCGCCCTCTCCGTCGCTGACAAACAGCTGACAGAAGTGGGCGGCTTGTTGTTGGGGGAATACTTTTGGGGTCATATCGCCCTTAAGAATTTCACGATGGCATCACGGTCGGCCTTGGGAAGCTTGTAGAACTTCAGGGTACTGTCGTAGCCATCAGACTTCTTGGAGTATCCGTGCCAGAGAATGGCTTCGATCTCATTGCGCGCACGACAGTCGTGCAGACGGTCCTCAGCACCGGTGTTGATCAGCGACAGACCGCGTCCCCATAGCGGGGTGGTGCGGCACCATGAGCCATGGATACCGTTCTTCATGAAGAGACGGTGCTGGATCATGTCGGTATAGGGCCAGATGGTCTGATTCTGATAGCGGGGCAGCTGGAGATTCTGAGAAGCGATGATCTGCGGATTCCAGTAGTCGTCGTTCTTGGTCTTCCACGAAGGACGGTGACAGTTGGCGCAACCAATCTCCATGAACATCTGCTTACCACGCTGCACCTCAGGATCCTGCAGGTTACGGGCACGGGGAATAGCCAGTCCGCGGTGCCATACCTGGAAGGCCCAGAAGTTATTATCCGACATCTCCGGCTCGAAGTTATGCCAGGGGTTGTCGAACTGGTTCGTGGAGGGCAATAGCAGGTTGTACACCGCCTCCTTGATCCCTTCTTCGGTACCGTCAGCATAATAGGGTGAGGCGGGATCGGCCTTGATGGCGGCAATCACCTTCGGGTTCTCCGACATGGCCTTGGCCCAAGCAGCCGTCGTATAGAGCTTCGGACGGTCGGAACGACTCACGTTGGTGATGTTCCAGATGGCATTGGCTCCGGCACCATCCTGCAACGAACCACGGGTCATGGCATAGGTGAACTTCTTGATGCGGTTCACCTGCTCCACGCCACTGGAGGCATTGATATACATGGCCGATGCGGCCCAGTCGTTGGCTTCCTTATCCCAGAACGCGGGGTTCAGCTCCACATAAGGAGCCTCGCGCTGATACTGTGCCTTGATGGAATCGTCGGGGATGGCATCGAGCAGTCCTGTACCGATGATACCGATGGTGCTCTCCAGACGGAAGGCCACGGCGCCATTACCGGTCTCCCACGGGGTGGGGTCGGTGTTGAAGGCCGAGCGGTCGATATCCAACTCAGGATAGATGAGCTGGTAGGTCTCACCATCAGGGAAATGGGTGGGAGAGATCTCACTGCCATCGGCCATAGCGGTGACGGGCAGCCAGCTCAGGTGGATTCCGCTCTCGTCGATAGGGGGCAGGAACGGACTCACGGCGCGGGTCTGCGGCATACCGGTTACCTCGGCCACATACGGACCGTCGTCGCTGTTCATGCCATCATTGGGGTGATAGATCACCAGCAGGTAGCCGTTGCCCCATTCGGCGGTGTACTTGGTGACACGCTTGCCATGACCGTAGGCAGGATGACAGTCGAGACAGGACTTACGGACATACGCAGGACCCAGTCCGCTGAACGGGTTCTGGAACTCGGTGACGTTACGCTCAAAGAACTGCTCACCACGGTTGAAGGCATCGGTGAGACCCATCTCGGTGACGGCAGGTGTCTCATCCTCGTAGCAGCCTTGGGTGACATTCATCGTCGTTCCCTTCAGACCGCCGACGTACCATTCCTCAGCAGTGAAGTTACCCACCGACTTACCCACATAACTCGTGTCGTCTGACGGGATCACATCGTCGGAGTCGTCATCGTCAGAACACGCAGTCATGGCGCACCCCACGAAGAGGCACGCCATGACCAAGAAATGCATTTTCTTGTTCAAATAACTCATAAGTATCGTATTTAGTTAGCTGCAATCCATGACGCCACCTCGTTGAGGGTGTCGTCGAGCGCGTTGATGGCATCCATCGCTGCCTTGGCGGCCGTGCTATGGGAGTCAACAACGAAGGGAGTACCTGCCTTGGCATTGCTCAGTGCCAGGAGGGCGGCATCCAGCTTCGACTTCAGGTTGGCAGCCATCGAGGCATTGTACTTCTGGAGGTATGCCATGATGCTGTTCGACTGGGCTGTGGTGCCCTTCTGACCGTACAGACTGTACTGGATGCTACTGATGTTGTCGAAGAAGTCGTAGTAGGAACGCTGACTGTAAGGCGACTCGATATAGTCGGGATCGGTACCCAGGTAGGCCTGACCGATCTTCTGTCCTGCCACCTCTGCACAGATGTTACTGCATCCGGCCACGAGGATGGTTGACATCACGCCACGCCAGGTGGCCAGGGTGCTACCCGCCTTGGTGGCATTGAGCATGTTCTCGCCATAGGATGAATCGCCACCGGCCACGGTAGTGGGGAACTCACACTCCTCTACACGGTCCTGATGACTCTTCGGAGCCTGGTCGCCCAACCAGCTCACCTCCAGCTGGAAGCACTTGTCACGCAGGTCGCCTGCCACTGCTGCAGCGAAGATCAGCTCCTGCTCACCGGTGATGTTACGACCGGCGAAAGCTTCGTCATCCTCTGTTCCCTGCAGGGCAGCAAGGGTACGGTTCTTACCGTTGCGGAAGATGATGAACTCGATGCCGTGGAAACCGAGCTGCTGCTCACCCACGAGGGCACGGGCATTGTCGATACCGCCATCATCAAGGTCGTCCAGATCGTCAATGATCTCTGCACTGCTCAGCGCCTTGGCCAGTGCGGTACGGTCGAGTGGCCATGTGTCGATATGGGGGTCGATACCGAAGTCGGTAGCGGCACCATAGAGGAACGACTCACTGCTCTCCCATGCCGAGCGGGCATTGATGAAGGTGTTGCAGATCTGGTCGATATCTTTCTGTGTAAGTGTTCCCGCGCGGAACTTCGTCTTGGCGCTCACCAGCTGATCGAAGAGATCAGAGGTCTGAGCGGCCAATGACTGGTAGATAGGGAATACTACGTTGTTGACGTACTGGGTGGTGATGGCGGCCATGGCGGCCTCTTTCTCATTCAACTTGTTGTCGTCGTTGTTGTCGTCATCACTGGAGCATGAGGCGAAGCTCATGCAGCATGCTGCCAAGAGCATGAAAACAAAATTCTTTTTCATCATTTTATATTTTAATTTTCAATTTTCAATTTTCAATTCTCAATTTTCAATTAAAGAAAGAACCCCTCGTATGCGATGCCGATGTTCAGACTCGGCTCGTTGTTATACGGACTCTTCAGCTTGCGCAGACTATAGTCGGCTTTGATGGCAATCTGAGGTACCGGACGGTAGTTCACACCGAAGGCCAGACGGTGGATATTCGTGTAGTCGAACATCTCCTTGTTCTTGGCAGGGATATAGCTGTCGTAATACTCATAGCGCCCGAACACATAGAGCTTCTGGTTGTCACGGCGCAGTTTCTCGATCTGCGAGAAGAGATCGTAACCGGCCTCGATACCCATGGCCACGGCATTCTTACCGATCATAGCACTCTTGACGGGTGAGTTGGAGGCGTGGGCCTTGGCATCCTTGATGGTATTCAGTTTATCCGTATCACCGATATAGCCGTAGTCTGCCTGACCGCGCACGATCCAGTTCCAGCGGTTCAGCGTCAGGTCGATGCTCCCGACAGCCACCGTGCCCTTCACCTTATCGTAAGGCTTACCGTCGCCCTTGAGATCATTGGGGAAGGTGTTATGTGCCGAGTTACCATAGTAGCCGCTCACGCCCATGCGCAGTCCGTCGATAACATAATAGTCAACTCTTCCTGCAAAGCCATACTGGTTGGCGGGCTTGAACTCAAAGGGAGAGCCGGCACCATGGTGAATCCACTTATCACGGTTGAAGAGCATGGCATTCAAGCCAGCCACCACCATCACCTCGTATTTCAGCTTCCCGCTGCGTCCCCAGAAGGAAAGACCCGTATCGTGCCAGGTGGAGGGGAGGATGGTGTTCTCGCCTTCGGGACGATATACGGTGAAGTAGTTCAGCGGTTCGTGCTTGGCATTGTTCAGTCCTACGGGCACAATGATATGTCCGAACTTCACGTTGGCCGCCTTGGAGAACTGCTTGTTGATCCAGAACTGCTCCAGTTCCACCTCACCACCTTTCTCCTGCTCATACTCCCACTCAGCAGCCTCGTCGGCCTCGTTCTCAATGGCCGAGCCGGTACCTGTGTGTTCGAACTCTATCTCCGTTCCCATGGTCCACCCCTTACCGAAGTCGTAACCAAGGTAGATCACGGCGTGAGGAATATCGAACTTCCCATGACTGGGATCGTTCTTGTAGTTGGCGGGGGAGCTGTAGCGGTTCACATGGTCGCTGAAGAACTCACGTGTATAACCAACCTCCCCGTAGCCACCCACACTTAGTCTGTTACCTTTCGCATGCAGCATCACACTGTCGCCGGCATGGGTCTGTGCCATGACCGAAACGGACAGGAGGGTGAATGCCATCATACTAACCAATCTTCTCATTCTCTTAAAGCTAATAATGTACCTAAAACCAATGCGATGTATGATATCGCGATGTGTCGTAAACACGGTGCAAAGGTACAGCGTTTGTGTTGGTCGCGCAATACCTAAAAATAATGAAATTATCGCGTAAGAGGGCTTTCCAGCGATTTTGGGGCATGAAAATACCTAAATATGATTATTGCGTAATTCGGGAATAATCCGTAATTTTGCAAGCGGTAATAAGAAATAGGTAACGTGTATGAGAAATCAGAAAATGTATGAGGCCGACGATAAGATGATCAGTCTGATTGCCGACAACTATAACCTCTTGGAGAGTCTGGGACGCTTCGGCATCAACCTCGGGTTCGGTGACAAGACCGTGAAGGAGGTGTGCGAGGATCAGGGCGTGGATACCTATACCTTCCTGGCCGTGGTGAACTATTCCATCAACGGCTACAGACATAGTGATGACAACCGAAGGATGTCGGTGCCTACACTGCTGCATTACCTGAAGGCATCGCACGAATATTACCTGGATTTCCAGCTGCCTGATATCCGCCAGGAGCTGAAGGAGGCACTGGATGAGGAGGATAACCTGGCACGACTCATCATGAAGCTGTACGATTCGTATGCGCATGAGATCCGGGTGCACATGAAATATGAGGAACTGAACGTGTTCCCATATGTTGACCGACTGCTGAAGGGGGATCTGATAGGGGATGAGGATATCGACACGTTCTCGAAGCATCATTCACAGATTACCCAGAAACTGCGGGAGCTGAAGAATATCATCATCAAGTATCTTCCTTCGGACACAAAGCGGAATAATAAGCTGACGAGGGTGCTGTACGACCTGTATAAGAACGAGGAATGGCTGGGACAGCATGCCGAGGTGGAGGACAATATCTTTGTTCCTGCCATCCGACAGTTGGAACGACAGCAGAAACAGAATGATGTGAGTGTGAAGATCTCGAAGATGATCAGTCAGAATCCCGACAACGGGGATGCCTTAAGCGACCGCGAGAAAGATGTGGTGGTTAGTCTGGTACAGGGGATGACGAATAAAGAGATTGCCGACCATCTGTGTATCTCGGTGAATACCGTCATCACCCACCGTCGTAACATCGCCCGTAAGCTGCAGATTCACAGTCCTGCTGGACTGACCATCTATGCCATTGTCAACAACTTGGTTGACATCAGCTCCGTTAAGCTGTAATCATATCTGGTGGATGTCCACGTAGCCGTGCATCACCGCATAGATGGTGAGGGCACTCACGCTTTTCATCCCTAATTTATCCATGATATTCTTTCGATGAGTGATCACGGTGGTAAGACCGATGTTCAACTTATCGGCAATCTCCTTGTTGATATAGCCCTGCACGATGAGGGCAAGCACTTCCAGCTCGCGGTCGGAGAGAATCTTCTGCTGTAGCACTTGAGGCATCGGAGGGAGGTTCTTACCGTTGCCGTGGGCATGCTGCTCCAATAGCAACAAGGACCGCACGAGCTCCGATTCGGGTACGTTGATACACAGACTGTGGAACTCCGACAGTTGGGAAGCGGAATCGCGTGAAAGGGTGAGGACGATGGTCTTGCGACGGTGTTCAGAGAAGAACGCCTTGTTCTCCAACACCACATTCATAGCGACGAAATAATGGAAGTACGACTCCGGTTCGTTGGCCATGAGCTCAGCGAAGGAACCGAAGGTATCGACGGTCATGATGGGCATGACATTCATCAGCATCGATTTCAACCCCAATGCCGAAAGGGTATTGGGGTCGATAATCGCTACTTTGGGTCTTCCAGTGTTCATATATTATTATGATAGAAATCCTAACAACGCACCAGCTGCCACGGCTGAGCCGATCACACCGGCCACGTTCGGACCCATGGCGTGCATGAGCAGGAAGTTATGACGGTCGTACTCCAAACCGAGGTTGTTGGAGATGCGGGCAGCCATCGGCACGGCGGATACACCGGCATTACCGATGAGCGGGTTGATCTTCTTATCCTTCGGCAGGAACAGGTTCATGATCTTCACGAAGCCAACACCACTCATCGTAGCTACGAAGAAGGCACCGGCACCGATGGCGAAGATATAGATGGTGTTCAGGGTGAGGAACTCACTGGCCTGGGTAGAGCAACCTACCGTCAGACCGAGCAGGATGACCACGATGTCGTTCAGGGCTGAACCGGCGGTCTTGGCCAGACGGGTGGTCTTACCTGATTCCTTCAGTAGGTTACCGAAGAAGAGCATACCCAGCAGGGGCAGACCCGACGGTACGATGAAGGTGGTGAGCAGCAGACCGATGATGGGGAAGAGGATACGCTCTGTCTGACTGACGTGGCGTACGGGCTTCATGCGGATGAGACGCTCTTTCTTGGTGGTCATCAAACGCATCACCAATGGCTGGATTACCGGTACGAGGGCCATATACGAATAGGCACACACGGCAATGGCACCCATGAGGTTCGGGGCGGTCTTCGATGACAGGAAGATGGCGGTAGGACCGTCGGCACCACCGATGATGGCGATACCTGCTGCCTGGTTCGGCTCAAAGCCCAAGGCCAAGGCCAGCATATAGGCACCGAAGATACCGAACTGTGCAGCAGCACCGATGAGCACCAGCTTGGGATTGGCAATCAGCGCGGAGAAGTCGGTCATGGCACCAATGCCCAGGAAGACGAGTGGGGGATACCATCCCTGACGTACTCCCTGATAGAAGATGTTCAACACGGAGTTATCCTCATACAGACCGATCTCCAATCCTGCATCCGCACGGAACGGGATGTTACCAAGGATAATACCGAGTCCTATGGGTACGAGCAACAGCGGCTCGAAATCTTTCTTGATGGCGAGCCAGATGAAGAAGGCTCCCACGGCAATCATAATGAGGTTGGGTATCGTCGCATTGGCGAAACCCGTATAGGTGAGGAACTCATTAAAGTTGCTAACGATGAATTCTGTGAAACTCATAATTAAATTATCAATTATCAATTGTTAATTATCCAATCGTGATCAGCGTGGCTCCTTCCATGACGGCATCGCCCTGACCCACGAGGACGGAGGTGACGGTTCCGCTGGTCTCTGCCTCGATATTGTTCTGCATCTTCATGGCCTCGAGGATGATAACGGTTTCGCCAGCCTTCACAGCCTGACCAACAGCTACCTTTACCTCGGTGATGGTTCCTGGCAGTGGGGCTGTTACCTTGGCACCCTCTCCAGCTACTGCAGCAGGCTTGCTGGCAGGAGCAGGCGAGGCAGCGGGAGCAGCAGCCTTGGGCGCTGGAGCCACTACCTTAGCGGGCTTGGGTGTAGCCTTGACGGGCTCACTGAGTTCTACTTCGAACGCTTTGCCGTTCACGCTGACCTTCGCGGTCGTTCCTTCTATCTCTTGGATCTCTACTTCGTAGTCAACACCGTTGACCTTATATTGATATTTATCCATAATTAAATTCAAAGTTTAAAGTTTAAAGTTATCTTCGATGACTTTAGTCACAACTCGGCCATACGTGCAAGCACGATGGCACTTGCTGCTCCTAAAGTTCATTATTCCACATCGTATGGCGCGGACGGATTGTGATGATACCACTCTCCTCGTCGTGTAAGTTGTCTTGATAATCTTTCAAAGCCATGGCAATGACGGCGATATAGACATCGATATCCTCCTTCTTCTTACTGGGCGGAATCTTCGAGTCTTTTGCCTCAATCGGCATACGGGCGGTCTTGAGCTTCACCCAACCTGCCTCACGATTGGCCTTGTCGGTCTTTTCCTTATTCACCATGATCTTGCCGAGGATGCTGAAGAAGACGAAGAGAAGGGCCAGACAAGAGAACACGATACCCATGGAGAGAACGGTGATACCGAATCCGTGGGGGTCGTCGCGCTTCAGACGGGCGATCTTGGTCTCGTTGATCTCGATGTAGTTACCGATGCCGGGGGTGACAGCCTCCGCAGGCTTGATGTCCCATTTCAGCTCACCGTCCTTGATGCGGGCATACGACTTATCCTCTGCCAGTACGGGTACGGAGACGGAGTCGATCAAGTCGATACCGTTACCGTCGTACAACGCAAACCAAAGGGGCTGTCCTGCCACAGCTTTCGTGGCGAAGTGCATGGCACCCTTGGCGGGATTGGAATGAAGGAACAGGATGAGGTGATTGCGCCCAGACATCTGGGTACGGGAATCACCGTTGGGGATTACCTGCATCTTGGCGATGCGTTGCGGAGCGGAAAGAGAGGGATTGAGCACACTACGATCGGTGGTGATGTACATACCTCGGATATTGTACGTGGAGAACGAGGTGTTCACCAGTTCCACCCAAGGCAGGTGCTGTCCGAATTCGTCCTGCAGACTGGCGGTATTGCTGGTCAGAACCTCATTGATCTTGATGTTCTTCGCTCCTTGTGCGAACATCGTCGAGGTTCCTGTCAGTAACATACCGCAGAGCAGTATTCCAAGTTTTCTCATGTTGTTGATATTATATAAGTTTTTAGTTTATTTTAAATGTATATTCTACTAGTGTTTCTAGTGCTACTAGTATTACTAGTATTACTAGTGTTACTAGTTTATGCTCCGCAGAAGAATAGCACAATGATCTGGGCGGTGAAGATGCGCAGGAACATCGCGAGAGGATACACCGTGGAGTAACCCACGGCAGGCGCTTCCTTGGAACATACGCTGTTGGCGTAGGCCAATGCGGGCGGATCGGTATAGCTACCGGCAAGCATACCCATGATGGTGAAGTAATTGAACTTATAGTGCTTGCGGGCGATGGTACCTACTATTAAAATAGGTATGATGGTGATGAGCACACCGGAGAGCACATACAGCAGTCCGTCGCCTTGCACCACGGTCTCCCAGAACCCGTTACCTGCCTTGATGCCCACGCTGGCGAGGAAGAGTACAAGACCGATCTCGCGCAGCATCATATTGGCACTGGTGGTGGTATAGGTAACCAGTCGTATCTTATAGCCGTAACGACCAATCAGGATGGCGACGATCAGCGGACCGCCTGCAATACCGAGCTTCACGGGAATGGGCATGCCGGGAATGGCGAAGGGTAACGATCCGAAGATGATGCCGATGATGATACCGATGAAGATGGTGGCGATGTTCGGGGCATTCAACCGGTGGGCAGAGTTACCCATCAGGTTGGTGACACGGTTCACCGCATCCTCAGGACCCACCACCATGATGCGGTCGCCTACCTGTAGCGGCAGACTGACACTGGCGAAGAGATCCATGCCATGACGGGTGACACGGGTGACATTCACGCCGTGTACACTGGAGAAATGCATTTTACCTAAGGTCTTACCGTTGATGGACGGGTTGGTGATGACGATGCGACGACTCACCATAGGCATGTCCTGCTGCTCCCAGTCGATCTCTATCTCAGGACCGATGAAGGCGATGATGGCTTCGGCATCTGCCTCGGCACACACGATGTTCAGCTGGTCGTCGAGATGGAAGATGGTGTCGCGGTTAGGGATGCTCACATGACCGTCGTGCAGGATGCGTGAACAGACGAAGTCACGGTTCAGGAAATCATGCACCTGAAGCATGGTCTTACCTTCAAGGTAGTTATTCGTCACCTTCAGACGCAGACGGTAGGGCTTGACATTACCGTTGTCCTCATCCTCCTCAGCCAGTCTGCTCTCCTCGTCGGCGAACTTGATACCGCAGAGATAACGGATGGCGATAGTTGCACCGATGATGCCCAGTACACCTAACGGATAGGCACAGGCATAGCCAGAGGCAATCTGCGGGACGTTATCCGTGAACACACTGGTGAGTGCCTCATTGGCAGCACCCAGACCCGGGGTGTTGGTGACAGCACCATAGAGCGTACCTACCAACATAGGAAGATTGTTGGGATCGGAGGTGTCGAAAAAGAGATAGTAACAGCCGAACATCACAGCGATGTTCAATAGGATGGCGGCAGTGGCCAAGCCATTCAACTGAATGCCTGCCTTGCCGAAACTCTCGAAGAAACCGGGTCCTACCTGCATACCGATCATGAAGACGAACAGTACCAGACCGAAGTCTTGCACGAAGGTAAGAATGTCAATAGGCGCGGTGAAGCCGATGTGTCCTGCCAAGATACCGATGAACAGAACGAAGGTGACACCTAACGAGATGCCGCCCACCTTGACTTTTCCTAATAAGACACCAATGGCAATGACGATAGAGTACAGTAGCACGATGTGAGCCACCGATTGCGTGTTTGTGAAAATATCTATTATCCAATCCATAACATATTCCGTATGATGAAAGGGAAGATGGTCTTCTCTCCTTTAAAATTGCGAATTTGGTGCAAAGGTAGTCATAAAATACTCATTAGAAGAATTTTTGTGCATTTTTTTTAGGTCGGGTAGGGCGTTTTTGAATTTTTAATGATTAAATATAATTTTCTTCGATGGAAAGTGTGGTATCTCAGAAAAAAAGTATATCTTTGCAACGTAGAATGAAGTTTAACGGGAATCTCTTCCGCTAGTCATGAATAATCACTTTAATAACTTACAATAATACACAAAGTTGCTATGTCAAACAGTAAAGAAAAACTCTTTACCGAGTTTCAGGCACCAACCACGCAGGAGTGGCTGGACAAGATCGAAGTGGATCTGAAAGGTGCCGATTTCAACAAAAAACTGGTATGGAGGACCAATGAAGGATTTAATGTACAGCCTTTCTATCGCAGGGAGGATGTGCTGAAACTAAAGACACCGGATTCCCTGCCGGGTGAGTTCCCCTTCGTACGTGGAAACAAGAAGGATGACAACACCTGGTACATCCGTCAGGACATCGTGGCCGACGATGCCGCCGAGGCGAACAAGAAAGCACTCGACATCCTGAACAAGGGAATCGACTCGCTGGGATTCCGTATCCCTGGTGAGAAGGTGAGTGCCGCGTTCATCGAGACGCTGCTCGACCAGATCTTCTGCGACATCGTGGAGGTGAACTTCCACACCTGTCAGCGCCATGCGCTCGAACTGGCTCAGATCCTGACTGCCTATTTCGAGAAGAAGGGGTATGACAAGGAGAAGATCGTCGGCTCTATCGACTTCGACCCGATGAAGAAGATGGTGATGAAGGGAAAGGATACGAGCCAAGTGCTGGCCACTGCACCACAGCTGGTAGAGGCGCTGAAGGACTATCCGCAGTTCCGCTGTATCTGTGTAAACACCGTGGCATTGAACAATGCAGGTGCTTACATCGTACAGGAACTGGGCTATGCCCTGGCTTGGGGTAATGAGTATCTGCAGCAGCTGGTGGATGCCGGCGTGGATGTGGATCTCGCTGCCAAGAAGATCAAGTTCAACATGGGCGTATCCGAGAACTATTTCATGGAACTGGCCAAGTTCCGTGCAGCCCGTATGCTCTGGGCACAGATCGTGAAGCAGTATGAGCCGAAGTGCGACTGCGCTTGTAAGATGTGCGTCAATGCCGTGACATCGGAGTATAACCAGACCTTGTTTGACTCGTATGTGAACCTGTTGCGCTCACAGACCGAGGCCATGAGTGCTGCCCTTGGTGGCGTTCATTCTTTGGTGGTGACTCCGTTCGATGTCACTTACGAGACACCGACTGATTTCTCTGAGCGTATTGCCCGTAACCAGCAGCTGTTGCTGAAGGAGGAGTGCCACTTCAATACGGTGGTTGATCCAGGTGCAGGCTCTTATTATGTGGAGCATCTCACCGACAGTCTGGCCGTGGAGGGCTGGAAGATATTCCTCAAAGTAGAGGAGGAGGGTGGTTTCCTTGCTGCTGTCAAGGCAGGTACCATTCAGGATGATATCAATGCGACCAACGTGAAGCGTCATGGCGATGCTGCCAAACGTAAGGAGTTCCTGCTGGGTACGAACCAGTTCCCGAACTTCACCGAGAAGAGCGAAGGTAAGCGTGCTGTAGGCTGCGGTTGTTGCTGCGGTAAAGCAAAAGACAGTAACAGCGAGCCTGCATTCAAGGCAATCTCGTCCACTCGTCTGGCTGCCGACTTCGAGGATCTGCGCATCCATACAGAAGAGACGAAGGTTCCTGTGGCCTTCATGCTGACCATCGGTAACCTGGCTATGCGTCAGGCTCGTGCCCAGTTCTCTTGTAACTTCCTTGCTTGTGCTGGCTATAAGGTGATTGATAACCTTGGCTTCAAGACCGTTGAGGAGGGTGTGGATGCTGCGTTGGAGGCTAAGGCCGACATCGTGGTGATCTGCTCTTCGGATGATGAGTATGCAGAGTATGCTATTCCTGCCTTCAAGTATCTTGACGGACGGGCTATGTTCGTTGTTGCCGGTGCTCCGGCATGCATGGACGACCTGAAGGCTGCAGGTATTGAGAACTACATCCACGTTCGTTGTAACGTACTGGAGACATTGAAAGAGTATAATCAGAAACTTGGTATCTAAAGAATAGGAGGATTGAATGATGCGTAAACAATTTAACAATATTGATATCTATGCAGGCATCAAGGCTCAAGATGGTGCCAAGTGGCTGAAGGAGAACAACATTGTGCCTACCTGGAAGACACCGGAGCATATTGAGGTTCGTCCTGTATATACAAAAGAGGATCTGGAGGGTATGGAACACCTCGACTTCACAGCGGGTATTCCACCGTTCCTGCGCGGTCCGTATTCCATGATGTATCCGTTCCGTCCGTGGACCATCCGTCAGTATGCCGGATTCTCTACTGCTGAGGAGTCTAACGCGTTCTATCGCCGTAACCTAGCTTCTGGTCAGAAGGGTCTTTCTGTGGCCTTCGACCTGCCGACACACCGTGGTTATGACCCTGACAATGCCCGTGTGGTGGGTGATGTGGGTAAGGCTGGTGTGTCTATCTGCTCACTGGAGAACATGAAGGTGCTCTTCGCGGGTATCCCTCTGAACAAGATGTCGGTGTCCATGACCATGAACGGTGGTGTGCTGCCTATCCTGGCCTTCTATATCAATGCCGGTCTGGAGCAGGGCGCTCAGCTCGAGGAGATGGCTGGAACCATCCAGAACGATATCCTGAAGGAGTTCATGGTGCGTAACACCTATATCTATCCGCCAGCCTTCTCGATGAAGATCATTGCTGATATCTTCGAGTACACCTCGCAGTTCATGCCGAAATTCAACTCTATCTCTATCTCCGGCTACCACATGCAGGAGGCTGGTGCTACGGCTGATATCGAGTTGGCTTATACATTGGCCGACGGTATGGATTACCTCCGTACCGGTGTGAACGCAGGTATCCCTGTGGATAAATTCGCTCCGCGTCTGTCGTTCTTCTGGGCTATCGGTATGAACCACTTCATGGAGATTGCCAAGATGCGTGCCGGTCGTTTGCTCTGGGCAAAGATCGTGAAGAGCTTCGGCGCCGAGAACCCGAAGTCGTTGGCACTGCGTACACACTCACAGACCTCCGGATGGTCGCTCACCGAGCAGGATCCGTTCAACAACGTGGGTCGTACGTGTATCGAGGCCATGGCAGCCGTACTGGGACATACCCAGTCGTTGCATACCAACGCCTTGGACGAGGCTATCGCATTGCCTACCGATTTCTCTGCTCGTATTGCACGTAATACGCAGATCTATATCCAGAACGAGACCAAGGTGTGTAAGCAGATCGACCCATGGGCAGGCTCCTACTATGTGGAGACACTGACCAACGAACTGGTACACAAGGCATGGGAGCATATCCAGGAGATCGAGAAGCTGGGCGGTATGGCCAAGGCCATCGAGACGGGTCTGCCGAAGATGCGTATCGAGGAGGCTGCAGCCCGTACCCAGGCACGTATCGACTCTGGTGTACAGACCATCGTAGGTACGAACAAGTACCGTCTGGATCATGAGGATCCGATCGATATCCTGGAGGTGGACAACACCGCCGTGCGTCTGCAGCAGGAGGAGAGTCTGAAGGAGCTCCGCGCAAATCGTGACGAGGCTGCTTGTCAGGCTGCCCTGAAGGAGATCACCGAGTGTGTACGTGAGTTCTCTGAAGGAAAGAAGAGTAAGAACAACCTGCTGGCTCTCGCCGTGAAGGCAGCTGGCTTGCGTTGTACCTTGGGTGAGATCAGTGATGCCTGCGAAGAGATCGTGGGTCGTTATAAAGCAGTAATCAGAACCATTTCAGGCGTGTATAGTTCAGAATCAAAGAACGACTCAGACTTTGAGAAAGCCTGTGCGTTGACAGAAGAGTTTGCCAAGAAGGAAGGTCGCCGTCCGCGTATCTTCGTGGCGAAGATGGGACAAGACGGTCATGACCGTGGTGCAAAGGTGGTAGCTACCGGATATGCCGACTGCGGCTTCGACGTGGATATGGGACCGCTGTTCCAGACTCCTGCAGAGGCTGCTCGTGAGGCAGTGGAGAACGATGTACATATCGTAGGTGCATCGTCGCTGGCTGCAGGACATAAGACCCTCATTCCTCAGTTGATCGAAGAACTGAAAAAGCTTGGGCGTGAGGATATTATGGTAATCGCAGGTGGTGTGATTCCTGCGCAGGACTACGACTTCCTTTACAAGGCTGGCGTAGCTGCCATCTTCGGTCCTGGTACCTCCGTGGCAAAGGCCGCAGTGGAGATGATGAACATCCTGCTCGATAAGGAGTAGATTAATAAGGTGTAACAAAAAAGGCTCCCATATCGGGAGCCTTTTTTATGGATTTGAATGAAGGTTATTCACCTACGATAGCTGCTACACCAGGAAGCACCTTTCCCTCGATGGCCTCGAGAAGAGCACCACCACCAGTAGAGATATAAGAAACCTGGTCGGCCAGACCGAACTTGTTGACACAAGCTACAGAGTCACCACCACCAATCAGTGAGAAAGCACCCTCGGCTGTTGCCTTGGCGATAGCCTCACCGATTGCACGGCTACCTGCTGTGAAAGCATCACACTCGAACACACCGGCAGGACCGTTCCACAGGATGGTCTTGGCACCCTTGATAGCCTCGGCAAATGCCTTCTGACTCTCAGGACCGGCATCAACACCCTCGAAACCAGCGGGAACCTTGTTGGCAGGACAGGTAATGATCTCAGCACCTTCCTTAACAGTCATCGTACCGAAGTCGAGACCGTTAGTAGCAGTACAGTCGGAACCGAGCACGAGCTCAACGCCGTTCTTCTTAGCCAGCTCCTCAACGCCCAGAGCCACATCCAGCTTGTCGAGCTCAACGATAGAATCACCGATCTCACCATTGTGAGCCTTGGCGAAGGTGTAGGTCATACCACCGCAGAGGATGAGCTTGTCAACCTTACCCAGCAGGTTCTCGATGATACCGATCTTGGAAGAAACCTTTGAACCACCCATGATGGCTACGAACGGACGGTTGATGTTGCTGAGCACGTTGTCAACAGCCTTCACCTCTTTCTCCATCAGCAGACCCAGCATCTTGTTGTCAGCATCGAAGTAGTCGGCGATGACAGCAGTAGAAGCATGCTTGCGGTGAGCTGTACCGAAGGCATCCATCACATAGCAGTCAGCATAAGAAGCCAGTGTCTTGGCAAACTCCTTCTGAGAAGCCTTCATTGCCTTCTTTGCCTCGTCGTATTTAGGATCTTCCTTGTCAATACCTACGGGCTTACCTTCCTCCTCGGGATAGTAGCGCAGGTTCTCCAGCAGCAGAGCCTCACCCATCTTCAGGGCAGCGGCAGCATCAGCAGCCTTGGCGCAGTCGGGAGCGAAAGCAACGGGAACACCGAGAGCCTTCTCCACAGCCTCACGGATCTGTCCGAGTGACAGTTTGGGGTTCACCTTTCCTTTGGGCTTACCCATGTGACTCATGATGATGGTGGCACCACCGTCAGCCAGGATCTTCTTCAGGGTGGGAAGGGCACCGCGGATGCGGGTGTCGTCAGTGATCTTACCATTCTCATCGAGGGGTACGTTGAAGTCTACACGTACGATTGCCTTCTTACCGGCAAAGTTGAATTCGTTAATTGTCATAACTATAAATATTATTGGTTTGAATCTTCTTATCCTGTAAGCAGCTGCAAAATTAAGAAAATAAATTGAGATACAAGCATGTGGATGAAGAATTTCAATCTTTTTTGCATATTCTGTTCCCGATTCGAGGGAAACACAAAAGAAAAGTCCCCAAGGTAGAGATACGCTTGGGGACTGTTCCTCGTTATAGGATAATGTTTAGAGTGGGTACTCAGTGAAGGCGTAGAGCACGGTACTGAGATAGCGCTCTCCTGTATCGGGTAGGAGGACGACAATCTTCTTCCCTTTGTTCTCAGGACGCTTGGCCACCTCGATGGCTGCGAAGAGGGCAGCACCGGCGGAGATACCTACCAGCAGACCTTCCTGCTGAGCTACCTCACGACCCGTACGGATGGCATCGTCGTTCTCAACGTCGAACACCTCGTCGATCACTTCGGCATCGTAGGTGTTGGGGATGAAGCCTGCTCCGATACCCTGAATCTTATGCGGTCCGCTCTGACCGCCGTTCAGCACGGGAGATGACTTCGGTTCCACAGCAATGATCTTTACGTTGGGGTTCTGCTCCTTCAGGTACTTACCTGTACCGGAGATGGTACCGCCGGTACCTACACCGCCAATGAAGATATCTACCTGTCCGTCGGTGTCTTTCCAGATCTCAGGACCCGTGGTAGCATAGTGCTTGGCGGGGTTGGCTGCGTTCTCGAACTGCTGGAGGATCACACTGCCTGGGATGGCGGTGCGCAGCTCCTCGGCGGCGCGGATGGCTCCTGGCATGCCGTCCTTACCAGAGGTGAGACGAACCTCGGCACCATAGGCCTTCACGAGGTTACGACGCTCCACGCTCATGGTCTCGGGCATGGTAAGGATAAGACGGTAGCCCTTAACGGCAGATACCAGTGCCAGTCCTACACCTGTATTACCCGATGTGGGTTCAATGATGGTGGCACCGGGTTTCAGGATACCCTTAGCCTCTGCATCCTCGATCATGGCGAGGGCGATACGATCTTTTACGCTACCACCTGGGTTAAAAAACTCTACCTTGGCAATTACCGGGGTCTCCAGACCCTTTGCCTTTGAATACTTGTTGAGCTCAAGAAGCGGTGTGTTACCGACGAGCTCGGTCAGCTGTTTTGCAATCTTTGTCATAGTCTTATCCTTTTTATTACTTTAATGTATAATCTTTAATGCTTAATCACGATGCAAAGGTACGGTGGTTTTGCTATTCTCACAATCCCCGCAATATGTCATTCTGCATACCAATAGTTTGGTATATTATTCTAAATCGTGGTTTACCATGGCGCTGACACAGGAATCCGACCATACATTCTCTGCCGTTTCCACCATGTCGATGATCGTATAGATGGGCAGGATGATACCGAGAATAGCGATGGGAGCACCGATGCCCGACATCAGTGAGAGTGTCAGGAAGAAGCAACCCATGGGAACACCGGCATTACCGACTGCCGAGACAACCGAGATGAGAATCCATAGCAGGATGGTACTGAATGTAAGGGGAGTACCACCATTCTGCATCACAAACAGTGAGGTGACAAGGATGAAGGCTGCGCAGCCGTTCATGTTAATGGTAGTACAGATGGGGAGAACGAAGCGGGCAATCTCCTTGCGGATGCCTGCTCGCTGTTCTGCCGATTCCATGGTGACGGGTAGGGTAGCAGCACTGCTCTTGGTGAAGAGTGCCATCAGTACGGCAGGCATCATACGTCCTAAGAAATGGATAGGGTTGAGTCCTCTGACTAAAAGGAACAGCGGGAGGATGATGAAGAACTGGATGACATTTCCGCTCAGTACGACCAGTACATACTTGCCAATAGAATCTGCCACGACACCTGCTGATACCTGTGCTGCCAGTTGAGCCGAGAAGGCAAGAATACCCAGTGGCAGTGTCCATATGAGTCCGCGGATGAGCAGGAAAAGCAGATCCTGCAAGCCTAACAGTCCTTTAACCACCACCTTCTTGTTCTCCGAATCAGGCAGTTTTGATAGTCCGATACCCACCGCAAAAGCAATCAGCAACAGCGACAGTACATTACCTTCAAGGAAAGGCTTGACGATATTGTTGGGAATGACGCCGAGAATATGATCATAGTAGGAAAGTTGCGTGTTGATATTGGAGAGTTGAGCGTTTCCTTCCAAGGATCCTTCAGCCGAAAGCACTTCCGCTGGCAGATTACCCGGGGCGATGGCCACGTAGAGTATAGCACCGATAATGGCGGCAGCGAAGGTGGTGAGTAACGTATATAATAAGGTACGGGAGAACACCTTACCCGATCCTTTCGAACCGAAGGTGGCAAAGGTGGTGATTACCGCCAGCACAATGGTGGGCACAGCCAACAGCTGGAAGAGTCGTGTATAGACCGTAGCTACGAAGTCCATCAGCTGGTTCAGCCAGTCTAAACCTAACACTCCCAACACGGCACCCACCACAAGTGCGCCGATCCATAATACCGTTTTCTTCATTTCTTCTTACCTTTATCTGGGTGCGAAGGTACGAAGTTTTACGGAAACAGGAAATACCATGTGTGTGGTATTTTGAAAAATATGTATTCCAATGATGATATGTTTGGAAAAAGCAGTACCTTTGCACCGTTGAATAAAGACATTGGGAAGTCCATGGCAATAGAGCAAGCAATATTCCGCAGATCGGAACTATTATTGGGTGACGAGGCGATGCGTTCCATCGCAGAGAAGCGTGTGATCATCTTCGGCGTGGGCGGAGTAGGCTCATGGTGCGCAGAGAGTCTGGTGCGCAGTGGTATCCGACAGCTGACCATCGTTGACTCCGATCGCGTATGCATCACCAATATCAACCGTCAGCTGATGGCCACCTCCAAGACCGTGGGTCAGGTGAAGGTGGATGTCCTGAAGGAGCGTCTGCTCAGCATCAATCCTTCAGCTGAGATCACGGCTATTCAACAGATCTTCACTGACGAGACGGCCGAGAGCTTCCATCTTGATACTTACGACTATATCATTGATGCCATCGACTCGCTGAAAGATAAGGCGCTGCTCATTTTGATGGCAACGAGTCTTCCCTCTGATCGGGGGGATAGAGCACCTGCCAAGTTCTTTTCGTCGATGGGTGCTGCGTTGAAGTTAGATCCTACCCGCATCAAAACCGCAGAGTTCTGGAAGGTGCAGGGCGATCCGCTGGCCCGTGCCCTTCGCAACCGTTTCAAACGTAACAAGGTATTCCCCAAACGTAAGTTCCAATGCGTCTATTCAGACGAACTGTTACAGAACAAAGGTCATAACGCCACCTGCGGTACAGAACAGTGCGTGTGTCCTAAAGCAAAGATGGGCCCTGGCGATCCCTCGTTGCTTAATCACGAGTGGTGTTCGTCAAAGGCCCAGATCAACGGTACCCTGGCTCACATCACCGCCATCTTCGGTTTTATGCTGGCAGGCTTGGTAATCCAGGATATCGTTAAGTACTAATCCTCTTTTCCTTATTTCGTTACACGGTAGTCGAGGGCAGGCTTTCTGTCACCGAGCAGTGGGACATATTTGAAGTCGGAACCCACCGACTGCCTGAATTCATCCTTCACGTTCTGGAGGAGTTTGGCATCAGTGAACAGTTCGATAGCACTCAGGGCAAATACCCTACTGGCGTTCAACAGTCCTTTGGTACCAATGGTGGTGCCATCAACAGCTACGTTCTGCCAGCTATGCCCCGGACTGCCTGGGGCGAAGGTGGCGGCACCGAAGCTTGCCAAGGGTACCACCCACGATACATCACCTACATCACTACTGCCACCACTGCCTTCCTTGGGGAACTCGGCCAGCGGCTGCACCTTGACCGCCTGACTGATGATAGAGTCTGGATTACCAGTAGCACGGATCACCCCTTCAACTAACTTGCGCTCACGTTCATCGTAGATGACACCACCCACTGCTTCCAGGTTTCTTTGAATGACTTTAGAGAGCGTCCTGTTGTGCAGGCGCTCGTAAGTTCCTGCCACGATCTCTTTCTCCACACGGGTCTGCGTTCCTTTGGCAGCACCAACGGCAGCCGAATCAATCCACTCTGTCAATGTGTTGAGGATGTCACGCTTAGGACTACGGATATAGTAAGATACACGGGCATACTCTGGTACTACGTTAGGTGCGAAACCGCCATCGGGAATGACGTAATGGATACGAGAAGAGGTAGGCACATGTTCGCGCAGCAGATTCACCATGTAGTCGAACGCCTCAACAGCATCGAGAGCCGAACGTCCTTTCCATGGATTACCGGCAGCATGGGCCGCTTTTCCATAGAACTTGTAATCAACCATTACCATGGCAGTACCGCCATTGGTGGATACAGCATTCACACTGGAGGGATGCCAGTCGAGTACCGCATCAACGCCATCGAACAAGCCTTCGCGTACGAGATACACCTTACCAGCGCCACCCTCCTCAGCAGGAGAACCGTAGATTTTGATGGTTCCACTAAGATGATTGGCAGTAAGCCACTTACTCAGTGATACAGCAGCAGCGGTAGAGGCTACCCCGAGGGTGTTATGACCGCAGCCATGCCCCGAACCATTCTCTATGAGTGGCTTACGATAAGGAACAGTATCTTGAGAAAGACCTGGCAAGGCGTCAAACTCTGACAGGAAGCCAATGACGGGCTTTCCGCTACCGAAAGTAGCTACGTAGGCTGTAGGCATGCCAGCCACACCTTCCTCGATGGTGAAGCCATTCTCGCGCAGGTGCTGCTTGAGCAGTCCGCTACTGTGGGTTTCGAGGAATCCCAGTTCGGGCTCAGCCCAGATGGCTTTCTGGAGCTTATCGTAGGTCTCGAAATGCTCGTTTATATACTTGATGGCCACATTGTTCTTTACGTTCTTTGCCGTCTTGTTTCCTTTACTCCCTGCCCATGCATTTGAGGCGAGGAGAGTGACAAATGCCAGTAATGCGATTGTTTTTTTCATCTTCGTATGTTGTTTTATGATTAATAATTCGGATTCTGCTGTAGGTCACGGTCGGCCTCGATATCGTTGTATGGAATGGGGAACAGCTGCTGATGTTCGCTGATGCCGAGAACAGATACGGCACGACCCGTTCTTACCAAATCGAACCAGCGATGAGGCTCGATGGCAAATTCCACCCTATTCTCATCCTCGATGGCCTGGATCACGTCCGACTGACTGAGTGATGCATCGAGTGCCGGTACATGGGCCCGCTGACGGATGGTATTCAGATCGGCTATCGCGCCCTGAAGGTCGGCTCCCTGCTTCTTGGCCCTTGCCTCAGCACGGATGAGATAAGCCTCGGCCAGACGGAAAAGGATGACATTATCGTCGGCTGAAGGACGATGATAGAGGGTTCCCACATAGTAGTCGGGTACCTGCGCAGACGACTGATCTGTATAGAAAATGCTTCTGTCACCGCCAATGGAAGGATCAGCCAGCAGTAGCACCACCTCCTTCGAGGGTCCCCACTCATGACGACCGCCATCGTTGGGTGACCGCCAGTAGGCACTCTGATCGTTGGTGAAGGAGGAAGAGAAAGCCAGTTCGAAAACGCTTTCCTGCGAAAGCTTTCCATTCAGCAGGTCACTGATGCTCCCCAAGGAGTAGGAGGCGTTATCAATGACCTTCGTGGCATACTCCTCAGCTTTCGTCCAGTCTTCAAGATAGAGCGATACTCGTGCCAGGAGAGCTTCGGCCACACTGCGACTGACGTGTACGCGGTCGTTGTTCTGACTCAGGTCGTCCAGCACACTGCTGATATCATTGATCACCTCTTGATAGACGGTCTTGGCCGATGTCTGCTTGACACCGTCAAACTGAGTGGGAGAGTGGGTGGCCGACTTCACCAGAGGAACGTTGCCCCAGGTGCGGGCCAGGTCGAAGAAGGCAAGCGAGCGCAGCACGGTTGCCTCGGCGATGATACGCTTGCGCTCACTGTCGGAAATAGCGCTCAGCGTCTGTGTCTTCTCAATCACCTGGTTGGCTTGGTTCACTGTGGCGTAGATGCCATACCATGCGTACGACAACAGTTGGTTCTCTGCACTGTACTGATGAGTATCGAAGTCGTAGTAGAAATTGAGCGAACCGGTCCAGGTAACATTATCGGATGCGAGGTTAACACCTGCATCGAAATAACGTCCGCCGTAATAGGCACTGGCTCCCAGACGGTGATAGACACCGTTTAAGGCCGACTTGGCTGATGACTCGTTGGTGATGACGGCCTCGTCGGAAATATAGTTGGCGGGCTCCTGCTCCAGGAAGTCGGAGCAAGCGGTCAGACTGAATACAAGACCTGACACCAGAAGGGATGGAATGATATGCTGTTTCATATTACTATGTCTTTATATTAATGATGTTACACGAATGGGGTTAAAGGGTAAGACTGGCGCCAAACACCACCTGACGTGGCTGGGGAGGGATGGCAAAATCAAGTCCTTGAACAGTACCATGGGTATAGTCGGCTGCCGTGTTACCCTCAGGATCAGCACCTGAATAGCCTGTGAAGGTGAGGAGGTTGGTGGCATTGACATAGATGCGTAGGCGCTCGATACCAGCCTTGGCCACGATCTTCTTTGGTAGTGTGTATCCTAACGATACGTTACGCAGACGAAGGAATGAACCATCCTCGAGGAACCTGCTGCTGGCAAAGCCGTTGTTGGAGCTACCGTCGGCATTGGGAAGCGTGGAGGCACGCGGAATGTCTGTGATGTCACCCGCCTTCTGCCAACGGTCCATCTGACTCTTCAACAAACCCCAGTTGGTACCGCGCATGCCACCATGCTCCTGAAAGAAACGGTTCATGTTAAACACATCATTACCTACTGAGAAATAGAAGAAGATAGAGAGGTCGAACTGCTTCCAGCGGAAGTTGTTAGTGAGTCCACCTGTGAAGTCGGGCCATGCGTCGCCAACAATCTGGCGGTCGGTTACCGTAATCTTACCATCGGTATTCACATCGTCATAAACGGAGTTACCCGTCTGGGGATCAACATACAACTGTTTGTAGAGCCAGAAGGAGTACATGGACTTCCCTTCCTCCAGACGCACCCAGTCACGGTCGTATTGAGAGAACGACACCGGTAAGCGCTCAATGAGGTTGGCATTGTGGGCGATATTGAACGAAGTCTCCCAGTTGAAGTCTTTCTTCTGGATATTCTTGGTGGTGATCTGGAACTCAACACCCTTGTTACTCATCTCACCCGTATTGCTATAGGTTGATGAGAAACCTGTCTTACCGGGAATAGGCGTCGACAGCAGCAGGTCGTAGGTGTATTTGTTGTACACATCGAACTCAAACGATACACGACCTTTGAAGAACGAACCCTCAAGACCTACGTTCCACTGACGGGTGGTTTCCCATTTCAATTCAGGATTGGCCAGCTGGGTATGTAAGATACCTGACTCATCGTTATACACGCCGCCACCGTTCCAAAGACCCAGACTGGCGAAGTCGTCGATATTTTGGTTACCGCTCCATCCGATGCTGGCCTTCACCTTCAGACCGTCGATGAACTTAAGGGGTTTCACCCATTTCTCCTCGGAGATGGTCCATGAGGCACCCACAGAGGGGAAGAGACCCCAACGGTGGTTCTTACCAAAGCGTGAAGAGGCATCGGCACGAAGGTTGGCATCGAGGGCGTAACGGTTAAGCAGACTGTAGTTGGCACCGCCGAACCAGGACACAAGACTGTATGAAGAGAAAGCCGTAGAACCCGTGGTGATGGCGGCAGATGACAGTTCCTGTAGCAGATCGTCAGGGAAGCCTGAGCCGGAAATAGACTGAGAACGCAGTCCTGTATATTGTACGGAGTTACCCACGAAGGCGGCCAGTGAATGGATGCGCTTCAACTCGGTGTTATAGTTCAGTAACTGCTCTGCGGTGACGGTGTAGTTGGTCGTCGTAGCATCGGTAGCACTGCCGTTAGGCTGACCGTCGGCCAGCTGGGTGTTGAAATAGCGCTTCTCGCGATAGTTGTTGTAATCAAGACTAACGGATGATTTGAACTGCAGACCCTTAAGAATCTTCCAGGTCAGGGCAACATTATCTACTGAACGCAGACCATAGGTATGGTGGTTACTGTTGTCGATCAGTGCATAGATATTGTCAAAGATACCATAGCGGGCATAGGAACCATCTTCATTGTATGGATTGAGGAGTGTGCTGTGATGTACAGAGGCCTGAAGGATACCCTTAGGACTGTTGGCTATACGACTCAGTGAACGGCGTGTCCAAATTAAAGAGGTTCCTGTTGACAGCGAAACGTTCTTGTTGATGTCATGGTCAAGGTTCACCCTGAATCCCAACCGACTGAAGTCTTGTGTGCGCACGATGGCCTCCTGGTCGGTATATTCGGTACCGATATAGAAACGGGTGCGGTCGTTACCACCTGAAACGGCGAGGTTGTAGTTCTGGATGGTGGCAGTACGGAAGATGACGTTCTGACGGTCGTAGGTGTTCTGCTCCTCAGGAAGTCCCAGTCCGCCATCAGCTTTTGAGCGGTAGGGTACCAGAGCGGGATCCTTCCCGTCGTTGATCCAAGCCTCGTTCAGAATCTGAGCCGTCTCGGGTCCGGTGGCAAGGTCCCATAGCTTGGCAGCCTTGGCAAAGCCATATTCGGCACTGAAGCTCACGCGAGTCTTTTGTTCCTTACTACCGCGCTTGGTGGTGACCAGTACGACACCGTTGGCACCTCTGGCACCATAGATGGCGGTAGCGTTGGCATCCTTCAATACCTCAATCTTCTCGATATCATTAGGATTGAGATCGGTGAGGGCATTGATGGTCTGACCGCCATTGGCAATCGACTGCAGTGGCTGACTGTTGATGGGTACGCCGTCGATGATGTATAAAGGATCATTACCGGCATTGATGGAGGTGGTACCACGTAGTCTTACGAATACACCAGAGCCCGGTGTACCAGAAGATCCTGAGATGATGACACCAGCTGCCTGACCTTGCAGTTGTTCATTGAAGCCGGAGGCGGCAGTGGACGTGATGTCACTACCTTTCACAGAGGCCACAGAACCTGTCAGATTCTGTCGTTTCACCTGTGTGTAACCCAGCACAACAACCTCATTCAGTCGGTTTGAGTTATCTATCAACGCTATCTCAACCGGCTCCTCGAAATCATAGACATCCACATCAAGGGGGCGGTAGCCTATAAATTCCACACGGAGGGTCAAAGGCGCCTCTACCTTGGTCTGCAAAGAGAAGTTTCCGTCGATATCGGTTACTACGCCCTGACCCTTTTCACTCTTGACGATGACAGAGGCTCCAATGAGCGATTCGCCAGTGCGAACATCAGAGATATGACCTGTAATCAGGTTCTGCGAGAAAGCCAACAGAGGGCTAATCGCAACGAATGTTGCAATAAACAATCTTTTTACCATAAAACTATTACCTTTTTTTGTTTATCTAAGCTATTCTTGTTCTTTTTGTTCCCATGTTGGGAATATTTTATTCCCACGTTGGGAACAATTTATTCCCATGCTGGGAACATCATTTGCGATGAATCATGCGGGTGTTCAAATCCCTAATTCTGAGCAGTAAGTGAGTTATTGATTTTCTCTTTCTCTACCTGTGCCACTTTGTTGTCTAGATTCAGCAGTCCGTATTCATGGTTATACTTCGTACCATGGGTAAGCACCCACTGCAGGAACTGGTTCAAGGCTTCGTCCGCCTCATTGTAGCTCACACCAATCTTCTCAATAGCCACTTCTGCTACCCTGTCGTTTTCCAGAATGGTAATGAGCTCATCCAGTGTGGCCTTGTCGGAGAAGTTCTCTTCGAGGTTCTTCTTCACGTCGATGCCGATGATGGTGATGTCGCTCTTTACATGTCGGCTCTGCAGGTCGAAGATGTTAGGCAGGGCATTGAACGAAACCCCCAGTGGATCCTTTGCCAGGGCAGTGTTCAGGAAGAGATCGTCTCCCGAGATGCGCTTACCGCGGAAATTACTGCTCTCTTCACCGAAGTTATGGGCGAACGATGAGGCCACAGAAGTAGCGTTACTACCACTATATATAACAAGTTGTTCAAACTGCTTGATCTTCTTTACGTCCTCGTCTAATTCATCATCGAGGAAGAAAAGCTGCTTTAGCTTCTTCGAGTTCAGGTGCTTGCCTTCCAGCACTTTGGCAGCCTCACTACCGCTGGCTGTGATAGGCAGCACGGCGAACTCTCCAAAATAAACAATATGGCTAAAGTCTTTTGCATTACTCTCTTGATTGTCAAAAACGATATTCAGGTCGATGCTACCCTGATTCTGATTACCTTTGGCGATCTGGAACTCTACGCCAGGTTGTGTTTTTGCATATTCTGTGATCCACTTCTCTACCAGCGGGCGGGCAAAACGTGGAGCTTTCACGTAGCGCACACTGCTCGTGTTGGTAGAATTACCCTCAGCCCAAATATGACTGATATTGATACTCAATAATACTGCTATTGCCAATGCGATTCTTTTCATGACCTTTATTTTTTATTTTGTTTATACCTATTATATATATATACGCTCTCTCTCCTTGTCATTGCCATCATACAACAGCAACAACATCCTTGCATTTGCATTCGATTCATTGTCTTCATAACTCAATCATATTGTTAAAATCACGATGCAAAGGTACGGCGATTCCGGCATACCCACAATCCCGATGATGTGGCATTTCATATACCGCATATATGGTAGGTGTCCTTCATAAACACAAAAAAAGCGATGCGTCGCGCATGGAAACTTTAACCGACAACAGTTTCAAACGGACGCATCGCGGAATGATAATTTTCAATTGTCAATTATCAATTTTGAATTATTATAAGTGTACTTCCTTATCTACCACCTCTCCATTCAGAATCTTGAAGGAGTTCAGTTTCGGTTCTCCGTCAAGTAGTGAGAGGATGGCATATCGGATGGTAGGGTCATTTGCCAGGCGCAGGTCTTCTTGTGAAGGCCGTGATGGTGAGGCAGGATGACTGTGCCAGTTAGCGAGGATCTTATGACCGTTGCTACGAGCATATCTCAATGCAGCGAACTGGTCCTTTGGCGCAAAAGAGAAATGCTCAGACGAGTGGTCGATATTCTCCATCCAGTAGTTCTCCGTTACGATGTCGCCCTCATCCGTGCTGGTACCCAGTAGGTAGCCGCATGATTCATTCGGCGCATCCTTCTTTGCCTGGTCTATCAGCTCATCTATAATATGCTGTGGTATAATCATCTTTAATTCTTCAATTCTTCAACTTTTCAATGTTTCAAGTCACAAGCCGCCTGTTCGTAGTCTATTAGGTGATCGATGGTGGGGGTTGATCCACAGATAGCACACGAGTCGCGATGCTTCACGGGTACAGTGCGGAACTGCATGGTCTTGGCATCGAAGGTAAGCAGACGGTTTGTGAGCAACTCTCCCACACCAGTAAAGTATTTCAATGTCTCGGCGGCCTGAATGGTACCTAACATTCCTGCGATGGCGCCCAACACACCAGCTTGCGAACAGGTGGGTACTGCACCCACGGGTGGCGGTTCCTTGAACATACAGCGGTAGCAGGCAGTACCAGGAAGATGCGTGAATGTCTGTCCGTTAAAGCGCAGGATACCGCCATGTGAGAACGGCTTACCTGCCATCACACACGCATCGTTGATGAGGAACTTCACGGGGAAGTTGTCGGTACCATCCACCACGAAGTCGTATTCCTTGATAATATCCAGTGCGTTCGATGAATCGAGGAACTCATAATAGGTGTCCACCTTTACGTCGGGATTGATGGCCTTGATCTTTTCTTCAGCACTCTTCACCTTTGGTACCCCTACGTCTTTGGTGAAATGAATCACCTGTCGCTGCAGGTTACTCAGATCCACCACATCAGCATCCACAATACCGATACGTCCGATACCGGCTGCTGCCAGGTATAGACTCACGGGAGCACCCAGTCCACCGGCACCCACCACGAGTACGCGCGCGTTCATAATCTTTTCTTGTCCCTCAACACCTACATCCTGCAGTAGGATGTGTCGTGAGTATCGCTGTATCTGTTCTTCTGTAAAATCAATCATAATTTTCAATTCTCAATTCTCAATTAAAGCGCCTCCTCCCATGAAGTACAGGAAGTCAACCTTGTCACCCTCCTTCAGCTGAATAGTGTCCCAGTCCTCGCGCTCGGCAAACTCCTCGTTTACCTGCACGCTGACCATCTCCGGCTGCTGTACATTACTATTATTGATCAGTTCACTCACGCTGAGCGGCAGACTAACTTCCTGCGCGTCTCCATTTACATAAATCTTTGCCATATATCTGTCGGTTTAATGATAAAATTCCGAGTGCAAAATTAGTGGGTTTTCACAAGGTGGACAATCGCCTATTCATGGCATTTTGACTACCTATGATATGGTATGCGATTTACCATCGGTGTGGGATTGTGGCATTGTCAATTCCTCCGTAATTTTGCACTCGGAATTTTATCATTAAACCGACGAATTATGACAGAGAACAAGAAACTGAGCATTATCGCCTTCAGTGGCGATTTTGACAAGCTGACGGCTGTATTTACATTAGGTACGGGCGCGGCTGCAGTAGGGTATGAGGTGAACATCTTCTTTACGTTCTGGGGACTTGATGCCATCAAGCGTAAGCAGGGAAGGAGTTTCACAGGTGGTAACTGGCTTACCAAGATCTTCGGATTCATGATGGGCGGTCTGAAGGCAACACCTACCTCACGCTTCAATTTCCTCGGTGCGGGTCCTAAGATCTTCCGTTACTTGATGCGAAAGAACAATGTAGCAACGCTCGAAGAACTCGTCGAGGCTGCTAAGGCGTTAGGTATTAACCTGTATGCCTGCGAGATGGCGATGCATGTGCTCGGTCTGAAGAAAGATGACTTTATTCCTGAGGTGAAGGATGTGCTGGGTGTGGCTTCGTTCCTGCAGCTCAGCGAGGGTGGTCAGACCTTGTTTATTTAAAGCCCACCCAAGTCCTCCCAAAGGGAGTGATGCTCAGATACATCAATAATAATATATACACTATGGGATTATTCAAGAACAAAAGTAACCAATCACCCCGTTCAGTAGAAGGAAAGGGGGACCATGTATTGGACATCACGAAGGAACACTGTCCGATGACCTTCGTCAAGACAAAGATTGAACTCTCGAAACTTCAGTCGGGAGAGATTCTCGAAGTACTGCTCAGTGAGGGTGAACCGCTCGATAACGTTCCCCGGAATGCCAAGGAGCAAGGATATCATGTCCTCTCCGTGGAGCACGTGGAGGGAACGACCTATAAAGTGACAATTCAGAAATAATCATGTATAACCATGGAGCAGAGAAGTATCTTCCTTTTATCTCCATAGTGAGCGAAGCGAAGATAACTTCTACAAACTCCCTTTAACTTCTTTAAAAATGGCAGATTCTAATTTGCAGCGCAGTGTGACCACTGCTACCGCCAGAAGACTGGCGACCACTACCAAGACAGCCCCGCAGATGGGCTCGATCACTCCAAGACTGTTGTTGAAACTCCTGCCTTGGGTGCAGGTGTCTGGTGGAACGTTCCGTGTGAACCGCACGAAGGTGGAACTTCGCAAGAACGACCGCCTGCCTATCCAGTATGTGGATGGCGTACCCTCGTTTACAGCGAAGAACCTGAAGGCTATCCCGCTGTTCTCGGAATTCGATGACGAGATCTTGAACCGTCTGATTAGCTCTTTCGAGACGAAGGAGGTTGATGTTGACAACCTGTTCGTGGAGGAAGGTAAGGACAAGCAGCGCTTCTTTATCGTGGCGAGCGGTCAGGCTGAGGTAATCAGCAAGGGTCCTCATGGTGAAGAACTACGGATAGCACTGCTGGGCGACGGTGAGTACTTCGGCGAGGCCGACCTGCTGGACGAGCAGGAATCGACGGTGAGCGTCCGTGCCATCACGCCAACGGTGTTCCTCGGTCTGAAACTGAAGGAACTCATCAAGTTCATCAAAGAGGTGCCTGATTTCCGCGAGATCTTCAACAAGGCGGTTGACAAGCAGCTGCGCCTGAAGGCTTCGGTGAATGACAACGGTGAGAAGCACATCGATCTGGTGAGCGGTCATGAGGAGGATAATATCATTCCCGAGACCTATATCGACTATGAGGAGAATCCTACGGAGTATCCGCTGAATACACTGCAGACCGTTGTACGTGTGCATACCCGTGTGAGCGATCTTTACAATAATCCTTATAACCAGTTGGAAGAGCAGTTACGCCTGTCGATCGAGAGTATCAAGGAACGTCAGGAGTGGGAGCTCATCAACAATAAGAAGTTCGGCTTACTGGCTGCTGCCAATCCTGCCTATCGTATCACTACGCGCTATGGTGCGCCCACGCCTGATGATCTCGACGAGCTGTTGAGTCTTGTATGGAAGGAACCTGCTTTCTTCATAGCCCATCCGCGTGCCATCGCTGCTTTTGAGCGTGAGTGTACATGGCGCGGTGTACCGCCTGTAACCACCGATCTCTTCGGTACGAAGGTGATCTTGTGGCGCGGTGTACCCCTGATACCATCCGACAAGGTGGAGGTGGAAGGACAGTACCTGACTGGTCGTGGTGTTGGTACAACGAAGATCATCCTTGTGCGTACCGGTGAGCAGAACCAAGGTGTTGTCGGTCTGCATCAGAGTGGCATCCCAGGTGAGATTGCTCCGTCGCTCTCCGCCCGTCTGATGGGTCTTGACAAGTTCGGTGTGGCCTCTTACCTGCTCACGAAATACTTCTCACTGGCTGCTCTCACCGATGACGCCATCGCCGTGTTGGAGAATGTGGAAGTGGGATATTATCACGACTATCAGCATAGAAACAAGGTGGAGAAGTAAAAAGACTCTCCACCAATCCCTCCCTGCGTGGGAGGGGAGTAAATACCTTTTTTGAATATGATAGATATACAGAATATTGACGGTTACGGCATTCAAGACCCTGGCTTCGATTTATTGCGACAAGTGGCTCAAAAGTACTGTCCGGAAGAGTTGCAGCAGGTACGAAAGGAGGTTGTTCCCGACGAAGCGCTCGATCTCTCGTCGCTGACTGGTATTCTCCAGTCTTTTGCTAGTGCGGATCTGAAATCCCCTTCTTGGGCACCAAGCACACTCCCATCCCATCCAGGGGAGGGACAAGGGGAAGGGTCTTCTCTTGGTATCCGTCCCTTCGGAGAGCGTGAGCTTTCCTCTCTTCATTATGAGGAGACTGATACGCTGAACTCGGAGCAGATCAAGAAGGATTTCCCCATACTGCGGCAGAAGGTGAACGGGCATGACCTCGTATGGCTCGACAACGGGGCCACCACACAGAAACCGTTGCAGGTGATCGACAAGATCTCGGATTACTATAAGAACTACAATTCGAATATTCACCGTGGAGCCCACACGCTGGCTGCCCGTGCTACCGATGCCTACGAGGAGGCTCGCGAAAAGGTGCAACGCTTTATCAATGCTGCCACCAGCGAGGAGATCATCTTCGTACGGGGTACCACCGAGGGTATCAACCTGGTGGCGCAGACCTACGGACGACAGTTCCTCACTCCTGGTGACGAGGTCATCGTATCAGAGTTGGATCATCATGCCAATATCGTGCCCTGGCAGCAGGTGTGCCATGAGAAAGGCTGTACGCTGAAAGCGATTCCTACTGATAAGAACGGCGACCTGGTGCTCTCGGAGTTCGAACGACTGATCACCCCGCGTACGCGCTTTGTCAGCGTAGGACATGTGAACAACACCTACGGTACCATCAACGATGTGAAGCGAATCATCGATATTGCCCATGGACATCATATCCCTGTACTTATCGACGGCGCACAGTCGATTGCCCATACACCTGTTGACGTACAGCAGCTGGGAGCCGACTTCTTCGTGTTCTCTGGTCATAAGATCTATGGACCCAATGGTATCGGCGTGGTGTATGGACGCAAGGATCTGCTCGATAAGATGCAACCGTGGCAGGGCGGTGGTAACATGATCAAGGATGTGACCATCGAACGTACGGAGTATAACGTACCACCTGCTCGTTTCGAGGCTGGCACGCCCAATGTGGCCGATGCCATCGGACTTGGTGCCGCTTTGGATTATGTGAGTCATCTCGGTATCCGAAATATTGAGCACCATGAGCACCAACTGACGGAATATGCCCGTGAGCAGCTTTCCCAGATCAAGGGACTTACACTTATAGGAAATCCCAAGAACCGTGTGTCGGTGGTGAGCTTCGTCCTCGATGGTATTCCTGTGCCTGAGACAGGAACACTGCTCGACAAGGAGGGTATCGCCGTGCGTGCCGGTCATCACTGTGCCCAGCCTGCTCTTCGAGCCCTCGGCTATGAGATGAGCGTTCGTCCTACCTTCGCTCTGTACAATACCCGTGAGGACGTGGACCGACTGGTGATAGCGGTGAGGAAGATCATAGGTGATAACAAACGATGAATGATGATTCATGAAATACGAAACAAAAGTATTAAACACAAAATACCAGAAGCCTGACGCCTATGGGGCGCTGTCGATGCCTGTCTATTATACGGCAGCATTCGAGTTCCCCTCGGCTAAGGCGATGAGCGATGCTTTCTGCGGACGCACCGTGGCACCGTCGTATGCCCGCATCGCCAATCCCACGACAACCTATCTGGAGGAGCGTGTCCGACAGATCACGGGGGCTGCGAGCGTGACGGCACTGAATACGGGTATGGCGGCCATCGCCTATGCCTTGACGGCTGTGAGCGGGGCAGGACTGAACATCGTGGCGTCTAAACATCTTTTTGGTAATAGCGTCTCGCTGATTCGTGACACGTTGGGTAGCTTCGGCGTGGAACCTCGGTTTGCCGACTTTACGAAACCGGAGGAGGTGGAGGCGCTGATTGACGATAAGACGGTCGCATTGTTTTTCGAGATCATCACTAATCCGCAGTTGTTCGTGGCGGATATTCGTAAGCTGTCGGAGATAGCTCATCAGGCTGGTGTACCGCTGATTGCCGATACAACCATCGTACCGTTTCCTGCCTTTCGGGCAAGCGATTTTGGCGTAGATATCGAGGTGGTATCGAGTACGAAGTACATCTCTGGCGGTGGCACAGGCTTAGGCGGTCTGCTCATCGACTACGGTAGGTTCGACTGGTCGCAGCATCCGTCGCCTGCCTTGTTGGCTCGTACCAAGAAGGTGGGGAAGAAACTGGCGTTTACGGCTCGGGTGAAGACCGAACTGGTGACGAATCTCGGTGCACTGATGACACCGCAGGTGGCATACATGGAAACACTCGGTCTTGATACGCTCGACATCCGTTTCCGTCGTCAGGCAGAAACGACGTTGTGGCTGGCACGTCAGTGTCAGGAACTCCCTGAGATCAAACGGGTGAACTACACTGGCTTGGAGGATAATCCCTTCTACGCATTGTCGAAGGCACAGTTCGGTCCGCTGCCAGGGGCTGTCTTCACCATCGACCTTGCTTCGAAGGATGCAGCCTTTGCGTTCATCGACAAGCTGCAGATCATCCGTCGTGCCACGAATCTCTTCGATCGTAAGTCGTTGGCCATTCATCCAGCCTCCACCATTTTCGGTCTTTTCACAGCCGAACAATGTGCCGAGATGTCTGTGCTTGACACCACGGTAAGATTGAGCATCGGTCTGGAAGACGGTGAAGATCTTCTGGAGGATATCAAGCAAGCTTTAGAATAAGGTCGTAAAACCTATGGTTTTGGGACGCAATACCTATGGTTTCAGACTGCAATACCTATGGTTTTAAGACGCAATACCTATGGTTTTGGAAGCTAAAACCTATGCTTTTAGAGTGAGCATTGTTTTACAAATTTCCTGCTATAGGTATTGTTGTTTTCCAAATTATTCGTACCTTTGCAGCGTGATTTAGTCACACGGAAGATTAGAAAAAAACGTATTTGAATATTATTTATAACAATGAAAGAAAAGATTGTTTTAGTAACAGGTGCCAACAAAGGCATAGGATTTGGCATCGCCAAGCATCTCGGAAAGAGTGGTTGGCAGGTGATTATCGGTGCACGCGACCGACGTCGTGCCGAGAAGGCTATCAATGAATTGAAGTCAGTTGGTGTCAACATACTGGGTTGGGTGAATATCGAATTGCGTGATCTCGACAGTATCAAGAAAGCCACCGAGGAGATCAATGAGCAATACCCGGGGTTGTCACTTTTGGTGAACAATGCAGGTATTCCCGGTGACATGAGTGTAGACAGTCTGCACACAGAGGTCAGCGATATCAGGGAAACGCTCGATGTGAACTTCATCGGAACCTTCGCCCTTACCAAGGCGCTGATACCCTTGCTTACCAAGAACGAGGGTCGTATTGTCAATGTAACTGTACCTTCAGAGATCAGTCCTTACTGGCACCCGTTGGCCTATGTAGCCAGTAAGGCGGCACAGAATGCCATGGTGGGTGTGATGGCCATCGAGTTCCAGCAGAGCAACACCCCGCTGGAGATCTTCACTGTTCACCCAGGACCTACTACCACCGATTTGAACGGTAATATGGCACTGCCCGGTTTCCATGACATAGAAACCGTAGGACAGAAGATGGCCGAACTCATCAACGATGGTCAGAACCACCAGGGTGAGTTCATTGAACTCTATCCGATTGTAAAAGAAGATTAGATATAAAACTCTGACGGATCGATCAACCCCGCACGAAGCGCGTACTTTACCGCTTCGTGCGCTGTGTTTATACCCAGTTTGCGGAAGATGTTCTTACGATGGGTGGTGATGGTGTGGATACTTGAGAAACGCTCAGCAGCAATCTCTTTGGTAGTCTTACCCTGTGCAATTGCCTTCACGATCTCCGTCTCGGTCTGTGTAAGCAGGTCGGGCTTTTCCTCTTCCTGTTGCTGGGTAATGATAGCCTCGAGCGCCCGCTGACTGAGGTAGCGGGTGTGGTTCCCCACAGCTTGAAGCGCTTCGCGAATCTCACTCATAGGACCGTCTTTGAAGGCGACGCTGAACTGATGGGATGAGTAAACCACACGACGGATGAACTGAGGTGTCAGTTCGTCGCTGATAAGAAGCCAGTCAGACAGGTTAAACCGCTCGGCAATAATCAGGAGCTGATCCTCGTCGGCGAAGTCGAACAACGTATAGTCGAGCAGCACGGCGGCACTCTCATGCTCCCTGAGCAGGTCAACAAGTCCTGACCTGTCAAAAGCACGGTAGATCACATTCTCTTCATCTTTCCGAAGAAGACTCTCCAGTGCAAACCGTGTGAGTTCCTGGTTGTCAGCAATGATGTACTTTCTCATAAGCGACGGTTTTAGGGTGCGAAGGTACGAAAATTCAGGTAATCTGCCAAATCCAATGCGAACTTTGACAGATTACCCTTATTATTCTTAATTTTCCAACTTCAATTCTTCAATTCTTGAATTCTTCCATTCTTAAATCTTCTCCAGCGCCTGTGCCAGATCGTCGATGATGTCATCAATATGCTCTGTACCGATGCTCAGACGGATGGTTGACGGTGTGATGTGCTGCTCAGCCAGTTCCTCGGGTGAGAGCTGTGAGTGGGTAGTGGTGTAGGGATGGATCACCAGACTCTTCACATCAGCCACGTTTGCCAGCAGTGAGAAGATCTGTAGTGCATCGATGAATTTCCAGGCCTCTTCCTGACCGCCCTTGATCTCGAAGGTGAAGATGCTACCGGCACCATTGGGGAAGTACTTCTTGTAGAGCTGATGGTCGCGATGACTCTCCAGGGCTGGATGGTTCACCTTTGCCACCTTCGGGTGCTTGGCAAGGAAATCAACCACCTTCAGGGCATTCTCCACATGACGCTCCACGCGCAGACTCAGTGTCTCAACACCCTGCAAGAGGATGAAGGCGTTGAAGGGAGAGATGGCAGCACCGGTATCGCGAAGGATGACGGCACGGATACGGGTAACGTAAGCGGCTGCACCAACAGCATCTGCGAACACGATACCATGGTAGGATGGATCCGGCTTAGCCAGGGTGGGGAACTTATCGGGATTAGCCTTCCAGTCGAACTTTCCACCATCTACGATGACACCACCCAGAGAAGAACCATGACCACCCAGGAATTTGGTGGCAGAATGTACCACGATGTCAGCACCATGCTCCAGGGGTCGGATGAGATAAGGTGTACCGAACGTGTTATCTACGATAAACGGAATACCGTGCTTGTGGGCCACGGCAGCCACGCCTTCGAGGTCGAGCACATCAGAATTCGGATTACCGAATGTCTCTGCGTACACCACTTTGGTATTGGGCTTGATGGCAGCTTCAAGTGCATCAAGGTCGTTTACATTGATAATGGTATTACTGATACCCTGTGTGGCCAGCGTATGGGTGATGAGGTTATAGGAACCGCCATAAAGGTTGTCGGCAGCTACGATATGATCACCCGCCTGCACAATGTTCTGCAGGGCATAGGTAATGGCAGCAGCACCAGAGGCAACAGCCAGACCGGCCACACCACCCTCAAGAGCAGCCACACGATCCTCGAACACACCCTGTGTAGAGTTGGTCAGACGACCGTAGATATTACCTGCATCACGAAGACCGAAACGGTCGGCTGCATGCTGTGAGTTACGGAACACATAGCTGGTGGTCTGGTAGATAGGCACCGCACGTGCATCGGTTGCGGGGTCAGCCTGCTCTTGGCCTACATGAAGTTGCAGTGTCTCAAAACGATAATTTTTCTTTGTACTCATAATCTTATCCTTTCTTTAATTATTTGTTTTATTATTTTTATTTATGTTCTTTTGTCCTTTTGTCTAAAAACATGTCCTTCTGTCTAAACACGTTCTTATATCATTTCGACGGTGCAAAGTTACGGACTTTAGGGATATCTTCCAAATATCTATTGATTATTGGAAGATATATCTAAATCCGTATTCTAAAAAGAATGATTTTCTTAATACCCCTTTCTGACACTCCATGTAAAAGAAAAATATTCTTTTCCTTCGCTAAGTCGGAATAAAATCGTACCTTTGTAGCCATGAAAGATTCCGTTTTGATTCTAAGTGGTGGTATGGATAGCACCACCTTATTATATGATATGCGTGAGCGTATCGCCCTTGCCGTGTCGTTCGACTACGGTAGTAACCATAATGCGAAGGAGATTCCCTTTGCCCGTTGGCATTGTGAGCAGTTGGGCATCCGTCATATCGTGATTGAACTGGGCTTCATGCATCAGTATTTCAAGAGTTCCCTGCTGGAAGGGGCAGATGCGATACCCGAAGGACAATATGCTGACGATAATATCACCTCTACGGTCGTTCCCTTCCGTAATGGTATCATGCTCTCGATAGCAGCTGGAATAGCCGAGAGTAATGGGTTGAAGTATGTGATGATGGCTAATCACGGAGGTGACCATACCGTCTATCCCGACTGTCGTCCGGCATTTGTGGAGGCGATGAGTGCAGCCACCAAGGCCGGTACGTTCCCCGGTATCGAGGTGCTTGCACCCTATACGAACATCAGTAAGATTGATATTGCCAAGAAAGGAAAGGCGCTGGGAATAGACTACTCCAAGACGTGGAGTTGCTATAAAGGTGGTGATGTGCCTTGTGGGAAGTGTGCCACCTGTATTGAACGCGAAGAGGCGTTACGCGAAGCTGGAATCATACAATAACATAATAAAAACAATTAACTTATGAAAAGGTATTTTTTTTCGTTGATCATGATATGCGTGGTAAGCATACATGTATCCGCACAGTCATATCCTTATCAGAATCCCAACCTGAGTGCCAAGGAAAGGGCTAAAGATCTGTGCTCACGACTGACCCTTGAAGAGAAGGCACAGCTGATGCTCGATGAGAGTCCGGCCATTCCTCGTATGGGCATCAAGAAGTTCTTCTGGTGGAGCGAGTCCCTTCATGGTGCTGCGAACATGGATCATGTAACGGTATTCCCTGAACCCATCGCCATGGCTTCTTCGTTTAATCCTTCATTATTATATAAGGTGTTCGACATTGCTTCCACGGAGTTCCGTGCACAGTATAACGAACGCATGTATCGTGGTTCGGGAGAAGACGAGAAATTCCACAGTCTGAGTGTCTGGACACCGAATGTGAATATCTTCCGTGACCCGCGTTGGGGCAGGGGACAGGAAACCTATGGTGAAGATCCTTACCTGACCTCCGTGATGGGTACACAGGTGGTGAAGGGCTTACAGGGTCCTGAAGATGCGAAGTACCGTAAGTTGTGGGCTTGTGCCAAGCATTATGCCGTGCACAGCGGACCCGAATACACCCGTCATACAGCCAATCTCACGAATGTTTCCCCAAGGGATATGTGGGAAACGTACATGCCTGCCTTCAAGACCTTGGTGCAGGATGCGAAGGTGCGTGAGGTGATGTGTGCCTACCAGCGTCTTGACGATGATCCGTGCTGCGGTTCCCAGCGGTTGTTGCAGACCATCCTCCGCGATGAGTGGGGATTCCAGTATCTGGTGGTGAGCGACTGTGGTGCCGTGAGCGATTTCTATGAGTCGCATAAGTCATCTTCCTCACCCGTACATGCTTCTGCCAAGGCTACCATTGCCGGTACCGACGTGGAGTGTGGTTTTGGGTATGCTTACAAGAGCATTCCTGAAGCCGTGCGTCGTGGCTTTATCACCGAAGAGGAAGTGGATAAGCATGTGATCCGTTTGTTGGAAGGTCGTTTCGACCTCGGTGAGATGGACGATCCTTCGCTGGTGGAGTGGTCGAAGATTCCTTACTCGAAGATGTCGTGCAAGGAGCATGCCCAGACAGCCGTCGATATGGCCCGTCAGACCATCGTGCTCCTGCAGAACAAGAATGATATCCTCCCCCTGAAGAAGAATGCGGAGAAGATCGCCGTGATTGGTCCTAATGCCGACAATGCCCCTATGATGTGGGGTAACTACAACGGTATGCCGAACCATACGATCACCATTCTCGACGGAATCAAGAGCAAACAGAAGAAACTCTTCTATCATCCCGGGTGCGACCTGACCTACGACAAGGTGTTCGACTGTCTGATGGGCACCCAGTGCTCCTTCCAAGGGAAGAAGGGTGTGAAGGGTACGTTCTGGAACAACCGTAAGATGGAAGGCAAGCCTGTCACTACCCAGTACTACACCACACCGCTGGCTGTCACCACGGCAGGTATGCATAACTTCGCCCCTGGGGTGCAGTTAGAGGATTTCTCCGCCAAGTACGAAACGGTGTTCACCCCGAAAGAGAGTGGAGAATATGTGGTGAACGTGGAAGGCTGCGGTCATTTCGAACTCTATATCGACGGAGAGCAGAAATTCATGCATCATATCTGGCGCACTACGCCTAACCGTGTGACCATCCAGGCAGAGAAGGGAAAGAGCTATAACATCGAAGTACGCTTCTCGCATGTCCACACCTATAACGCCAACCTGAAGATCAACATCGCCAAGGAACAGTCTATCGACTACCAGCAGGTGATCGCTCAGCTGAAGGGTATCGACAAGGTGATCTTCGTGGGAGGTATCTCTGCTGCCCTCGAAGGGGAGGAGATGCCCGTGGATATCGAAGGCTTCAAGGGTGGCGACCGCACGAACATCGAACTACCGAAAGTGCAGCGCGACTTCCTCAAGGCACTCAAGGAGGCTGGTAAGCAGGTAATCTTCGTGAACTGCTCCGGCTCATGTATTGCCCTGGAGCCCGAGACTGAGAACTGCGAGGCCATCGTACAGGCTTGGTATGCCGGTCAGGAGGGTGGTACAGCCATTGCCGACGTGCTCTTCGGTGACTATAACCCTGGCGGTAAGCTGCCCGTGACCTTCTATAAGAACAGTAAGCAGTTGCCCGACTACGAGGACTACTCCATGAAGGGTCGTACCTATCGTTATTTCAACGATCCGCTCTTTGCCTTCGGTTATGGCTTGAGCTATACCACATTCGCTATCGACAATCCCCAGCTCACTATCGACAATGCGGGTAACGGAAAGCTTTCTGTGGATGTGGCCAATACAGGTAAGCGCGATGGTACCGAAGTGGTGCAGCTGTATATCCGTGATCTCTCAGATGCCGAAGGACCGAGCAAGTCGCTCCGTGGCTTCCAGCGGGTGAACGTGAAGGCAGGACAGAAAGCTACTGCAACCATAGCGCTTACACCGAAGAGTTTTGAGTTCTGGGATGCCGAGAGCAATACCATGCGCACCAAACCTGGGCGGTATGAGATTCTCTACGGAAGCAGTTCACAGGACAAGGATCTGAAGCGTCAGACCATCACCATCCAATAGTCACATTAACATCAAGCTATATGAAGAAAAGTATTATTTTTACCCTGTTCCTGGTTGTTGCCCTCGCAGCTGAAGCCCAGCCACGTCGAAATGCGCAGCCTCGTATCCTGTTGCCTGCAGAGTTAGACAGCACAAGGATCCAGAACCCGATGCTGTGGGCCGACGTGCCCGATCCTGATATCATCCGCGTGGATGATACCTTCTATCTTGTCTCTACCACGATGCACCTGATGCCAGGAGCGCCGATCATGGCGTCGAAGGACCTTCGAAACTGGGAGACCATCGGTTATATCTTTGATAAGCTCACCGATTCACCGAAGTATGACCTGCTGGAAGGAACGGTCTATGGCCGCGGTCAGTGGGCTACCTCACTGCAATATCATAATGGTAAGTTCTATGCCTTGCTGGCTCCCAACGAGCAGGGGGCCATGGGCGACACCTATATCTTCTCTGCCGAGAAGGCTGCAGGACCGTGGAACCTTGTGTCAAGAATGCGCCATTTCCACGACTGCTCCCTGTTCTTCGATGATGACAACAGGGTGTATGTGATCTATGGCACGGGTGAGATGATGGAGCTGAAACCCGATCTCTCTGATGTCATTGAAGGCACCTACCAGCATATCTTCCAGCGTGAGGCTGATGAGAACGGACTTCTGGAGGGTTCGCGCATGATCAAGCATAACGGGAAGTACTACCTGATGATGATCTCCCAGGCTAACGGTCCTGGACGGCATCGTCGTGAGGTATGTTACCGTGCAGACGATATTCACGGTCCGTACGAGAAGAACGTGATTCTGGAGAGTGAGTTCAGTACCTTTGGCTATGTAGGACAAGGTACGATTGTGGATACGAAGGACGGCGACTGGTATGGTATCATCTTCCAGGACCGCGGTGGTGTAGGACGAGTGCTTACACTCTCTCCCTGTCGTTGGATCGACGGGTGGCCGCTGATTGGTGATGAGAACGGAAAGGTGCCTTTGACCTTGCGTCCGCTGAAGAGTGGCGAACCCGAGACTACCATCGTGAAAGCTGATGATTTCTCAGATTCCAAGCTCGGTCTGCACTGGCAATGGAACCACAATCCCATCGACAAGGCATGGTCGTTGACAGAACGTCCTGGCTTCCTGCGCTTAAAGACCAACCGTGTGGTGGAGAACCTCTATCTGGCTCCGAACACGTTGACACAGCGTATGGAGGGTCCGGCATGCAGTGCCTGTGTCCTGATAGACTATTCACACATGAAGGATGGCGACTGTGCCGGCTTTGCGGTATTCAACAGCGACACCGGTTCGCTTACCTTGAAGAAAAGAGGAAAGAAGGTATATCTGGAGATGGAAGAGCTGTCGGCGCAGTTGTCCGATCGGGAGAAGGCTATCACTAAATACGACGAGAAGATGATATCGGGAGTTGCGCTCTCGTCTAAGTCATCCAAGGTTTGGCTGCGCATCGATGGTGACTTCAGTCCTGTTCAGCGTGGTGGTAAGGATGCGGCCAATTTCTACTATAGCATCGACGGTGAGAATTGGACACAGATCGGTACCAAGGATTACAAGATGCGCTTCGACTGGCGTCGTTTCTTCATGGGGTCGAAGTACAGCATCTTCAACTATGCGACCAAGAAAGCGGGCGGCTACATCGATGTGGATCGGTTTGATTATTCCAGAATAAATCCATAAATAAACGAGATTTATTTTGTACTTCACTCACTTATTCGTACCTTTGCATTCCGTATCGCAAAGGTACGATTTTTTTATTTCTTATTATGAAGTACAAAGTATTATTCAACAAGCGCGAAGCCCTGAAGTTTACGCAGTTCAGTAACAAGGGCTATGCACTCTTCTCTTGTCTGGGGAAGGTGGTACTTGTTGGTGTCCTCAGCGTCCCTACGCTCACTTATGCGAAGGCCGATGGCGTGAGTACGGATACCGACAAGGTGGATTCCACCACCTGGAAGACCAACAGGGAGGTAGTGCTCGATGGGGTCGAAGTAACCGGCTCGCGCGCTCCGCTTACTTTAGGGCAAGCGGCGAGAATGGTAGTTGTACTGGACCGCGATCAGATTGCGCAGGCGCCAGTACAGAGTGTTAACGATTTGCTGAAATACGCCGTCGGCGTGGATGTCAGACAGCGGGCCCCATTGGGTGCGCAGACCGACATCAGTATCCGGGGAGGCACCTCAGAGCAGATCACCATCCTGCTCAACGGCATCAATATCTGTGATCCCCAAACGGGACATAATGCCTTTGATCTTCCTGTTGACATCAGTGACATTGAGCGTATCGAAGTGCTGGAAGGACCGGCAGGGCGCGTCTTTGGCACTTCCTCTCTGCTGGGAGCTATCAATGTGGTGACGAAGATGCCTAAGCAGACCAGTGCCGATGTGCATGCTGAGGGGGGCTCCTTCGGCTATCTCTCATCGGGTGCACGAGGGAACTGGCTGTACGGCAAATGGAACAACCAAGTGAGCGGTAGCTATGCCCGTAGCGATGGCTACAGTCGTTCAAAGGACGGTCGTCTGAACGCTGGTTTCGAAGGCAGTAAGCTGTTCTACCAAGGACAGTATGAAGACGATGCCTTGCGGGTCAGCTGGCATGCGGGAGTCCGCATGAAAGGGTGGGGAAGCAGTACGTCGTACGCCACACCGAAATGGAAGGCAGATAACCAGTTTGAACATACCGATAAGATATACACGGCCATTCAGGCTGAGACGAAGCAGGGCACCTTCCATTTCCATCCTTCTATCTATTGGAACCAGAGTCGTGATCGCTATGAAGGCTATCACGGTCAGCCGGATTTGATGAAGTATAATTATAACAGGTCGAATGTCTGCGGAGTGAACCTGAACAGCTATTTCGACTGGGTTGGCGGGCGCACAGCCTTTGGGGCTGAGTTCCGCAATGAAGACTTGGTGAGTGGAAACCTCGGTGAGCCTTTGCATACACCCGTTCATATCCATGGTACCGACCGTGACTATACCCTCGGACTGAACCGTACGAACATGAGTTTCCATCTGGAGCATAACATCCTGTTACGGCAGTTCACGCTCTCTGCGGGCTTCATCGCCGTGAAGAACACGTGGAACGAGATGCCGTTCAAGGTATATCCGGGTTTAGATATGAGCTATCGACTGGGGAACCATTGGAAGGTATATGCCTCTTATAACTCGTCGTTGCGCATGCCGTCGTTTACTGAACTGTACTATAGCGTAGGCGGTCATAAGGCCGACAAATACCTGAAACCCGAGGAACTGCATGCCGTGGAAGGCGGGGTGAAATACCTCTCGCGTGTGGTTACTGCCAGTGCTAGCGTGTTCCATCATCATAGCAGGAACATGATCGACTGGATTCTCGACACCTCCGTGACTGATCCGGTATGGGAAAGCGTGAACCATACGAAGGTGAACACCATGGGCGTTGAAACAGCCTGTGATATCCATTTCCATGAGTTGTGGCCATCCCAGCAGTTCCTGCAGTCGTTCCGCATAGCCTATACCTACCTGAATGAAGACAAGAAGGCTGGGGAGCATATCCAGTCGCAGTATTCCTTGGAGTACCTCCGTCACAAGCTGACGGCTTCCTTGCAACTGCATCTGATCTCGTATCTGGATATGGGCATCAACTACCGCTTCCAGGACCGTGTGGGCAGCTATACTAATCTGGAGGGGGAAACCAAAAACTACTCTCCTTATGGTATCACAGATATACGTCTATCCTGGAACCATCCACGCTATACCTTGTATGTAGAGGGTAACAATCTCTTCGACAAGACCTATGTGGATTACGGACTGGTGCCGCAGCCCGGGTTCTGGGTTAGTGTTGGTGTAACAATTAGGTTATAGAGAGGCAAGAAGCAAGAGTTGTTTTTTTTAGAAGCAAGAAGCAAGAGGCAAGAAGCAAGAGAATACTACTGAAATATCGTATTCATGCATCAAACCACTTGTACTCGAAGCATATCTCCTGCTTCTTGCCTCTTGCTTCTTGCCTCATGTTTCACGCCTCTTGCCTCGAACTCCTGCAACTTGGTTTGAAGGAGTTACCCAAACAACTCCCTGAGTGCCTCTTCCACTTTCCGGACTGGATGCAGTTCAATCTTGAACTTCTTTGTGTTCAGTCCGGAAAGATTATGTTTGGGGATGATCATGTGCTGGAAGCCTAGTTTCTCGGCTTCAGCGATGCGCTGCTCGATGCGGTTAACAGGTCGTACCTCCCCGCTCAGTCCTACCTCTCCTGCCATGCACCACCCTGATTCAATGGGGGTGTCAACATTACTCGATAACACTGCGGCAATAACACTGAGATCCATGGCGAGGTCGGTCACCCTTAAACCACCAGCAATATTGATAAACACATCCTTCTGCATCAGTTTGAAACCCACTCGTTTCTCCAGCACGGCGAGCAACATGTTCAGTCGTCGTTGGTCAAACCCTGTGGCTGTACGCTGAGGTGTACCATAGGCGGCAGAGGAAACCAAGGCCTGGGTCTCTACAAGGAACGGACGGATGCCCTCAATAGCAGAAGAGATGGCAATACCACTCAGTCCGTCGTGATCCTGTGTCAGCAACAGTTCCGATGGATTACTCACCTGACGGAGTCCGCTTTCCTGCATCTCGTAGATGCCTAATTCCGATGTACTGCCAAAACGGTTTTTGATGCTTCGCAGGATGCGGTACATATAATGTTGGTCACCTTCGAACTGGATCACAGTATCCACGATATGCTCTAAGATCTTCGGTCCTGCCAGTGTGCCTTCCTTGGTGATATGACCGATCAGGATGACGGGTACGCCACTCGACTTGGCAAAGCGGAGCAGGGCAGAGGCGCATTCGCGTACCTGTGAGATGCTTCCCGGTGAGCTCTCCACATCCTCGGTGGAGATGGTCTGGATGGAGTCAATCACCACCAGTTCAGGCTGCACCTCCTTGATATGGTCAAAGATAGCCTCAAGAGAGTTCTCACATAATATGAGGAAGTTCTCAAGTGAAGAATGTAATTGTCCATTATCCATTGTCAATTGTCCATTGCTTAAAATGCGTTCAGCGCGCATTTTAAGCTGGTGTGCACTTTCCTCTCCGCTTACATACAACACCTTTTTTTCGGGCATACGGAGGGCGGTCTGCAACGAAAGGGTACTCTTTCCAATACCTGGCTCACCACCCAAAAGGACGATACTGCCAGGAACCAATCCGCCACCTAACACGCGGTTCAGCTCCTCATCATGCATATCAACTCTTGGTTCATCTTTTGCTGATATCTCCCTGAGTCGCAACACCTTGGCTGTATTACCTCCTCTATTGGAGATGGACCCACCACCGAAGCTCCCTCTTCCTTTAGATGGGGATGAAGGGACGCTGATCTCCTTGAAGGTGTTCCATTGTCCGCAGGCCGGACACTTACCGATCCACTTCGCTGATTCCTGTCCACAGTTCTCGCAGACGTATGCTATCTTGTCTTTTGCCATATCTCTCAATTATTTCTGCAAAAATACAAAAAAAACTGAAATACGCTCCACGAATCATACTTATTTTACGAATTCTTTTGTCAGTACTTTCGTAATCCAAATTAAATGATTACTTTTGCATCGCCCTTAAAGGTTATGCAATGAGGAGATATTTTGTATTCATGATATTGAGCATGTTACTTTTCTCGTGCGGAAAATCGTATGAGGAACAGAAACGTTTGTCACGGGCAGAAAAGGCACGACTGGCAAAAGAAGATTCTTTGGCGTTGAAGGTGGGCACGTTGCCTACACTCGACTGCCTGCCGCTCTTCGTGGCCTACGACCATCATTTCTTTGAGAAGTATGGCGAAGATGTGCGCGTCAAGCCCTATCAGTCGCAGATTGACTGTGACGACGCTATGCTGAAAGGGAAGATCGAAGGGAATGTCACTGATGTAGTGCGGGCCCAGCGTATGCGTCATAGGGGCACGGCCCTGCGGTATGTATCTTCCACCAATGCCTATTGGCAGCTGTTCGGTAACCGTTTGTCACGTATCCACGAGCTCAAGCAACTACAGGATAAGATGGTGGGCATGGCCCGCTATTCCGTGACCGATATGATGACCTCCATGGCCGTTGACAGTGCCAAGCTCAAATCGGAATATGTGTTCCGCATCCAGATCAACGATCCTGTCATCCGTCTGCGTATGCTGGTCAACAACGAACTCGATGCGATGTTCTTCACGGAGCCGCAGGCAACAGCGGCACGTATTCAGAAACACCCCATACTGATGGATTCGCGGAAAAAGGACCTCCGTATGGGAGCCATCGTTTTCAAGGAGAAAGCCATTGCCGACAAGCGGCGCCAGAAACAACTCACCGCTTTTATCAAAGCTTATAATGAGGCATGCGATAGCATCAATCAACGCGGTATGGCATTCTATGGCGATATCATCAAGAAATACACCAAGGCTGATGACCGCACTGTGAAGGCTCTGCCGGTATTGAAGTTCGAACATGCCAAGGCACCTCGTCAGAAGGATCTTGACCGTGCCGACCAATGGTTGAAATAGTATGAGTACAGTAACGAAAGATCAATTGTCTGCGGTACCCCAGCTGATAGCCAGTCGTCAGCTGCGGAAAGCCATTACTTTGCTGCGTACTTACGTAACCGACCATCCTTTTGATGGTGCCATGGATGTCATCAATGGTATTGAGAATGACTACCGGTTGATGCTCGACTATGCCCGACAAGGCTATAGCGATCCTTCGCGCGAACAACTGTATGTGCATCTGCAAAAACGTCTGTACCGCTTGTGTCAGGCCATGAGGATTCGCGAAACCAAGGACAGACTGTTGTTTTTCTCGGATGCTGATGCTGCGATTAGTTCCGGTTCCCTTCCTGATGTGCGGACCAAAGAGCGGTTAGAGGACTATGTCTCGGGATTGGCGATGCTGTCGCTGGAGCCTGAGGAGGAACGGAAGACTAAGGCTGCCGCATTGCATCGTGGACACCATGCTTTATTGAATGAGCTGTTCAGTCGACTGATCGTCTCCTTCCCATGGAGTGATGGTGATCAGAAGTTCTACGAGGACCTGCTTCTTTCGCCTACCATTGATAGGATGGATGTGATGGTATTGGTGAGCGCCTTGATGCTCTCCACCATCCAGACCTTCGATGTTCAGAAGTTTGCTACTTTATTACATGTCTATCTTCGCACCAATGATGAGTATGTTCGTCAGCGGGCGCTGGTGGGGTGGACCTTTGCGTTGGGCAGTGATGAGCAGGTAACTGATGAGCCGACCATGATGGTCAGGGATGCCTGTCAGGACCCGAAGGTAGTGCAGGATGTGCTGGATCTGCAGAAACAGTTGGTATATTGCATCAATACCCGTCAGGACAACGAGAAGATCCAGCAGGATATCATTCCTACCTTGATGAAGAACCAGAATTTCACCATCTCCCGCGATGGTATCATCACAGAGAAGGAGGACCATTCACTGGAAGATATCCTCAACCCCAACGCCGAAGAAGAGCGGATGGAGGAGATGGAAGAGAGCATCCAGAAGATGGTGGAGATGCAGAAGGCCGGATCAGATATCTATTTCGGTGGTTTCTCGCACATGAAACGGTTCCCGTTCTTCCATAAAGCAGTAAACTGGTTCTGTCCGTTCTATGTGGAGCATCCCGCCTTGTCGGGATTATCCGACAAGCTCGGCACCACAGGGTTCATGTCCAATCTGGTGCAACACGGTCCTTTCTGCGACAGCGACAAGTATTCTTTCGTACTGGCCTTGTCGAGCATCGTTGACCGCCTGCCCAATGACATCAAGGAGATGATGGGCAGTGCTGAGGCTTTAGGTCCTATGATGGACGAGGAGCAGATGAAGGATGCTACCTATATCCGCAGGATGTACCTGCAGGACCAGTATCGTTTCTATAGCTTGTATGACAGGGGTAGGGGACTGCAGAATCCTTTTGCCAACGATAGGATCGTGTTCGTTTCGCATCCTGCTTTCCAGCAGACTGATGTAGCGAAACACTATCCCGATCTCTGTGTGTTCTTTGCCAAGCACCGTTGTGCAGAGGCCTTCAGACAGTTACAAGAGGCAAGTATGCCTTATCTGGACTTGTCGCACCGACTGTTCTATGCCTTGTGGTCGTTGGACAACGGACAGGTACCGCAGGCTATCACCCTCCTCGAAGATGTGCAGCGTGAACAGCCCGATCACGAGCAGGCAAAACGCTATCTGGCCCGTGCCTATTATCAGCAAGAGGATTTCCAGCGAGCTTGTGCTGTTTACGAAGAACTGTATCAATCATATCCAGAGAAATCGTCTTATGCCCTGAACTATGGTATCACCCTTTCCAAGAACGGTCGTTTCGATGATGCCGTGCGCGTTCTCTTCCAGTTGGATTTCGAGCATCCGTCACAGCATGTCACCCGTGGATTGGCTTGGGCACTGATGGGACAGAAAAAGCTGGATCAGGCAGAACGGGAGTATGAGAAACTGCTGGAAACCGAACCTGCTCCCATCGATTATCTGAATGCGGGGTATTGTCAGTGGTTGAAAGGCAATATCCGTAAGGCAGTAGAGGCGTTCCGCACCTTCTTGAGGTTGCAACAGGAGGCAGGTAATCAGGCTGACCTTCATGAAGAGATGATGAAGGATCAGGCCTTGTTGCGTGCTTATTCCATTTCGGAAATCGACATGGGAATCATGTGCGACGTGGTGGCGGAGTAGAAGGTAAGAAGCAAGAGGTAAGAAGCAAGAAGCAAGAGGCAAGAATTACAGGAAGGGGGCCAAGAGATGAGCAAACCAGCCCACGAACTTGTTCCATGGCGAACGCCATTCATTCCATTTCTCTTTGGTTAGCTTGAACGAGTCTTTCTTGTCACGTTCAAACATATCGTTCAGTTCCTGGGTAGTACAAGGATCGATAATCACTGCATTCTCCTCATAATCCCACCGCAGACTCCTAGCGTTGAGGTTGGCGCTGCCCACCGTGCAGAACTGACCGTCAACCATAATGATCTTCGTATGGTGGAAGCCCGGTTCATAGATCCATACGTCCACCCCTTTCTTCATTAGCTTATGCACGTTATAGAACACACAGTCGGGCGTGAGTCCGATATCACTGTTCTTGGAAACCATGATCTCGGTCTTCACCCCTCGTTTCACTGCCTTCTTCAAGGCTTTCTTCAGCTTGTGGTTCAGGGTGAGGTAGGGGTTCACCAGTTTGATGCTGTCTTGAGCATCGTTGATGGCATTGACGTAGAACTTACGGATAATAGACCTGGTGATATGGGGTTCACGGTTGATAATACCCACCATCTTCTTTCCTGACGTGTCGCAGGTGTCGTTCTTCAGACCGCTGAAACGGGTGCCGTCCGTTCGTCTGAAATACTGTTCCCCTTGTATATCCTCATGCGCCACCTTCTTCCACATTTTCAGGAAGATGCGTTGCAGGGTGTTTACCTCCTCGCCCTCGATACGACAGTGCATATCGCGCCATGAGCCTACCGCCTCCGTACCCTTGATATAATAGTCAGCCACGTTCATGCCACCAGTATAGGCAATCTGTCCGTCGATGACCACAATCTTACGGTGGTCGCGGTTGAAGAGATCGTCCAGCCACGGGAACTTCACAGGGTTGAACTCATAAATTTGGATACCACGCTCACGAATATGCTTGATATGTTCTTTCTTCAGGGGTTGGTTGTTACTGGTGTTACCGAAGCCGTCGAAGAGGGCGCGCACCTCAACCCCTTCCTTTACACGTTCAGCAAGAAGGTCAAACAGAAGACTGGCGATGGAGTCATTCCTGAAATTGAAGTACTCCAGATGCACACTGCTTTTCGCCTGTCGGATGGCCTCGAACATATCGTCGAACTTCTCCTGACCGCTCATCAGTAGGGCAATGGAATTGTCGTTCGAGAAAGACACACCTTCCTCTCTCAGCTGATTGACAATCAGCGAGTCAGCCCGTTGCGCCTCCATCTTGCACAGACAGAAGATTCCACATAGCAATAGGATGATCCTTCTTAATTTCATGTCACTTCTCATTCCACATTCCACACTCCACATTCCACATTTACACCATGCAAAAGTACTGCTTTTTTCCCAAAGAGTCAAGAACACTGCTCGTTTTTCTATGCAAAAAGGGAATAATATTCATAAAAACGTATAAACAACTTGGTTGAATGGAGGACTTTTTGTACTTTTGCAACATGGAAAAGGTGTTTATTGCAGGACCATGTGTCATCGAATCGGCCGAGTTGCTCGATACGGTAGCGCAGGAATTTGTGAGAATCCGTCAGACCTTGGGGGTGGAGATCATCTTCAAGGCATCGTTCGATAAGGCCAACCGGACCAGTATCCGGTCGTTCAGGGGTCCTGGATTGGAGAAAGGACTTGAGATGCTGAGTGAGGTGAAAAGCAAGTATGGACTGCCCATCCTCACAGATATCCACGAGAGTTGGCAGGCTGAGCCTGTAGGACAGGTATGCGACGTACTTCAGATACCTGCTTTCCTCTGTCGGCAGACCGATCTTCTGGTGGCTGCCGCCAAGACGGGCAAGGTGGTGAACATCAAGAAAGCCCAGTTCCTTAGTGGTCAGGACATGCGCTATCCGGTAGAGAAAGCCAAGGATGCCGGTGCCAAGGAAGTGTGGTTGACAGAAAGGGGTAACTGCTTCGGTTATAATAACCTGGTAGTTGACTTCCGTAATATCCCCGACATGCTCGAGATTGTGCCTACCGTAATCATGGATTGTACCCATGCAGTACAACGTCCGGGTGGTTCAAACGGGAAGACTGGCGGTGACCGTCGCTTTGTTCCCAGTATGGCACTGGCGGCTAAGGCCTTTGGTGCCACAGGCTACTTCTTTGAGGTGCATCCTGAACCAGACAAAGGTTTAAGCGATGCAGCCAATATGTTGGAACTTAGCAAGTTGGAGCCGCTCATCAAGCAACTTCTTTAACCCTTATATTCGTGTGGTAATGGACGTACGTAATATAGCTATTCAATGCTTCAAGGATGAGGCTGAGGCCGTGCTTGGTATGATTCCGCAGCTGGATGACGACTTCGACAAGGCTGTGGAACTGATGCTTCACTGCAAGGGAAAGATTGTGGTGACGGGTGTGGGCAAGAGCGGTCATGTGGGTGCAAAGATTGCAGCCACCCTGTCGAGTACTGGTACTCCTTCGTTCTTCGTCAATCCCCTCGATGTGTTCCATGGCGACCTCGGTGTGATGGGGCATGACGATGTGGTGCTGGCCATCAGTAATAGCGGTCAGACCGATGAGCTGTTGCGGTTCATTCCGATGGTGCTCCACATGGAGATTCCATTGATTGCCATTACGGGTAATCCCGACTCATTACTGGCCAAATACTCCACTGCCCAACTCATTACGAAAGTAGAGAAAGAAGCCTGTCCGCTGAACCTCGCACCGACGAGCAGTACGACAGCCCAGTTGGTAATGGGTGATGCGCTGGCTATCGCCTTGATGCAGTGTCGCAACTTCAAACCGCAGGACTTTGCCTTGTTCCATCCGGGTGGTGAACTGGGTAAACGACTCCTTACCACAGCACAGGATGTGATGCGTTCAGAGGATATGCCTATCATCCCGAAAGAGATGCATTTGGGCGAGGCCATCATACAGGTAAGTAAAGGAAAACTCGGTTTGGGTGTATCCTTGGAGGATAACAAGGTGATTGGTTTGATTACCGACGGTGATATCCGTCGTGCTATGGAGAACTGGCAGGCCGAGTTCTTCAACAAGACTGTGGCTGATATCATGACGCATGATCCGAAGTGCGTATTGCCCGACACGAAAATTTCAGACATCCAGAAAATCATGCATCGGTATAAGATCCATAGCGTTCTCGTGATCGATAAGGAACGACATCTGTTAGGTGTCGTGGATCATTATTCGTGTATGATATAATATTTATAGATAATGAAAATACTAGTAACAGGAGCCGCAGGCTTCATTGGTTCAAAGATAGCCTTTCTGCTGGCACAGCGAGGAGATGAGGTAGTAGGCATTGACAATATCAACGACTACTACGATGTGCGACTGAAATACGGTCGTCTGCATGAACTCGGTATTGCCATGGGCATGGATTCCGTGGAATGGCACAAGAAATATGTCAGTAGTACGTTCCCGCAGTTAAGGTTCTTCCGTATGGGCATTGAGGACAAGGAGTCGTTGGATGCGCTCTTTGCCAAGGAACAGTTCGATAAAGTCATCAACCTGGCAGCTCAGGCGGGTGTACGGTATTCCATCTCAAATCCCTATGCCTACCTTACCAGTAACCTGACAGGCTTCCTGAACATCATCGAGTGCTGTCGTCATTACCCTGTCAAGCACCTCCTTTTCGCCTCCTCCAGTTCGGTCTATGGGCTGAACACCAAAGCCCCGTTCTCTGAGGACGACAAGGTGGACAATCCCGTCAGTCTCTATGCCGCCAGTAAGAAAGCCAACGAGCTGATGGCCCATAGCTATAGTAAGTTGTATGGCATTCCTGCCACCGGACTCCGTTACTTCACGGTCTATGGACCATGGGGGCGTCCCGACATGGCTCCAATGCTTTTTGCCAGTGCCATCAGTCAGGGTAAGCCGATACAGGTATTCAACAATGGCGACATGATTCGTGACTTTACCTATATCGACGACATTGCCTTCGGTTCCATCCAATGTCTTGACAAGCCCCCTGTGGCAGCAGACTGTCCGAACAACGTGCCTTTCCGTGTATATAACATCGGTTGTTCACATCCCGTAAAACTAATGGATTTCATCCGCGAGATTGAGCAGGCAGTAGGGAAGGAGGCCGAAAAGATCATGAAGCCCATGCAGCCCGGCGATGTGTATATGACCAATGCCGACACCACCAAGTTGGAGACCGAGATCGGTTACAAACCCAAAGTCACCCTCCATGAAGGAATCACGAACTTCATCGCTTGGTATCAGTCGGATAAGAACCCGATTAAATAATCGAGGAAGGACGAAGGAGGAAGGAGGAAGGAGAAATGCTCAGAGATACTGCATCTTAGTACTATTCTCTTGCTTCTTGCTTCTCACCTCTATAAGCGAAGCGATTCTATATAAAATATGAAAAAAATAGCATTAATCACCGGTATCACCGGTCAGGACGGCTCCTATCTGGCTGAATTCCTGATCGAGAAAGGCTACGAGGTGCACGGACTCCTCCGCCGCAGTTCGTCATTCAACACAGGACGCATTGAGCATTTGTATTTGGATGAGTGGGTGCGTGACATGAAGAAGGCCCGTCTGGTGAATCTCCATTGGTCGGATATGACCGACTCATCATCACTGATCCGTATCATCGGTAAGGTGCGCCCTACCGAGATATACAACCTCGCGGCCCAGAGTCATGTGAAGGTGAGCTTCGATGTACCTGAATACACGGCTGAAACGGATGCTGTGGGTGTGCTCCGACTCCTAGAAGCCGTGCGTATCTGTGGCATGGAAAAGGAGTGCCGTATCTATCAGGCCTCCACATCCGAGTTGTATGGTAAGGTACAGGAAGTGCCGCAGAAGGAGACGACACCTTTCTATCCCCGCAGTCCGTATGGTGTGGCCAAGCTCTATGGTTTCTGGATCATGAAGAACTACCGCGAGAGCTATGGTATGTACTGCTGCAATGGCATCCTGTTCAACCATGAGAGTGAGCGCAGGGGTGAGACGTTCGTTACCCGTAAGATCACGCTGGCGGCAGCACGTATTGCCCAGGGCTATCAGGACAAGTTGTATTTAGGAAACCTGAATGCGTTGCGCGACTGGGGTTATGCCAAGGACTATATCGAGTGCATGTGGCTGATCTTGCAGCAGCAGGAGCCCGACGACTATGTCATCGCCACGGGCGAGTACCATTCCGTCCGTGAATTCGCCACCTTAGCCTTCCACCATGTAGGTATAGAACTCGAGTGGAAAGGCGAAGGACTTAACGAAGTTGGTGTCATCAAAAGTATCGACAATAAATTATCAATTATCAATTATCAATTGTCAATTGGAGACATCCTCGTAGAGGTGGATCCAAAGTATTTCCGTCCCGCAGAAGTGGAACAGCTGCTGGGTGATCCCACCAAGGCCAAGGAACAACTTGGTTGGAACCCCCGCAAAACCCCCTTCGAACAGCTCGTCAAGATCATGGTCGATCACGACATGCGCTTCGTCCGCAAGCTGTATCTGAAGTCACAAGTTTAATTATTACAGCGGAATAAACGGAAAATAAACGGAAAAACGGAAAAGAGATAATGGCATTGTTATATCCTGTTGAGTCATATGCTATTCGAGGTGCCATCTTCGAGGTACATAAACAAAAAGGAACAGGTTTCCTTGAAAAAGTATACCAAGAATGTTTGGAACGTGAATTCATTCAGCGCGGTATCCCTTACGAAAGAGAAAAACGTATCAAGATAGATTACAAAGGAGTTGAATTGCAACAAGAATACATTGCCGATTTTGTATGCTATGATAAGATTATCGTGGAGTGCAAGGCCGTGAAGGAACTGATAGATGTATATCGTGCCCAAGTTATCAATTATCTTCGTGCCACTAATTTGCGTTTAGGTTTCTTGGTTAACTTCTCCGAGTATTTCATTACGCCAGAACGTATCGTTAATTTCAATTGGGAGCCCAATATATAGTACATTATCAGATGTGTATGAACGTTTTTTTTCCGTTATTCCGTTATGTTTCCGTCTCTTCCGTTATGGCAGTTAAATCGCGTGTTGATAATGAAAGTTGAATAATATAAATAGTGTGTTTCCGTTATTCCGTTATATTTCCGTTTCTTCCGTTATGGCAGTTAAATCGTGTGTTGATAATGAAAGTTGAATAATATAAATAGTGTATTTCCGTTATTCCGTTATATTTCCGTTTCTTCCGTTATAAATAATAAAAGTATATGTTAGGAAAAGAAAACAAGATATATGTGGCGGGCCACAAAGGCCTGGTGGGCTCGGCCATCTGGAACAACCTGTTGTCACGCGGCTATACAAACCTGGTGGGCCGTAGTCACAAGGAGTTGGACCTCACCGATCAAGTGGCGGTGAGAAAGTTCTTCGATGAGGAGCAGCCCGATGCAGTTGTCCTGGCTGCGGCCTTCGTGGGCGGTATCATGGCCAACTCACTCTACCGCGCCGACTTCATCATGATGAACATGAAGATTCAGTGCAATGTCATCAGTGAAGCCTACGCCCATGGCGTCAAGAAACTCCTGTTCCTGGGCAGCACCTGCATCTACCCCAAGCTTGCGCCGCAGCCGATGAAAGAAGATGCGCTGCTTACCTCACCCCTGGAATACACCAACGAGGAATACGCCATTGCCAAGATTGCCGGACTGAAGATGTGCGAGAGCTATAACCTGCAGTATGGCACCAACTATATCGCCGTGATGCCCACCAATTTGTATGGTCCCAACGATAACTTCCATCTGGAGAATTCCCATGTGTTGCCCGCCATGATGCGCAAGATCTATTTGGCTAAACTCATCCACGATAACGATTGGGAATCCATTATCAAAGATCTTAACAAACGCCCCCTTGAAAACTCAATCCTCTGCGAAAAATTGTCAACTGTCAATTGTCAATTGTCAACTTGTCAAAAGATCCTTGATGTTTTGGCCAAATATGGGATTTTTGACAATAAAGTCGTTTTGTGGGGGTCAGGCAATCCTCTCCGTGAGTTCCTCTGGAGCGAAGACATGGCAGATGCCTGCGTTCATCTGTTACTGAATGTGAATTTTTCTGACATTATTGGCATTGAAAAATACTCGTCAGTGTTCTACGGAACCAGCACAAAAGGAATCGTTGACCGTAACGCCAGTGAGGGTAGGGGAGGCGCCATTCCGTCCTTGGGCGAGATCCGCAACTGTCATATCAATGTGGGTACAGGTAAAGAAATCTCCATCCGTGCGTTAGCTGAACTCGTTTCCCATACCGTAGGTTTCGATGGAACCATTGAATTTGACGCTTCAAAACCCGATGGTACACCCCGAAAACTCACCGATGTTTCCAAACTCCATTCCTTGGGCTGGCATCATCAGGTAGAGATCGAAGAAGGTGTCCAGCGCCTATTTGATTGGTATCGCACCTCTCTCGAATTATAGATTTATTAAGATTTGCGTGTTTTTTTGCCTGTTTTTATTTGTATATCTCAATCTTTTGTGTTACTTTTGCACAGATTTTAGGACGTAGCAGAAGAGACGTAAACCGATGATATATCAAATCATATTGATTACCAACATGATAGAAGGAAAAGCAAATCAAGAGACGATGCTTAGACATAAAGTCTAAGACGTTTCAACGGATGCCTTTCCTTTGTTGTTTTTTGCTACAACCTGAAACTTTCATAGACAGGTTCTCCTGTCAAGAGTCGGATGACAGTCTGCGGGCTTCATGCCCCGAAGCGGATGCGTTGTTTGGGATTCTAAGTGTAACGGCATGTAATACATGACGATACAATACTTTTCACTCTTCTGTTCTACCCCTTCCCTTCCGCATCCATGTCTTGACTCACAAACTGAATACAGATCATCCGTGTTATCCGTGTTATCCGTGTTCAAGAAAAACAGAAACTAGTTTTTGATCATATGAAAAAATTATTGTTATTCGCTTGTCTTATCTGTTTGTTTTCAGTAGAACTGAATGCACAGGCAGTGATGTCCGACACCCAAGTGGCACAGTTCATCCAGCGTGAGGCCCGCTCAGGCACCTCCCGTTCACAGATTGTCATCAAACTGATGCAGCGCGGTGTGAATATGGATCAGATCCAGCGTGTCCGTAACCAACTCGAGGAGCAGCTCCAGAAAAGGGATGCTGGTACAAGATCCAATGTCCGCTCCATCGATTTTGATGCGGACAATGTCAACGCAAGTGGTGATTACCAGGAGGTGGTTGATGCCAAGGTGGGTACTGCCACTGAGATTGAAGATAGTCCCACGGAAATAGAAGACCGTGTGGAAGACGATGTGAAAACGTCCAGCGTGGCGAATGAAGAGACGTTTGGAAAGCGGATCTTCGGTCACGACATCTTTAACCGCCGTCTGCTCTCCTTCGAGCCGAATATGAACATTGCCACCCCTTCACGCTATGTCTTAGGTCCTGGCGATGTGGTGGTTGTGGATATCTATGGGGCTTCTCAGAAAACCATGCACCTGACCATCTCTCCAGAAGGTGACATCACTGTTCCGGGTTATGGTCCGATACAGGTCAGCGGTTTGAGCGTGGAATCTGCCAATGCCAGGATCCGTTCCACATTAGGCTCCCGATATAGCAGTTCCAATATTAAGATGTCAGTAGGTAAAACCCGTACCATCATGGTAAACGTGATGGGTGCGGTAAGTGCCCCAGGAACCTATCATCTGTCATCTTTTGCCACCGTATTCCATGCCTTGTATAGAGCGGGTGGTGTTACCAATCAAGGTACACTTCGAAACATCAAGGTGATTCGTCAGGGACGTGTTATCACTGTGGTGGATGTCTATGAGTTTATCCTGAATGGCAGACTGGCAGGTAACGTCATGTTGCAAGATGATGACGTTATCCAAGTGGGCATGTACGACTGCATTGTGGGTATCACGGGTAATGTCAAGCGCCCGATGTTCTACGAGATGCGCAAGAACGAAACCGTATCAACCTTGCTGAAATATGCTGGCGGCTTCACAGGCGATGCCTATACCAAGTCGGTTAGGGTACAGCGTTCTACAGGTGAGCGCCATTCAGTCCACAATGTGGAAGAGTTTGACATGTCGGTATTCAAGTTGGAAGACGGCGATAACGTTACTGTTGATGGCATTCTCGACCGTTACGAAAACGTGGTGGAGATCAAAGGTGCCGTATTCCGTCCCGGACAGTTCCATCTCGGAGAGGATGTGTTCAGTGTTCGTAGCTTGGTGGAGCATGCCGAAGGCCTCACGGAAGATGCTTTCCCCGAACATGCCATTATCCATCGCTTGAAGCCAGACAGAACCATGGAAGTGATTTCCGTGGATGTGGCGGGAATTATGTCTGAAGCCATCCCTGATGTTCCATTGAAGAACGAAGATGTGCTGTTCATTCCTACCAATACGGAAAATATCAAAGAGCGCACGCTGACGATTACAGGTATGGTAATGTCTCCGGGAACCTACGAGTATGCCGATAATATTACCATCGAGGACCTGATTGTTATGGCAGGTGGTCTTCGCGACCAGGCTTCGTTGGCCCGTGTGGATGTGTCCAGACGAATCCTTGATCCGATGGCTACAGAAAAGACCAACCAGATAGCTGAGTCGTTCTCCTTCGATATCAAGGACGGATTGGTGATCAATCACGACCGTCAGTTCTATCTCCAGCCCTACGATGTGGTGCATGTCCGCAGGAGCCCTGCCTTCCATGCAGCACGTACAATTACGGTTGTTGGTGAAGTGAACTACGAAGGTGATTTTACTTTGGAAAACAAGTCATTACGTCTGAGCGATGCCATCAAGATGGCAGGAGGCGCCACCGATGCTGCCTATCTGCGTGGTGCACGTTTGATCCGCAAGATGAACGACGAGGAACGTGTTCGTATGCGTGCCACCCGAGAGGCTATCCGTGAACTGTTGGTTGACAGGAACGACTCATTAGCTTGGAAGCGTATGGATTTGGACAATTCTTATCCTGTAGGTATTGAATTGGACGAGGCCATCAATAATCCTGGTTCCGACAAAGATGTGCTCTTACGTGAGGGCGACCGCATCTATGTTCCTGAATACAACGGCTCTGTCAAGGTTTCTGGCGATGTCATGTTCCCCAATACCATCTTCTACGAGAAAGGACAAAATGCCAAGTTCTATGTCAAGCAAGCTGGCGGTTTTGGAAACCGTGCCAAAAAGTCTAAAATGTTCATCGTCTATCAGAACGGAACAGTGGGTATAGCCAAGAAGGGCGCCATGCCTGAACCAGGTTGTGAGATTGTGGTGCCAAGTAAGAGACACAGGGAGCCGTTCAGTATCCGTGACCTGACCAGTGTAACCACTCCGCTCACCACTATCGCGATGTTAATCGTTGCCCTCTCAAAATTGTAATTTTTCAACTTTTGGAGCAGCGAGAGCCAACGTGCTCGCATGTTAGGCCGAGTCGTGACAAAAGTCAAAGTAGTTAATTCTTTAATTCTTCAACTCTTCTATCTTAGAAATATGGCAACAGAAGAAAACAAAACCATATCAAGTCAGGAGAAAACAGTTCTCGATTTCGGTAAGCTCAAGCAGGATATGCGCAAGCACAAGAAGAATTATTTCTTAGTGCTTGGCATTACCTTTGTGTTGGGAGTTATCTATTTGCTGAGTCTCCATAATGTTTACAAATGTGAGGTCATGCTGGCTCCAGAGCTTTCTCGTTCAAGTAGTTCCAGTTCACTTCTTTCCTTGGCTAATAGCTTCGGTATGAGAATTGGTTCAAGTACTTCCAGTGGTGAAGCCTTGTTCCCAACGCTCTATCCCGACATGGTCAGTTCGGTAGATTTCAAGACGAAACTGTTCCCGATACAGGTGCATAAAAAGGACTCCACTCGAATGATGACCTACTACGACTATCTGCTCAATGAGCAGAAGTATCCTTGGTGGAGTGAAGCCATAGGTGGCACCCTGCGATTCTTAATAAGCCTAATTGCGTCTCCGGATTCTACTGTTGACAATACACGATTAGATCCTTTCCAGCTTACTAAGGAGCAGAAGTCCATTGCAGATTTAGTGGAAAAGAAAGTATCCTGTGATGTGGATGCAAAAACATTGGTTATTACCATTAGTGTTACCGATCAGGATCCATTAATTTGTGCCACAGTGGCCGATTCTGTCAAAACACACTTACAACAGGCTATTACCAATTACCGTACACAGAAGGCTCGCGTGGATTTGGAATACAATCAGAAGCTTTACAGAGAAACAAAGGCAAAGTATGAAAAGGCACGCCAGGCATACGCTGCATTTGCTGATGCCAACCAAGATGTGATTTTGGAGAGCGTACGCAGTAGGCGTGCAGACTTGGAGAACGAGATGCAGATTCAGTACAACGCCTATACACAGGTAGCAGCCCAGTTGACGGCTGCCAGTGCAAGAGTACAGGAGGAAACCCCGGCGTTTACCACTATTCAGCGTGCAACAGTTCCTGTGAAGAAGGCTGGTCCCGCCCGTGCCAAGAAACTCCTCATTTTCCTCTTCCTCGCATTCCTCGGCACCACTGTCTGGGCCTTCCACAAAGAAGGTGACCTCAAACCCCTCCTCGGCTTGTAAAACTGACCACGGATCTAACAGATCTAACGGTGAGTTAGAAAAAGAAAGAATAGTAGTTTAACGACCACGGATCTAACAGATCTAACGGATACCCATATAATCCGTTCAATCCGAGCAATCCGTGTTCAATTAAAAAAATAAGATATAACGTGTTCATATAATTATCAACCACGGATCTAACAGATCTAACAGATATCTCATAATCCGTTCAATCCGAGCAATCCGTGTTCAATTAAAAAAATAAGATATAACGTGTTCATATAATTATCAACCACGGATCTAACAGATCTAACAGATAAAACTAACGTATGTTATCAGTTTTATAGCAATGGAGAAGAAACTGTACCCACATAAAGAAGACGAACAACAGATAGCATCTGAACCATCAGCCCCATGGGCTGGGTCGACGTATGATTCTGTTATCAGTTATCTGCGTTCCCATCGTCTTCCAATAGAAACGAAGCGAGCAGTTTGCCATCAACTTCAAACTGAGGTTGCTGATGAGAACCTAAGTTATCTCAAACACCGCCTCACTGAGTTTTCGCTTTTGGAAAAAGGATGGGATGGCTATGGAGAAGCATTACCGATTAGTTCTCATATTATTAGTAACGTAAGACAGGTTTTAGATGCATGCAAGCCAACCGACTTGTTGGAATGGCGTTTGTTTCCTAATGTTAACGGTACACTTCTTATGGAGTTGGACGCTGCTGCTATTAGCATAGGAGAAGACTCTTTTACCTATTGGGCAGAGTCTATGGCAAAAGACTTGGGTGAAGAGAACGTTCCGTTTAGCGTTACATCTGTTGTAGATGCAATAAAGAGAATTAATGCGTATGTCTAAGAAACAGCAAACTGGAATTCTTGATTCAGAGAATGTGGCTCGTGCAATTTTCTGTCCTTTGATGGTTGATAACACCGGTATACTAACTAAAGCTGCTTTCTTCTTACGACATAATGAAGATTATTATTCAGTTGCCAGAATGAACATTGACAGTTGGCAAGACGACATACAATCCATTCCTGAGGCTAATGATAGAATTCCTTATGGGTATGCTATAATGAATGTCGGAGAGATACGATCTCTTGAATTGTCATTTTTTGACAGCTCTGCGATATTTGAAGTTGAAGACAAGTCATCACCGAAGAACATGAGTCATGCAGGCATAACTGTTTGTTTTGAAGGAAAACAGTTAAAAGGCGATAAGAAACTAGTTCTTAAACCATTAAAAGATAACATGCCTGCATCTATTCTTATGCTTAAGATTCAGTCCAAGTTAGTCAATTTGGCAAACAAGAGTATCGTTAAGTGGTAACTATATTACATATCCGTGTGAGCTAATCCGTTCAATCCGTTCAATCCGTGTTCAGTTTTTATGATTTACGACAACCTTGACAACATAGCGTTCTACAAAGGCCTTTCCCCTGACATTTACGAAGGCCTGAATTTCCTTCAGCAGGTAACCCCCGATATAGAAGTCGGTACCTACCGGCTTTCTCCCAACGTCAAGGCCATCGTTTCAGAATACACCACCAAGGAAGCAAACGAGAACGGTTATGAAACGCATCGTCAGTATATAGATATTCAGTACCTCCTGAAAGGCAATGAGAAGATCGCCTGCCTCCCCGTGGGGGACCTGTCCGAGACCAAATCCTATAGCGAAGAGACCGATGCCGCATTCTACAACGTAGTTTCCGAACTTAGTCCTTCGACCTTTGACCTTCGTCCAGGCTATTTTGCCATCTTCTACCCACAAGACGGACACATGCCCCAATTGTGTATTAACGAGCCGGAAATGGTAAAGAAAGTGGTTGTTAAAGTAAGAATTACTGATGACGTTAAAGATTAGTACGATAGAGCAGTGGCTACCACCAATAGCAGCGCTGTGGTTCTTTGTGGTGATAAATTCATTCATTATCTGGAATCCATTAGCACCTGTTTTACATGCTTTTCCTGCTGTATTGATAGTTTGGGGAACTTTCTTGATCTCGTATAGATTGTCCCCGCCAAGATATAATCGATTCCTATTCCTCTTCATTTTCATTTACTTCATTTGGATATTAATATCTCAATGTGATGGATTTGGCGAATTTGTAAAGCGGAGTTCCGATTTTATACCTTTGTTGTGTATAGCTTTATGGCCAAGTGATATACTTTTGAAAACGTATAAAATCATTAGGGGTGTTTTCATCTTTTATGCAGTTGGCTCATCTATTTTATCTGTTCTTATTCTTCTTGGTTTAAACAATAGAATTCCTCATATAGTGCTTCCAGCACGTGAAACCCTTCATCAAAGAATAGGTATAGTTTATTATTTGTATGGTGTCTTTATAGCTTTGTGTCATCCATTAACGGGTGTTGTGAGCAGAGCTTGTGGTATGTTACAAGAACCTGGTCATTTTGCTATATTGCTTGGTTTCATATATCTTATAGATAGGTTTAGTGGTAGAAAAATGAACAAATGGCTTGTCATTTGTGGGTTGTTAACCTTCTCTTCGACTTTTGTTCTTATAGTTATCTTTACTGAGATTCATCATCTTTTTTCTTGGGAAAAACTCAGAAAGGTTGTAATATCCCTGCCTTTTATTATCGTTGCTTTATTTGTGTTATATTCTTTTCTTCCACCTGACATTAAAGAACAAGTTGAATTCTATGCTTATGGAAGGAATTTGGAACAAGTAGTGGATGCTTATAATGAATCTTCTTCATTAACAGGTGCGTTAGATGAGCGTGCCAATGATTTTTCAATTGCTAATTACGAAAAAATGACTCCTACTCAATATCTGTTTGGTGGCGGTTACCGTGATTTAGGCTATGCTCTTTCTGATTATCGAGGTATGATACTCGATATGGGTGTTTTAGGTATGTGCTTGGCTATCATAGCATATATTTCGATAATGATTAACACCCCGATTAAGATAAAGATAGCCTTGAGTTTTGCCTTCTTTTTAATCATTATACATCGTTCATGGATGCTTTATCAACCTTATATATTCTTTCAAGCTTATATAGCTGTTATTGTTTACAGATCAGCACTAAACAGCAAAAGTATTACTATAAAGACAGATGAAGAACAAGCTAAAAACAGTATTCTCCAATAAGATATTTCTGTATATGTCATCACGATATTTGACATACATTTTGTCTTTTATTGTGCATATATACATAGCAGCTAGCCTTGGCCCAAAGTACTATGGTATATGGGCATTCCTTCTTCTAATATTTCATTATTTTAATGTAATAGAACTTGGAATACCACATGCTGTACAGGTGTTGTTGGTTCAGAATAAAAAAGACAAAAAGCATTCCGCCGACATAGAAAAGACGGGAACCTGGATGATAGGGATTCTATCTTTTTGTACTGTAATCGTTGCTTTATTCTATTATTTTGGTGGTTTCTCCAAAGCTCATGAGTTGAATGTTGGCTGGATGCTGTATGTTATATGCTTATGTGGTTTGTTGAACTATTTCACTAACCTATACGATAAAGTATATAGGTGTAAGAACCGATTGTTTGAAATAGGCTTTAAACAGACATCTATTGTTATTATTACAGCTATTGCTATCGTCCTTTTTAAAGGAGAAACATTGTTGCATGGATTAGTAATAAGCTATTTAATATGGTGTGTCTCTTCTTTTGTTCTTTATTTAACAAGGGGAGGTTTAGATTTCTCTGGAAGGTATCGTAAGCCTCTAACGTCTGTTATACTAAAAAAAGGTTTCTATTTATTTCTTTTTTATTCTGGTTTCTCATTGATCATCTTATCAACAAGAACCTTTATCAGTAATTATTATTCTATTGAGGATTTTGGTTGTTTTTCTTTTGCTTACATGCTGGGTCACGCTGTTTTCCAATGTGTTCAAGCTTTCTCTGTCGTAACAATCACAAAGCTTATCGACCGCTATCATTCTCCCGAAAAGAGCATAGTTCTTTCTACAGTTAGGGTAGTGAGGGACAATTATGTGTCCTTATTTCACTTGATTATATATCTAGCCATGATAGTGTTTCCTATCATTACACATTTCATGCCGAAGTATTCTTCAGCTTTGGTTTCCATGAACCTTTGTGCTTTAATGATGGTACTTTATACAAATGCTTATGGCTATTCTACCTATTTGGTTGCATCCAATAATGAAAAGAAACTGGCAATGATTGCGGTTGTTTCTTTTATTTTGAATATTACCTTATGTTATGTTTTGATATATGTATTGCATGTTAAATACGATTTTGTAGTCTTCTCGACAATGACTACCTATCTCTTCTATGCATTCATGTGCACTTATTTAGGTCGTAAAAAACTGAGTATTTCAAATAGTTTTATACCAGTAATGCTGGATTGTTTCCCAATGCGTTTGCTTATTCCTTTCATCGCAGCAATTGTGGTTACACTCATCAATAATCCACAACTGGTGTTTATACCGATCGTTGTATTTGTAATGATGAATATTGGAACGTTGCGTTCGATGTATGTAATGATTAAAAAGCTAATAATTAATCCTAAAATAGTTGACATTTGATTTATATTATACATATTATGGAATTAAAAGTTTTTATCGAGAAGTTTGCAGAGCAGTTCGATGATACTGATGCAAGCGAGATTAAGGCAGAAACCGTGTTTAAAGAACTAGATGAGTGGTCATCGCTGATTGCTCTTGGAGTTATTGGAATGGTGGATGAGGAGTATGACATTACCTTGAAGGGTGAAGATATCAGAAACTCTATTACAGTAGAAGACTTGTTCAATGCAGTAAAAGCTAAGGCTTAATGGGAGTTTATAATCAATTCTTTCTTCAAGGTAAGACAATCCTGATTACAGGTGGAGCTGGCGGCATTGGAAGCGCCACAGCTGAGACTTGTATAGACCTTGGAGCCAGAGTTGTTTTAACGGATATCCGTGAGGATGCCCTTAAGGCCACTTTGGCTTCTTTGCCTGAGTCTCAGTCTGGAGAGCCTAATCTCTGCTTTACGGCAGACCTGACAGATGCGGATCAACTTGCAGGATTGGTGGATTTCTGTCCCGCATTAGACGGGTTGGTTTGCAATGCCGGTGTAATGAAGTTGACACCGACACAGTTTATTACGGAAGAAGAACTGACACGCATCCAGAAGATTAATCTTAATGCGCCCATCCTGCTAACACGTTCTCTGTTAAAGAAGAAAAAGATCAAGAAGGGAGGTTCCATAGTCTTCACGGCTTCAGCTGCTGGTGTGTATCGTGTTTCTATAGGTAATGGTATCTATGCGACAACGAAATGTGGAATCGATGCCTTCATGCGGACGGTGGCCTTGGAGTTTGGCCCAAAGGGTATCCGTTGCAACAGTGTGAACCCTGGAATGGTGGAAACGGCTTTGATTGGTTCATTTACAGAAGAAGAGAAGGAGCGTGAGAAGAAGAACTACCCGTTGCGTCGTTTTGCTCAGCCCGAGGATGTCGCATACGGTATAGCCTATCTGCTCTCTGATGCCTCGTCATTTGTAACGGGTACGGCTCTAAAAATAGATGGCGGAATGACGCTTGGGTAGTTCATAGTTTATAATTCATGGTTCATAGTTATGGAGAGACTATTAGAGAATAAAGTGTGTATCATCACAGGTGCTGCTCAGGGAATAGGCAAGGGTATTGCAGAGCGGTTTGCTGCTGATGGTGCTATCGTATATGCGTGCGACCTTCGTGAAGGCAGTATGGACGAGTGGGCAAAGGAATGCGGTGAACGCAATGCTACCCGAATTTTTCCAATGTATTTCGATGTGTCGGATGTTGCCGCAGTGAAGTATGCCTTGATGGGTATCTTTAAAGCAGAGAAACGTATCGATGCATTGGTGAACAATGCCGGAGTGGTGTTCAATAAGAAGATTGGCATGATTGTTCGTCAGGAGACCGAATTGATGTTCCGCATCAATGTGATAGCAGTGATTGAGTTGGTTCAGCTCTGTTCTCGCCTGATGGCTCGTACTGGTGGCGGCTCGATTGTGAACATCGCTTCTGTAACTGCCGTATTGGGTTCACCAGGCCAGTCGGCCTATTCTGCCACGAAGGGTGCCATTATTTCTTTCACCAAGTCGGCAGCTAAGGAGTTGGCGCCACAAGGTATCCGTGTTAACGCTGTGGCTCCAGGTATTGTAAAGACAGAACGTTTTGCAGAGCTATATGAAAGTGATGGGGCTAAGATCGATCAGCGTATTTCAAGGATAGGTCTTGGACGGCTTGGAACACCGGAGGATATTGCCAATGCCTGTGCGTTCCTCGCTTCCGATAGAGCCAGTTATATCTCAGGAGAAATCCTTGGGGTAAATGGCTGCGCTTCAATTTAAACCACAGTAATTGTTATTAAAAGACCACGGATCTAACAGATTAAACGGATATTATTAAGTCAGTATAATTCGTGTCATCCATGCAATCCGTGTTCGTAATATACAATAATAATGTTGCTCTATGGTAATGAGAGTTATGCAATAAATGGTGCCGCTTTCCATGTGTATAACTCACTTGGATCAGGTTTCCTTGAAGCTGTATATCAAGAAGCCTTGGAGATAGAGTTTCAGAAACGCAACATTCCTTACGAAAGAGAAAAAGAACTGCATATCATTTATGATGGTGTGGAACTTAAGCAAACCTATAAGGCTGATTTCGTATGTTATGGTAAGATCATAGTGGAACTTAAAGCTGTATCGACATTGGATGATTCCCATCGTTCACAGGTACATAACTACTTACATGCGACACAGTATAGGCTGGGATTACTGTATAACTTTGGATACCCTGAAGGGATAGAAAAAGAAAGAATAATTATATAAGACCACGGATCTTCCAGATGTAACAGATACTATTGAATCGGCATAATCCGTATAATCCGAGTAATCTGTGGTCGTCATAAAGATAAATGTGGTAAGTATTTGAAGATGGTATTGAATTTAGATAAGTGGGCGAGTGAAGCTGTAGCGGCGATTGATTCGCAGGGGAACGAGTTGACCTATGGTGAGCTGAGATCTTTTGCTGAGCAAGCAGGACAGTTGATGCCGAAACGTGCATTGTTCTTCCTATTGGTGGAGAACAATGTGGGTGGTATTGCCTGGACCATCAGTAATATCTGTGCGGGCAATGTTCCGCTGATTCTGAATGCCCATTTGGACGAAGGGCTATATAAGAGCTTGTATGAACTCTATCAGCCTCCTTTTGTCTGTGTGCCGGAAAGGATGGCAGAAAAGTTCGACTATCAAACAGTTGGTACATTCTATGGCTACACCTTGATGAAGACAGGCAATGAGGCTTGCCCGATGAACGAAGAACTGTCTCATCTATTACCGACATCAGGAAGTACAGGAAGTCCAAAGCTGGTACGCCATAAGTATGATAATATTGAGGCAGCTGCCTTGAATATCTCCACGTTCTTTGAACTAACAGAGAAAGATCGTCCTTTGATGGTACTCCCGCTATACTACACGATGGGCCTCTCGATGGTGTTCAGTCATTTCTATGTGGGTGCTACTGTTCTCATCACAAACCTTAGCATGACTGACCGTAACTTCTGGAAGTTCATGAAGGAAGAACGTGCAACCAGTTTCACTGGTGTTCCGTATAGCTTTGAGATTTTGAATTTGATGCGCTTCTTCCGGATGGATTTGCCTGATCTTACTTTGTTAACACAGGGTGGGGGACGGATGCCGAAGGAACTGAATTTGAAGTTTGCTGAGTTCTGCCGAGATAATGGTAAGCAATGGATAGCTACTTATGGTCAGTCGGAGTGTACTGCTCGTATGGCCTGGTTGCCTCCGAAGTGGGCAATTGAGAAAGTGGGTAGTATAGGTATTGCTGTACCCAATGCTGAACTTTCTTTGATAGATATGGATGGTAATCCCATCACCACTCCTCATACAGAGGGTGAGATGTGTTATCGTGGTAAGAACGTGACGATGGGTTATGCCCGTCAGCGTGAAGACCTTCTTTTGGGAGATGAGCGTCATGGCTTTATCCGTACTGGCGACTTGGCCTACTTTGATGAGGACGGTTGTTATTACATCGTTGGTCGTATGGGCCGTTTCTTGAAACTCTTCGGTATGCGTGTCGGCTTGGATGAGTGTGAGCGAATCGTCAAAGGTAAATACCCCAATTTGGAATGTGCTTGTGTCGGAACAGACGAAAAGATGATTGTCTATCTGACGGACGAGAGTTACAAAGCCCAAGTCAAAGAGGAACTTGTCAATCGTCTAAAACTTGTAGCATCTTCCTTCGAGGTCCGGATCATTGATGAGATCCCGAAGAACGAAGCCGGCAAAATACTTTACGCGAAACTAGATAGTAAATAAACCACGGATTTAACAGATATAACGGATAATTATAAATCCGTTCAATCCGAGTGATCCGTGTTCAACAAGACACATTATCAGAGGTAAGTATTTCTGTGATATCTGTGCTTTCTGTGTGATAAATAAATAGGAAAATATAAATCAGTGTGAAATAATATGGAGAATTTAGAGAAGTACAACAACGCGTTTGTTGAAGTGTTTGGAGCAAAAGTAGAAGAGTTAAACGATGACTATTCAAAGGATAATGTCGGTGAGTGGGATTCCGTTCACCAGTTGACGTTGGTCTCCATCTTCGAGGAAGCCTTCGATATCATGTTCGACCCCGAAGATATTATGGAGATGACCTCCTATGCCAAAGGAAAGGAACTCCTTCAGAAATACGAGGTAGAACTTTAATCCTTCAATTTTTCAACTTTTCAATTTTTACTAGCGTGGCAAAGTGGGAAATTAAAAACGTAAACATAGCCGGTGTCGCTATGGCTGTGCCTGAGCATACCGTGAAGACGGCAGAGATAGATCTATTTACGCCAGAGGAAGCTGAGGTCTTTGACAAGACTGTCGGCATCAAGTCACGACATATCGCCCCTGATACGATGTGTGCCTCGGATATGTGTCAGGCAGCAGGTGAGAAACTGTTGGAAGAACTTGGCTGGGAGAAGGAAAGTATCGATGCCCTGATCTTTGAGTCTGTGACAGGTGATTATCGTACCCCTCCAACCTCATGTCTGTTACAAGATCGCATGGGGCTGAGTGAAGACTGCTTCTGCATAGATATACCCATGGGATGCTGTGGCTGTATGTATGCTATCACCGTGGCTGGTAATCTGTTGACCACAGGGCAGATCAAGCGAGCTCTTTTGTTGGTGGGAGATACAGCCCTTCGCATGGGCTCGATGAAGGACAAGAGCCGTGTACCCTTATTTGGTGATGGCGGTACTGCATTGGCTCTGGAGTATGACGAAACAGCCAATGATATCATTATCGATTTCCACACCTTAGGAAAAGGTGGTGATGCTTTAATGACCCCTCATGGTGGTTTCCGTCATCCTGTAACACCAGAGAGCTTTGAGTATGAAGACTTTGGCAATGGTATTGTCCGAGCCCCGATTCACACGATGATCAACGGTATGAACGTGTTCTCATTTGCCATAAGCCGACCTCCAAAGTCTGTGGAGAAGTTTTTGACAGATTACAACCTCGACCGCAATACCGACATTGACTATTTCTTGATTCATCAGGCCAACAAGATGATTGTGGATAGGGTGGTAAAGAAGTTAAAACTGCCTTTGGAGAAGGTTCCTTATAATCTGGAAGAGTTTGGTAACCTCGGTGGTGCCAGCATTCCTTCATTGATGGTAACACGTATCGCAGATAAATTGCGCAAGGAACCCACGACCATCCTTGGCTCATCATTCGGTCTTGGTCTCAGTTGGGGCACAATGTTGTTAAAGACAAAGCCGATGGTAGTGTGTGAATTGGTGTTTTTGTAATATTTATTTATAACAATTATTTATTTGATATGGCTATCATTCCCAAAATTAGACTTCAACTATTTAAATTAGTAAGAAATTATACATTGTGGAAACTGCGAAGATTGTATGGTATGCACATTGGAAAAGGTGTCAGAATCAATCGTAGAGCAAACATTGATCATACAATTAACCCACAGGGAATCTATATTGGAGATTATACTGGAATATCAGATGCCACCATTATGGCGCATGATGGATTAAGATTGAAAAAAGCTGATACTGTTATAGGAAAGCATTGTCATATTGGCTATGGAGCTTTTATTAATTGCGGTATACATATAGGAAATGGTGCTATAATAGCAGCTTGTGCTGTTGTAATAAAAAACGTCCCACCTTATGCGATTGTGGTGGGCAACCCTGGAAAGGTTGTAGGTTTTATAATGACTCCTGAAGAAATTGTGGAGTATGAAAAACAGCAATATCCAGAAGAAGAAAGGATTCCACTGGAGAAACTGCAGAAGAATTATAAAAAGTATTTCTTAGATAGAAAAGAGGAAATAAAACTATTATTACGTTAATTATTTAATTATGGAAATCAAAGAATTTATTGAAAAGTTCGCAGAAGCGATAGAAGTGGATAATGTAGAGGCTCTTACAGCTGAAACAGAGTTTCAGGAATTGGAAGAATGGAGCAGTCTTTCGGTTATGCTAATCATTGCATTCTATGACGAAGAGTTCGATAAGCAGATTGGAGAAACTGCCATTGAAGGATGCAAAACCATCGAAGATCTTTATAAACTCGCAACAGCTTAATGGCAATACTTCATTTTAAAGGAATCGGCATCACAGCTATGGGTGGTGCCGTTCCGTCACATATTATTGACAACTATAACTACCAGACAGATTTTTTTGGTAAGGAGAATGTCAAGGAAGTAGTTGACAAGGTTGGTGTGTATCAACGCCGTTTTGCGGATAAGAATACATGCTCTTCAGACCTCTGCTATGCTGCTGCGGAAAAGATGCTTAATGATAATAACATCGACCGCAATGAGATAGATTTGTTGGTTTTCATTAGTCAGACTCCAGACTACAGGATGCCTGCTACGTCCATCCTCCTTCAGAATAGGCTCGGGCTTCCCAAGTCATGTATGGCATTTGATGTATCCTTGGGTTGCTCAGGTTTCTGCTATGCGCTTTCCATTGTGTACGGCATGATGCAGAACCATGCATTCAGAAAGGCTCTCATATTGGATGGTGAGACTCGTAGCAAGGTGTACTCTGACAAAGATAGACGTGAAGCATTTATCTTTGGCGATGCTGGTGTTGCAGCTCTTGTGGAACGCGACGAAAAGTTCGGTGATAGCTATTTCTCACTGAACTCCGACGGTTCGCGTTCAGAACTCATCATGATTCCAGCAGGTGGTTACCGTCGCATGTCATCACCAGAGACTTTAAAGGAAAAGGTAGTTGATGAGTATGGTAATATTCGTTCTGAAGAACAAGCATTTATGCGTGGCGGTGATGTTTTCCAGTTCGTAATCATTGAAGTTCCCAAAGACATTAAACGTACATTGAAGGCTGCCGAAATGACTGCCGACCAGATGGATTATATCGTGTTCCATCAGGCTAACAATTTCATCAATTCTTTCATAGCAAAGAAAATGAAATTTGATATCACAAAGATTCCACATACAATAGAGAAGTACGGAAACACCTCATCAGTTTCAGTACCTCTGACCATCGTTAGTGAACTGAAAGGCAAACTTGATGGTAAGAAGACAATTCTCATGACAGCTTTTGGTGTTGGTATGGCATGGGCTACAGCCATTGTTCCTTTCGTAGATTGCAAGATTAGCGAGATAGTTGAAGTTGAAAACGGAGAACTAGTTAAGCAATGAACCCATTTAATCTTGAAGGCAAGACAATCCTGATTACTGGGGCTTCGAGTGGCATTGGTGCACAATGTGCCATCGACTGCTCGAAAATGGGTGCGAAGGTGGTTCTGGTTGCTCGCAATGAAGAACGTCTTAAGAGTGTTCTATCTCAATGCGAGGGTAATGCACATGCCTATTTCATGGCCGATATGGCTGAGATAGTTGACAAAGGAGCAAAGCCTTTGTTGGAACAGATTATATCTGAACACGGGAAGTTGGATGGGTTTATCCATTCTGCTGGAATTCAGAAGACTGCTCCACTTAAACTATTGTCGATGAAAGATTACGAAGAGGTAATCAAGGTCAATACATTGAGCGCTTTTGAGATACTCAAATATTTGCCTAATATTAAGTATATGAATACCGGTGGCCACATTGTATTGATTGCATCAATAACTGGAGTAATTGGTCGTCCTGGCTTGACAGCTTATTCTGCGTCAAAAGGAGCATTGATTAGCGCTGTTCGTTCCATGTCTTTGGAACTAGCAAAAAAAAGCATATGTATCAATTGCGTATCTCCAGGAACGATCCTCACACCACTTATGCAGGAATACCTTGATACTCTGGATGATAATAAAAAGAAGCAAAGAGTTGATGGGTTCCCTCTTGGACTTGGGCAAACCACAGATATTAGCAATGCTTGTATCTATTTTCTAAGCGATGCATCCCGTTGGGTAACTGGGCAAAATCTTATTATTGACGGAGGATATACTGCCCGTTGAAGGTATTTCATCGTTTTTGTATTTATATCGTCTGGTTTTAATAGAATACTAATGCCACATTTTGATAGTAAGTAATATTGTTATGAATAGGAATATAAAAGCTGTTTTAGCAAGAACTGCGTATTCCCCTGTTGTTTATCATGTTATGCAGTGGTTGAGGATACCCCAGTTATATGCTGATTATATTATATGGTCTTCGAAAAGAAGGGAATTGAGTATTGCGAAAAGAGAGTTCTCAAAAGGAGCGGCAATAGGCAGTTATGATGATTTTAAATGCGCTCTAGATAAGCACTGGGTTTCTTATAATGAATATGCTTATCAGTATAAGTTTTATAATAAAACTGAAGAAGAGAGAGAAGAGTTTGTTTCAAGATCTAAGATGGGGTATTTCTATAGAAGATATACTCCTGGGAATGTAAAAGCTATTTTCCGTAATAAGCATCGTTTCCTTACTTTATTCTCTAAGTATATTCATAGGGAATGGATATATGCTCCAAATGCATCTTATGAGGAATTCTCTCAACTTGTATCCAATTTTGACTGTATAATTAAACCATGTGACGGGGCGTTAGGACGTGGAGTATTCAAGGTCTATAAGAATGGCGACCATATGGATGACAGAAAATTGTATGAATCTTGTGTAAAAGACCGGTTGTTGGTGGAACAATGTATTGAGTCGTGTGAAGAATTGAAAGCTTTTCATCCTCAGAGTTTGAATACTATTAGGGTTGTAACTGTTGCTAATAAGCAAAAGGCAGAAGTTTTTGGTAGTTTTCTAAGAATGGGAGTTGGAAATAGCGTTGTTGATAATGCTCATGCAGGAGGAGTCTTCGCACAAATTAATATAAAAGATGGAATGATAGAAAGTGATGGTATTGATACTAACGGCAATAGATACGTTTGCCATCCTGACAGTTGTATCAAGTTGAAAGGTTTTGTTATTCCTAAATGGGAAAAAGTTGTAAATACTTGTTGTGAGGCAGCAAAGCTATGTGATAACACCATTATGGGTTGGGATGTCGCTATAAACAACCAAATGGAAATAGATTTTGTAGAAACTAGTTTTGGACCTGATTTCGACGTAATGCAATCTCCACTCCAAGTAGGAGTTAAAAAGAGAATCTTTGCAATGATTAAAGAGTATAGCGGTATAGAAATGAAGTAATCGCATAATATGATGATTATTCCCCAAATGATTCTCGTAATCATGTTGTTGAGGAAGTCCAGCAAAGGTTGTAAGAAAAGGTATAACAATCGTAATACAGTGTAAAATGCAAGATAGAATAGTATCATATACAGGCGATAAGTATGGTAATCGAAAATACCATTCTTTTTTGCTTCAGTTCTTAGATAAATTTGATTCACATTGTCGGTTTTATCAAATTCCATATTCCTTGGCCTATGGATCGGCATTAGGGTGTGTTAGGAATCATGGATTTATTCCTTGGGACGATGATATAGATGTAGTAATGAAACGTGTTGATTATAATCGTTTCATTGATACTATTCGTAATGGAGAAACTATATTTGCGAAGGAAGTTCGTATAGAGATCCCCTCTGTTTTGCTAAAGGTTATTGATTCAACATGTAACAATTATCCTATACATATCGATATCTATCCATTAGATAATGTTCCGGATAGTCGTATGAGGAGAATAGTTAAACTGTTCTTAGTTCAAGTGTTGAAGGAAATAATAATTGGTCGGAAAGGCTTGGCTCGTAGAGGGAAAAAGAAGGCGTTGTCAACTAGATTAAGAAGTATTATTGCTCGCGTTGTTTCATTTCCCTTTAGTGTAGACCAAATAAGAAATTTGTATACATCAATTTGTATTCGAGACAATTCATCTAACAATAGAGAATGTGGTTGCTATTGTGCAGGTCAGTATTCCATAGGTAAGTATCATCCGTCTACTATATTGGACAGAACCATATATATGCAATTTGAAGATATTGAGTTGTCAATAATGAGAGATTACAAACTGTACCTTACCAAAGAATTTGGTCCAGATTATATGACACCTAAGACAAAGAAGGGTGAAACAATCAATGGTTAATAAGAACATGAAAACAATATTAACAGTTGGGGTTTATGACATGCTTCATATAGGTCATATACTCCTCTTTAAAAAAGCTAAGGAATTAGGAGATAGATTAGTTGTAGCGGTTCAGGACGAGAGCGTGATTCTAAAGTATAAGCCTCAAGCGAAAATGATATACTCAACAGAAGAACGATGCTATATGGTTAGTGCCATCAAATATGTAGATGAGGTTGTTGTGTATAAAGATGTTGATAAAGACATTCAGCATATAGACTTTGATGTCTTTGCAAAAGGGCCAGATCAAAGCCATAAAGGATTCCAAAACGCTGTAAAATGGTGTGAGGAACATGGTAAGGAGGTCGTGGTTATTCCACGTACTGAAGGTATTTCTTCTACAATGTTGAGAGAGTACAAAAAGAAATAATAGTATGGAAGATTTTAAATATATGGAAAAGCCTGATTGGGTGTCATGGGATTCCATCCTTGATTGCATTAGGTCATCTCATAAGGTTAATGACAAGAGGGGATTTCACATGACTAATCAGGAAATGTCGGCTGAAGAACTTCAGAATAAACTTAAGAATGGCCATTGTTTTGTGGCATTAGATGGAGATAAAGTAATAGGTACTTGTTCCACTATAATAAGGAAAGGGAATAGGTGGTGGAGCAGTGGGAAAACTATCGCCTATAATTGCTTGGATGGTGTTCTTCCTGAGTATCAGGGTACTGATGTCTTTATTGATATGAGGAGTCTTCGCTCACGGTTTATTAAGAATTCTGGTGTTGATATTATTCAGTTTAATACAGCGGAGCAGAATAAGGTTGTACAGAAAATGGCGTTGAAGCGAGGGGCTAAGTATGTTCAATATTCTGCCACAGGAAAAGGGGCAAACTATTATTCTGTTCTCATGGCGGAATGGCTCAACGGTTGCCCTTTTAGTGATAAGTATTGCAACTTCCGGTTTAAGTTATCAAAGTATCTCATAAAGGCTCTTTGGAAGCCGGGATATAAGTTTAGATTCTGGTTCAATTAGTATATGTATAAGCATTTCTTTAAGCGTTTCTTTGATTTTTTCCTATCGCTGATTGCATTGATCTGTTTGTCACCATTATTACTGGTGGTAACAATTTGGTTACATTATGCTAATAAAGGTGCGGGTGCCTTTTTCTTCCAAGAAAGACCTGGAAAGGATGCCAAAGTATTTAAGGTAATTAAGTTCAAGACAATGACAGACGAGCGGGATGCAGATGGAAAATTGCTTCCTGATGCCCAACGACTAACAAAAGTCGGTAGGTTAGTGCGTTCTTTGTCTCTTGATGAATTGCCACAATTATTTAATGTGTTGAAAGGAGATATGGCTTTGATAGGACCTCGTCCGTTATTGGTTTCTTTTCTTCCTCTATATACAGAGGAACAGGCAAGACGGCATGAAGTAAGACCAGGGATTACAGGTTGGGCACAAGTGCATGGTAGAAACCTTTTGAAACTTAGTAAGAAATTTGAATACGATGTGTGGTATGTTGATCATTGTTCGTTCATAGTAGATTTGAAGATAATATACTTGACAATTGTCAACATCATCCGAAGAAAGGATGTAGGAGAGGGTGGAGCAAATATGCCTGAGGTTGATGATTTGAACTTTCACATACGTCTTCACCCGGAAGAACAGGTAAAACCATAGAAGAGATTATATATGAAAACAAAAGTTATTATTATTGGTGGTAGAGGTACTGCCGTCGTGATAGCAGAACAGTTGATAGATGCTATAGAGCGTTATCATTACGATGCAGAACTTATCGGATTTGCATTTGATGATCCCGATATGACAGAGGTGATAGACATGCCCATATTATGTCATTCGTATGAGGTGTTGGATAAATATGGCAAATATGATGACGTGAAATTTATATATCAGTTATATCGGCCTGATTTAATAAAGGTGAGGAGCGAACTTCGCGATAGCTTTAATATCCCTTTGGAAAAGTATATGAATTTTATTCATCCTACTGCCTATGTTGCACATAGTGCGAAATTAGGATTGGGTAATGTGCTGTTGGCAAATACTGTAATAAACAGCCATGCAGTCATTGGTAACTTCAATACGTTCAATTCGGGAGATTTAGTAGGCCATGATACCGTTATCGGAGATAGCAATTATAGTGCAGCTCAAGCTTGTATAGGAAGTGGCCTTCATATAGGCAATATGAATTTCTTCGGACTGAACTGTAGTCTGAGAAATGAACTCACTATTGGTAATGAGTGTATCGTGGGTATGGCTTCTAATGTTACACGGAGTCTTCATGACAACGCCATCGTATATGGTAATCCCGCAAGGGAAAAAGAGCAATTGAACAATATTATAAGATAAAATATGAAGCAATCTGTTTTAGGCCTCTATTATGAAGATTTTGAGGTGGGGGGCGAAATCAAGCATTCTTTGTCAAAAACTATTTTTGAAAGTGATAACAATTTCTTTAGTTTACTGACGATGAATCATCATCCTGTTCATACTAATATTGATTATGCGTCAAAGAATCAGCATGGACAGGTACTTGTTGTCGGAACACTCGTTTTTTCGTTGGCAGTTGGTATTACAGTGCCCGACATCAGCGGCAAAGCCATTGCAAATTTAGGTTATGAAGACGTCAAGCATCTGGCACCTACTTTTATCAATGATACAATATATGTTCGTTCCATAATCCTCGACAAACGCGAATCAAAGAGTAAACCCGATCGTGGTATTATTTATGTAGAGTCTGTAGCTTATAATCAACGTGGCGAAGATGTACTCTCTTTCCGCCGCCATGTATTAATTAAGAAAAAGAATAATGGATAACCAAAAATATCTGATGCGCAGCCTGATGTTTGTTCCTGCGCATAATCCGAAACTTTTGGATAGCTCTCTACGTCGTGATGCTGACGTACTATTGCTTGACATAGAGGATTCTGTGCCTGTTGTTGATAAACAGGTTGCTCGTGATAACATCAAGAAGTTTATTCTTCGTCCTGAGGCTCAGGGCAAGTTAATCTTTCCTCGTGTGAATGACCGCGAAAGTGGAGAGTTACTCAAGGACCTTTATCAGCTTACCATCCCCGGAATCTCGGGCTTTATGTATCCCAAAAGCACCAAAGAGGAGGATGTGTACTTTGTTGGTAAGTTGTTGGAAACCATAGAATATGAAAAGAATATTCCAGTAGGAACCTTTAAGTTGATCCCCCTGATAGAGACGGCTGGCGCTATTGTCAATATCAAAGAAATATGTACTGCATGTACTCGTGTTATCGCAGTGGCCTTTGGTTGTGAGGACTATGTTACAGATCTTGGTGGTAAACATGATGAGCAGGGTATGAGTATTTTCTATGCTCGGAATGCCATTGTTAATGCCGCCCGTGCTGCAGAGATATTGCCGATCGATACGGTTCATATTAAGGTTCACGACCTGGAGGATCTGGAGAAGAACCTGATATTATCAAAGAACTTGGGCTTTGAGGGAATGTTGGTATTGAATCCCAAGGAGTTACCTTTGGTTAATCAGTACTTCTCACCGTCTGAAGAAGAGGTTGCCTGGGCGGAAGAAATGGTCCAGTTGACAGAAGAAGCAAAGGCCGAAGGAAAAGGTGTTGCTGTGAAGGACAACAAGTTCATTGGACCTCCAATGCTGAAAATGGCAGAAAAGATTTTGTACAAGAACGAGATAATCCTCTCAAGAAAAATATAAATAATGAGAGAGTTCGGATCCGATTTTCATCATGTTACGAATTACCAGATAAGGAATACGTATTTAAAGGATTTATATCCCGATGCGTACCTATTGGCTGACGGTCGTCATGGTATAGAGGCACTTATCAGACAATACAGATGGAAGCGTCTGTGGATGCCAGAGTATTTCTGCTATAATATCATTGAGTATTTGCAAAAAAAAACAGGAGTAGAGATCGTTTTCTATGTAGATTATCCTGGCCATGACGATGATCAAACCATCACCAATCTGGAATTCCAGATTGGTGATGCTCTTTTACGCATGAATTATTTTGGAACTCGGTCTTTTAGAAGTGAAAAGAATATACCGATTCCTGTTATCGAGGATCATTCTCATGATCTTATTGGAGAATGGGCAAAGAACAGTGATGCCGACTGGTGTATTGCCTCTCTAAGGAAAATTGTTCCAATACCGGAAGGCGGTGTTATGTGGTCGCCCAAACATCATCATTTAGAAATTATGCCCCAACAATCTACCGCTAATAATAGCTTGGCTCAAAAGAGGTGGAATGCGATGGAGGAGAAGGAGAAATATCTTTCTGGAGCGTTGGAGAACAAAGAGTTATTCCGAAAAATGTATTTGGAAACAGAAGATGGCTTGGATGATTTGGATATAGCCTTGATTGATGAGAGGTCAAGAGTCTTCCTTAAGTCTTTTGATATTGAAAGATGGTATAAGGCGAAAAAAAGAAACTGGAAGGTGTTAAGCGAACTTTCATCAATAAAAGGTATAATAGTTGTTCTGCCAGAGTCTGAGGAATTGACTCCATTCTCTTGTGTGGTTTTGTTAAAGGATCATTCGGAAAGAGAACGTATAAGAAAAGAATTGATTGAAGCATCAATCTATCCTGCAGTTTTATGGAACGTTCCCGAGAATGTAGATCGGGAAGTAAATAGATTTAGCAAGAGGATGTTGTCAATTCATTGTGATGGGAGGTATAACGAAAGCGAAATGCAGTATTTGTTAAATACAATAAACACAATTATTCAAAATGATTAGATTGTTAGACTTATCACAAAGGGAAGAGTGGGATACAATAGTTCGCTCTTTCTCTAATTATGATGTATATTATTTGAGTGGATATGTTAAACCCTTTATGATTCATGGAGATGGGGAGCCCTGTTTGATATATGCTACAGGTGAGACATGGAAGGCCATCTACGTCTTTATGAAAAGAAAGACATTTGTTGATGGCGTATATGATGCTATAACGCCATACGGATATGGTGGTGTGTTGTTTGATGGTACATATTCAAATGAGGATCTCCAATACTTTTGGAATTCTTTCAATGAAACAATGAAGAATGAGGGCATTATTGATAATTTTGTTCGCTACCATCCTGTACTTGGAAATGCTTCTACTGCAAGAAATTATACATCTGTCATTGACTTGGGTAAAACAATCGCTATTGACCTAAGTTCACCTGATGTGATTTGGAACAACATGACCTCGAAAAAACGAGGGAAAATCAGAAAGGCCGAAAAGAATGGTATTGAGGTTCATCATGGTCAGGGAATGGATCTGTTCCGTGAATTCATACCAATCTATAATGCGACTATGGAAAAGGATGACGCAGAAAACTATTATTTCTTTGAAATGCCATTCTACGAAGCGATTCATGAGGGATTAAAGAACAATTATGAGATGTTTTATGCAACTCTGGACGGAAAGATCATCATGATGGCTATTATGCTTTATTGTAATGGTCAGATGCACTATCATCTTTCAGGCTCACTTCTCGAATACAGAAACTTAGAACCCAATAACCTTCTCCTTTATAAAGCAGCATTATGGGGACATGAACATGGTCTAAAGACACTTCATTTAGGAGGAGGCGTTGGCTCTGCAGATGATCCACTATATACATTTAAGGCTGGTTTTAACAGAAATTCTGATTATCAGTTTTCTATCGGGAAACAAATTATTGATCCAGATATGTATAATGAATTGGTAAGAATGAAAAAAGAGAGTAACCCTCGTTTTGATGAGACATCATCGTTTTTCCCATTATATCGTTCTAAGAAGATTATTGACCCAAATGAGTAGTAGCATGTAACGAGTATTCAAACCATGGCAGAAGAGTGTAAAAAAGTGGTGTTTGATGAAAATGCATGGAGTGAAATAGAAGTGTTCCTTCCTAATGACGTCGTAGTTAGAAGTGTTGTGTTGGATGATCTTATATGGTTTGTTAGAAGACCAAAGAAATACAAGACAGCACAACAAAAGGCAGATGATTATATTCGACATTTGAAGTTGAAATCAAATGATAAATATGGGAAGTTTCAAAGCCATGCAGATGTTTTCAGGTGTATTGACATAGAAAAGATAGAATCTCATCTAAAAAGTCTATATCAATAAATACTGAATAGTACGCAGATTGCCGATTTTTACTACTTGTGTTGTTTAAGAAGGTGAAGTACATAAGGATAATTGCTTTTGGCGTATTAGCGCTTATTTGTGTCTTGGGCTATCAGTCATTCGCACTGGATAATAGCAAAAATGCCTTTGCGAAAAATGAAGATAGTAGCATCGTTTTGTGTACATGGAATATTGCACACTATTATGCATATGGATCTGCTAAAAATGTAATTGATGGTGCCATCTATGAGGAAAAACTTAAGGCTTTTAGGGCTGTTTTATATGATAGCATTAATGCTGATATAATTACCTTGAATGAGTATAGTTCAAATTTCGGTGTAGACAAAATGAGAGTGGCTCACAAGTCTGCTGCGGTGTTGTTTGACAAATACGAAACAAAGTATGAAGGAGGGACTACTCGTAAAGGTATCGTACATAATGCAATGTATAGCAATGTTAGGGTAAGAGAATTAAAAAATCAACCTTTTGAATTCATTAAGACCACAAAATACAAGAAATCTCACAGAGGTTTTTGTTATCTTGCAAGTAATGTATATATTGATGGTAAAAAGGTAAAACTTGTATGTGTTCATCTTATTTATTCTAAGAAGGACCCTAGTCTTGTACAAGGGCAGATATCAGAACTCATTGAGGCTTTCAAAGGAGAGGAAAGGGTGGTTATATGCGGCGACTTTAATACGAGCAACTATTCAAAGTTTAAAAAAGCAGGTTATACTCTGGCAAACGATGGTTCAATTGTCACTTTCTATAAAACATCAAAGCCTTTGGACAATATTATAACTAAAGGCGTGCGAATCAGTGAGGTAAGGACTGTAAAAACAGAATTGAGTGATCATTATCCTTTAGTCTGTAGACTATCTATAGATTAAATCATAATAGCATGGCAGAGAAAAGCAGCCAAACAATTATTGAGATTTGCAATAAGGCTTTGTTTCAGCACGAGTCAGGCTGGAAGAATGTTTGTCTTCCGGGTGTAGGCGAGCTTGATCGTATGTTGAAGATTGCAGGTAGTCAAGGAATACTTTCTGCATTCATGCATGGTTTGTTGGAACGTGATTACCAAGATGAAGAACTGAGAGATATTATCATTACTTGGTACGGGGTCGCTGAGAAGTCTCAAAGGGGGTACAAAAAAAGAATGATGGTCATGGAAAATCTGGCCAAGGTCTTCAAGAAGGCTGGGTTGGATGTGATGTTCATCAAGGGAGCTACCTTAGCGAAATACTATCCTGTTTCGGAATGGAGACAGTTCAGTGACATAGATTTTTATCTTTATGGAAAGTATGATGAGGGGCTCAAGGTCTTAAAGGAAATCGGAGTTGATTTTGACGAGAGGGCCCATCATCATTCCACAGGAAGCATATTAGACATCCTGCTTGAAAACCATTACGACTTTGTTGACAGGGTGAATCATAAGTGTAATCTTCTGATTGATGATGAACTGAAGAAACTGGCAGTAGAGGAGGGGAAGCATTATCCCTTCACTTTTGAGGACATGACGATTGATAATGCTTATTGCATGTCACCGACTATGAATGCCATTTTCTTGATACGGCATATGTCAACTCATTTCGCTTCTGAGACAATCCCTTTGAGAATGCTGTACGACTGGGCTTTGTTCCTAAAGAAAGACAGTGGAAATGTTGATTGGGATCAGGTGCTCCATATATATGAGCAATCGGGGATGGGTCGTTTCGCAGGGATGATACAGGGAATCCTTGAAGAAAAGTTCCATGTTACCATTGCCGAATGTCCCATCAAACCCATTATGGATGCTACAACTGAACGTATATGGAATAGCATTATTGATTCTTTCACAACAACCAAGAAGGAAAAGTCAATGTTAGGTGTAGTGAAAGAGGCAACAACCTTCTTCAGAAATCGGTGGAAGTACAAAGTTGCATTCCCTCAGGAATCATTCTGGCGGTTGTGTCTAAGTTTTATTTGGGTTCATCTTAAGAGTCGAGTCAAATAATGAAAGATGGCTATTCAATGACCTTAGATAGTGAAGACATCTTTGGATAATACTGATCACTTATCGGGTGTTGCTCAGACTGAAGCCGTGGAATGGCTTCAGTTTGTTTTGAATACAGAAAGAACAATTCCTTCGATCAATAATTGGAGGAATGTTTTTGTTTTCTGCGACAAGCAGAAGATAGGAGGGGTATGTGAGCCGACTAGGTTTGATGTTCATGTGGATGATAAGGTGCTGCTTGGCTGGGTGGCTCTTGTAAGACAATTGGAAATAAGTAATTCGTTACTGAACGAACGGGTTTGTCAATTGTTCCAAAAACTACAGAAGGATGGATTCAGATGCTGCTTGCTGAAGGGGCAAGGGAATGCAGAGATGTATCCGAATCCTAATCTGAGATTTCCAGGGGATATAGATGTGTGGATAGATGCTGACGAAAGGTCTATTTATGAGTATGTTATAAAATTATTCCCTAATGCTAAAGAGAGTTTCAAGCACATTAAATTTCCTGTGTTCACCGATGTCCACGTAGATGTGCATCAAACTCCGTTGAAGTTGCGCAACACCATCAGTCATAGTAGGTTACAACAATGGATTGAGGATAATAAAGAGGAACAGTTTAGTCATATGGTGAAATTGACAGGTACTGAAACAAAAGTGGCGGTACCTACGGCAAGGTTCAACGCTGTTTATCATCTGGGGCATATCATGACTCACATTTTTGATAAAGGCATAGGGTTACGGCAACTGATAGATTATTACTATGTGCTGAAAAACTTAGAGGGTATATCTGAGGAAGAGAAAGAGCAAATACGAAAGGCTTGGAAAAGGTTTGGTATGGGCCGACTTGCTTCAGCTATCATGTGGATAGAGCATGAGGTGCTTGGGCTTCCTGAACAGTATTTGTTGACAACACCTGATGAGAAGTGGGGGAGGAAGATTTTTGAAGGTACGTTGGAAGGAGGTAACTTAGGGAAGTACAGCCAACGACAGGTAAATGTTGGAAAGGGTAGGTTAAACAAACGAATAGCTACATTTAAACGGTTGATGAGACTTTTCCCTTGCTTCCCGGGCGAAACTTTTTCCCGTTTGATGACAAAGACTGTGGCGATGTTCAAGAGAGATCTTGGCAAGATGATAAACCTAAGTGTTCGATAAACTACAGGTAGTAATACCTATATAGATACAACATACAACAACAGCTACAATCATTTGATTGTAGCTGTTGTTGTATCTATAATGTAATATGCAACAAATAATGCATCTGTTCTGAAGCAATCCTCGCAATTCCAAACCAACGTATCTTATAACCCTAGAAGCAGGTTATTTCACAATTATCTTACCGTTCACAATGTACAGTCCCTTTTTTGCGGCAGTTTTAACGCGTTGACCTTGCAGGTTGTAGATTCGACCGGATGTCTCCGTCATGCATCCTACATTGGTTATCCCTGTTGCCAGACTCTGGTCAAAGACGACATCCAGCGCAGAGCCATATGCATTGGGCAGCAGGAAGTAGCCACGAGCAGCTTTGATGTCGACAGCTGCGTCTGTAGGTATCTTTTTTACATTACCTACACTACCGTCAAATTCGTAAGCACCTGCAGGCATCAAGGTATCCTTGAAGACTCCAATCATCTCGTCAGTTCCTGTGATGGGCGTGCTCACCCATGTTGCCACCTGAACGCTTGCGGCTGAAATCTTCGTTCCATTCGGCTCAATGAGATATGGTGTGTTGGCCTTTGTTTCGCCTGACAATTCTAAAAACCTGACACATGTGCCTACTTCATTGAGACCGACGAAACGGTATACAGTGCCAAATTGCGAGGCTTTGAATGGAAAGGGTAGGTACACGGTAGTTGTCTCGCCATCGGAAAATGCCCGGTCATAGCTCGCCTTTGCTGCAAGAAATGGTGAAGTGACGTCGAACATTTTATTGTCGAACAAGCGAAAATCCTCACAAGTGCTGTTCCCGTCAGCATCCGTCAGTATGAGGTTGTATTTCTTTTTATTCAAGAACGACAGGTTGTTTCCCGTGAAATCGTCCAAAGCAGCTCCTTTCGGCAGGTAAAGCAGACCGTCAACGGGCATGTTTGTGAACATCTGACTGTTGGAGGTCCTGGCTTTGGTCATGTCGAATGTACTCAGGTCGAGACACCTCAGATTGGAACAGTTGTTGAACATGTAACGGATGTCTTTAACTTTGCCCATGTTCAGGCCTGTCATGTCAATGCACGTCAGATTGGTGCATTTCATGAACATACCGTACATCTTCGTCACGTTGTGCGTGTCCAGACTGCTCAAATCAAGGCTCGACAATCCGCTGCATTCTAAAAACATCTGCCACATGGTTGTCACCTTTCCAGTTTTTAGCGGACTCAAATCGAGAGACGTCAACCCGCTGCAACCCATGAATAGGTTCTCCATTGATGTTACATTGCGCGTGTCAAACCCACTCAGATCAATAGTTGTCAGACCGCGGCAGTTCAGGAACATGCTACGCATATTTGTTACACTGCTTGTAACAAGTCCATCCAGGTCAAGATTCGTCAGGCTGCTGCAGCCCTCGAACATACTTTCCATGTTGGTTACATTTCTCGTGTTGAAACTGCTCACGTCAAGGCTCGTCAAACTACTGCATAAATAAAACATTGCATCCATCCTCACCACGTTGACTGTGTTAAACCCGCTAAGGTTAATACTTTTCAAACTATTGCATCTACTGAACATATTGCTCATGTCGGTCACTTTTCCTGTGTCGAAACTACTCAAATCAAGAGTAACCAGACTGTTGCAGTTATCAAACATGTACCTCATGTTCGTCACTTTGCTCGTCTCGAAACTTCCCAAGTTTAGGTTCGTTAGGTTCTTGCAGTTATAGAACATGAGTTCCATATTCGTCACTTTAGCGGTAGTAAAACCATCCAGGCCAAGGCTCACCAAACCATAACAACCATAGAACATATTGCTCATGTCGGTCACATTACCTGTGTTGAAACCACTCACATCGAGCGCCGTCAAACTGTTGCACGCATAAAACATGTTTGCCATGTTGGTCACATTGTACGTATAAAAACCGCTTATGTCAAGTGTCTGCAATTTCTGGCAGTTATGAAACATGAAACTCATATCGGTCACATTGCCTGTGTCAAAACTACTCAAGTCAAGCGCTGTCAGATTCTTGCAGTTATAGAACATGTGGCTCATGTTCGTCACCTCTGACGTTTTCAGATACTGTAACCCATAGATGTTTTTGAGATTAGAATATTCTTTTGCTGCAAACCAATATGCGGTGCTGATAGGACGTGCATCTGCAAACGAAGCATCGAAAACTATCTCGTTAATATCCAACTCGGAATTACCGTACCAACCTGGAGGAGTGTCACCCTCATTTAATGAGTACACATATCCCGACCACCATTGGTCTTTGTTGTCGTCATAATAGAAAGTTAGCTTATTGCTGAATTCCGTCTGCCACTCTTCATATTCTCCCTTCTGATAGACTGCATAAGCCTCACGCGCTATACCCTCGACCGAAGAGAAAAGGACACACCACAAAACAAATAAAAAGTACCTATTCATAGCGCAATTTTTTCTTTTTAAACTATTATCTATTTTATCGGAGCAAATATAATTAAAATAACAATATGCGCAAAGAAAAAAGAAGGAAACTTTCATAAGCCCCGCACTTCTATGATGATTTCTAACTGGTATCTCGTTTTCAAGTACACACGGCAGTTCGTTGTTTTCATAATAATGTATTCCGTTCACATTATATAGTTCTATGAAAATTATACTCATCATGACAGCAGTCCGAACAACCATAGGGGAATAATGTTTCCGAAACCAGTTTCAATGGTAAGCATTCGATAAACTACAGGTAGTAATACCTATATAACAACAGCTACAATCAAATGTGATTGTAGCTGTTGTTGTATCTATAATGTAATATATGTAATACTATGTCATATAGTTTTGGTCATTATGGATTCCGTATGTGTAAGTTTCGTAAACATTCGACATAAGAAGATTTTGTAGTTTGTCGAATGCTTGCGCCAGACCCACATAACGAGAAATAAAAGTATTCTTGCGTAAAATATTCATCCCAAAGGAGTGTTTTTCTCAGTTTTATTTGTATCTTTGCAGTGTCATGTGCGATTTTGCTTGTCTTTTAATGCAGCACTGAGGTAAGTGAAAATCTGACATGGCAGAATTCTGGGCCGCTCTGCTATGCCGCTGCCCAAGCAAGAACTTTTGTTGCTCAGTTACTTCTAAATACTGTTAAATTACAGTGCTGCGGAATTTATGCTTATGAAAACGGAAACTATCAACCGCAAGATTTATGTGAAACCAGCAATTGGGGTACTTATGCTTGAGGAGACGAAACCGTTGTTGGTAGACAGCGATGAGTATTATTACCAAGGAGCGCCGGACGATTGATTATGGTAGGAACAAGTCGTCCATTGTTATCTCCTTTTGTACTAGGTTGTAGTAACGTATAACCAGCGGAAATGTATGTTTTTCTTTATGTTTCCGCTGAAAATAACGCAAAATTGTGCTTATAACCAGCGGAAACTTGTATTTTTCTTTATGTTTCCGCTGGAAATAGGAATCCGCATTATCTGCCAGATCTGCATGACTTTTATTTGACCACGGATTGAACAGATTTAACGGATAATTATCAAATCCGCAATCTGAGTGACGTGGTTCCGATTTTTACCTAACATTTCCCGTAAAAGTCACGAAACACCGATGTGTAAAGGGTTTGAGCAACGGGAGATGTTGCTCAAACATATCCCGTAGATTTCCCGTAGATTTCCCGTTCATCTAACTTCTATCAAGTCGAAATTACTAAGAACTGTATTTAGTGGTAATCTCTTGCCTCTTGCTTCTTGCTTCTTAAATTCCATCCCTTGTGGGAAGAAGGAAACTATGGCAGTTTGCGTTGGAAACTATGGCAGTTTCTGGTTAAAAGTGCCTCAAACGCTGATAGCGGGAACGTCAAACGCTGGGAGCGTTTGCCTTGATCACTGGGAGCGTTTACGGCGTTCAGTATTTTTTAACAGAAAGATGGTGGTTTGTTAACAGATTTTTGCACGCTATGAGGGGTCGATTTTTGGTCTTCCCGGATTTTCGTTGTAACTTTGCAGGCGCAAAACATGAAGGGGTAACCTGGAGTGTCAGTGCTACTAACATTTATTAACAATTAATCTTTTATTACCATTTATGAATGACACGACTATGATGGGTGGCAACACCATGAGTAACACACAGGAAAACACGCTCGCAACCGAGTTGTTCCTACAAGACAATTACCTCTTCCGCCGCAATGTGCTGAGCGGGAAGGTGGAGTTCGCATCGCTTCCTGCCGAAGAGCCTGTTTACAGGACACTCACGCAGGCGGCCCTCAACAGCATCGTAATCAGGGCCAAGCGTGAGGCTGTCATGGAGAAGGGGAGCCCGAAGGCTGAGATCATGGAACTGATCAACTCCGAGGAGGTTCCCGCATTCGATCCGGTAAAGGACTTCCTTGAACACTTGCCCCAGTGGGACGGACAGAACCATGTGGCGGCACTCTTTGGCAGGTTGCCCAGTATCAGCAGTGAGCAGCACGGCTATCTGGCCACCTGGCTGCGCTCAGCCGTTGCCCACTGGCTGCAGATGGATACCATCCACGGGAACGAGTGCGTACCCACGCTGATCGGCTCGCAGGGCTGCGGTAAGACTACCTTCGTGGCAAGGATTCTTCCTCCGCATCTCAGGCAGTACTACCTCGACCACCTGAACCTCTCGAACAAGTTCGACAAAGAGATGGCGCTGACGAACAACCTGCTGGTGAACCTGGATGAGCTGGATGCCATAAGACCGAGTCAGCATCCTGCCTTGAAGCAGACGCTGTCGAAGAGCAAGGTGAACGGAAGACCCATCTTCGGATGCAGTCAGGAGGACAGGCCTCGCTATGCCTCGTTCGTGGCCACGACGAACAACCCGCACCCGCTGACCGATGCCACGGGCAGCAGACGATACATCTGTCTGACGGTTCCCAAAGACCAGTTGATTGACAACACAGGGGAGATTGACTACGGGCAGCTGTATGCCCAGGTGCTCCACGAGCTGATAGAGCTGAAGGCGCCCTATTGGTTCACTCCTGCGGAGGTGAAGCGAATCCAGGAGCTCAACCTGGACTACATGGAACAGAAGGACATTGCCGAGATCGTAAAAGCCACGTTCCGCTTGCCGAAGGAAGGTGAGCTGCCGAGGTACATGAACTGCGGGGATATCCTCAGGGAGATTCAGCAGGAGTATCCGTCTGTAAAAAGCGATAGGAGTACCAGAGTTCACTTAGGAATAACCATGAGGGAACTGGGCTACGACCATGTGGTTCGAGAACATCTTTCCTATTACAAGTTGATCCCCCTAAAAGCTGCGTAGGGGGAGATGTACGGGAAATCTACGGGAAATCTACGGGAGATGTTAGAGCAACATCTCCCGTTCTTCAAACCCTTTATACATCGGTGTTTCAAGAGGTTTACGGGAAATGTTGGCCTTTTTGTACATGAAATCCGTGTGATCCGTGTTCGGTTTAAGAACAAGACAAAAAAACCGCTGAACCTGAGGTCCAGCGGCATTTCTCTCAATTGCGTTCGTGCTAATTACTCAGCAACAGCAGCTGTGTCAACGGGAGCAGCAGCAGTGTCAACAGCAGTTGTATCAACAACCATAGTGTCAACCGGCTCTTCTACTGCGGGAGCAGCAGGCTTGTTCTCAACACAAGAAGCGAATGAGATAGCTGCAACAGCTACGAACATCAAAACTAATTTCTTCATTTTCTTTGCTTTTTAAATCTGTAAAACAATCATTGTTTATTAAAACGCTGCAAAGGTAAGCATTTTTTTGATAGCTTGTACTTTTTTTAGCGTTTTTTTTTAGGTCGTTTTGTAACTTTTTTGTAAGTGGTTGAAAATCAATATAATGCAAATTATTAATAACTGTTAAAGTTTTAAGCCCTATCAATAATGATGGGAATTTGCATTGTATTTCACTCAACTTTCTCGTGTTTTATTTGTTTTTGTTCTCGCTTATTCGTACCTTTGCCTTCTCAAACAAGGGGTGTTTTATCTCCCTATTATATATAATAAGGTGTATGATTGACAGTGCCGCTTTTCAAGGTAAGAAGGCTGCCTATTTCACATTAGGCTGTAAGCTGAACTTTTCTGAGACATCCACATTCGGACGGATGCTTCAGGAGATGGGTGTTACCACCGTGGGCAGGGATGAGCAGGCAGATATCTGCATCATCAACACCTGTTCCGTGACGGATGTGGCCGACGCCAAGTGCCGTCAGGCCATCCACCGCATGGTGCGAAACCATCCTAATGCCTTTATTGTAGTGACTGGATGCTATGCACAGCTGTCGGCCGATGAGGTGAGTAAGATTCCGGGAGTGGATCTGGTGCTGGGCAGCGATGAGAAAGCCCAGTTGGTGCAGTTCCTATCGGATCTTTGGAGTGAGGAGTGTGGAGTGAGGAGTGTGGAGTGTTCAGGGGCGAAGGTGTTCAGGAAGGAGAAGACCAAGGAGATACAGTCGTTTGCTCCCAGTTGCTCACGAGGAAACCGCACACGCTTTTTCTTGAAGGTGCAGGATGGTTGTAGCTATTTCTGTACCTATTGTACCATTCCTTACGCCCGTGGTTTCAGCAGGAACCCCACGATATCCTCGCTGGTGCAGCAGGCTGAACAGGCTGTATGCGAAGGGGGAAAAGAGATCGTGCTGACCGGTGTGAACATCGGCGATTTCGGTCGTTCAACCGGTGAGCGGTTCATCGATCTCGTCAAGGCACTCGACCAGGTGGAGGGTGTGGAACGCTACCGCATCAGCAGTCTGGAGCCCGATTTGATTGACGATGAGCTGATAGCCTATTGTGCCCAGAGTCGGGCCTTTATGCCGCATTTCCATATTCCGCTTCAGAGCGGATCAGATGCTGTGCTGAAGCTGATGCACCGTCGTTACGACACGGCATTGTTCGCACATAAGATAGAGAAGATCAAGGAGATGATGCCCGATGCTTTCATCGGCGTGGACGTGATGGTGGGAACAAGGGGAGAACTGGACGAGTATTTCGAGGAGTGCTATGCGTTCCTGGACCGTCTGCCCGTCACGCAACTGCATGTGTTCCCGTATTCCGAACGACCGGGTACTGCTGCCCTGCGTATTCCCCATGTGGTGAGTGCTGCGGATAAGAAACTGCGTTCCAAACGACTGCTGGAACTGTCGGATAAGAAGACCGAGGCGTTCTATGCCTCGTATATCGGTAAGGAGGCGGAGGTGCTGTTCGAGAAGGCTTCACGGGGCAGGGCCATGCATGGATTCACAAGGAACTATATCCGTGTGGAACTGCCACCGGCAGAAGGGAATAACGCGCTCGATAACCAGATTGTACAAGTTACACTGGGTGACTTCAACCACGACCGTACGGCGCTGAAAGCGCTGATAAGTGATAAGTAACAAGTGATAAGTGATAAGTGGATAAGGTTGCGATTGTTATACTGAACTGGAACGGTGTGAAGATGCTGTCGAAGTACATGGATACACTGCTGGAACATTCCCGTGGTGAGGCTGTGGTGTATGTAGCCGACAATGCCTCGACGGATGAGTCGATACCCTTCCTCAAGGAACGCTATCCTGAGGTGCGACTCATTCAGCTGGAGAAGAACTGGGGCTTTGCCGACGGCTATAACAAGGCATTGCAACAGGTGGAGGCTACCTATTACGTCATCTTGAACAGTGATGTGGAGGTGACACCCCATTGGCTGGAACCCCTCATCAGCTTCATGGACAGTCATGAAGAGGTGGCAGCCTGTCAGCCGAAACTGCTGTCGGTGGCCAACAGGAATGCCTTTGAATATGCAGGTGCCTGCGGTGGTTTCATCGACAAATACGGCTATCCGTTCTGTCGGGGCCGACTCTTTGACAGTGTGGAAGATGATCACGGACAGTATGACTACACCTGTGAGGTGATGTGGGCCACGGGTGCCTGTTTGGTAATCCGCGCCGACGACTATTGGAAGGCAAAGGGTTTTGACGGACGGTTCTTCGCACATAACGAGGAGATCGATCTGTGCTGGCGCCTGCGGATGATGGGACGGAAGGTGTATTGCATCCCAGAGAGCAAGGTGTTCCATGTAGGTGGCGGTACACTACCCAAGGGAAATCCGATGAAGACCTACCTGAATTTCCGCAATAACCTGACCATGTTGTATAAGAACTTGCCCGACAAGGAGTTGCGACATGTGATGCGCTGGCGGTGGGTGCTCGACTATGTGGCGGCCTACGAAACGCTACTGGTGAACAGGAATGTGGGCGACTTCAAGGCCATCTACCGGGCACGGCGTGATTTCAAGCGGTGGAAGAAAGACTTCAAGGCCGACCGTGATGAACTGCAGCAGAGCAGAGTGATGCCCGTGGTGGCTGAACGCAGACCGATCAGTCTGCTGTGGCAGTATTATATCAAAGGTAAACGACGGTTCTCGGAGCTGCCCAGATAACGTTTCTATAAGGGTGTTGTTGGCACACTTTTTGCTGTCATCCTTTTAGAAAGGAGAAACGATTATGGCATTTATTGACTATTACAAGATTTTAGGTGTTACGAAGGATATTCCGCAGAAGGATGTGAAGAAGGCTTATCTGAAAAGAGCTAAGCAGTTCCATCCCGATCTGCATCCTGACGATCCCAAGGCCAAGGCGAAATTCCAGGCCTTGTCGGAGGCGTATGATGTGATAGGCGATCCTGTGAAACGAAAGAAATATGACCAGTATGGCGAGCGCTGGAAAGAGATGGATGCGATGAACCAGCAGGGTGGAGGCTTTAACTGGTCGCAGCAGGGCGGCTCACCGTTCGAGGGCTTCGACTTCAGTACCTTCAATGGTAGCGGTGGCTTCAGCAGCTTCTTCCAGGATCTGTTCGGTGGAGGAAGGAAAACGCGGGCCCAAGGCTTCGGTCGTCAGAGCAGCGGCGAGATGAACGCCACGGTGAACATCGATCTCTATACGGCCCTGCTCGGTGGTGAGGTGATGCTCCAGTTGAGTACGGGCGCGAAGATCAAACTGAAGGTAAAGCCGGAGACGCAGCCTGGAACGAGAGTACGACTGAGAGGGAAGGGATACGACCGCGGTGACGGTACGTTTGGCGATCTGATCATTACCTATCAGGTGCAGTTGCCAACCCATCTTTCCGACCGTCAGCGAGACCTGTTGCGGCAGATGCAGGCGGGATAAGTGTTAAAAAATCCTTATGCTTTTCATAAATATTCCCCCAATATGCTACTTTCTTCCCGAAAAGTAGTACCTTTGCAGCCGCTATCACGAGATGGTAGCATGAGATTCAAATTTAATAATTTATTTACAATTAAACAATTACAAAATGGCAACAAAAATCAGATTGCAGCGCGGCGGTCGCAAAGGCTATGCTTTCTACAGCATCGTGATCGCTGATGCGAGAGCACCACGAGATGGTAGATTTACTGAGAAGATTGGTACTTACAACCCTAACACCAATCCCGCCACAGTAGATTTGAATTTCGACCGTGCACTCTACTGGGTAGAGGTAGGCGCTCAGCCTACAGACACCGTTCGTAACATCCTGAAGAAGGAAGGTGTTTATATGATGAAGCATCTCCGCACAGGTGTGAAGAAGGGCGCTTTCGACGAGGCTGCTGCTCAGAAGAAGTTCGATGCATGGAAAGATGAGAAAGTCAAGGGCTTTGACGCTGTTCGTCAGCAGGTAGAGAAGGCTAAGAAAGAAGCTGCTGCCAAGGAGCTCGAGGCTGAGAAGAAGATTAACGAGGCTATTGCCCAGAAGGTGGCTGAGAAGAAGGCCGCTGCTGCTGCCGCTCAGGCAGAGGCAGAAGCACCTGCAGAGGAAGCTGCTCCCGCTGAGGAGGCACCCGCAGAGGCTTAATCTTTTTGTAAACAGGAAATGAGGAGGCAGGCGTTAGCCATGCCTCTTTCTTTTTCCCTCCACTCTCCACATTCCACTCTCCACAATCTTTACCATGCACATCGTTGAGATCCCTTCTTTCTTCCCGCCTTATGGGGGTGAGTTCTGTTTGGAACAGTCGAAGGCCCTCCGTTCCTTGGGACATGAGGTGCGGATCATCAGTAATGTGCAGTTATCCGTAAAAAAGAGTCCGAAAGATTATCTCACATTCCCGTATCGCCGTCGTTTCACGGAGATGCAGGGCGTTCCCGTCTATCAGTCGTATATGCGCGGTCTTCCGCTGATGATTCGTCCCAATGTGCAACGTTGGGTGAAGATTGTCAGACAGATGTTCAAGGAATACGAGAAGCAATATGGTCGTCCTGATATTCTGCATGCCCATTGTGCCAAATGGGCTGGGTATGCTGCCATGCTGATTGGAGAAGAGGAGGGCATACCATATGTGGTGACCGAGCATTTGTCGTTGATGGCACTGAAGGAGGAGTTCGGCGAAGATACCGCCCATGCATGGCAGATTCCTTTGCTGCGCAAGGTGTATGAGCATGCAGAACGGGTAATTCCTGTTGCTGAGGAAGTGGTGGATGACCTGTCCCCGTTATTTGGAAAGGATTATCGGTGGACGGCCATTTCGAACATGATTGATGTGGATTTCTTCTCCTATCGTCGTCGCGAAGATAAGAAAGACCGTCCGTTCCGTTTTGTCTGTCTGGGGAAATTTGTACGCCGCAAGGGATATGATGTCTTGTTCAAGGCTTTCCAACAGGTTCATGACCAGCATCCGCAAACCGAATTGTTTATTGCCGGTGAAGGAACAGATGGAAATGCATGTCGCCAGTTGTTCAGTCATCTGTCGTGTGCCCCGCATATCCATCCTTGTGGGAACCTTGACAAACAGGCGGTCAGGGATTTGCTGTATCAGAGTGATGCCTTGGTACTGGCCACCCGCGATGAAACCCAAGGACTGGTGTTGCTGGAGGCCATGAGCACGGGTATTCCCGTGGTAACGACGGAGGCTGTACCGCAGAACGTCAGGATCGACAAGGGATGTTATGTGGCTCCCGTAGATGATGCAGCCACTATTGCCGATAAGATGTGTGAGGTGATGCAGCTGTCTGATGGGGAAGGGGAGGTCTTCTCAAGAATTGTTGCCGAGAAGGTGTCGCCCCAAGTGATTGCTTCCCAGTTGGAAACGGTGTTGCGGGATTGTATGTAATCCTACCGCAACAGCGAAGCATAGAACGCCTCGTACTGCTCTGCCACTTTCCGGTAGTCGTGATGGCGCCGCACATATTTCACGCTCTGTCGTTTCAGTTCTGGAATACGCTCCGGATGCATAATGAGATTCTCCACTTCTTGTTCCACACTCTCGGCCGTAGGCAGGACATTGATGATGGGTCGCAGCTCGTCCTCATGAAGAATCTCGTAGTTCTCAGGTTCGCCTCCTCCGATGTCGATAATCCCTTTCGACATGGCTAACAGAGAGTTCATGGAGGGCGTATAGCTGTAGAGCTGATCAAGGATAGCATCGCTACCGTTCATCAGTTGCTGGTATTCGGCAAAGGGAACGCTAACCGCCTTCACCAGTTCCATCTTGTCGGGATGTCTCTCCAAGACCTTTTCTGCCGCAGGAAGCATGATGTCGGTTCCTTTATAGTCGCTTCGCTGCGCATCAATGCCGATGAATATCCGGGTTTTCGTATGGTCCTTTTCTGTGATGGGCGTCTGTTCCGACGGCATCTCTATGGGCAGGGGAATAAAGGTAGTCTTATTAGGGAACAAGGGCTGATAAACCGCCATATACTCATACAGACAAGCCACGATACCGTCGCAGTCGTCGGCAATCATTTTCGTCAGTCGTTCGTGCGATGTTCCCACCCATACATCGAGCAGTCGGGTGGAGGCGGGATCGGTTCTCACCTCATCGCCTATATTATGGTCGCTATACCGTAGCGGTTTTTTCTCCATACAGGTTCTGGCCCAGATGGAATCCTCGCCGAAGGCCCCGAGCACCACCTTTTTATTATGTTTGCGCAGGTAGCGGTAGATGGGGAACAGACGTTCCGGTCGGACATCAAAGAAAATGGGATTGATGAGCTGAACGATATCATACCCGCGTAGCTTGGGCAGGGTTGCCCATACATGCATCAGGTACCTGATCCCCTCAAGATGAGAGGACGAATGTCTTACCAATGAGATATCACGGGGGTAGTTGCGCCATCCGTTACCGTTGGACACCACCGTCACCTCATGTCCCCTATCCTTCAGTCCTTTACCCAAAGTGGCGTGCAGACCGCTGTAATCGTTGAGCAGCAGGATTTTCATCTTTCTTTCCATAACAAGGGTAGGATGCGCATGAGGATTTTCCGTCCAGTCTTACTGTTGGTCATCTTGCGGAACCATTTGTATTTCTGCGTGTAATCGCGGGCGGGCAAGGGGAACATCCCACATTTCTGCAGTCGGGTGAGACGCTCCTCCAGCTGTTGCTCACTGTGGGTGAGCATGATGATGTTATAGATATAGTCCATGGTGAGCTGGGCCACACGTCGCTGCAGGGCGATCCTCTCTGACGAAGCGAGGGTGTTGGCCAGGTGGTCGAGCTGCCTGATGACATATTCCGCATCGTCCAGACGCTTGATTTTCCATTGGGTATCATCGTTATGAACGATGGAATTCTCACGAACACGATAGTAGTAGGCACAAGTGTCGGTACTATATATCGTATCGGCGCGGAGAATCAGCTGGGGTGTGAACTCCTCATCCTCATGCAGCAAATGAGGCGTGAACCGCAGCTCTCCTAAGGTCTTCCTGCTGAACACATAACCGCAGGCCGATGCCCGCAGGTTGTTGTGGTGCATATACTCGGTGCCGCTTACGGGTCCTTCGAACAGATAGGGCGTGTCAACATCGGTTCCTTCACGAGTGAAATTGAAGATCACCATGTCGGGCGATTCCTTCCGTAAGATGCTCAGGCAATGCTCGTAGCCACCCTTGATAAGACAGTCGTCGGCATCAATGAACTGAATGTACCGACCCTTGCTGATGTCAACACCTACATTACGGGCCGTGCTGAGTCCTTGGTTATGCTGGCGCAGGTAGATCACCTCATCGCGGTAGTCGATAATCTCGTTCAGTGGGGTGATGTCCGACCCGTCATCAATCAGGATAATCTCACGCTCTTCCGACTGTAACGGGAGCTGCATGATGCTCCCGATGCATTCATGGAGCATGTCAACGGGCAGATTATAATAGGTGATGATGAAACTCACCAAAGGTGCCTGGTTTTGATAGTTGGCTGATGACTCGTTCATATGACCTTAGCTTTTGTTGCAAAGGTACGAATAAACGAGTAAAATGCAAAAGGAAAGATTACTTTTCTTTTCATTTTCGAGTGGAAGTACTTTCGGCGTAGCCAAAGTACGGATAAGTGAGCACAAAACAAAAGAAAATTTATAATAAATCACCAATTGATTCGTTTTATTGTATGAGCATGGACAATAATACCAATAGCAGCTATCATCATATCCTGAAATACACCAGTTTGTTTGGCAGTATTCAGGCCTTGAACATCTTCATCGGTCTGGTGCGAAACAAGTTGGTAGCACTGATTCTCGGTCCGGGCGGCATCGGTTTGATGTCGCTCTTCAATAGTGCCATTGCTTTATTGTCGAATGCCACCAACTTAGGGATTGCCACCAGCTCGGTCAAGACCTTGTCGGAACTGTATGAGAAAGGGGATGAAGAGCAGGTGAAGAGGCATGTCCGTGTGATTCGTCAATGGGCCTTGGCAACAGCTGTCATCGGCTTTTTCGCATGTGCCTTAGCCGGTCCGCTACTGAACAATTTCTCTTTCACTTGGGGAAACCACGTGAAGCATTTCGTGCTGTTGGCACCTACCGTTGCCATGTTGGCCATCACTGGAGGAGAAACGGCTATATTGAAGTCTGCCAGGAGGTTAAGGAATTTGGCTAAGGTTTCTGTTTGGAACGTGTTCCTGGCTTTGGTCTTTACTACACCCATCATTTATTTCTATGGACAGAAGGGTATCATCCCCACCATCACGCTGATTACCTTCACGCAGATGCTGTTGACGATACGCTACTCTCACCGGGTATTTCCTTGGTCGTTTCATTTTGAACGAAGCTTGTGGAGCGAAGGACTCCCCATGATCCGTCTGGGTATTGCCTTTGTCGTGGCTGGTGTCTTTGGCAGCGGGGCCGACTTCCTGATCCGTGCTTCCCTGAACAACATCGCTTCCCTGAACATGTTGGGCTTGTACAATGCCGGTTTTATGATGTCGGTGACCTATGCGGGAATGGTCTTCACTTCCATGGAAACGGACTACTACCCACGTTTGGCTGCCGTCGGTCGTGATGTACATCAGATGAGTAACACGGTGAATCATCAGGTAGAGGTGTCGTTGTTGATGATTTCTCCGCTGTTGGTGGCCTTCAGCATCGGTGCACCGATCATCGTACAGCTGTTGTATAGTAAGGAGTTCCTCGACGTGGTACCGATGATACAAATTACCGTTCTGGCCATGTACCTCCGTGCCATGAAACTCCCTGTTGCCTATCTTACCTTGGCCAAGGGCGACTCCAAGTCGTACCTCTTCCTGGAAGCCTACAGCGCCGTGGTGATGGTGATTGCTGTGGTGGGCGGCTATATGCTGTTCGGACTGCCTGGTACGGGTGCGGGATTGCTGGTTACCGGACTGATTGACATCATTGTGGTCAATATCTTCACGCGGTATAAGTACCATTACAAGGTATCTTCCACCGTGTTCCGTTTCGCCAAGTACCAGTTGCCGATAGCCTTGGCGGTGTATGCCATTACCTGTTGGCTCCATGGCTGGCTGTATTGGGCATCGGGAATCGTCATGGGATTGCTGAGTCTGTGGATCTCTTTCCGACTGTTCCGACAGGCTCGCTGACATTTTTTTCTAATAATTCTTAATAATCACTTGTTTTTCTTTTTTCTTTTGTATCTTTGTCGCTAAAACAAGGATAAGGGAATGACACTGATCATTGTAACGATATTACTCATCGGTTATGTGCTGATAGCTACCAGTAGCATGACGAAGATCAACAAAGCGGCAGCCGCCATCTTTGCTGGTACGGTGGGGTGGGTGCTCTATATCTGTTATGGCTCTGACTTCGTGATGAGTCAGCACCCCAGCGAGTATATCGACTTCCTGGGCGGTGCCAGTCCTACGAGCGTTGCCGTGAAAGAATACATCTCGCAGAACGTCTTCCTGAAGTATGTGGGGCGTGGTGCGGAGATTGTCTTGTTCCTGTTGGCTACCATGACCATCGTGGAGGTGCTGAACAATAATGGATGTTTCGACTTCCTCAAGCAGATGTTGCGCACACGCAAGAGCAAGAAGCTGCTGTGGGTGATGACGATGATCACCTTTGTGATCTCGGCCAACCTCGATAACCTTACGGTCACAACGATGATGTTAGTGATGATGCACGAGATCGTGCCGAGTCGTCGGCAACGGATGATCTATGGCTCAGCTATTGTGATTGCAGCCAGTTGTGGTGGTGCACTGACGGTGATTGGTGACCCGATGGGACTGGTGCTCTGGACAAAGGGGGCTGTAACCGCTACGAACTTCTCTATTTCGTTAGCAGTGCCTTGTCTGATCTCGTGGCTGCTGCCCACCTGGTGGCTGTCGCGCATGCTGCCCGAGCGAATTGATTCTCAGTGGACATCGATGCCCTACCGTGGCGACGATACGAACCTGAAGGTGTGGCAGCGCCTGCTGATGCTGATCGTAGGCATCGGCGGTCTGTGGTTCATCCCTTCCTTCCGTGCCATCACCAAGCTCAGTCCGTTCCTCGGAGCCCTGTGTGTACTGGCTGTTCTGTGGATCGTGAACGAGGTGGTGAACCGTAAGCTGATGAATGTGGAGCAGATGATTCAACGGCGTACACCGCGGGTACTCCAGTATGGTGTTCTCCAGCTGATGCTCTATGTAATGGGAGTTATACTGGCTCTCGGCGTGGTACAGGAAACGGGCGCCATTGCCTGGCTATCACGACAGTGTAGTCAGTATATCCATCATGTATGGGTGTTCGGTATCTTGTCAGGATGTATCAGTACATTGCTTGATACCTTCGCTACCTCCATGAGCTTCTTCTCGCTATACCCCTCGTTACCCGAGAACGATTTATTCTATAAGATCGTGGCGTACAGCTCGTCGATGGGTGGTACTATTCTCCTGTTAGGAAGTGTAAGCGGATTGGCCCTGATGAAGATGGAGCATATTCATGTGGGATGGTATCTGAAGAATGTGGGGTGGGTGGTCATCCTTTCCTGGATTCTCGGTACGCTCGCCCTGTGTCTGCTGGGCTGATCTTAGAAACAAAACATAGTATATATATAAAAGGTATATGGCAAAAATCAAGACGATAGGAGTGATGACCTCTGGTGGTGACGCTCCAGGAATGAATGCCGCCATCCGTGCGGTGACACGTGCTGGTATCTACAACGGCTTCAAGATCAAAGGTATCTATCGTGGATGGGACGGACTGATCAACAATGAGATCAAAGAATTCTCCACGGAGAATGTGAGCGGTATCATCAATATGGGTGGAACGATCTTGAAGACGGCGCGTTCGAAGGACTTCATGACAAAGGAAGGTCGGCAGAAAGCCTACGACAATATGGTGAAGAACGGCATTGATGCGCTGGTCATCATCGGCGGAAACGGTTCTCTTACGGGTGCCCGTATCTTTGCTGAGGAGTTTGATGTGTGCTGCATCGGACTGCCGGGAACCATCGACAACGACCTCTACGGAACGGATTCCACGATTGGCTATGACACGACGATGAACACCATCATGGAGTGTGTTGACCGAATCCGTGACACGGCACAGAGTCATGAGCGTATCTTCTTCATCGAGGTGATGGGGCGTGATGCTGGCTTCCTGGCACAGAACAGTGCGATTGCCAGTGGTGCCGAGGCTGCCATTATACCGGAGGATTCTACCGATGTGGACCAGCTGGCACGGTTCATGGAGCGCGGTATTCGTAAGTCAAAGAAGAGTTGCATCGTCATCGTGTCGGAGAGTCCTAAGTGCGGTGCTCTCTACTATGCCGACCGTGTGCGGAAGGAGTTCCCCAACTACGATGTGCGTGTTTCCATCTTAGGACATCTGCAGCGTGGTGGACGACCTACAGCACACGACCGTATTCTGGCGGGACGTACTGGTGTGGGAGCCATCGAGGCTATCCTGCAGGGACAACGCAACGTGATGATCGGTCTGCGTTACAACGAGGTGGTGTATGTTCCGTTCTCTGAGGCCATCAGAAGTGACAAGCCGTTTGATAAGAAACTGATCAAAGTGCTTGATGAGTTAAGCATTTAATCGGTTTTGATCATCAAAACCGATAATTGATAATTGAAAATTGAAAATTGAACTTTCGGAGCAGCGAGCGCCAACAAACTTGTTTGATTGGCCGAGTCGTGACGAAAGTCAACGAAGTTAAAATTGAAGCTATTTGTACCTAAAACCAAGAATTATGAAGAAAAAGTTTATTTGCGCCGTTTGTGGATATATCTATGAAGGCGATGCTGCACCTGAGAAGTGCCCGATTTGTAAGGCTCCTGCTTCCAAGTTCTCTGAACTGAAGGAGGATGGTGATGTTACCTATGCTACCGTTCATCGTATCGGTGACGGCAAACCCGAGGGTGTGAGCGAGGAGATGATTAACGACCTCCGTAACCATTTCAATGGGGAGTGTGGTGAGGTTGGTATGTATCTGGCCATGGCTCGTCAGGCTGACCGGGAGGGCTATCCTGAGATTGCTGAGGCTTTCAAGCGTTATGCATTCGAGGAGGCCGACCATGCCAGTCGTTTTGCTGAACTCCTGGGCGAGTGCGTTTGGGATACCAAGACCAATCTGGAGAAGCGTGCTGCTGCTGAGGCTGGTGCTTGCGAGGATAAGTTCCGCATTGCCAAGAATGCCAAGGCTGCCGGCTTTGATGCCATCCACGACACGGTTCATGAAATGGCCAAGGATGAGGCTCGTCATGGAGCAGGCTTCGCAGGTTTGCTGAAGCGCTATTTCGGATGATGAACTGAGTACGTTTACTTAAGACAAACCCCAGAATGTTGACCAAAAACATTCTGGGCTTTATCTTAAGCAAACATACGATGGTGCGGAGGTACGGTGGCGCGGTGTGTATGAGATAAATCAGAATGTTTTTGGTCAACATTCTGGGTTATCTCATACACACTCAAAAAAGTACTTTTACTTTCCCTTACTGTATAGCTTTGAAATCAGGTCGGGACGACCGATGCGCTTGAGTTCCTGTTCAATATGGCGGCGTTCTTCGCGCTTATACCAGAAGAAGAACATGCGCTGGGCAAGCTTCTCACGCGCCGTCTTGGCCGAGAAGACAGGTTCTAAGGTGTAGGGATCAAAACCGGAATACCACATCTCCGTAGCGATAGTCATGGGTGTTGGTGTGAAGTCCTGCACCTGCTCCAGATGGAAATCCAGTCGTTTGGTGATGACCGCCAGCTCGGCCATGTCAGCTTCCTTGCAGCCTGGATGACTGCTGATAAAATAAGGTATGAGCTGCTGGCGCATGTTCTCCTCGCGGTTGATACGGTCGAAGATGCGTTTGAACTGCTCGAACTGCTGGAAGGAAGGCTTTCGCATCAGGTATAACACCTTGTCGGAAGTGTGTTCAGGCGCCACCTTCAGTCGTCCGCTCACATGTTTGCAAATCAGTTCGCGGGTATATTGCCTTGCTGCCTCATTACTCTTCTCATCCTTGCTGTGGTGCAACAGAAGGTCGTAGCGTACACCGCTGCCGATGAAACTCTTCTTCACCTTTGGCAGGGCATCCACAGCATGGTAGATATCCAGCAGGGCAGAGTGGTCGGTGTTCAGGTTCGGACACACCTGCGGATGGATGCAGGAAGGACGCTTGCATTTCTCACAGGCAAGGAGGTTACGACCATGCATGCCGTACATGTTGGCCGACGGACCGCCCAGATCGCTGAGGTAGCCTTTGAAGTCGGGCATCTCTGCTACTTGTCTTACCTCTTTTAATATACTCTCCTTACTGCGGCAGGTGATGAACTTACCCTGATGGGCAGAGATGGTGCAGAAGGCGCAACCGCCAAAACAGCCACGGTGGATATTCACCGAGTGCTTGATCATCTCATAGGCGGGAATGCGCTTACCCTTGTACTTGGGATGCGGCAGACGGGTGTAGGGGAGATCGAAGGAGGCATCGAGCTCATCGGTTGTCATGGGGGGATTGGGCGGATTAACCACCGCATATACCCCATCCACCTTCTGCAGCAGGCGCTGCGCATGGTATTTGTTCGACTCCTCTTCAATATGTCGGTAGTTCTCGGCCTCGGCTCTTTTGTTACGCAGACACTCCTCATGGGAATGCAGCACGATATCTTCTTTTGTAATCCCTCCGGGGATGTCTTTCTCTTTTGCCAGATAAACGGTTTGGGGGAGGTCATGTAACTGTTTGATATCCTCACCCTCAGCTAGTCGTTGGGCAATGGTTACCACCGTCTTCTCGCCCATGCCATAGCTGATGATATCAGCACCAGAATCGCAAAGGATACATTTCCTAAGTTTGTCCTGCCAATAGTCGTAGTGGGTGAGTCGGCGTAGGGAAGCCTCGATGCCGCCCAAGACAATGGGCACGTCGGGGTAGAGCTGACGGAGGATACGGCTATAGACAATGGTGGGGTATTCCGGACGACAGTCGTGCCTGCCATCAGGACTGTAAGCATCCTCCGACCGCAGTCGTCTGTTGGCTGTGTATTTGTTCACCATTGAATCCATACACCCCGGTGAGATGCCGAAGAACAGACGGGGCCGTCCAAGTTTCTTGAAGTCGCGATAGTCACCATGCCAGTCGGGTTGGGGTATGATGGCCACCCGATAGCCATGTGATTCGAGTACCCGACCGATGACTGCTGCACCGAAAGAAGGGTGATCCACATAGGCATCACCCGAGAATAGGATCACATCCACGTAATCCCATCCCCGCAGCTCCATCTCCTTCTTGGTAGTAGGGAGAAAATCAGTCAGGCGGTATTCCTTCATACTTCTTCGTTAGCGGCCTTCTTCTCCTCCCAGGTCACATAGAGTTGAACCAGGTTGGTCAGTCCCAAGGCTTTCATGTTCTTGTGATAGATCACGTCGAGACAAAGATCCATCAGGTCACGGTCCACCTCGGGCAACGACTCAAGGATTGCGCGGCAGTTCAGTTTCAGCTTGTCGAGAACGGCCTCGTCGATGATACCATTGCTGTCGATGAGGTTCTTCAGGAGTGCATACCTCCCGATGGTTTCCAGATGAGCATCCGTTACCTCGATGCTTCTGGTGCCAGATGCGTTTGCTTGTATTTTATACATGGTTGTAATGTTTGAATTTACGGTATGAGGAAATTGATGATGGCTTTCATCACCGCCGCCCGTTTTCTTGGCGAGGTGATGCACTCGAAGGGGAAGCCGATGGTGAACGACTTATAGTCATTCCCGTCGTAGGCCACGCAGGCCGAGGTACCATTAGAGTAGGTGAGTGCGCAGTAGGCGGGCTGCAAGGGGTTCAGCACATCGGTGGAAGTGGCGGCATAATGCTCTTCATTGAGCATGCGGTAGATGGGTAGGGTGGTGCCCATACCGCTGATGATGGAGTCATTACTGTTTCGGATGGTTCCACCATAGCTCACCTTCAGGATGTTCCGCATAAAGGTGGAGTCGGCCTTTGAGCGCATATCACACCCAAGATAAGCACCACTCACCAGTAAGGCACCACCGCTGCGGGTGTACTTAGTGAGGATGTCCTGCATGCGGGAAGGGAAGGTCTTGTACGACCCTAATGCGTTGGGATCGTTCTTCTCCAGTCCGTAGAGCATATCCACGAGATGGTATTTCATCAGATCCACCTTCCCGCTCTCCACCGAGCTGGCACTACAGCTGGTGACATTGTATTGCAGCATACTGCGCATAGCCTCGGCATGGGTGGTGGGGTAGTTGAACTCATTACCTACCAGGAACTGTCCTTCCCATTCCTGACCGCTATAGCCAAGAGCGCCCGGACCTTCAAGACCGGCCTGACTCTTGTCGAAACAAATCTGCTTACCACCCCATCCGGCTGTTGTCCCATCACTTACGCCAGGATCGATGTCAAAGTCGAAACCTTGCTCGTTGGTGGTGTTGCGAACGGCAGGAGGTGCCAGTCGGCGGAACCCGTTGACAATCATGATGGAACGGGTGGCTCCGGCATGATGCAAGGCCGCGAGCGTTTCCGAGGGGAAACTCTCGCCACCTTTGTTGATGGCAGTAACCTTGAAGTTATAGATGACACCTGGCTGCAGGTTCATCTTGCATGAACGACTCTTGATGACCTGTCCGTTATCGAAGCCGCCTGCTCCCTTGGAGGTATAGACCACATAGGAAGTGGGCTTGGCTGTTTTCTCCAGCGGGTCGTCCTGATCCTCCCAACTCAGCGTCACCTCATCGGCCCCAGTGAACTCCACCCGCAGGTCCTGGGGTGGGAGGGGAGCAACAACATAGTTCTTGTCGTGCCTGTTCGAGAGGAACTGAAGAATAGACTTATACACACTGCGTGCCAATGCGAACCGGAAAGTAGGATCCTGTGCCAGTCGCATATCCGGGAAATTCTGGTGTGACAGGGTTTCCATGATGGCCGAAGGTACTTCGGGGAGACGAGTCTCGGAATAGTTCGCATCACGGATATCCCGAACAGGCCAGTCGAGACCGTACAGTTTGTTGAGATCGTTTTTCTGGTTGTTCAACAGTAATGAGGCAAAGATACGCGACTGGTCACGACTGTCGCCGTTGTTCAGCAGACCGTCGTGGAAATTGGTCGTGTAGATGCCTAACGAACCGGTCAGTGAGGCGAAGTCCTTGGCAAAACCCGCATCACTATGAACAGCCAACGACAGTTCGATGGGCACATGCTTGCCTTCCAAAGTAGGCATATAACGAGAGCCGCCGCCAATCCAGTTGGTCATGAGCGACCGCACATTGATATCATCGGCATAGTCATCCTGTCCGTTCTTACTGCTATATACCTCATAAGGAGCACCGGCCCACTGGGCATAGTAACGTGCACCCTCCAAGGCACGGGGCATTCCGCTGACGGAGCCGGCACGGGTGATATTTCCCATTCCTCCGCCGAAGCGGACCGCATCGGAAGTGACAACACCTTTCTGGTCACTCACGTTACTTACCACCACGCTGTTGAGACGACTGCAACCGCGGTCGAAATGGAAGGTTCCCAGATATACCCACGTGCTGCCGCCCATGCGTTGGTTCACGCTGAACACCGAAGCCTGTCCTTGGTGATAGACCGTATATTGTACGTTGTCCACACTGTTCTCCAGGGTGGGATAGCTCACATAGACAGCATAACTGCCTGATTCCTCGAACTGAGGCTGGTAGGTGATTAAACTGGGATTGGCATGGGTGGTCTTGGCCATACGTGCCGTTCCTGCCAGGAACGGGTTCTCCCCATCGTGATAGGCTCCCTGATGCAAGGCAAAGCCTTTCACATCAGCATCTTTCCATTTGTTCTGGGTATTTGTCTCCATGTAGTTGGGCGACTGAGAGTGGTCGTTATCCACAATCAGCTCATGCTTTTGCCAGTCACGTTCACGGGGAGTGAACACGTTGGCACCTGCTTTCTCCAGCATCGGAATGAGATATGGAACCACGATGGTCTGCGTGAACAGGTCCTCGGTGGTACCGAACAGGGAAGGGCGCTGCCATTTCCAGGTGCCCTTGGGGATATCATAATAATAGCCATGACTGGCCCAGAGGGAAACATGTCTGTCTTGTAATCCTTGGGTTATCTCGAAGGGTCTTGACAGGTTCTTCACCCATGGTTCCTTCTCGTACTGGACTTTTTTCTCTACTTCTTCTACTTTATCCGTCTTCCCTGTCTGTACAGGAATAGAACCTTGCACGGGTCTGTTGTCATTCACAACCCGATGGGTTCCACAACTCCATAAAAGCAGACAGGTGAATGCAAAAACAATCTTTTTCTTCATGCGTCTTAAATCTCGCCAATAGTGAACAACTCTGGTTTCTTTCCCTTACAATCCTTGAAATACAATTTGATTTCCCGCATCTCGTTGTCGATATCACCTGTAGGGATGATGCTGCGCGTGCAGCGTATCAGTTTTTTCTCGTAATCGAGACCATACAACAGAATGGGTATCTGTGCCTTGAGGGCAATATAATAGAAACCTTTTTTCCAATCGGGATTCAACGATCGCGTTCCTTCCGGGGTGATGCACAGGTGGAATGTCTTTTCTTGCATGGCTGTTTCTGCGAGGTTGTCGGTCATACTCGACTTCTTGGAACGCCACACAGGAATGCCTCCGATCCGTCGGAACAGGTTTCCCAACGGCCACCGGAACCACTCTTTCTTCATCAGAAAATTAATGGTGTATCCTTCTGCCCGCATGTAGAGCTGACCGAGCGCGAAATCCCAGTTGCTGGTATGGGGGGCAAGACAAATAATGTACTTATCGGGGTGGGCAACAGTAATCTCCTTTGTCCACCCCATACGTTTGTATAATAGCCAACGACAAAAACTCTGTATCATATCTGTTAATTCAAGTTGCCTATCTGATCGATAAACTCTGAAACATCCTTGTTGAAATCATTGATCAGGATTCTGAAGTATTTTTTCTGCGGAATACCTGGCTCGGGATGTGAGATGCGTTTCACATAGTCGCTTTGAATGTGCAAGATGGAAGATAGAAGAGCTTCTACATTGTCCTGGTTGGGCTTCCCACTATACAACGAAGCCGCTACACACTCTGCGAATAATTCACTGCAGATGTAATTGATGGTTTTCTTTAATTCTCTTTTGTTCAACATATACAATAGCTCCTTTCATTACCTATTTGTTAACTTCATGTGACAAATATAGCAATTTTTCTATATACATGGTGCAAAGAACGATAAAAAATATCTTAAAAACTTGATTTTATTCAAAAACCTTTCCAAATCTCCGAGAAAAAGCGTATTTTTGCACTTGATTTTTAAGTAGTAAGGATATACAACAATAAATTTCAATAAACATTTTAACAGGATTATGGAAAAAAGTGCATTGCAGCTGGCAAGGGCTGCTTATCAGCCTAAATTGCCAAAGGCTCTTCAAGGTGCAGTAAAGGTAAAAGAAGGTGCTCCAACACAGAGCGTGGATAACCAGGAAGAAATCAAGGCTCTCTTCCCCAACACTTACGGAATGCCGCTTATCGAGTTCGAACAGAGCGACGTTGCTAATACGGCAAAGATGAATGTCGGTGTCATCCTCAGTGGTGGACAGGCTCCCGGCGGACACAATGTGATTACCGGTCTTTTCGATACCATTAAGAAACTGAATCCCGAGAACCGTCTCTTCGGCTTCATCCTCGGTCCTGGCGGTCTGGTTGACCATCAGTATATGGAGATTACAGAAGACTTCATCGACGACTACCGCAACACCGGTGGTTTCGACATGATCGGTTCCGGTCGTACAAAGCTGGAGAAGGTTGATCAGTTTGAGAAAGGATTGGAGATTATCCGTGAGCTCGACATCAAGGCTATCGTGATTATCGGTGGTGATGACTCTAATACCAATGCTTGTGTGCTCGCTGAGTACTATGCAGCTAAGAAGTACGGCGTTCAGGTGATCGGTTGTCCGAAGACCATCGACGGTGACCTGAAGAACGACCAGATCGAGACTTCATTCGGTTTCGATACTGCTTGTAAGACTTACTCCGAGCTGATTGGTAATATCGAGCGCGACTGTAATTCTGCCCGCAAGTACTGGCACTTCATCAAGGTGATGGGACGTTCTGCTTCTCATATCGCTTTGGAGTGCGCCCTGCAGTGCCAGCCGAATATCTGTCTGATTTCTGAGGAGGTTGAGGCTAAGGGCATGAGCCTTGACGATATCGTAGAATATATCGCTAATGCTGTTGCTCAGCGTGCTGCCGACGGTAATAACTTCGGTACTGTAATTATTCCAGAAGGTGTCATTGAGTTCATCCCTGCCATTAAGAAACTGATTGCTCAGCTGAACGACGTACTGGCTTTGCCTGAGGCTAAGGAGATCAGTCGTGACGAGCAGGTTGACTTTGCTAAGAGTCACCTCACCGAGGAGAACCTGAAGGTGTTCAACAGTCTGCCTGTAGGTGTTGCCCGTCAGCTGGCTCTCGATCGTGATCCTCATGGAAACGTACAGGTTTCTTTGATTGAGACAGAGAAGCTGCTCTCTACCATGGTAGCCCAGAAGCTTGAGAAGATGAAGAAGGAAGGTAAGTATGTCGGTAAGTTCGGTACTCAGCACCATTTCTTCGGCTATGAAGGACGTTGTGCCGCTCCTTCTAACTTTGATGCTGACTATTGCTATGCACTGGGAACAAGTGCTGCTCAGCTGATTGCCAACGGTAAGACCGGTTACATGGCTATCGTGAAGAATACCACAGCCAAGACCGATGAGTGGAAAGCCGGCGGTGTGCCCATCACCATGATGATGAACATGGAGAAGCGTGCTGGTGAGATGAAGCCCGTGATCCGCAAGGCTCTCGTTGAGCTTGACGGTGCTCCCTTCAAGGAGTTTGCCGCTCATCGTGACGAGTGGGCTCGCAAGACTGCTTACATCTATCCTGGTCCTATCCAGTATTGGGGACCGTCTGAGGTATGCGACCAGCCTACCATGACATTGGCACTGGAACAGAGCAAATAATGATAGATTATAGATGAGAGATGAGAGATGAGAGGTGATTATTTCATCTTTTGTCTCTCATCTTTCGATTATTCTTCCTATGAAAAAGAAATCCTCTCGTCGATCACATAAGAAAAGACATTGGAGCCGCTATCCCAAATGGGCATGGTGGTTGGGAGGATTGTTTGCTATAGGATTGTACGTTTGGTTGTTTTATTATTTCTTCGTGGGCCCCTACGGATTCCGATGGAGAGCTGTCTATGGGGATGCGAAGAATCCAAACGGTTATGAGATCAGGGGTATTGATATCAGTCATTACCAAGGTAAGATCGACTGGGATCAACTGCGTAATGCCATGATTGAAAAGTGCCCCATTCGCTTTGTGGTTATCAAAGCAACAGAAGGTTCCACGCAATTAGACAAACGCTTTAACGATAATTTCCGTAACGCACAGGAATACGGGTTTATACGTGGTGCGTATCACTTCTGGAGTAACAAGTCATCTGCCCGTGACCAAGCTTATTTCTTCCTGAAGAAGGTGCATTTGCAGCGTGGTGATCTTCCCCCGGTTTTGGATGTGGAGCATAAGCCCAAGGATATGTCAACCGAAGATTTCCAACGGGAAATCCTTACTTGGTTGCATATTGTGGAAGATAAATACCATGTCAAACCGATTATCTATACCTATTACAAGTTCAAGATGAACTATCTGGGTACACCCGTGTTTGACGACTATCCTTACTGGATAGCACATTATTATGTGGATAAGGTGGAATACAGCGGACCGTGGAAGTTCTGGCAGCATACTGATGCAGGGCGTTTGCCAGGCATCAAGGGCTATGTGGATTTCGATATCTACAACGGGAGCTACTACGACTTGAAACAGCTGTGTATAAACTAGAAGCAAGAGGCAAGAAGCAAGAAGCAAGAGGCAAGAAGCAAGAGGCAAGAGGCAAGAGGCAAGAAGCAAGAAGCAAGAGGCAAGAGGCAAGAAGCAAGAGGCAAGAAGCAAGAGGCAAGATACAAGCTATTCTATACGGAACTGGAGCATGCACCAGTTGTTCTCACTATTGGCAAAGATTAACGACATTCCTAATTTACCCGCTTTCTCAGCCAGTACCATGGAGTCTTCCTCGTAGAACCCGCTGATAATTAAGATAGAACCATGTGTCATCACCTCCTTGAATCGGGGCATGTCAGCTAATAGGATATTCCTATTGATGTTGGCCAATACCACATCGAAAATACCGGATACATGCGACAGTACATGGGCATCGCCCAACAACACCTCCAGGTTCTTCACATCATTCAGCTGCGCATTATGTTCAGTGTTCTGTGTGCACCAGTCGTCGATATCATAACTAACCACTTCTTTCGCGCCGCGTTTGGAGGCAACGATGGAGAGGATACCCGTACCGCATCCGCAGTCGAGAACACGCTTCCCCTCCAGATCCATGTCCAGCAGGGATGATACAATCAGACGGGTTGTCTCATGTGTTCCTGTGCCGAACGACTGCTTGGCATCAATCACGATGTCGTAGGGGAATTCTTTCTCCGCAGGTCTTGACAGGTTATGAATCACACATCGGTCACCTATATAAATAGGTTCGAATCCCTCCTGTTCCCAAGTCGCATTCCAATCAGCGTCTTCCAACTCTTCCGTCTCACAGGTAATCTGCAGGGAATCGATGGGGAAGTCCTCCAAGCATTCATCCAGTGTTTCCTGATGAAAGATATCGGCAGGCACATAACCGTTCAGACCTGTATCCGTCTCCTCGAACGATTCGTAACCTACCTGAGCGACAAGTGCTGCCAGGATATCACGTGCTGCCTGTAGGCGTTCGGAAAGATAATCACCTTGAACGTCTGGGGCAGAAATACGGAACTTCGTTACGTAATATTTCATGCTCAGTGTTAAATTTGATGCAAAAGTATAAAAAAATAGGGAAAATCCTATCTTTGATTAGGGAAATTCCTTATATTTGCAGTAAAATATGTCGTATTTTTGCACTGAATTTAAAATATATGTGAGCGATATGAAAAAATTAATCTTATCAGCACTCCTTTTCGGAGCCGTATCTTTGGGCGCAATGGCTCAAGATGATGTTTACTTCACCCCCAGTAAGAGCGTGAAGAAATCAATGAGCTCTTACGAGGTGATCAATGATTCTCCCGCTCCTCTTAGCGGCAGCAACCGCGACGTGGACGAGTACAATCGTCGTGGTAAGTCAAGTAGCTATTTCAAAAAGATAGGTACTGACTCTCTGGGCAATGATATCATTGAATTCCATACGAGTGCAGAGGATATAACGGATACACTGGCTGTCTATCCAGGCACAAAGGTGGAATTCTCGGTGGAAGATGACTATAAGTACAGTCGCCGGCTGAGTCGTTTCGACGACTACTACTGGTACGACCCGTGGCTCTATGGTTATTATGGATTCGGTCCGTACTGGCGTTATCGCTATACAGGATTCTGGTATGATCCCTGGTTTGGCTATTATGGCGGCTGGTACGATCCTTGGTACTATGGCTACTATGGCATTTACGATCCCTGGTACTATGGCTATTATGGCTGGGGCTACCCCTATAACCGTTGGGGATACGCTTACTATGGTACTACATGGTATGTTCCAGGCGGCGTACGTCATTATTCCGGCAACGGGGTGACAGGTACCAGCAACCACGGAACGGTAGGACGTCCTGGTACTACGGTTGCCAAAGGTGGAAACTACGGCGGTTATCGTGGCAACGGTCAGACCACACGTGCCTATGAAGCTAACCAGAACCGTAACAACAGGGGAACGGCTACTTCTCCGGGACGTTTCGGCAATAACCGTAACAATACCAATGTGAACACCAATAATAACCGTACTACCTATACACCTCCTCCAGTCAACACCAGCAGAAGCAGCGGTAGCACCGGCGGTGGCGGCTTCAGCGGCGGTGGCGGCGGTGGAACCCGTAGCAGCGGCAGCACTGGTGGCGGCGGTGGCGGCGGTCGTTTCGGCGGCAGAAGATAAGATCCACTCAGCGCCTCTCCCAGGAGGGGCGCTCTGGAACAAAGCCATAAAGAATATTAACTAATTATATTATCAGGAAAAGAATATGAAGAAGATATTTACAATAGCTGTACTCGCTTTGGCTGCAATGCCAATGGCAGCGCAAGAAACATACGAGAATGCCAACATCGCTACAGAAGATCTCAATGGAACTGCTCGTTATGTAGGTATGGGTGGTGCCATGGAAGCACTGGGAGCTGATATTTCAACCATCGGTACGAACCCCGCAGGTATCGGACTATTCCGTCATACCATGGCCAGTACCTCGTTGAGCGGTCTTGAGTTGCAGGATGCAGAGGACTTCAGTATCGGTAAGAAGACTAAGGTGAGCTTCGATCAGATCGGTTTCGTCTATGCACACCGGTCGGGAGAGAGGTCGTTCCTGAACTTCGCATTCAACTACCACAAGAGTCGTAACTTCAACGATCTGACTGAAGTCAGCGACGGTCTCAATGGTGCATCGCAGAACAAACTCTCTTATGCCAAGGGCTTTGAGCAGTTGTTTGATCTGAACTTCGGTAATACCATCACCGGAAACTCCAACGCTTTCTCTCAGGTGGACTACCTCTACTACAATGCCTTCCTGGGTGATGAAGAGGGTAACCTGTTCTACAACGATGCGAACAGCTACCTGATGCGCAAGGCTTCAAAAGGTCATATCGGTGCCTATGACTTCAACCTGAGCGGAAATATCAACGACCGTGTTTATCTGGGTTTGACATTAGGCATCAAGGATGTGAACTATAAGTCATACAGCGAATACTCCGAGCAGCTGCTGGATTGGAACATGAAAGGTATCGGTAGTACCACACTGGCTGACGAGCGTCGCATCGACGGTTCAGGTTTCGATATAAAGGCTGGTATCATCTTCCGTCCCGTTGAAACATCTCCGTTCCGCGTCGGTCTGTATGTGAACACTCCGACATGGTATGATCTGAAGACTTCCAACTACACGGAGTTGATCAACAACACCAATGTGGGTCTTTACAAGAGCTTCAACAGCAGCGAGGTGTATGAGTATAAGCTCTATACCCCATGGAAATTCGGTGCTTCTTTAGGACATACCGTTGGCAACTGGCTGGCTCTGGGTCTTACCTATGAGTATGCTGACTACAGTAATCTCGACAGTCGTTATAATACAGGCGGTACCTACGATTGGTATTACGATAACTACTACGAGGACAGCGAGAGCGATTACGTAATGAACAATCACACCGAGTCAACCCTCAAGGGTGTTCACACCCTGAAGATAGGTGGTGAGTACATGCTCGACAACGATCTTTCTTTGAGAGTAGGCTTCAACTACCTCTCTCCGATGTATAGCAAAGACGGCTACAAAGACGGTTCGCTCGACAGTCCGGGATCCTATTATGCATCAGCCACCGACTATACCAACTGGAAGGGCACGACCCGTATAATGATTGGTGCTGGCTACCGTTTCGACAAGGTGAGCATAGATTTCGCCTATCAGTATAGTCAGAAGAACGGTGAGTTCAGTCCGTTCATGAGTTATTGGACTGCAGATGGCGAGAACATGTCAGACAATGTCTGCAATCCTGTGAAACTTAACAAAGAGCGCCATCAGTTATTGTTCACCCTCGGATACCATTTCTAAACGATTATACCGTGATACATCATAAAAGAACACTATTCATTAGCTGCATGCTTTTCTTAGCATGCAGCTATGTTTGTTCTCAGAACAAGCGTGAATTCCGCGGCGCCTGGATACAGGCCGTGAACGGCCAGTGGGTCGGAGTAGGAACCCAGAAGATGCAGCAGACGCTGACCTACCAGTTGGATGAGCTGATGAAAGATGGGGTGAATGCCATCATCTTCCAGATACGCCCTGAGTGTGACGCCCTCTATCAGAGCAATATAGAGCCCTGGAGTCGTTTCCTCACAGGAAAGCAGGGTGTAGCTCCGTCACCTTATTGGGATCCGCTGCAGTGGATGGTCACGGAATGTCATAAACGAGGCATGGAACTGCATGCCTGGATCAATCCTTACAGGGCCAAGACAAAAACCACCCATGAGCTCGACAGTCGTCATGTAGCCATCAGACATCCGGAGTGGGTGTTCGAGTATGACGATCAGTATATCCTGAATCCCGCCATTCCCGAGTGCCGTAACTTCATCTGTCATGTGGTGGGCGACATTGTGCGCCGTTATGATGTGGATGGATTGCATATCGACGATTACTTCTATCCTTATCCTGCTGCCGGTCAGACCATTCCCGACGACCAACTGTTCCGTAGCAACCCCAGAGGATTCACCAACAAAGGCGACTGGCGCCGCGATAACGTGAACCTCTTCATCCGTCAGCTCAGCGACACCATCCACCAGAACAAGCCGTGGGTGAAGTTCGGCGTTTCGCCGTTCGGCATCTACCGTAACAAGAAGAACGATCCTAATGGTAGTAATACCAATGGCTTGCAGAACTACGATGATCTCTATGCCGATGTCCTTCTCTGGGTGAACAAGGGATGGGTGGACTACAATGTACCGCAGCTGTATTGGGAGATCGGTCATAAATCTGCCGACTACCAGGAACTGATAGGGTGGTGGAACAGATATGCTTCCAACCGTCCGCTGTTCATCGGTGAGGACGTGGAACGTACGGTGAAGAATGCCGACCTGCGTAATCCCAACACCCACCAGCTGGCGGCAAAGGTGCAGTTACGTTCTCAGATGCGGAACGTACAGGGTGCTGTTCTTTGGTATGCCAAGGCCGCAGTAGATAACATCGGTAACTACGGAACATCGCTTCGCAGCACCTATTGGAGATATCCTGCTCTGCAGCCGCAGATGCCGTTTATCGACGGTAAGGCGCCTAAGAAGGTGCGTAAGCCCAAGGTTATCAATACCCAAGAAGACGGTAATGTGATTTTTTGGCGCGAGCCGAAGGGGAAGGGCTGGAAGAACCAGGCTGTGCGTTATGTGGTGTATCGCTTCAACAACGGAGAGCGTATCAATATCGATGATCCCTCACATATCGTTGCCATTACCCCCAACACCTTCTACCGTCTGCCAGCCCGCAGTCAGCACTCCACCTATGTCATCACTGCCCTCGACCAACTGAGTAACGAGAGTAAGATCAAAAAGGTGAAGTACTAAATGAACAAAATGGCAATGATCATATTCATGTTGTTGCCCCTCTTGGGCAATGTGTATGTGCTATGGCATGTATGGCGCATCCTGCCGCTTCCCACCTGGGCGAAGATAGTGGTGGTATCGGTGATGCTGTTCGCCTTCCTGCTGTTGTTCGTCGGGTTCTCCCGTCATATACACCTGAGTATGCCCCTTGCCACGGTGGTCTATGAGATCGGCACCTCGTCGCTGTTCATCCTGCTCTACCTGTTCATGACTTTCCTTTTGTTGGATATCGGGCGCATTTTACACTTGGTACCAGCACACTTCCTGAAGAACAGCTGGGCAGGTACGCTCACGGTGACGATAGCCATGTTGGTGATCTTCATCTATGGCAATATCCATTATCATCAGAAGTACAGACAGCCGTTGACGTTGACCACCCAGAAAACCCTCAGTTGCCCGATGAAGGTGGTGATGTTGAGCGATCTGCACCTTGGCTATCATAACCGAAGAGGCGAACTGGCCAAGTGGGTGAACCGCATCAATGAAGAAAAAGCCGATCTGATTCTGGTGGCTGGTGATATCATCGACAAGAACATTCAGCCGCTCGAAGAGCAGGAGATGCACCAGGAGTTCCTTCGTTTAAATGCTCCCGTTGTAGCTTGTTTAGGTAATCATGAGTATTATGGAGGCGAATCGAATGCACTGCTGTTCTATAAGAAAGCTGATATCACCTTACTGCGTGATAGCATGATAACGGTGGGCGATCTGTGTATCATCGGCAGGGACGACCGTACCCATCCAAAACGAAAAACGCTCAGTAACTTGATGAATGGTGTTGACCGTTCTAAATACCTCATTCTGCTCGACCATCAGCCCTATCATCTTGAGGAGGCGGAGCAGAACGGCATTGATTTCCAGTTGAGCGGGCACACCCATCACGGTCAGGTATGGCCCATCTCTTGGATTACCGATAGAATATACGAGTGTGCCTTCGGCGAATGGCAACGAGGCAGCACCCGCTATTATGTCACCAGCGGCATGGGTCTTTGGGGTGGTAAGTTCAGAATCGGTACCCGTTCAGAGTACGTGGTGGCAGAGATTACACCCGACAGGTAATTGTCTGTCGGCTATTTCGTGTAGTCTTTCGGTGTGAACAGGTAGTCGTACAGTTTCTTTCCTTTGTTCTTCGACGAGAAGTAAATATAGCGGAAGTTATACTTTGCCTCCTTGTAGCGTATCAGGGTAGGAGCGTTCATCACATCGCTGAGCAGTGCCTTATGGATATCCTTCTCAGCATCACCCGTCAGCAGCGTGTCGGCTTCACCCCGCAAGGAATAGTAATAACAAATGGTCTTACTCCCGCGATCGAAGGTCATACTGTCGGAGATAACATTTGCATCAACCGGTGCAGGACAGTATTTCTCCGTATATTCCTTACATTCCCGTTCCGTCCTTTCGTCCAGGTTCTCATGACAGGCACTGAGTCCTGCTCCCAAAATCATTGCCATCATCATGGCTCTTGCAAATCCCTTCATATTTCAATTTTCAATTTTACCTTTTCCTCACTCCTCATTCCACATTCCTCATTCCACATTCCTCACTTCTTGATTCCAAACAAGTCACGCCAGTTATTAAAGTCCTTCTTCATGATCAGACCCACACCCTGTGTTGTAAGACTGTTTCGGGTGAAATACCGGTCGTTGGTCTGGTTATACACCTTAATGGCCAGGTTACCACTGGGGAACAGCAGGTAGCGCACATCGAAGTCACCGATGAACGATGTGGTGGCATTGGCATTATCGCGGTAGCCGAACTGTCCGTTAATCAGCAATCGGTTGTTCAGCAGTCGTCCGCTGAGCAGACCCTCGTATTCGGCATTGTTCCATCCCTCATCACCTGTAGAGATATTTGCGCCGAAGTTCCAGTTACTGGTGTTGACGAACGAGCTCAGCACCGAGTTGATTTGCTGACTGATGGTGCCGCTGAGTAACGACTGCATGGCCAGACTGGTCTGACTCTGGGTGTTGTTTTCGCCGGCGTTGTTGGTGTTCTGCGTATAGAAACGACCGATGCTGAGCAGGTATATCACCTGTTGGTTCATCTCCTCCTCGCCGTTGATGAGTGCCCTTACCATCTGCTTGGCATCGGTATTGACGGTAGGCAGGTCGAGGTCGAACTCCACATGCGGCTCCTGCGGTGTTCCTGTGATGTTCATCAGACAGTCAACACGGATGTTATTACTACTGAAGCTCCTACCAATCTGCAGGTCGGAAAGGGGAACACCGCTGACGGTGTATAACGCCTTCAGGTTCAGTACGGCATCATAGGGATCACCGCCAAAGACGATGGTGCTGCCCTGCTGGAACTGGAAGTCCTTCTTGATGATGTTCTGAATGGTGAGCTTATAGACTCCATGGTCCACATTATAGTTTCCGAACATATCGAACGCCCCCTTATTAAAATAGGTAGCATGGATGGCCCCGTTACCGTTGAGTGCGATATAGTCACCGCTGGTCTGATCCATCAGCACCCGCAGGGTGAAGTCGGGCGTGGTATTGATCAGGAAGTTGATATGGATATCCGAAGGAATATCCGGTCGTTCTACGGGTACTCCTGTCACCTCCTTCACCATCTCCGTTTCGTTCTTATCTCTCCAGGTGATGAACTCCTGTTTAGAGATGGCATCCGGACTCGCTGCGTTGTATTCTATGAACGAGTTACGCTCGGGTGTTCCGCTGATGTCGAAGTCGATCCGTCCGCTTCTTCCTGTGATGGCGCAGTTTCCTGAGGCAATGACGGTGCCGTAGAATGTGTTATCGCCGTAGGTGGGGAAGTCGTAGCACAGCAAGTGCTGCGCCTGAATATCCAGGTCGAAAGTGAGTCGGGTGAGATGTTTATGATGCAGTGCTCCGCTGAGGATACCGATGTTTCCATTCCTGTCGCGAATGGTGTCAGCGCGGAAGATGATCTCGTCGGGAATCAGTCTGACGGTATCGTTCTGCATCACATATTGCGTATTCAATGTGGTGATGTCGAAGCCGCCGTTACCCACGATCATACCTGTGAGGTTGATCTCACTGAGATCGCCAGCCAACCGCAGGTCGCCCGTACCTCGTGCCTCCACATTATCCATGAAGCTCCCGCAGAACGACTCCAGGAACTCCAGTCGTGTGTTCCTGGCACCAATGGCCAGATCAATCTCATGACGGGCTGGCGACACGAAGCCTTTGACAAGCGTCTGTGCCTGATCCGTTTCATCGGCATGAGCATCGATGTCGATCTGCTTGTCATCCTCGTTCCAGTTCACTGCTGCATAGAGCGTTCCCATCCGTCCTTCCTGGAAACGGAACTCGCCTACCGACAGGTTGGCGTAGGCCTGGGGATGATGGAAGACCGCCTTGACGCAAGCCTTCCCCGATGCTTTACCGCTAAATTCCACCGAATGGAAGTTCACGAGGTTCAGGATATAGTTCACATCCACATCTTGTAAGTCGGCCACGAGTGAGTCGGCCGCCGATTCCGTGCCCTTACCGGTGATGATGATATGCTGTTTGTTATGCTCGATGGCGAAGTAGTCAACCAGCAGGTTCTTCTCGCTATAGATGATATCCGAGGGTTGCACGTGCCATACGGTGTCGTTGACCAGCACTTCCGAGGGGTGGATACGCATGTGTGCCGCAGCCTTCCCCTGGTCGGTCTTGAAGAACTCCGTGGTACTGTTGAATGTTCCCTTGATGGGGTGGGGCTGGTTGTTGTTCCAGTTCAGACTGGTGATGAGCTCGTTATTCGCGGCGTTGGCATTGAGGTTGATGTCCAATCGCTGACCGTTATCCATCAGTTTGCGCAGATGACTACTCACGAGGAGCTCGTTCACATCCGATGTGTGCAGACTCACGATGCCGTCTTCATAGCTTCCGCCATCGTAGGTGAAAGCAGGTAACCGCATGGTCATATCCATCTTCTGCGCCTGGTCGTTCATGGTTCCTTCCACATGCATCGGCTGGTTCAGCGTCACGGGGATATGGAGGAAGGTGTTCAGCCAGTCCGAACGTGTGATATCTGCGTTGATGGTGAAGTTGTTATGACGCACATTGTTGGTCTTGGGCAGACCGGGCAGGGTGGGGAGCTTCGAGCCGATGAAGTTGATAATGCTCTGTGGCAGCGAAGCATAGTCGTACTGACCATGGATATTCACATTACCGAAGTCGCTCTGCATGTTCAGGTACCGCACGTCTCCATCATTGGCCGCCAGCAGGTGAAGATCGTTCAATGCATAACTCTCCTCCGAGGAGGTCATCGAGAAATTGCTGATGTCGAGCGTACCGTTCATGTTACTGAGCGAGTTACCGGTGAAGTCGGCATCGATGTCGGCATCGAAAGAAGCATCCTTGAACTGGTTCGACAGATGCAGGGCCTGCGGATTGAAGTGGCGAACGGTACCGGTGAGGTTGGCTTTCGACTGCTGACCGTTTAACAGAATCATACCCGAAACATCAATGTCGCCATTGGGATCCGTCAGGGTTAGCTGACCGTTAAAGGTGTTCTTCTGATAATCGCCATCAATGGATAAGTCGTTGTATACGTAGTTGTTATACTGGAATTTCTGAATGTTTCCTTTGAGTGCAATACGTTGGTCGTTACCCTTGCGTAGCGTACCATCGACATCCAGGTTCGCCGAGATGTTTCCGAACCGTTCATCATCGAGCACACGTCGTAGGTTGAAATCATTCGTCACGATATTCGCATGCATTTGCTGGTGCTGCTTGGCCAGTTGCAGTTTCGCATTACCCGCATCTGAGAGGAGTGATCCGTTCAAGGTTATCTCTTCTGTACCCGTACCATGCGCCTCCCCTTGGAAATCCACATCGCCCAGTCGTACAATCTCTGCCGGAATGTCCATGTTCTTCCCTTGCAGGTTCTTCGAGAGCACGTCGATGGTGTGCCCGCTGAGTCGTAGGTTATCCACCTTGGTGTACCAACGCGGAGTACTGTTGATATGACTCATGCTGCCGCTTACCTTCAAGTCGATGTCATCTTGGTCGCCATGGAGCAGCAGGTGGTTCACTTGCAGTAACGAATGTGTTCCCGTGCCCGAAACGGTGAGCTGCATAGGGTTGGTGAACGACTGCAGCATGGGCTCGAAGCAGGCTATGTCGCTGGGTGTGATGGTTGAGCGCGGTACCTGGAATGCGTACTGCAGTGTACCGGGCTTCAAACGGTTGTCCACCAGTTGGTAGGACGCCCCGATACTGTCAACCAATACACGACTATTCGGCAGTTTGAGCGAGAAATCCTTCAGGAATGCCTGTTGCTTGTCAGCTTTCAGACGGAACGACAGGTTCTGGATATCCAATCCCGACGCCTCCCTGAGCGATATCTTCTTGACCGTAGCCTCCAGGTTGTCATCCGTTAGCGTGGGTAACAGGATATGAGCACTGATATCGTTGACATGTAAGTGGTTAGGGTTGAATTGACCATTCGTTGGCGGAAGGTCGTAACGGTCGTATTTGATACTTCCATGACGGATAATCAATGAGCCTATACTGATGTCGAGTGGTGTGTGCTGGGTGGTATCCTTCGAGGCCAGCGAGTCAAGCGCAAACTGGTAGTTGGCAGGTGTGAATGCATCTTTTTTATAGAAACGTCCCTGCAGACCGAACAGTTGCGCCGATGAGATCGAGATCTTTCCTTGGGGGATGGAGAGGAGGCGCACCTTGGCTGACAGTCGTGAGGCATGGATCATGGTATCTCCTTGCTGGTCGTTAATGAGCACATCATCGATAATCAGGCGGTTCAGGATACCCACGTTCACCTTTCCCACACGCACTTCCGTACCCAGTTTGTTAGAGAGGAATCTGCTGGTTTGATGGCCGATATAACCCTGTACTGCTGGAATGTGCAGCAGTATAATCAGCAATAGGTACAAACCAGCCAAGGTCCATACTATGCCACTGATGATGTGTGTCAGTCGTTTCAATCTATATTTCGAACGCAAAAGTACATCAAAATATTCGCATTTTGGAATAATTCGTGGCTTTTTTGTGCAATATTTGCAAAAAATTCCTTAATTTTGCAGCATCTTTGTGTAGAGTAACCAATAATCTCATTTAAATAAATGCTATGGCAAGTGTAATTAAGCTATCAAAAGGCTTGGACATGAACCTGAAAGGCAAGGCTGTAAAGGAGAAAACCAACATCGTACGGGGCAGTGAGCTGGCGCTTACACCCGATGCGTTTGTGGGCATGACTCCCAAGGTCGTTGTCAAGGAAGGTGATATGGTCAAAGCCGGGGATGCCCTGTTTGTCAACAAACAGTATCCCGATGTGAAGTTTGCCTCACCCGTTAGCGGACAGGTTTCTGCCGTGATACGTGGTGAACGGCGCAAAGTGCTATGCGTGAAGGTGAAGGCTGATCAGGAACAGCAGTATGTTGATTATGGCAAGAAGGATGTGGCTCAGCTCGATGGCGAGGCTGTTAAGCAGGCGCTCCTCGAGGCTGGACTCTTCGGTTATATCGACCAGCTGCCTTATGCTGTTTCTACCAACCCCGAAACCCAACCGAAAGCAATCTTCGTCAGTGCCCTTCGCGACAAACCGTTGGCAGCCGACTTCGAGTTCGAGCTGGAGGGTAACGAGAATGATTTCCAAACTGGACTGACAGCGCTGTCTAAGATGGCCAAGACCTATTTAGGTATCGGCAGTCAGCAGACAGCTACTGCGTTGACTCAGGCAAAGGATGTGGAAGTGAACATCTTCGACGGTCCTTGTCCTGCTGGTAACGTGGGTGTGCAGGTGAATCATCTGGATCCCGTGAACAAGGGAGAAACGGTGTGGACTGTTGACCCCAGTGCCGTGATCTTCTTCGGTCGTTTGTTCAACACCGGTAAGGTGGATCTGCATCGCCTGATTGCCGTTGCTGGCAGCGAGGTGGAACGCCCTGCTTATGTGGAAGCACTGGTAGGCGACCGTATTGGCGACCTGCTGGCAGGAAACCTGAAGGAAGGGAAGAACCTGCGTATCATCAATGGTAATGTGCTGACAGGTAAGCCCTGTTCGCTCGATGACTATGTAGGTGCTCATACCTCAGAGATCACGGTAATCCCCGAAGGTGATGACGCTGATGAGTTCCTGGGTTGGATTCTCCCTCGTTTCAAGCAGTTCTCTGTGAACCGCAGCTATTTCTCCTGGCTCTGTGGCAAGAAGAGTTACGCCCTTGATGCCCGCATCAAAGGTGGCGAGCGCCACATGATCATGAGTGGTGAGTACGACAAGGTACTGCCGATGGATATCTACGGTGAATACCTCATCAAGGCCATCATCGCTGGCGATATCGACCGTCAGGAGGCATTAGGTATCTATGAGGTGAGTCCTGAGGACTTCGCCCTTGCTGAGTTCGTTGACTCCTCTAAACTTGAGTTGCAGCGTATTGTTCGTGAAGGTCTGGATGTTTTACGTAAAGAAAACGCATAACTATGTCAGCATTAAGAAATTATCTCAATAAGATTAAGCCGAATTTTGAAGAGGGAGGCAAGCTACATGCTTTCCGTTCGATTTTCGACGGCTTCGAAACGTTCCTTTACGTGCCGAACGACACGTCCAAGAGTGGAGTGAACATCCACGACGCCATTGATTCGAAGCGTATTATGAGTATGGTGGTCATCGCCCTGATGCCGGCCATGCTGTTTGGTATGTATAATATCGGCTACCAGAATTATCTCGCTGCAGGCACATTGGCTTCTGCCAGCTTCTGTGAGATCTTCTGCTATGGTTTCCTGGCCGTACTTCCAAAGATCCTTGTATCCTACATCGTAGGTCTGGGCATTGAATTCGCCTGGGCACAGTGGAAAGGCGAGGAGATCCAGGAAGGTTATCTGGTATCGGGTATCCTCATTCCGCTCATCATCCCTATCGGCTGTCCGCTGTGGATGCTGGCCTTGGCCTGCGCCTTCAGTGTGATCTTCTGTAAGGAGATCTTCGGCGGAACAGGTATGAATATCTTCAACCCCGCCATCGCAGCCCGTATGTTCCTGTTCTTCGCTTATCCGTCGAAGATGACTGGCGATCAGGTGTGGGTGGCAAAGGATGCTATCTTCGGACTCGGTAACACACTGCCCGACGGCTTCACAGCAGCTACTCCGCTGGGACAGATCGGTCAGGGTATTGCTCCCGACGCTTCTATCTGTGATATGATCTGCGGCTTCATCCCCGGTTCTATTGGTGAGACCTCAGTTATCGCCATCGCCATCGGTGCTATTATCCTTCTTTGGACAGGCATCGCTTCTTGGCGTACGATGCTGAGCGTGTTTGTCGGTGGTGCTGTTCTGGCTATCATCTTCGAGCAGACAGGTAGCTTTACTACTGGTTGCCAGACCGTACCTTGGTGGCATCACTTCGTAATGGGTGGCTTCGCCTTCGGTGCCGTATTTATGGCTACCGACCCCGTCACCTCTTGTCGCACATCCTGCGGACAGTATATCTATGGCTTCCTGGTAGGAGCCATGGCCATCATCATCCGTGTGATGAATGCCGGCTATCCTGAGGGTATGATGCTTGCCATCTTCTTTGGTAATATGTTTGCTCCCACGATCGACCACTTCGTGGTGGCCCGTAACATTTCAAAACGTGCAAAGAGAGGAGGTACCAAATGAAACTGAATACTAATTCGAATTCGTACATTATTGTTTATAGTGCGGTTCTTGTTGTGATCGTGGCCTTCCTGCTGGCATTCGTCTATCAGGCACTGAAGCCCAGACAGGATGCTAACGTGGAGCTCGATATCAAGAAGCAGATCCTCTATTCGCTCAATATCCGTGGCTTGGATGGTCAGGAGGCAGAAGCTAAGTATGCCGATGTGGTGAAGAGCGAGGAGAAGACTGGCGACCAGTTGTATTATGCTTGTGAGATCGACGGACAGAAGAAGTATGTGTTCCCCCTGAAGGGCATGGGTCTTTGGGGCGGTATCTCAGCCTTCGTTTCTGTTGACGATGATCTGAACACCATCTATGGCGCTTACTTCAACCATGAGAGTGAGACAGCCGGTCTTGGTGCTGAAATCAAGGACTCTCAAGCTTGGCAGGAGAAGTTCCAGGGAAAGAAGATCTTCTCTGACGATGGCAACCTGGCTATCGGCGTAGTAAAGAAAGTGGAGAATCCTGCTTCTGAGGTGGATTGCGTCACGGGTGCTACGCTGACCTCCAATGGTGTCTCCGACATGCTCCGTGAGGGTTTGAAATCTTACATTACTAATTTGAAAGGGAAGTAAACTATGGCACTATTCAGTAAACAAAATAAGGAGGTTTTTACTAACCCGTTGAACCTCGACCACCCGATACTCGGACAGGTATTGGGTATCTGCTCGGCACTGGCCGTCACCTCGCAGCTGAAACCTGCCATTGTGATGGGTCTGGCCGTAACGGTGATCACGGCCTTTGCCAATGTGATCATCTCAGTCATCCGCAACACCATTCCTAACCGCATCCGTATCGTGGTGCAACTGGTGGTTGTGGCAGCTCTTGTAACCATCGTTTCTCAGATTCTGAAGGCTTTCGCCTACGACGTGAGCGTTCAGCTGAGCGTGTATGTGGGTCTGATCATCACCAACTGTATCCTGATGGGACGCCTCGAGGCCTTCGCCATGCAGAACAAGCCCTGGCCCTCGTTCCTCGACGGTGTAGGTAACGGCTTGGGCTACGCTATGATCCTGGTCATTGTAGGTGCCGTTCGTGAGTTCCTCGGCCGCGGTTCGCTCTTAGGTTTTCAGATCATCCCTCAGAGTTTCTACGATTTCGGATATGTCAACAACGGTATGATGACAATGCCGGCTATGGCGCTCATCCTCGTGGGATGCGTCATCTGGGTACATCGTGCATATTTTTATAAGGAGAAATAAGATATGGAACACGCAATATCATTACTGTTTAGGTCGATCTTCGTCGACAATATGATCTTCGCCTTCTTCCTTGGCATGTGTTCCTACCTTGCCGTGTCGAAGACCGTGAAGACCTCTTTGGGACTCGGACTTGCCGTGACCTTCGTGCTCACCGTGACCGTCCCTGTGAACTATCTGTTGCAGACCAAGGTGCTGGGTCCTAACTGCCTCGCTGATGGGGTGGATCTCAGCTATCTGTCATTCATCCTCTTCATTGCCGTGATTGCCGGTATGGTACAGCTCGTGGAGATGACGGTCGAGAAATACTCTCCTTCGCTCTATGCAGCCTTAGGTATCTTCCTGCCGCTGATCGCTGTGAACTGCGCCATCATGGGTGCTTCGCTCTTCATGCAGCAGCGCATCCTGATGGATCCCTCCAATTCGCAGGCCATCACCTCTATCTGGGACGCCATTGTCTATGGCTTCGGCTCTGGTCTTGGTTGGACACTCGCCATCGTGGCCATGGGTGCTATCCGCGAGAAGATGCAGTATAGCGACGTTCCCAAGCCCTTGCAGGGTCTTGGCATCGTGTTTATCACCGTGGGTCTGATGGCCTTGGCAATGATGTGTTTCTCTGGACTTAATATTTGATAGGTATGGGACAGTTTATAGCATATAGTATAGGAGTATTCCTCCTGGTGATCATCCTCCTGGTGATCATCCTGCTCGTGGCAAAGAAATATCTTTCTCCTTCGGGCAATGTGAATATTGAGATCAATGGCGACCGTACCATCTCGGTAGCTCAGGGTAACAACCTGATGGCCACACTGAACGAGAACGGCATCTTCCTTCCCTCCGCCTGCGGTGGAAAGGCCAGCTGCGGACAGTGTAAGGTACAGGTGCTCGAAGGTGGTGGTGAGATTCTGGATTCTGAGAAGCCTCACTTCACCCGTAAGCAGATCAAGGACCACTGGCGCCTCGGCTGTCAGTGCAAGGTCAAGGGCGACCTGAAGATCCATGTCGATGAGAGCATCCTCGGCGTGAAGGAGTATGAGTGTACCGTGATCTCTAACAAGAACGTGGCTACCTTCATCAAGGAGTTCAAGGTGCAGCTGCCTCCGGGCGAGCATATGGACTTCCTGCCTGGTTCTTATGCACAGATCAAGATTCCTAAGTTCGATTGCATCGACTACGATAAGGATTTCGACAAGTCATTGATTGGTGATGAGTATCTGCCCAGCTGGGAGAAGTTCGGCTTGTTCCCGCTGAAGTGTAAGAACCCCGAAGACACCATCCGTGCTTACTCTATGGCCAACTATCCTGCCGAGGGTGATGTGTTCATGCTGACGGTGCGTATCGCAACGCCGCCGTTCAAGCCCGACCGCAGTGGCTTCATGGATGTGAACCCGGGTATCGCTTCATCGTATATCTTCTCACTGAAGCCAGGCGATAAGGTGATCATGAGCGGTCCGTTCGGTGACTTCCATCCGCACTTCGACTCGAAGAAGGAGATGATCTGGGTTGGTGGTGGTGCCGGTATGGCTCCGCTGCGTGCACAGATCATGCACATGACGAAGACACTGCATACCACCGATCGTGAGATGCATTACTTCTATGGTGCCCGTGCACTCAATGAGGTGTTCTACTTAGACGATTTCCTCGGACTGGAGAAGGAGTATCCTAACTTCCACTTCCATCTCGCACTCGACCGTCCTGATCCTGCTGCAGATGCTGCTGGTGTGAAATATACTGCTGGATTCGTACATCAAGTGATGTACAATACCTATCTGAAGGATCACGAGGCCCCCGAGGATGTAGAGTACTACATGTGCGGTCCTGGACCGATGTCCAACGCTGTCGTTCAAATGCTCGACAGTCTTGGCGTGGAGCCCGAGAGCATCATGTACGATAACTTCGGTGGATAGTTCTTCTTGTGGAATGTGGAGTGTGGAATGTGGAGTGAGAATAGTACTGAGATAAAGTATTCATATACTCAACCACTTGTACTTGAATCATTTCTCATTCCACATTCCACACTCCACACTCCACGATAAACTCCCTTCTTTGTGGAGGGAGTTTATAATTCAATCTTCTCAATCCTCAGCTTCAACAAGCCTGCAGGAACACGCACTTCCACTTCATCACCCACCTTTTTATTCAGTAGAGCCTGCGCGATGGGTGATTTAATGGAAATCTTCCCCTCACGTAGATTGGCCTCGTTCGGACTGGCTATGGTGTAGGTCATCGTTTTTTGAGTGGCCAGGTTGGTCATCTGCACCTTACTCAGCAGCTGCACACTGTCGGTGCCGAGTCGCGACACATCGATCACCCTTGCATTGGCCAGCACCTTCTGTTTGAAACGAATCCTACTTAGGAGTCGTGCCTGTTCGCGCTTGGCGGCATGGTACTCGAAGTTCTCGCTGAGATCACCCTTGTCGCGGGCCTCGGCAATCGCCTCACGAACCTGCGGCAGCTCAACGCTTTCCATTTGATGTAATTCGGCCACGAGTTTGTCGTAACCTTCCTGTGACATATATTCCATGACAAAAATTGTTTTCTAAATCGCGTCGGCAAAATTAGCAAAAAAAACGCAAATACCCCTCTTTCCCTCCAAAATTTCTCCACTTAACTTCCAACCAGCCTTCTAACGCAAAGTTATCAGCCTTCTAACGCATAGTTATCAGCCTTCTAACGCATAGTTATCAGCCTTATAACTACCCGTAATCAGCCTTATAACTACCCGTAACCAGCCTTATAACTTTAGCCTATAGTTTTTCAATTTACATAATCCTCCGCTATGTTAGTGTAACTGCATGATTACCAGAGAATTCGTGGCGGAGGAATTTAATTGAAATTGCTCCGCTAACAACCTTCTCACTATAAGTTGATTAGGCGTATTAGCGGAGCAAATAGGAAATGGAGTGAGGAGGTTCAGGAATACTACTTCCCGATCTTTTTCCCTCTAAAGTAAGCATCGAATGTGTCTTGACCGTAGCCTTCGCCGGTGTATTTGAAGGTTGAGGCCATGGCTCCTTCCACTTTCTCACCGCAGTAGAATACAGTGAAGGCATCTTTGGCATAACCACCACCAAGCTCCTTGAACGTGCTGGGCATGGCGTCTATTTTCTTATCGCCGTAATAGACGTTAAAGGTGGTCTTGAAATATCCCCTGCGTGCAGGAGGTTCAACGGTTTCCACTTGGCTGTCCTCACGATGCCGCCAACTGCCGCTGTGCTTCAGGCGGAACGTGGATGGATCCACATTCTCGAGCACCTGCCCATTCAGATATACATTGTAATGGTCTTTGGCGTAGCCGTAGCCCAGATCCTTGAAACTCCGTGCATCAGCATACATCAAAAGTTCATTCTCGAAATAAACCTTGCCACGATCCACTTCATACTGCTGTGCGTACCCGGTCATGGCAAACCCTATCATTGCAACCAGCAAGAAGGTTTTGTGTAAGAAAGCAATCTTTTTCATATTCTTATTCTTTTACTGTTTATCTGTTGCAAAAATAGGCTTTTTTGCTCATAGAACAAGTAGGGAAACCCCTATTCTTGCATAGAGGATATCCTATAAAGGGTTTCCTTGAAGAGCGTCATGTTACTGGTGTGGAGCCACTCCAGTTCGTGGATGTTACCGCGTTTGTCGATGAGCTTGTAGGTGGGGAAGCTATTGACCTTCAGGAACTCTTCGACGGCACGTTGCTGGGCGGCGGGCAGGTTATAGTGAACACTGTTCTCGCCTGTCAGATCGTACTCCTTGATGGTGTTCTTCCACGATTCCTCAGGACTGCGGTTGGCCAGATACAGGTAAACGATGTCGAAATCCTTCAGCTGACTCTTCACATACGGTGACTCTGCCAGTTTCTCCTTGCAGGGTCCGCACCAGGTTCCCCAGATGTCCAGATAGACAATACGTCCCTTGAAGGGTTCCAGTATCTTTCGCAGGATAGCCTCGCCGTCAGTCAGACCTTCTACATCTGAGGATGGCCGCAGACTGGCGGGATAGGGCAATACCGTCTGCTGAATGGCGAGAAGTTTGTCGTTATTTGCCAGAACAGTGTTTCTGATGGCCGGCAGTTGTATCTCGCTGAGCACATTCATATAGGCCTGGTTCAGTGGTAACTTTCTCTCCACAAAGCGACTGCAAAGCAGCTGTCCCTTGGCTATATCGCGCAGAACAGGGTCTTGATATACAGAATCGATGATCTTCGCCTTGAGATCTATCATGTCAAAGTAGTCGTTCACGATGTCTTCCACATCAGGTCTTTGCATCAATATGTTCAATTCCTCAATGAGCTCCTTGTTTTGTTCCTCTATCTTTTTGGCTTCGTCGGGTGATGCCTTCTTATACTGTTCCATCATATTCTGCCACTTCTTGATGGTGGCCAGATCTTCGGCCGAGGCCTTGAACCGTCCTTGCTCTGACATCTGCAGTAGGGTATTGGCATCGAAGGTCCTGTTTTGCTGCATCTTTGGATCGTCTTCCTCGGCCATCAAGGAATAGTAGTAGATGAGCCAACTCATCTCTCGGGAAATGGTGTAGGGCTTGATGACGTTTGACCATAGCGTGGTGTTGACATAGTCCTTGACCGACTGGGGCAGTTTCCCGCTGGCACTATACATCCTGCTCTGTGCCAGTTCCTGAGCCATGGTGCATAGGTTGCTCATGCGACGATAGTCCTCGTACTTACGGGATAGGGTAGGGTTCGCGTTCAGAACGGAGTCGATCAACCCATTATTCTTCTCATACATGCCAACCCACTGGTCTTTATACGCCAGTAGCTGCTCGTCTGACAAACCGTGCTCGTCGGTCTGATTATACGCCATTCTGAATGTATGGGCAAGCAGCTCGTTCTGTACCCGGGCATTGCGCCCCATCATCAGTCGCTGGTTCGTCTTCCCGTCCAACAGGAAGAAATAGGTTTCGCCAGGTTCCAAGACGGTTTGCAGACGACTTCTCCGCCAGTCGGCATACACCTCCTTGGCGTTCTCTACGGGTACCTTGATGATGAAGTGTCCCTCGTCGTCGATATCGCTGCTGACAGTAGTTGGGATATTCGTAAAGATGTTATATAGGTTGTTTATCTCAAACTTCCGGTTTCTGTCGAGCACCTCCTTGGGGAGATCCTTCAGCCAGCCAACTATCGTTGCGGTATCCCCCTCGCGATAGCCATTATCCTTGAAGGGCGATAAGTCCTTGGTGGGATAGTTGGGCAACGTTTCGGAGGTGATGAGAGAATATACTTGTTTCTTTCCACCACCGATAGTCATCTGTCGCTTCCCGTCTTTCTGCTTTCCTACCGCTACTTTCAATGTCTCGTCGGGATTGACCAGCGTCACCTCGAACTTATCGTTGATTCGTTTGAGGTTGCCATAGTCCCATAGACGACAGTCGTATATGGCATACTTCTCTGTGAATCCAATGTCCCAGTCGCCTGTTTGTTCGTTGCGCCACATGGTTCCTGCGAGGGTCCCGATTTTGTTCTGTGCACACCCTATAATGGCTGCGAGGGTGAACAGTAAAGTTACAATCGTTTTCTTCATATATATCTTCATGCTGCTATCTGTTTTATTCTTATTATTCGCTGCTGCCATTGTTGCTTCCTCCGCCTTTCACGTCATCGTTACTGATGGTGCGTTCGGCTTTCCTTACACTGGCTTTCAGCTCGCCTATGCGATAGCTGATGCTGAGGCTAAAGCGTTGAACAACGCTTTTCGTCCAGTTGTCTGAACGGAAGTAGACGTCTTCCATGGTAGATTTATAGTTCTTATATTTCTTCAGGAAGTTCGTGGCAGAGAGTGTCAGGTTAAGACGCTTATTCAGCCATGACTTTTGGATACCCATGGAGTAGCTGCTATAACTGTTGCTCCTTCCTTGCAAGGTTATGCTAGGCGTAAATGTATAGAAATTAAGTGACAGTTGCCAATCCTTGGGCAGTGTCTGCTGGGCACCACCATATGCATAGAAGTCCCATCCGTGGTTTCTCAGCGTTCCGCCATCGTTCATATCCGTATATGAAAGACGATTGTTCATATAAATGCGAGTATTCTTCGTGGCATTCCAGTTTACGTAGGCGGTTAGGTAGGTTCCTCGAACATGACCGATGTTCTCGTAGGTGGTATAAAGTACTTCCTTACCTGTTGGATTCTTCAGTCCTGGAATCTGGGTATCAGGTATCAGCTTCGTTACACTCTCTATGCTGTTTCGTGTAAAACTATGAAGCAGGGCGAGATTGATGTTGAACTTTGGCGTGAAGCTACTGTATCTCAGACTGAACGTATGATTCTTCTCGCTGTCGAGGAAGGAGTTTCCCTGCCGGATATTGGTGGGAGTAGTGTCGTCGATATATGGATTGAGATACCAGATGCCAGGACGATAGATGCGCATATCATAACCTAAGCGCAGATTGGATGTCTGAGTCAGTTTATAGCCAATGCTGGCAGAAGGAACGAAATCATTGAAGTGTTTTGTGAAATCATCACCACGTCCAAGTATGTATTCCACATCCTGCAGGGTATGCTCGTAGCGCATTCCCAAGCGAGCTGATAGCTTTTCCAGTTTCAGTCCGTAGCCCAGATACGCTGCAAAGATGTCGTTACGGTGCTTATAGTGCGAAGAGTGCTCTTGATCGTAAGTGTAGTCGCTGGAGTTATTGACCGGCTGCTCGTAGCGGTCATCTTCCGATTTGTTGTTGCGCAGAATATACTTCACACCCGTTTCCATCGTATGTATCTTACTAAAGGGGGTGGTATAGTCTGCTTGGAAGGTGTGCTCCGTAGTGTTCTGATCGCCATCGTTATGCTGATTCTTCAGTCGTTGCAGAAAGTTTTCCCATCCGTCAATAGCTTGCATGTCAGTATAATTGGTATATGCGTCCGTTTTATCGGGCTCAGTAGCGATCCTATACGACAATGTGAACAGGCGCTCTGGTACAGAGAAACTACGCTGATAGTCAATGCTACCATAAACAGCACTGTAATTGTTCTTTGAGGTACCCACGGTATGATAGCTATAGAGCTTGCTTTGTGTAAGCGGCGAGGTGGCTGCTACACTTCTTTCGCTATTGCTTTTGCTTATACCTCCCCAGAGGTCGAATGCTGCACTAACAAGTCGCAGGGTGTCTATCTCGTAGCTGGCTTCGATTGTTCCGTATTGGAATTTGCTGTTAACCTCTGACCATCCTTCGTTATCAATATCTGATGACGATTCGCTGAGATTGCCAATCGTCTTCCGACTACCGCCAGAATAACTGCGAGGTGAATCTGTGTACTGATAATTGTAATTAGCGCTCATGGTCAGCTTACCACTCTTCACCGTAGCATAGGTACTACCAGCGGCTCCGCGGTTGCTTACGTTTCCGCTGAAGGTGGCTGTATAACCTTCGATACCCTGGTTGTGTGTGATGATGTTCAGGATACCACCCACACCCTCTGCATCATACTTAGGACCTGGGTTGGTGATCACCTCGATCTTCTTGATGCTGGTAGCGGGCATGCTTTTAAGAACTTCCTTGGGATTATTAGACATCATCTGGTTGGGCTTGTTGTTCACATAGATCTTGAACGAACTGGAGCCGTTGACCTGGATATTGTCCTCACCATCTACTGTTACCATCGGTATCTTACGAAGCATCTCGAGAATGGTGTTCGACTTTGAGTCGGGGTCGCTCTCTATGTCGTAGGTTAACTTGTCGATATCCGACTTTACGAGCGATTTCTGTTGCACCACAACAACATCCTGTAATTCCAACGACTTGTAGATGCTGTCAGCACGAAGCGAGTCGGCTCTGGTCTGAGCTTGCGTTGTGATGACTGATAAACTGAAAACAATCAATGTAAATACTACTTTTTTCATCTTTTTTTCTGATTGATGGTTTTATAATACTGCAGTACCTCCTCGGATGCAGTGATCATATTAGAGAGTTGTTCATTGGGACTATCTTCCTTACGGGCAAGGGTAAGGAACTGCTGATAATAGTCTTTTGCCTGCTCATAGTCTTTCAACAGATAGGCGTAGGCATTGGCTATATTATAATAGGTGGCTATAGAGCCAGGATTGTAGGTAAGGTGTTCCTTCCACGCAGCCACGGCCTCGGGGTAATGCTGAGTGAGGTAGTAGCCTTCACCTTGTGAGAGGGTAATGGCCTTCATTACAGCAGGGTCGGGAGTCATCAACTCTCTCGCCAGCTTGAGGTACAACAAACCTTCTTCGTAACGTTGGGTGTCAACACATACCACCCCTAAACGGTAGGCGCAGCCGTAGTGCTGCATTTGCTTAAGATAAAGAGCAGCACGCAGTTGTTCGTAAGCACACTCATTTTCTTTTAACTGCGCATGGCACATGCCTGCCGAGTAGAGGGTGTTAAAGGTAGAGTCACCTTGCTGCAACAACCGTTCGTACACTTTTGCTGCTGCTGAGAAATCCCTGTTCAGAAAGTAGGCATCAGCCAAGGCGCGGTTTACAAGGATATTCGTGGAATCCACTTCCTGATTAAACATCAGTGCGCAGACAATTCCGTTCTGCGGCTGATCTTTCAGAGCAAAGGCATTAGTTAGTGATGCCACCATCTCGCCGTCATCGGGGTAGTGTGAAAGATAGCATTGCGCCCAATAGATGAAGGAACTGGTGTTATCTTGTTTATGATAGCTGTAAGCAAGCTGGCGGAAGGCTTCATGAGTAAGACTATCCTCATCCAGGTTCTTCAGTAGCTCGGCACATTGATGATAGTTGGCACGCTTGTAGTAGCAGTTGGCGAGCTTCTGACGCGTAGTACAATTGTCACTGAGTGCATAAGCCTGTTGGTAGTACTTCAGCGCCTGGTAGGTACTATACTGCTCCATGCAACTGTCACCTTGCAGCAAGAGTAACTGTAGCGGTTCGTCTTCAATCTGTGCCAATCCTGTCAGGGCAACAAGGACGAGCATCGTGGTAGTAAATAGTTTCTTCATGCTTATAACAATCTCTATTTGATTGATTGCGCAAAGGTATTAAAAAACCTGTTTCTTTGCAAGAAAACCATTACATTGTTTTACACATTGCATCTTTATTTGTTTCTTATTACTCTGAATGTGAATGTCTGACAGCCCATGAGTCCATTTCCATCGATAGCTTCAACGATACCGATGAACTCGGTGTTGACGTCGGAAGCGGTGAAGGATATTTCAGCCTTTCCGTTCTCATCAGTCAGCACGTTAGGTTTCCATTGTAACGTGTTACGTGGGTCGGGCATGGTGGGAGTGAGGTCGATGGGATCCGGTTCATAGAATTCCCGCTTGGGATAGTAGCCTCTTGTTAACATCATGTTGTTCATCTCCAATAACGTTTTATCAGTAACGTAGGGTCCTTCGTACAGGACGGGTCCCATTTTGCATACCATATTCCACCAACGATCCCCGTGCCATTCAAGTAGGCACCTGCCATAGAGCTCACCACGCTTGGGCTTCAGTCGTTTTCCGAAATATGGATATGGATAGTATGAAGGATGATGCGAATAGCCATGATAGTCGTTAATAAATCCATGTTCGCATACCCATGCACCAGTATCCATGAGGATGGCACTGTCGAGGTCTTCTATGACCTTATCCCTGTATGGCGACTGTTTTTTGGCAGTGACGAGCACATTATCCAGTACTACTGTACCAAAGCCATCGATGACATCCCGTTCTCCGTATTCAGTCTCAACGAGATGGTTCATTGGAAGGAATCTTTGTCTTCCTTGCTGATAGAAATCGATGCTGTCAAAGGGGTTTTCCAACAATAGTTTGGGCTTGGGCTTTTTCCTTAGCGCTTTTATATAGAAATCCCCCCTCAAATGGTCCAATAGCAAAGGTTCGATCTCGAATCTTCCCAGGGAGTCGGACATCACCAGACAGGTGTCACTACTTGGTGTGAAAGCCTGGATGAATTGGAGTTTGGGGGCACAATCCCTACCTGCTATGCCGTCAGATAGAATTGTTCGTCCCTGAACTGGCTGCTGATCCCACACATAGCGTCTCCATCCCTGCGTCATCAGCAGTAGGTCGAGCGCCTGCAGACGGTCATCGTTCCTTTCGTCGAAATAATATGTCGGGTTGAAGATGTTGCCCCTTATCTCCTCAGCCAGGAAACAGTGCGAGAGAATGTTCTCATGTCCCGGCTGATAGAGGTAGGCCTTGTCAAAAATACTCACGGCGAGTTCCGCCTTGATGGGTTTACCAGAGGGGTCAGTTATCTGAAAACTTGCCTTTCCTTTTTCACGACGGTCGTACGGCTGCTGGTTGGTCTTTGCCTTGACGTTCAGTCGTTGTTCGGGGTTCACATACACCAATCGTTCAGCCACCGGTCGCCCGTCGCCGTCAGTTAGGGTAATCTCTGCTACTCCCTGCATGTTGAACTCCTTGATGGGCAGTTTCACCGTTTGCTTCCCTCGGAGAGTTCCCTGGGCCTTGCTACAGGTCATTCCCCTCATCTTGGTCGTTAGGGTAAACGGTCGGGCAAGGGAGTCGGGTGATGAGATGAGTACGGTGATGGCTGTCTTGGTGGTTCTCAATACACGCAGTGCCATGCCCGATAATTGTATGTCGGGTAGGGGATAAGTCCTTCCGTCTGATAGCAGCACTTGATATTCCTTGTCCCGATGGGGTGTAAGGGTAAAGGCTCCCATTCCGTCGTGCATACTGTTGATGGCAGCGATCTCTTGTCCGTTCTCCAGTACCTTACCTGTCACCTCCTCGGGCATCCCGTTTCCATAGGTAGCCTTGAAGGCCACCACGGAAGGAATGCCGTCTATGAGTTGTCCGCCCTCAGGGAAGAGGTCGAAGCGGTGCTTGGCAGTTATCTTTTCTATGGAATCCTGCTTGACAGCCTCTGATGAAATGGAATCCATCTGTGAAATACGGTCGACCACCCTGATGCGTCTCGGATGGATGGCCAGTGTGCTGTCGGTAGTGAATGATGAACGGGCATATCCTTCTATCAGGTATTCGCCCTGCTGCCACTTGTCACCTATATAGACATGTCCGTCGCCCCGTCCTGCTGTGAGTAGATACTTCTCGCTCCACACCACGTCGCCCTTATCGCTGCGCAGTCGTAGGTAGAGCGTCTGACTCCTGTCGGAGAGTGCAAAGGTCTGCCTGTCCATCAGGTAGGCCTTGAACCACATATCCTCTCCCGTTTCATAGATATCCTTACTGGGCAGGATATACAGCAGGTCGGTGGTTTCTGAAACCTCCGGCATGATCTGTGCCGATAAGTTCGTCACAACAAAGAAGAGTGTGAGGATGCCTAATCCCCTTAAACGAGAATTCATGATGTTGTTCTTCATCTTGCCATGAAAAGATAAGCGTGTTCTTAATTCATCTTTCGTTTTAGGTTTTGCAGCTGAAGCTCGAAATGATCGAAACCACTGATGCTGTAGTCATCGCGAACACGACGACCATCAGGGGTGATGGTTTCGTGGTGTGGAATGGCGCTGAACTGGAAGAGCTCCATCAGGCGACGGAAATCAGTGTAGTTGACACATACTACTTCTTCGCCTGACAGCCATTCATCCACGAACTTGTGATAGTTCTCGCTACCCTCGGCTGTTCGCTCACCTGCAATGAAGATGAGTTTTACATCATCGCGCTTGGCTAACTCTGCACGCAGTTGCTTACTGCCCTGAATGCCAACAATACAACCACCACATCCCATTTGCCAGAAGTCAAGAACCAGATACTTACCAGGATACTTGGCTATGATCTTACGGACGATGTCAATGCCAGGTTTTTCTGGCAGTGGAGAAGATAAAGCAGACTGAGCCATTTTTTCCTGATAGAACTGTTCTGCCTTCTGGTGAATATAGGGATGGGTGAATGATGCGAGGTAAACGGGATAGTATTTGCTTACCATTCCTAACTCAGCTACAAGCGAGTCGCGCGCTTCTTTTGTCATAGTCGTATCGGCCATGACTACGGGGATATCCTCCTCACACTGTCTCCAGAAGTTGAAAGAGTTCTCCATTTCGGTGAGCGCGCATAGTTGAGCCGTCAGGTTGTTCTGTTGGCATCCCATCAGCTTACGCCATAAAGCATAATTGCTTTCCAACGATTCTGACTGCGCATCGCGTACAATCTTGGCTTTATGAATGCGGTTCAAGGTAAAATAGTAGTCATTGTCAACCAGTAGCAACGGGTTGTCGAAGTCAACACGATGCAACATCTTGTAGTTATTGATGTCGTAAAGAGTAGCCATGGCTGCACTGTCTTCCACGATTCTTGTCCAGCTGCCATCTTCGCGTTGCACAAAAGGAGCAGCTTTGCTTTCGATGATTCCGGTATAGTCCATGAAGGATAAGGCGAAAACCGACTGCATCTCGCCTAATGCCAAATGCATCTCCATGGGTGTGTAGTGCATGCTGCGACTGGTTGAGTCTATTCGTGCTATCATCTCCTGCCACACCTGTTCGGCTACTTGATTCGCTTTGTTGAAGTCGCCCTCACATTCACTGATTCTTCTACCTAACTTTGTCAGTTGAAGGTCGGCTTTCAGCCATCGTTCCACCTCACGACTGCTCCCGCTGTTATAGGTACATTCAGGCATTCCCTGCTGGTTGAAGTGCACGGTGATGTCGATGGTGTCACCTGGACGGGCAAAGAAGGGTATCTTAAAGAAGTTCTCATTGGCAGAGCTTGCTGAATGATAGAAATACAGTTTCATGGGATAGCTCAGTTGGATTTCCTTTTCGAACGTGCCATCAGGATTGATGTCAATCAACATGGTACCATTGTTGTTCTTGGTTACGTCGTACGCATAGCTCTCCAAGGAAGAGAACCCTAACCGTTCGGCATCATAGTCCTCTATGCGCCCACGGACCGTGACAATGCCAGAGTTAAACCAGTCCGCGGGCAGCGTAAAGGGGTTGGCAGCATAGAGCTGCTGGAGCGTTGGCGCCTTGGAGTCTGCCTCCTTTATATCCTTTGCCAGTCCTGATGCGCCAACAAGTGTAAATAGAATAGTTGATAAAAATAGTTTCTTCATGTATATTGTTAGTATTTAGAGTAATCATCTATTTGATCACCATCCGCGGATAATACTGAAACAGTCGTTGGTTGTTGCGTAACTCCTGGATGCTGATATCGGGTTTCACGCTACCCGACCAGTTGGCGCCCCACGCATTGAACGGTTCTCCGTCGGGTTCGACGTAGGTAATGGTTGATACGTCGAGGGGTAGGGGATCAAACTCCAGCAGGAAGGCGACATAATCGCCAGCATTCCCTTTCATGAAGAACATCTCGTCCAAGGGAAGACCCAGTACCTTGCGGAGCTTGTATTGTTGTCCTGTCTGGTCGATAATCGTAGTTCTTTGATCGAAATTGAAATACTCGGTGGTCCAGTTCTGCTCATAGCCCACAGCAACGTATGTAGCCTCGGGTGTGCGCCACAGTGCCATCGTTCCATCTCGCAACGGTTTGATGAGATGAGCGTCGTTCATCACCTTCCATGTGTTCCAGTTCTGCAGGTCGTATGGCTTATTCTCGCTCATGTGCTCTTTCTCCAGAAGTGGCTTGTGGAACTGCGGAACGGTATCGTAGGTTATCACGTTCGTGTACTTACCAGACACCTGATGGCGGATGGTGATGGGAACACCCATCATTTCCCAGTTGGGCAGACCATAGATCCTTACTTCCTTTGTTGTTTCGGCCAGTGGCGCGAAGAAGATTTTCAGGTCGATCACATCCCCCTTTTTGGCTCTTAGGGTGAAGTGCTTGCGATAAGTGTCGGGTACGGTACGACGGATACGGTATTGTGCACCCGTCTCCTGATCGACAATACATGTTTCTTCCGATGTCAGCCAGAGGTTCGTCACCTCATCGGCTGGCATGCGGAAGTAACAATGCATCACCGTTTCATTGTTCTCTTCAGTAAGACGCCAGCTCATCGGCACACAAGGCTGCTCGTCTAACGCCATATTGGCTATCTCAGGGAAGATGCTCATGTAGTTCTTTTCAATGGGTGCATCCTCCACTACACAATGGTCTTTGATCCATTCCATGTTTGTGGCGTGCCATTCGGCAGTGGTCTTCTTCTCACCACCTGCACCACTCACGGTCTTTACATCCGGCAGCGTTGTTAATACTCCTATACTCTTAGCGTACTCCTTCACTCCTCTCGAGGATGACTCATAGGTGAGGGTGCCATTGATGGTATACGTCTGGGCCTGTGCGGACAATCCCGTAAGTATTAGTAAACCAATTTGATATAGTCTTTTCATATAGCTTTTGTTGATTAGAATTGTATAGTATTGGTATGGGTATGTGTGAGCTGTTCGCGGTAATTCTGATAGCACGCCGCTGACACCTTCGATGCAATGGGTGAGTGGGAGCTAAGAAGTAGAATCCTACCGTCAACGAGTCGTTCTGCCATCCACAGGTATTTCTCACCCTTATGCTGATCCTTCAGCGTGAAGTAGAACTGCTGGTTTGAGAATCTGAGCAGGTAACCTGGCGTCTTACTGTCGTAGCAGCAAGCAGCCTGCAACAGTCGGGCAAAGAGATCCAGTTCCTTGGTGTCCTGGAACACATAGGCCGTGTTGACAACATTGTTTCCGTCACAGTCGGACGTGCAATCCAACGTCACGCCCTTTACCTTATTATATTCTGCTATCTTATCGATAAACGCATTCATCTTACTGGGAGCCTGATAGGTGGAGTCGTAGGCCATCGACTGCGCTGCGTAGTGTATGTTGGGTGTGGAAGCAGTGGTTTCCATCTGCACCTTGCGTTCAGGTTCAGCCTTGTCGGTAGCTTCCTTCTGCTCTTTGGCAGTTAGCTGCTGTTCCGCTTGCGTACTGCGAACAGCCAGTCCGTTGCCTCCGGACTGTTCGTCCGCAGGCTTCGAACTGCTTGAAGACAGCGTTTCTTCATCAACAGCTGTCGTTGTTTGATGTGCCATCATAGATTCAGACCTTGTTGCGTTCTGACTGGGAACATCAGTTATCCTAAAAAACATATAATTAATCCCAACACCTATTATTATTAACAGACAGGCGGCAGCGGCCATCCAGCGAAGCACACTCTTTCTGCGCTCCCTGTTGGGTAGGGAGTGGGTGAGTGTCTCCTCCTGCATCTTTGTGATGAAGTCGGCAGGCAGCTGCGGCGTGCCGGCATATTTACGTTTCAGCGCCTCACGCAGGTCCGTGTCCTTATATATATCTTTCACCATAGAATTTCAATCCTTCAATCTTTTACAGAGTTTCTTTCGCGTTCGGTAGAGTCGGTTTGCCAGTGCCTTCGCGTCAATACCAGTGATGTAGGCAATCTCTGTCAGTGGCCGGTCCTCGTAATAGTAGAGTGTCAGAAGCATCCTTTCGTCAGCTGGCAGCTCGTCGATCACTGCCTCCAGTCGTTGGATGCGCTCCTCGCGTCCAGTGGAAAGTTCTTTCTCCAGTTCTTCATCGCTGATATCCATCTGCCATTCCTGTCGATCTTCCATCGATACGATGAGTGGTCGTCGGCGTTTCAGGAAGTCGAGCGTCAGACGGTAACCGATGCGGCAAAGCCAAGTGGATAGCGATGCTTTATGGGCGTCGTAGCTGTCGATATGACTGAAGGCGCGGAGAAAGGTATCCTGTGTCAGCTCCTGGGCATCCATCACGTCAGGTACCTGTCTGACAATCATGGCAAAGACACGCTCTGCATAGTGACAAACCATCTCAGTCTGCCCCTCACGTCGTCCTGCCCTGACGGCATTCACGATTTCCTTCTCAGTCAACTCCAATCTCACTCGACTTCGTCCTTCTATCTGTTATACGACAAATTCCGAAAATTATCTCGCGTTTTTCCGATTTTTTTCGAAAACAATTCTTTTCAGCTGCAAAAATACCAAAGATTCCCTTATCATGCAAGAAAACCATGGCTCTTTTTCCTTCCCCTTCGCATTTCCCTATTCGAAATAGGAAAAACTCCCCTCCGTTTTAGGAATTATCCTTTTGAAAAGCTACAAATAGTGCCTACCTTTGCCGATGTAAAAGAGATACAATCTCAATGATTAACATTAAAATATAGGAGATACGATTATGAAGAAAATGATGTTCCTGGCAATGATGATGGCGATGACCATCACGGCCAACGCAATGAGCTATAGAGCAGCACGCAACGAAGCACTGTTCCTGAGTGATAAAATGGCTTATGAGTTGAATCTGACGGATGCCCAGTATGAAGCTGTTTACGAGATCAATCTGGACTACCTGATGAGTGTGAACGGACGCGCTGATGTCTTCGGCCCTTGGTGGGATCGCCGCAACGCTGACCTCCGCTATGTGCTGACTACATGGCAGTATGCAAGGTTCTTGGATCGTACCTACTTCTATCGCCCGGTTACTTGGCGCAACGGAGGGTTGATCATCCATGTATATAGCCACTACGACAGGGCACGTTTCTACAGACATCACCCAACGGTGTATGTAACCTACAGGGGAGGGCACAACCGCAAGCCGAGTCACTTCTATGCCAATAGAAGACTGGCAAAGCCAGCACCTGCACCCGCTGTTCGTCACCACAACCCGCCGAAGCACGACAAGGTAGTGGGCGGTCCGCACCACGCACCGAAGCACGACAAGGCAGTGAGAGGTTCGCATCACGTGATTGCAAAGAACACTCCAGCCCACCGTGGTCCGGGTCACGACAGAGGTCGCCGTTAGTTTGTACTCCCTCTATATATGCCTCGTAAGAGGACTCAGGGGAACTCCAGTAATGGGGTTCCCTTTCTTATTGTAGGAAACGGTTGGCTCTGAGCTCCATGTTCTCTTGCAGCTGCTGGCGATAGAGCCAAATCTCGCGGGTATGGTAGTTGCCCTCTATTCCCAACAACGGTAGCATATAGTCTTTGGCCGTATAGCCTTCTACCATCAGCAAACCTGTAGCCGTGTCGAGATGAATCGTCATGGTGTCTTTCTTTTGTTCGGATACTGGCAATAGCGGTGAAGGCTCGGTAATCAGTGTAGCCATTGTGCTATCTGTACGCCAGTTTACGGGATTGATGGCCAGGTTGCTCTTTTCCCATCCTCGCATCACACAATCCTTGTCGCGCACTGAATTGTAGCAGATGGTAACACCAGTATCGTCTGCACCCTTGGCAGCCACAATATGTGGATGGGTTTCTGTTACGGATATACCGATGGCGTAGGCCGCAATCATCCGTTGGAAGGTATCCTCATTCATCTCCTTTAGCAGTTCCATCATGATGTGGGCACCCTGACTGAATCCCGCCAGAATGAACGGTCGTCCATGATTGTAATGCGCCAGGTAATAAGCAAAAGCCTGTCGTACATCATCCAATGCCAACGGCATGCGTATGGCCGCCACGCTGTCGTTCTCGAAACTCTGCAGCGAACACTGCCGGTAGTAGGGCGAATAGTAGTTCAATCTACCGCTCAGCAGTGTATCTACGCCCAGCATTTCTCCATAGAGTGGAGCCCTCAGACTGTCGTTATGGGTGTCGGCATAATGACAGGTTTCACCTGTGGACAGCATATAGTCGCCCGTTTCGGTGGAAATAATGTAGAACACATCGGCCGCTGCATCACGGTTGGTTATATACCATTGCGTTGAATCCTTATAATCAGGCACGGCAGGAATCCATTCGCTCTCCACCATCTTCTTCTGGCACGAGGCACATAATCCACACGCTACCAGTGCCACCAACAAATACTTCATATAGCAATTATTCACGATTACTTGTTAAATTTGAGTGCAAATATACCGATATTTCCACAATAATCCGTATCTTTGAACCGAATTTTACAGAGAGGTAATATCTATGATCAGGGATTTCATCGCCATCGACTTTGAAACAGCTAACCAGCATCCGTCCAGCGTATGCTCCGTGGGAGTGGTTATGGTGCGCGATGGACAGATTGTAGATACGTTCTATAGTCTGATACAGCCTGAGCCGAACTACTATACGTATTTCTGTCAGCGGGTACATGGCATTACCCAGAACGATACAGATGATGCGCCAGTGTTCTCTAAGGTATGGCAACAATTGGAAGAACGTATCGCTGAAGTGTTCTTCCCTGATTTACAGTCAACAGAGGAAAGGAGATATATGATAGCCATGCTACCTTTCGTCGCTCATAATGCATGCTTTGATGAAAGCTGCTTGAAAGCAGTGTTCAAGGTATATCAGATGGACTATCCCGACTATCGCTTCTATGACACCCTGACTGCTTCCCGACGCCAATTCGGACAGTCGTTGCCGAATCATCAGTTACATACCGTGGCTGCAGCCTGTGGGTTCGACCTACAGCATCATCACCACGCGTTGGCAGATGCCGAAGCCTGCGCAGCCATCGCGTTATACATCCTGTAGGATCAATATTTACGCTTGGGGTTCTTGGGGAACCAGCCCTTTTCAACACGCTTCTTCTGGTGGAAGAGTTCACCTATTCCCCATAGAGCAGAAGCACCGAATACTCCCACAATGGCAGAAACAAGGGTGTTCTCAATGAACAGCGCACCAATGATTGACGCCAATCCAATAATCAGATATACAATCCAGGGGCGTGTTCCCCAATAATACTCTGTCTTGATAACTATTGGATGCCATATACCTATGGTTAGAAAGGTGCATACAGCAATGATAATTCCTGTGAAATACATTGTCAAATATTTTATATGTTCGTTTAATCTATCTTTGTTATACGATTCTACAGATCATCAAGTACTCTTCATCACGATCGAGTACAATCTCGAAGCCTACTCTCTGATACATGCGGACGGCTCTGTTTTCTTTTTGAACAGATAGCGAGACTTGTTTATATCCGCATCTACGTAACCATTCGAGCATACTTTTCATCATCTCTGTTCCAATGCCTTTTCCGCGATAGTCAGCATATAGAGCTATGGCTAGCGAAGGTGTCTCGTCGTTTACATGACCGTAGTCGTGCATGATTCTCGTCCATACTGCACCGACAACAGTTCCGTTCACTTCAGCCACAAGACATTTGTCATCGGGACTCTGACCGAAATCTTTGATATAGACCTGCAAGGCTTCATCTTGAAGAATTGATCTTGGTGGAGCCTCCATACCCTGAGGTATATAAATGGCCTCGTATAGAAAATCTTCCAACAAAGGAATCTCTTCTTTTCTTATTTCTCTGATGATCCTACACATGTTGCCTTCAATTGTTTTAGCTTGCTTTTGATGAAATCAATGAGTAGATTATCCACATCAGGTTGTTTTGGGCTTTCTCCGAAACAGGTTTGACAGGAAAGTCGATTTTCAAACCTAACGAAATGCAACGGCGGTGGTTACGTTCATCGATACCTATCATCTTACCAGTCATTGGTCCGTCGGTGAAATACAGCTGCGCCTTGTTGCTTCCCCATAGTCCAAAGCGGAGATCATAATCCACGCAGAGTGACACACTACTGAAGAGGTGCACATCGATGCCAATATTTGGCGATAAACTCAAAGCTGGACATGACACATCATAGTTCAACAATCCATGAGAGCCAGGATAACCTTGTTCAACCAGAATAGTAGATTTTCCTATTTGATGTCCCAGATTAAGACAGTTGGTATAAACAGAAGCACCTATATGAGGCTGGAAGATCCATTTCTTAGGGAAGAAATAGTATTTTGCACCTGCACTGATGCCCAACATGTTCACCTTCTTCAAACCGATACCGTTAGATTTGCTGGTATACAATCCTTGTTGTTCAAAGACAAGTCCTCCTGAAAGGGCAAGTCGTTGAGACAACCAATAGTCGGCAGATACATAGTAGGCATTACCTTCATCCTCCGACTCATACTTATCTCCACCTTCATACCTGTTTTCCAACATCTGTATTCCGCCGAAGCCTGCTTGTAATGACCATTGTTTTTTTTCTTGCCCGAATGTTGGGAGAATGCAGAGGGTAATCATAGCTGATGATAAAACCCTTTTCATCTTATGAGTGAATAATATCATTCTATATAATTCTTTGTCAGATTTCAAAATTGAGTGCAAAAATACGAATAATTGCGGAATAATCCTTATATTTGCAACAAGATTTATGTGTATTTTGATAAGGAAGAAGTAATAAGATATGATTTCTAATCCAGACATAGGGAAAGTGGACGGACTGGTGGAGTGGTTGAAGACTGTTCCATACGATGTGCTTCGACATGGACAACTATACAATGCCGAGGAACTGTATAAGGGATATGAACCCTCGACCGATGAGGAGAAAGATAGGGCATCGTTTGCAAACTGCTTCGACAGTAGGGTGTATCAACATTTTATGACTCAGGGTCAGATTGCCAAGGATATGAAAGAGTCGGTGGCTCGCACCATTCACGACCATGGCATTCACACTGCACTCAAGGCATTTCTTGCCGAGCACGATCCCCGACGTTGCATCGGTATCATGGGTGGACATGCATTGCTGCGTACCGACCCTATGTTCTCGTCGGTTACGATGCTGAGCAAACATCTTACCGAGGAGGGCTTCTACATGGTGAGCGGGGGAGGACCTGGAGCGATGGAGGCCACCCACCTGGGCGCATGGATGGCTGGTCGTACAGATGAAGAGGCGCAAGAGGCTATCCGCATTCTTGCAGCTGCTGCCACCTCATTCAAGGACCAGAAATGGGTGTCGTCGGCACTTGAGGTGATGCGCCGCTATCCACAAACACGGTATGTGAGTCTTGGCATACCTACTTGGCTTTATGGTCATGAACCTTCTACACCCTTTGCCACACATATAGCCAAGTATTTTGCCAACTGCATTCGCGAAGATACCATCCTGACCATTGCCTATGGTGGCATCATCTATACCCCGGGTAGTGCTGGAACCTTACAGGAGATCTTCCAGAACGCCGTACAGGATCACTACCTGTCGTTCGGCTTCGCCAGTCCGATGGTGTTTATGGGTAAGAAGTACTGGTCGGAAGATGTTCCCGTGTACCCCTTGATGCAATACATGATGGAAACAGGGCGTTACAAGAACCTCCTGCTTACACTCACTGATGACCCCAAGGAGATAGTAGATGTATTGAAGGATTTTCAAAAGACAATATCTAATGAGTAATCACTGGACAATAAATGATGGTTTCCTCATTGGAGGAGGCCTTTTCTTTACAGGAGAAGATAATAAATGAAGGAAAAAGAGATTTACCTTGCTGGAGGATGTTTCTGGGGAACAGAGCATTACTTCAAACAAATTGAGGGTGTAATTGAGACGGAAGTGGGCTTTGCAAACGGTCATACGGAAAACCCTACATATAAGGAGGTATATACTGATACAACAGGATATGCTGAGACAGTACACGTTAGGTACAATCCTGATGTGGTTAGCCTGTCATTCCTGCTGCAGATGTTCTTCAAGGCCATCGATCCGACAAGTCTTAACAAGCAGGGGCATGATGAAGGTACTCGCTATCGTACGGGTGTCTACTATATCGACCCAGCTGATCTGCCCGTCATCGAGAAAGTGTTTGCCGAAGAACAAAAGAACTATCAGCAACCCTTGGCCGTGGAGAAACTACCTTTGCAGAACTTCTATACGGCAGAAGAGTATCACCAAGACTATCTCGACAAGAATCCTGAAGGTTATTGTCATCTGCCTCTATCACTGTTTGAGTTCGCCAAACAAGCCAAGGAAAAGAAGTTATAAAGGAATTGTTTCTGTACCGCACCATCTTTATGGCTAGTGGTTAGTATAATTTAACGTCAGTCGGTGCGATATATACGCAGATTCGCGTATAATAGATAGAAACATTGACAACAATATCGAAATGAAAACGATGAAACTCAAAGGACTGATTGCCCGTATCCTAGGCGATCATCCAACTTCAAACCAGGAAACAGTTTTCTGGTTTATGCTCCTATTGCTGTTGTTTTGGCCAATAGGTGCCTTCGTGTCCATGTTCTTCTTCGATGTTCCCATCCAATCCTTCATTGACGGGGCTTGTCGCATGGGTGCGGCACTGACAATTTGGCTTTATCCCCTCTACCTGTTTCCATTGATGAGATTATGGTTCCAGTTTTCCAAACATTTGAAAACGGCATGGCTCTTTTATTTCTGTCCACTAATACCCGTGGCTATATTCTTCCTATTTGCAACAGTCGCATCAAGAGCCTCGTTCAGAGATATAAGCGAAGACTATGCAACTGACAAGAATCATTTATGGTACAACGGAGCCGACATGGGCAGTTTCAAGCGGATAGGCAATTGTTGGGCAATGGACAAAAAGAATGTATATTATATGGGTATAGAGGCCGAAGTCGGGAAAAATACTGTGCCCATCGGTGATTACCATACATTCCGTACTTTGAATGACTCTTACGCTGCCGATGCCAAATATGTCTATTACCAGAACAAAATAGTGGAAGGGGCAGATCCTGAGACTTTCGTTCCACTAAAAGGTGAACCACATTATGGACAAGACAAGAATCGCGTCTATTGCAAGGCACGCGGATCATCAATACGAAGCCTGAATCAGTTGAAGCATAAGAACATGAAAGATGGATTGCGTAACGCTTTCCATACGGATGGCAAAACGGTATATAATCCTGAACTGATGGCAATGCCTGAAGGTACAGACTTTGCAACCATCCATAAAGTGGAACGTTATCGTGACTGGTATGCAGACAGCAAGCATGTATACTACGAAAACCGTCTGCTACCAGGAGCTAACCCGCAAACATTCAAGGTTTTTCCTAGTCATTACGTTTCAGAGAGACACGTAACAGACAATAATAAGGATATTGATTATTCGCACGACGGAAACCATGTATATTACCGTGATTCGCTGATGCAAGACGCTGATATTTCCTCATTCATCTGCGGTTATGACTTTGTTGATTCGACAGGATTTGCTTTCGACAAAAACCGGTATTATGAGGGAAGTCCTAATCCTCGACTTGAACAATTGCGCAGAAACAAATGAATAGTAGATTCACAGGATCCATCAAGTAGATGATATGAGGTAAAAGAGCAGAATCTGAATTAACAAGATCAGGGGCAGACCGTATTTGAATAACTTATGCTTCGTCTTGTGGTTCCAGACTCTCATTCCAAACAGCGCACCGATGGTACCACCGATCACGGCCAAGCCCAGTAACACAGCCTCTGGAATGCGCCATTTTGAACGTTGCGCCTTCATCTTATCAATGCCATACAAAAAGAATGTAATTACATTGATGGCAATGAGGTAGATCTGAGCGAGTTGTTGCATACTTATCGTTGTAAAGATTATTAATTCTGGTCACAAATGTAGCAATTATTCTGGAATTATCACTATCTTTGCAGATATAATTTACGAAAGAAAATTCATTTAGATACTATGCGTATGATCGACCAGATTATTGCCTTTAACAAAGAATTCGTGGCACAAAAGGGCTATGAGAAGTATCTCACGGACAAGTACCCTGACAAGAAGCTTGCGGTATTATCGTGTATGGACACCCAAAGACATTACGGTGCGTAGCTTCATCATTGATTCCGAAACAGGAGGATTGGAGGAAATATGATCTACCTCAGACGATTAAGATTATTCAATGTTAGGTCTTTCGAAAAACGCGAAAATTCATGAAAAATCTCTCTACTCAGACAAATTGAGTCTCGTCAGAATAGAGAGGGTAGGGGTGCTCCTCCGAATAAAATTCCCAACGTGGGAATAAAGGATAGCTGTCCGATAAACAGAAATTGATTGATTATCTCATCCATCCTTCAACGCGATAGACTTTTTCCAAGAGTTTGCTTTCTCGATTTGTTTCGGCATTTTTGAACCATACCTCTATGCGGGCTGCATAATAATCATCCCAGTCACCTTCATAGATAGTAAATGACTGCTTATTCACAACCATCCCGAACTGCTTTTGGGGAGAAACACTCACTCGGCTTTCTTCAATAAGCCTATCTTCTGAAAGAGGTATGTTACTTGTGACTTCGTAACAACGGAGAAATACTTCACCTGGTCCTAAGCTGCCATAATAAAAGTCATATTTATACATACCACCTTGAGAATCGTTCCAAATCTGCAAATATGTTTTATTGTTCAAACTATCAACAAGTTCAACCTTTTCGGATTCAAAAGGTAATGGCAAGTTGTATTCCAGACCTTCAGGAATGGGGTGATCCTTACCGAATCCATCAGGACCTGACATCGCACTTAAAGTAAGAGGTATCAATAGAATACAACCTACAACAGCGGAAACAATAAAAGATAAAAAGGCCTTTAACCACTGTTTATTAATGAGCAATAATACCCATGAAGCTAATAACGCTATAATTACCAAAAGAAGTAAGATTCCAATAATTGTTTCTAATATGGAAGGTGTTTTAGTAAATAAAACAATCAATGCAATCATTGACAATGCCAACATAATAGGAAACGCCCACCAAAACTTTATAAATAACCGTATCATTGTTTTTATTCCGATAATTGTTATCAATATTTCTATCTATTATACGAGAAACTGCGTATATATTGCATCAACTGGCGTTAAATTATCCTAACCGCAGAGCATAAAGAAGGGGCGAGTCAGATTTGTTTCTTCAAAACAATCCAAATAATCCGTGCAAATATAGTGGAATTACTCAAAATATCCGTAACTTTGCAAACCAAAATGGAATATTGAAAAGTGAATAAAGGATATACAACAATGAAAAAACTGTATTCAGTCCTATTAGCCCTGTTTACCCCATTGACTCTATCAACAGTCTATGGTGCAGGTGACAATACATCAACAACCCTTATCATCAACGAAGTGATGGCCTCGAATGCGGGCGTAGTGATGAGTCCTGCTACTAATTTCGATAGTTGGATAGAAATATACAACCCCGATACCAAGGATATCAATCTGGCAGGTATGTACCTTAGCGTTGACGCAAGCGATTTGATGTTCTGGAAGATGCCCAATAGTATAGGTACTGTTCCAGCTAAGGGATTCCTGGTGGTGTGGTTAGGATCGAATGACATCAAAATCAGTCAGGCTCCTTTCAAACTTGACTGCGATGGCGGTACTATCTACCTGAGCGACAAGAACGGACAACTCATCACCAGCGTGGATTATCCCGTAGCGATGAGTCGTACTGCCTGGGCACGAACCACAGACGGCAGTGAGGAATGGAACTGGACAGCTGATGCTACACCCGGTGCTACGAACGCCACAGCGGTTTTTGCGAGTGAAAGACTCGATGCTCCCGTGGTGAATGTGGGCAGTCAGCTGATCAACAGTACGCTCACTTTTCATGTCGATATCCCACAAGGTGCCACATTGATGTATTCTACCGACGGCTCAGTGCCCACGTCAGCCAAAGAAGGTAGTCCTACAAGATACTGTAAGAAAAGTGCTGACGGTAAATTTACTGTCTCATGGACTACTAATTATGTTTTCCGTCTTTTCAAGGACGGTTATCTTCCCAGTGTTCCTGTCACCCGCAGCTTTATCCAGACAAGTAACAATTATACCATTCCCATCATCTCTGTTGTGGGTGATGAGCGTTACTTTACCGACCCCATGTGGGGTATTGACATAGAGGGTAGCAACGGCATTTCCGGTAAAGGCGTGGATAGACCCGTGAACTGGAACCAGCCGTGGGATCGTCCTGTCAACTTCAGTTATATCAGTCCTACGGAAGGTATGCTCTTCAACCAGGATGTCAATATCAGCGTTTCAGGCGGATGGACACGAAGTATCAATCCCCGTTCCATGAAACTCAAGTCGAACAAGATATTTGACGGGCAGAACCGCTTCGACTATTCTTTCTTCCCACAGAAACCGTTCAACCGAGACAAGGCATTGCTGATACGTAATGGCGGTAACGATGTATGGAACAACCACGCTCGCTTTACCGACCCTGCTCTGACAACCGTTATTCAGCGTTCTGGCATCGACCTCGATGTGCAGTCGACGGTGCAGGTAGCGGAATACATCAACGGAGAGTTCAAGGGCATCCTCAACTTGCGTGAGACCAGTAACGACAAGTTCGTGTATGCGAACTTTGGCTACGACGACGAGGAAATTGATATGTTTGAGAACGGTGATTTCAATAACGGCGACAATGAAGCATTCAACCATCTCTGTCAGTTGGCCCAGCGCATCAACAATGAGGGTGTCTATGAAGAAGTGAAACGGTTGCTCGATGTTGATGAATTTGCCAACTATATGGCAGCAGAGTTGTTCCTTGGTAATGACGACTGGCCAGAAAACAACATCAAGGCATACCGCAGTCGTAACGACGGACGCTTCCGCTATATCTGCTTCGACCTTGATTATGCTTTCAATCCATGGAACAGGAACACGTTCAACGAGGTACTTGACCAACATGATGATGTGGAAACAGTGAGCTTGTTCCTCAACCTGCTCAAGAACGACAGCTTCCGTAGGAAGTTCATCGACACCTACTGCATCATGGCAGGCAGTGTTTTCGAGAAGAACAGAGCTACAGCTATCGTGAAGGAACTGGCCAACACCATGCGTCCTATGTCGGAAATTGACGGCTATACACCTGACAATGCGGCCAATAAGATTATCAATCAGCTGCAGAACCGACTGGAAGAGATGATGACTCGTGCTCAGCAATATGGACCCATGAAGCTTTCAGGAGTCAATAAACCCCATGTGACACTGGCTGCCGATGTGGAAGGAGCCCAGCTTTTCATCAACGACATCGCAGTACCGTATGCTTCTTTCAAAGGCAGACTCTTTGATCCTGTCACATTGGAGGCAAAGGCACCTGCTGGATATACCTTTACAGGATGGAAGAAATCATCAGGAGCTACCGTGCAAGTTATTAAGACCACCGATACATGGAAGTATTACGACCGGGGACAACAGCAAGGAACAAGTTGGCGGTCCAGCAGTTTCAATGATGCATCATGGTCGTCAGGAGCAGCGCCCTTGGGATATAAGTCACCTGGCGTGAAGACCACCGTTGGTTATGGTAATGACGCTCAGAACAAGAATCCCACCACCTACTTCCGTAAGACGATAACCCTCAACGGCTCACCAACCTCCAATGACACCTTTACGCTCAACTACGAAGTTGATGACGGTTTCATTATCTGGGTGAACGGTCAGGATGCCGGTCGTATGAACTTACCCAACGGAAATGTCGAGTACAATACGTTCACCACATCTTATGCAGGCGATCAGCCTCTGACAGGTACCATCGAACTGTCACCTTTGTTGTTTAAGAAAGGCGAGAATACCATCGCCGTTGAGGTTCATAACAACAATGCGAACTCCAGCGACCTGTTCTGGACATGCGAACTGGTGACGACAGTAGGTGCCACCACAGGGGAAGCCGTCTTAACCGATCGCATCATCCGTCTGCCAGAAGGAAGCAGAATCTCGCTGGTGGCTTGTTTCACTCCCTTGACCGATGGTGAACGCAAGGAACAAGGTCTTACACCTGTATGTATCAACGAGGTGAGCTCGGCTAACAGCATCTATGTGAATGAATACTACAAGCGTAACGACTGGATAGAACTCTATAACACAACGGATGCCGGTATCAATGTTGAGGGCATGTATCTGACAGACAATCTGAGTAAGCCCAAGAAGTATCAGATAACGGGCGAAGGGGCATCGACCTTCATTCCTCCCCATGGCTATCTCGTTGTATGGTGTGATAAACTGGAACCGCTCACTCAACTACATTCCACCTTCAAACTTGATGCGGAAGGCGGAGATGTCATGTTGATGGCTGCTGACGAGAGTTGGAGTAACCGCATCACTTATTATATGATGAATAGTGACGAGACTGTTGGTCGCTATCCCGATGGTAGTAATCATGTATATCTCATGAACTTGCCGACCATAGCGAAGGCTAACATCATTTCATCATATGCCGTAAGCCTCTCGGGTGATGATCCGTCAGGCATCAACGAGATGGTGATGACCAATGATACTGAAATCAGTATGAGCTATGTTCGTAATCGTCTGATTATAAGTAGCAACCTGTCTGTCGCTGAAGCAAAACTGGGTATCTATAATATCACAGGTCAGCTGCTGAGTCAGCAGACAGTATCTATTGCCAATGGCTATGCCGAACAGACTCTCGATGCACTGCCCTCTGGTTGCTATATAGCTCGTCTGTCAGACGGTAATGGTCATCACGCAACCTGTAAGTTCATTAAAAAGTAGGTTGTCTGATCGCTTGTTACTTTACTTCCTGACCACTTCACGCTCAAAGAAGTCCAGGAAGAAGGGCCAGTTGGGACCAGCTTCATGACCACCATGATGCTGGCGATAGGTGAGACGACCTTCCATCAGACCGTTGTCCATGCCGGGGAAGAGGTCGGTACCTACGCCTTTATAACCGAGCAACTCATATACAGGCGACGCCTTGGAGGCAGATATAAACGAACCTACCACATCCTGCCACTTGTCACCGTTCCAGCTACCGGTGGAGATAAAACAGGCACGTGGGGCGCAGAGTGCTATCAACTCGTGTTGATCTACTGGCAGGTCGTTTTCTGTCATGGGATCGGTTCCGTATTTGATCAGGTTACCGCATACCCAGTGGTACTCTTCATGTGAGACAATGTTTCCGATGCTCTCACCGCAGTCGCGACGCCAGCCAGCTGCGCCAGCCTTACCCGAAGAGGCTATGAATCCTGCTGCAACACGCTCGTCAAAGGCCATGGCCACGAGTGAAGCCTTACCATAACGAGAAACACCTTCGATGGCGCACTTCGTAGCATCGAAGGTCTTGTCGGTTTCAAAATAGTCTATCAGACGAGACAATCCCCAACCCCAGGCACGCAGCGAGCCCCAGTCTGTTGGCTGGCGATGCTCTCCCTTGTTGCACAGACCGATAATGCCGTTGGTCAGTCCTGATCCAGCATCGGCCTGGATGGACGAAGGGTTGATGGTGGCGGCTGCCCAGCCACGTTCTATCACCATCTGCTTCCATGATACGCCTCCACCAAAGGTGCGGAGGGGATCACCGCCTCCGAATCCGAATTCGATGATCACGGGTATGTTCTGCTTTCCGTTATCAGGATATACCACATTGGCCTGAATCTCGACCTTGATGGAAGGGTAGCTGGAGTTATCGACCGTACCTTTTAGATAACGTACCACCACAGGATTTCCTGCAAAGTCCTTCTTTTCCTCATTGGTAACTTCCCATTTTACACCTGGTACGTTGTCGGGAATACGACCATAGACATTGTACTCGAACAGTTTTACTATCTCCGGGCGACGTTCCTTTTGCCACATCTTGGCGCTGGTGACCTTCTTGCCGCTTTCTGTAACGAGCGGATCTGGATAGAAAGGGTAGGGGTTTGCGATGAGCTCATCATAGTTGGGGTGCTTGCTCTCATCCTGACTGTTAGGCTGGCGACCTTCACGTGGCTGACCGACTCCCACTTTTGCCAGCATGTCGGCATAATCGGCTGCAGCAATCTTGCGAAGGCTGTCTTGGTTTGCGCGGTTTCCGCCTCCGAACATGAACTGTGCGTTTGCTGTAAACGGGATGCAAGCCATAAGCATTGCCCCTAAGAAGAACTTGATGGTTTTCATAACTTTATAGTTTAATACTGTACATATTACGAGTAATGATATCTATTTCTGTGCAAAGATAGATAAAATCCTTCATATAATGACCGGAATTACAAAAAATCGTATTATTTGGCAAATTCATATTAAATCCGACAATTTGTCAAACATAATCTGAGCATATTCTTCCAATATGTTCAAAAAAAGTGTATCTTTGCAGCAAATTTCTAAAAACTACGTATATGAAGAAACTATTTCTATTTTTGATGCTCCTGTTAGGAACATTTACAGCTCATGCAGAGGATTACCCCTATCTGACCTTTCAGATGACCGATGGGGCGAGGGTATCTGTATCGTCATCGTCACTAACCATTTCCATCTCAGGAACGACACTGAAAGCTGGTGATCAGTCGTTCACCGTTTCGAATCTGAGTAAGATGTATTTCTCTGACCATGACGAATCAACAGGCATCGAAACGCTCTATGTTTCTGACTGGAATGAAATAACAGACATATACGACCTGAATGGTAAGAAGGTAACGAAAAACCAGATGCAGAAAGGCGTATATGTGGTACGTAGCAAGAAAGGAACCCATAAAATGACAGTGAACCCATGAAAAAGATACTGACTCTCTTTGCCGTAATGCTCGTTGTCCTTACGGCATCAGCTCAAACGCTGAACATAACGGTAGGTAATGTGACTTATCAGTACCCTGCTTCGCAAACAGGTGATATGACCTTCTCAGGTGGTAACACGGTAACCATTATGGGTAAGGCTTTCAAACTCAATGATGTCAGTAGCATCATCGTGGATAACACAGAAGTGACCGATGGTACTGTAGGTGTTGTTTATGAAGGTACATCTGCTAAGGTGTTCGTAGCTGGCAACATCGCTCAATACATAACACCCTCCATCAGAGGTGCCCATGTTTCTATTGATCAGAGCAGCTCGCTGGAAGAGGAGGTTACCTATACACTGTCGGGCTCATCATCTGACGGTGAGTTTTATGCAACGGGATACTACAAGTCAACCGTCGAACTGAACGGACTGACGTTGACTAACTCTTCTCCTGTCTATAGCGGTGCTGCTGTGTGCATACAGAACGGTAAGCGCATCAAGGTAAAAGTGATTACAGGTACCACAAATACGCTTGTGGATGCTGCCAACGGTTCGCAGAAGGGCTGTCTATATATTAAGGGACATGCCGAGTTTGCCCAGAAAGGTACGCTGAATGTGAAGGGCAATGTAAAACATGCCATCAAGACTGGTGAGTACTTCTCCATCAAGAATGCCACCATCAACGTGACATCTTCAGTAGGCGACGGTATCTCGTGCAACGAATACTTCCTCATGGAAAGTGGCACCATCAACATCAGTGGTGTTGAGGATGACGGTATCCAGTGTGAAATCGATGGTGATAGCTCTACTGGTGAGACTACCGATCATGAAGATGAAGACAGTGGTAACATCTATATCACCGGTGGTTCTATCAATGTTGCCTGCACTGCCGCATCTGCAAATGGCATCAAGAGCGACGGTGCTATCACCATCAGCGATGGTACCATCAATGTTTCCTCAACGGGTAATAAGGGTGAGGGTGTTGAGTGTGAGAACTCTTTGAAGATCAGCGGTGGTCATATTACCATCAATAGTTACGATGATGCCATCAACACTGGTCAGGACATCACCATCAGCGGCGGCTATGTCTTTGCCCGCTCTACTAACAACGACGGTATCGATGCCAATGGTGACTGCTACATCAAGGGCGGTGTGGTATATGCAATTGGTGGAGCTGAACCGGAGGTGGCTATCGATGCGAACAGCGAGGATCGTAAGAAACTCTACGTGCAAGGTGGTACTGTCATAGCTGTTGGAGGGATAGAGAAAGGAGCCAGCATCTCCGGCGGTACATGCATGAGCACTACTTCGTGGACTGCCAATAGCTGGCATGCACTGTATAGTGGCAGCAATCTTGCTTTGGCATTCCAGACTCCGAGCAAGCCGTCTGGTAGAGGTGGTAACCAGCAACTTGTTGTATATACCTCGTCCACACCTTCGCTGCAGTCGGGTGTTTCCGTCAGTGGTGGAACAGCCTACTTCGGCGGTATGGCAAACGTTGGCGGTACAGTCAGTGGCGGTTCTTCAGTCAAACTGAACAACTGGTAAGGTGACGGAACGACTATAGTATGTCGCTTAACACTTCTCTCTATGCATATTGACAGACAGACCTTCGATGGGGTGCAAACCCCGGTATATGTACTGGAAGAGGAACTGCTGCGCAGGAACCTGCAACTGATTGCGGGTGTAGCAGAAGATGCAGGGGTGGAAATCATCCTGGCATACAAGGCGTATGCGCTGTGGAAGACCTTTCCCATCTTCCGGGAGTATATCCATGCTACTACAGCCAGTTCGTTGTATGAGGCAAGACTGGCAGCAGAAGAGTTTGGGGAGAAGGCGCACACCTATTCGCCTGCCTATACCGATAAGGACTTTGATGAGATCGTTCGCTGCTCCAGTCATCTGACCTTCAACTCGCTGTCGCAGTATGAACGTTTCCATGAACGCATAGAGGGAAAGTGCTCTATCGGACTGCGTATCAACCCCGGCTATTCGGAGGTGGAAACACTGCTCTATAACCCTTGTGCCCCTGGAACCCGCTTTGGGGTGCGTGCCGACAAGTTGCCGAAACAGCTGCCGAATGATATAGAGGGTTTCCATTGTCATTGTCATTGCGAGAGCGGAGCGGATGTGTTTGAACGCACGTTGGCGCATATTGAGGAACAGTTTTCGCCTTGGTTCGACCAACTGAAATGGATTAACTTTGGTGGAGGGCATCTCATGACAAGGAAAGACTATGATGTGCCCCACCTTATTTATATATTAAAAGGACTCAAACAGCGTTATCCCCACCTGAGGGTTATCCTCGAGCCAGGAAGCGCCTTTGCTTGGCAAACCGGTCCGCTGGTAGCTGAAGTGGTTGACATCGTGGAGGACCAGGGAATCCGTACGGCCATTCTTAACGTCAGCTTCACTTGTCATATGCCCGACTGTCTTGAAATGCCTTACTATCCCGAAGTGAGAGGTGCTAAACATATAGATCCTTCTTCATTCCACACTCCACACTCCTCATTCCACACTTATCGATTAGGCGGTAACAGTTGTCTCAGCGGCGACTATATGGGCTTCTGGCAGTTCGATCATGAACTGAGGGTGGGAGAGCGCATCATCTTCGAGGATATGCTGCACTATACCACCGTGAAGACCAATATGTTCAACGGCGTGCCTCATCCTGCCATTGCTTTCCTGCATGCCGACGGTGAACTGGAAATGCTGAGGGAATACAGCTATGAGGATTATAAAAATCGCATGGATTGAAAAAAAAGCGGAGAAAAGTTTTGGTGATTCAGGAAAATGTATTACCTTTGCATCCGCAATCGAGAGAGATAGCTTATAACAATGCGGAATTTTCGTGCAAGCGAGAGCAAAAAGTTCACTTTCTGCCGAGCGTAGCCGAAAAAACCGATTGTTCGTAGAACAAGCGGAAATAGCTCAGTTGGTAGAGCACAACCTTGCCAAGGTTGGGGTCGCGGGTCCGAGTCCCGTTTTCCGCTCCACACATTCTGAATGACAACGAAGAATAAACATCGTTTGTTCGCGTGTTTGCCCAGGTGGCGGAATTGGTAGACGCGCACGTTTCAGGTGCGTGTGCCGCGAGGTGTGCAGGTTCGAGTCCTGTTCTGGGCACTATGTCATTCAGAATGCTTTTTGTTGGAGAGGTGGCGGAATTGGTAGACGCGCTACTTTGAGGGGGTAGTGTCAAGTGCGACGTGGGAGTTCGAGTCTCCTCCTCTTCACTTTAGTCTGAAAAACAAGCGGAAATAGCTCAGTTGGTAGAGCACAACCTTGCCAAGGTTGGGGTCGCGGGTCCGAGTCCCGTTTTCCGCTCTTTATGAAAGAGATCTTCCTTTTGTTGGAAGGTAGTGATAACAAAGAAAAACAAACCCTAAATGAATCTGTATTTAAGGTATTTTGATAATGAGACATTGGTGTATAATGTCGAAGAGGCTATCGATTTTCTGAAGTCTATTCCTGAGATTGGAATGACTCCGGAACTGGAAGCCGACGTGCGTGATTATATTGGAAGCGAAGTGTACTATCCCAAGAGATATAAGGTACGTCCCCGTGTGTATTTCATCATCATCAAGACTGAAGCCGCTACCATGATGGACTTCAAGCAAAAGAAAGCGCTGCGCTCGAATGCTCCTGAAGGCGATCACCGTGAAACAGTTGCTCCAGCCGTGGCACGACTGAGTGAGAAACGTGAGGGTTGGTATGAGGCTTCGTTGACATTCAAACGGGTGGTACTGATTCCATCAACTGGGAAGCATGAATACCGCGACACACAGTTCGTGGCTAACGTGAAGGCTTTTAGCGGACAGGATGCTTATAACAGGGTGGTGGAACATCTGCGTGAGAGAGTTGATAATCGCAGCCAGTTCCCCTCAGCCAAGGGTAAGAACTTCAAGTTCAAGTACTTGGGAATGTGGAAATAAATTATTGTTGAACCTATCCATTTGAATACGATGAATAAAGTAATGCTTATTGGAAATGTCGGAAAGGATCCTGAAGTACGCTATTATGAACAGGATCAGGCCGTGGCTCAGGTTAGATTAGCCACAACAGAGAAAGGCTATACACTGCAAAATGGAACGCAGGTTCCTGACAGGACCGACTGGCATAACGTTGTTTTTTTCAGAGGACTGGCCAAGGTGGTTGAGAAATATGTGCATAAGGGCGACAAGCTGTATGTGGAAGGAAGAATACGCTATCGCAGTTATGACGACCAAAAGGGCATCAAACAATATGTAACTGAAATCTATGCGGATAACATGGAGATGCTCAGTCCGAGACAAAACTCACCTGCAGAACAGCCGACTATGGTTTCTGAAAGTCCCATTCAACCGGAAGATAATGATCGACTTCCCTTTTAATGTATGAATCCATCATTTTTTGTTGAAATAGCCCAAACGACAGAGATTCTGCCTCTTACTACGGGCGTTGTAGTGGCTGCCGTCTTGGCAGCCCTGCTGCTTATTGTATCAGGATTAGCCAGCGGTTCCGAAATCGCTATCTTCAGTCTTTCGCCGACGGATGTCGCTGAACTGGACGGGGAGAAACGCAGTGCGGACGAGATGATTCAGTGTCTGCGTGAAGACTCGGAACGTACGCTTGCCACGATCCTGATTGCCAATAATTTTGTGAACGTGACCATTATCATGCTCTTTAACTATGTCTTCTCACACCTGGTGGTGTTTAAGCAGACATGGGTGGAGTTCGTGTGTATATCGGTACTGCTGACATTCCTCCTCCTGCTGTTTGGAGAGATTATACCAAAGGTGTTTGCCCGTCAGAACTCATTGTCGTTCTGTCGCCGCGTGGCTAATTCCATTATGTTCTTCAGAAAACTGTTCTGGCCCTTGGAGAATGTGCTGCTTAGCAGCGGTTTCCTAGCAGAGAGGGTGCTGCAGCCCGACAGTCATATACTGAGTGTGGATGATCTGGAGCAGGCATTGGATCTGACCGACAAGGAGGAGATCAAGGATGATCAGCGCATGCTGAGGGGTATCATCCGCTTCAGTGATGAGACCGTGAAAGAGGTGATGACCAGTAGGCAGGATGTGGTTGACCTGAATATCAAGAGTAGTTTCCGCGATGTACTGCAGTGCATTGTGGAGAATAACTATAGTAGGATTCCGGTGTATCAGAACAACTCTGATAATATCCGTGGTGTGCTCTACATCAAAGACTTATTGCCACATCTCGGTAAACCGTCCACATTCCGCTGGCAGAGTCTGATCCGTTCGCCATACTTTGTTCCCGAAACGAAGAAGATTGACGACCTGCTCCGTGAGTTCCAGGAGAACAAGGTGCATATTGCTATCGTTGTAGATGAGTTCGGCGGCACCAGTGGTATCGTTACCTTGGAGGACATCTTGGAGGAGATTGTAGGTGAGATCAATGATGAGTACGATGATGAAGAGAAGACTTACACTCGACTGAATAAGAATACTTATATCTTTGAGGGTAAGACCTTGTTGAGCGATTTCTGCCGAATCCTCGAGGTGAACGATGAGGAGTTTGCCGAAGTGGAAGGCGATGCAGATACATTGGCCGGTCTCTTGCTGGAAATCAAAGGTGATTTCCCTGTCATTCATGAGAAACTGGAATATCGGAACTATTTGTTCGAGATAATGGAACTGGAGGAACGACGAATCTCACGGGTAAAGGTTGTGATTCGTGAGAAGAACGACGAGCCGACAGACAAATAAACAGTATGCCTTTACTGAGAGTGACGCATATCGATGAGCATGTCATCCTCGGCATCTGGGAGATGACAGAGCATCCGTCGGCATTCCCTGAGTGGTATGAGGAGGCCCGTAAACGGTTTCATGCTGAAGGGAGGCAACGGGAGTATGTATGTGTGCGTGCCTTATTACGCCAGATGACCGATGGTGATGCGTCATGGGCCATCTCTCATGAACAAAGTGGAAAACCTGTTCTGCAGAATGGATGGAAGATCAGTATCAGTCATACGAAAGGCTTCTGCTGTGTAATCATATCGCCCGACCATGAAGTGGCGGTGGACATTGAATATACCAGTGATCGCGTGAACAGAATAGCGCATATGTTCATCAGAGAGGATGAACAGGCAGATACCATAGATGAGAAACTGATTCATTGGAGTGCGAAGGAAACCATGTACAAGCTGTACTCTTCCGACCGACTGGCGTTGGATGAGATACGGCTCCTTCGCTTTTCCTTGCAGAAGCAGGGTGTTGTGCTAACGGAGAATATGCGGCGCAACGCCACCGTAGAGATAAATTATGAGATTACGCCTTCTTTTGTTCTGACTTACGCTGTTCTGACTTAGCTTTCCTGCGGGGCTTCCTGCGGTTGTCGCCTCGATTCTTTCCTCCTTCTGACTTCTTACCATGGCGATGGAAGACGGCACGTGGCGTCTTCTTGTACATAGGACGGTATTCTGGTCCTTCCATACCATTGGGAAGGGGAACTTTCTCTACTGTCTTCTCAAGGAACTGCTCAATCCTGATGAAGTCGCGTATCTCCCATCCACGCACCAAGGTGATAGCTTTACCATCACGTTCAGCCCTTGCTGTTCGCCCAATGCGGTGAACATAATCCTCACAGTCGCGTGGTACATCGAAATTGATGACCGTAGCGATATCGTCGATATCAATGCCTCGAGCCACAATATCGGTAGCCACCAAAACATCCACCTGTCCGCTCTTGAAACGATACATCACCTCATCGCGCTCGGCTTGAGAAAGGTCGGAATGCATCTCGGCGCAGTTTACATGCATAGCCCTCAGACTGCGGTTGATATCTTTCACCTTGAGCTTACTTGAGGAGAATATAATCACGCGCTTGAGCTCGTCGTTCTTAAATAAATGGTTTAAGATACGTAGCTTCTGAGTCTCATGACAGACGTAGGCCATCTGATGGATCTTCTCGGCAGGCTTACTCACAGCCAGCTTTATTACGGCAGGATTCTTGAGTAGCGTACGTGCCAATTCCTCTATCTTATGCGGCATCGTGGCAGAGAACATGATGGTCTGACAAGTGGGCGGTATAAGCTTAGCAATGGAAAGGATATCATCGCTAAAACCCATGTCGAGCATACGGTCGGCCTCATCGAGGATAAAGAAGGATACCTGACTGAGATCCACATTTCCCATATTGATGTGACTGCGCAGTCTTCCAGGTGTGGCAATGATCATGTCAGCTCCCATTCGCATACTCTTATACTCCTGATCATATCTGTTACCGTCGTTACCGCCATAAACAGCCAGACTACTCACTGATGGCATGTAGTAGGCAAAGCCCTGCATGGCTTGGTCGATCTGCTGTGCCAGCTCTCGGGTAGGACTCATGATCACGCAGTTGATGGCATTCTCAGGAAACACCTTCTCGGTGTCACCGATGAAGACACTGCCATCGTCGAGCATGCTGAGCACCGGCAACAGATAGGCTGCCGTTTTTCCCGTTCCCGTCTGTGCCACTCCCAGCACATCTCTTCCTTTCAGAATCTCGGGGATGCACTTCTCTTGTACTGGCGTGCAAGTGGTGAAATTCATCGCATCCAGTGCATCAAGGGCGTGGTCGTTGAGGTCTAAATCATAAAAATCCATATATGCTATCCTATTCTTTTCGTTATTCACTTGAGCATGGTTCCTATGTTGGAACGTGCATTAATTAGGTGCCTTCCTGTAGCAGAAGTATGCTATGAAGGTAAATATGATGTTGGGAAGCCATGCTGCCAGCATCGGCGGTGTGTTCGCATTGATGGCGAACGTGGAGGAGACGGTCTGCAACATGATATAGCCAAAGCTGAGTGCCAGACCGATACCTAAGTAAAGTCCCATGCCTCCTTTCCGTTTCCTTGAGGAGAGCGATACACCGATGGTGGTCAGGATAAATGAGGCAAAAGAGGAAGCGATGCGCTTATGGTATTCCACCTCGTACTGAACGACATTACTGGAACCGCGGTCAATCTGCTTGTTGATATACTCCCTAAGCTGCGGACTGGTGAAGGTCTCTTGCTGTCCTTTGGAGAAGACGAGATCGGTGGGCTCCATCATGATAAGCGTATCCAACTTGGCACCGCTGGTGATCTTCTCACGTAGTCCTCGAAGTTCGCGAATCCTCCATTGTGAGGCTTTCCAGTGATATTTCGAGTCACTGATGGTGTCGTATTGGATCTCCTGAGCTGTCATATGACTGACCACCTTCTTGTTCTCAAACTTGTCGAGACAGAACCCATATCCGCGCTTCATCGTGTTATCGTAGTGCTGGATATAGGCGATGACTCCTTTCCCTACCTGCAACTGTACGTTCTCTGCTGAGGTGTTCTTCCTCTTGTTCTTATAGAGCGTCTCGAAGTTCTGACGGATCACTGTTCCCTTGGGAATGACGTAAGAACCCAGATAGAAAGTCATTAGGGAGATCAAGGCGGCGGAGATCATATACGGGCGCATCAGTCGTTTGAAACTGACACCTGACGCCAGCATCGAGATGATCTCGGAGTTTCCTGCCAGCTTGGAGGTGAAGAAGATGACCGCAATGAATACAAACAGCGGACTAAACAGGTTGGCAAAGTAGGGAACGAAGTTCGCATAGTAGTCGAACACGATGGCCTTCAATGGGGCATGGAACTGCGTAAACTTAGCCAGGTTCTCATTGATGTCGAAGACGATGGAGATGCTGATGATCAGGGCTATGGCAAAGAAATAGGTGCCAATGAACTTACGGATGATATAGCGATCAAGAATCTTGATGTAGCGGAACGGATTCAGTTTCTTCATCCATTCCAGACGACGGGCTATGGGTTGCCATTTCTGTTTGATCCATTGCCAGGCGACAATAAACCATTTGAGATGACGGTCTGCCCATCTGCGTATCTTCAGCCGTTTTCTATGTTTCCTGATCTCTGCGTATTGCATAATCTGTTATTATCTGTCGTCGTTAGACTCTTTTTCCTAAGTTCTCAATTACACTTCGTTTCCATGCAACGAAGTCACCTTGCTCGATGTGCTGACGGGCATCGCCTACAAGTCGGAGGTAGAATGCCAGATTATGTATGCTGGCAATCTGCATGGCAAGGAGTTCCTGTGCCTTGAACAGGTGATGCAGGTAGGCCTTGGAATGCAGACGGTCGATGTCACAGCCGTCAGGGTCGATGGGGGAGAAATCATTCTCCCATTTCTTGTTCCGCATATTCATCGTTCCCTGATAGGTGAAAAGCATAGCGTTACGACCGTTGCGGGTTGGCATCACACAGTCGAACATATCCACACCGCGTTCAATGGCCTCGAGAATGTTCTGAGGTGTTCCTACACCCATCAGGTAACGGGGCTTATCTTTCGGCAGGATATCGTTCACCACTTCGATCATCTCGTACATCACCTCCGTAGGCTCACCCACGGCGAGTCCGCCGATCGCATTGCCATCAGCACCGAGGTCTGCTATGTACTTAGCTGCCTCCTGACGCAAATCCTTATAGGTGCATCCTTGTACGATGGGGAACAGACTCTGGGAATAGCCATAGAGCGGTTCGGTCTCGTTGAAACGTTTTATACAGCGGTCGAGCCATCGTTGTGTCAGATCAAGACTCTTCTTGGCATACTGGTAATCGCTCTGTCCGGGAGGGCACTCGTCGAACGCCATCATGATATCTGCTCCAATGATACGTTCTGTGTCCATCACGTTCTCTGGTGTGAAGAAATGCTTGGAGCCGTCGATATGTGAACGGAACTCACAACCTTCGTCACGTAGCTTCCTGATACCAGTCAGGGAAAAGACCTGAAAACCGCCGCTATCAGTGAGGATGGGACGGTCCCATGTGTTGAACTGATGCAAGCCTCCTGCTGCCCGCAACACCTCCAGTCCGGGGCGCAGGTACAGATGATAGGTGTTTCCCAAGATGATCTGCGCTTTTACCTGTTCGCGCAGCTCCTGGAAGTGAACACCTTTCACGGCTCCTGCCGTTCCCACAGGCATGAAGATAGGCGTTTTGATCTGTCCGTGATCGGTCGTAATCAGACCGGTACGGGCATCACTGGCCGGGTCGGTATGCTGCAGTTCGAATGTCATTTCTTCTCTTCTTCAACCGTAAATGTTACAGGGTTCTTCACCAGTTCGTCCGTGAGGGCGAAATCCCAGACGTCCTGAATATTCTCCACATAGTGGAAGGTTACTCCCTTCAGATATACTTCGGGAATCTCATCGATATCTTTCTTGTTGTCACGACACATGATGATGTCGGTGATTCCAGCCCGACGGGCTGCCAGGATCTTCTCCTTAATGCCACCCACAGGCAATACCTTACCTCGTAAGGTTATCTCACCGGTCATGGCAGTGTTCTTACGCACCTTACGCTGGGTGAGTGCCGAGGCGATGGAGGTGGCGATAGTGATACCTGCCGACGGTCCGTCCTTGGGTGTTGCTCCCTCCGGCACATGGATATGGATGTTCCAGTTGTCGAAGATGCGGTAGTCGATCTTCAACGTGTCGGCATGGGCCTTGACGTATTCAAGGGCGAGCACGGCCGACTCCTTCATCACATCGCCGAGGTTTCCCGTAAGCGTAAGCTTAGAGCCCTTGCCTTTACTCAGACTGGTTTCGATGAACAGAATCTCACCGCCAACGCTGGTCCAGGCCAGACCTGTTACCACCCCGGCATAAGCATTACCCTGGTAGATATCGCGGTAGAAGGGTGGCTTGCCCAGCAGACCCTCTATTTCGTTTGGTGTAATCTTTTGGTAAGGCAGTGCCATCTCCTTGGCTTTGGTAAAGGCCAATTTTCTGAGGGCTTTGTTGATTTGCTTCTCCAACTGACGGACACCGCTCTCACGGGTATATTGCTCGATGATCTTTTCCGTGGCAGCCTTGTTGAACTGCAGCGAACGCTCTGTTGCCAAACCGGTATTCTCCTTCTCCTTGGGGATGAGGTGTCGTTTGGCAATCTCAATCTTCTCTTCTGTGATGTAGCCACTTACCTCAATCACCTCCATACGGTCGAGTAGGGGACGTGGAATGGTATTGAGGTCGTTGGCTGTGGCGATGAAGAGCACCTTGCTCAAATCGTAGTCCACATCCAGATAGTTGTCATGGAAAGCAGAGTTCTGCTCAGGATCAAGCACTTCCAGCAGCGCTGATGACGGGTCACCGTTGATGGTGTTCTGTGTTACCTTATCAATCTCATCAAGGATAAAGACGGGGTTTGACGATCCTGCCTTCTGGATGGCTTTGATGATTCGACCCGGCATAGCACCGACGTAGGTACGACGGTGACCGCGGATTTCCGACTCATCGTGCATACCACCCAATGAGATGCGCACGTATTTGCGCTTCATGGCCTCGGCTATACTCTTTCCTAAAGAAGTCTTACCGACACCCGGAGGACCGTAAAGACAGATGATGGGTGACTTCAGGTCACCACGCAGACTGAGTACGGCCATGTATTCCAGGATGCGCTCCTTGACCTTCTCCATGCCGTAGTGGTCCTTATCAAGGATTCGCTGCGCACGCTTCAGATTCAGATCATCGCTGGTGAACTCTCCCCACGGCAGATTCACCAGTGTCTGCAGGTAGTTCAGCTGGACACTGTACTCCGGACCTTGCGGGTTGAGCATGTCTAACTTGTCGAGTTCCTTGAAGAAGGTGGTTCGTATATCTTCGTTCCATTTCTTCTTCTCGGCCTTCTCCACCAATTCCTTACGCTCTGGAGATCCTTCGCCGTTACCCAGTTCCTCCTTGATGTTCCGGATTTGCTGTTGCAGGAAGTACTCTCGCTGCTGTTCATCAAGGTCTTCACGGGTACGACTTCTGATATCCTGCTTGATCTCTTCGAGCTGGAGTTCACGGTGCATGATGCGCAGCACCTTGATGACACGTTCCTTGAGATTCGACTCCTCGAGCAGCTTCATCTTCTCTTCGATGGCAAAGGGCATGCTGGAGCAGATGAAGTTCAGCATCACCAGATGATTGTTGATGTTCTGGATGGCGAACTGAGCCTCATCTGGAATATCTTCGTTCTGCTTGATGTAATCGATACCCGCATTACGCAGGTCGGCAATGGCTGTCATGAACTCGGTGTCTCCATCGTCGGGAATGAGTTCCGGCGCCAGATGAACCTCACCCTTCAGGTAAGGACGGGTACGTTTCAGGGAAATCAGATTACATCTACCCAGTCCTTGAACAATCACTGTAATGTTGTTGTTGGAATTGGGAAGTTCCAGAACACGGATAATCTTTGCGAATACACCGTATTCGTATAAATCATCCTTAGTAGGGTTTTCTATATTGGCGTTCTTCTGTGAGAACACAGCGAAGATAGCGTCTTCTTTGTCCTTCAGGTGTTCTACCAGACTGATGCTGGCCGACCGGCCGATCAGAATCGGTGATACAACACCAGGAAAGAGGATCAGGTTGCGTGTTGCAAGGATAGGCACCTCACCATCAGCTCCTCCACAAAGGAGTCGTGTGATGTCTCCTTCGTAGTCGGCAATCATGGAGAATGCGCTGTTATTTTGACTATTTCTCATAATTCTACTTCAAATTTGGGATGCAAAGGTACACATTTATCTTCATAAAATGCCATTTGTAACACAATATTTAATATAATTAGGTGTAATCTCTCATATTTTTCTTAATTTTGCACTTGATATGTCTAATTCGTATTTCCGTTTCAAACAATTCACCATCCATCAGGAGCAATGTGCCATGAAAGTGGGTACCGATGGAACACTACTCGGGGCCTGGGCCCAAGGAGGGGAGAGAATACTGGATATCGGTACGGGTACTGGCTTGATAGCCTTGATGATGGCGCAACGCTTTCCCCAAGCACAGGTGGTGGGTATTGACATTGACGGTATGGCTTGTAAGCAAGCACTTGAGAACGTGGCAGCATCACCCTTCCAAAACCGAGTGCAGATTAGTCATCTTTCTTTACAAGATTATACAGATGAATGGTTCGACTCCATTGTTAGCAACCCGCCGTTTTTTGTGCAGTCTCTTTCTTGTCCAGATGAACAGCGTACTACTGCCAGGCATGCAGGGAGTCTGACTTATGCCGATTTGTTTCAAGGGGTGGTGCGTTTGTTACATGAAGACGGTGTCTTCTCTGCTGTCATTCCTACGGAATGCAGGGATGCGTTTGATGCTGAAGCTATTCTCCATGGTTTGTGTCCTTTGGCGGAATGTGCAGTAAAGACATCTTTGCGCAAACAACCCAAAAGATTTCTGTTGTGCTATAGGAAAAAACCTTCTTCCTGTTATGTGAGAGATGTCCTGACAATCGGTTCTGAGGCGTATGTTGATCTAATGAAAGATTTTTATCTTTCGTATTAGTCTTAGGCGTTTATCGGTTATTGAACTTACGTATCAGTTTCTTGTTCAGCGCCTGCGTGTTCCTACTGATCTTGGTAAGGTCTTCCCTCACAATGTTGAGGTCGTTGAAGAACTCACTGAAAGCGGTCTGTACCAAATTCGGCTGCCGTTTACTCTTATCACCGTCAGGGTTGACAATCATCTTGATTCCCTTATGGACGAGCTGGATATCCACATCGGCGGTTGTCATTACAGGATCACCGTCGTAGTGAATATACCCTTCTTTCTCCCTGTGGATATGGATGTGTTTGGTGCGGAAGGTTTTGATTTTCTGGTTCTTGTCGAGTGTCTTATTCATCATCTCGATGGCCACCTGAGGTGCTTCGAGCACATCGAACGGCTCCATGATAATCACATCCAACAGACCGTCGCTCATGGAGGCCTGCGGGGCGATGTAGGCGTTATTGCCGTATTGGGACGCATTGGCACAGGAAATCAGGAAAGCCTTCCGGATCAATGTCCCTGTCTCGTCTTCAATATGATAGGTTTCAGGCTTATAGGTGAGTCCTTCACGCAGTACATTCTCGATATAGGTAACCGGTCCGCGCTTTCCTGCTTCTGCGAACTTCATGCTGATAAATGCATCGAAGCCCATACCGCAAGTACAAAAGAAAGGTATTTCGTTGATGATACCGTAGTCGAGGTCGTGTATGACGCAGCGGTTGATGATTTCAACGCTCTTCTTCGGATCCATCGGAAGTAACAGATGACGGGCCAGACCATTGCCTGAACCGCAGGGGATGATGCCCAGGGCTGTGTTGGAGTGGACGATGGAGCGGGCTACCTCATTGACCGTTCCGTCGCCTCCCACAGCAACCACCACATCTATACCGTTCTGTTGGGCCTCATACGCTATTTCCGCAGCATGACCCGCCTTTTCGGTTTCCTGAATGGAATAGTTGAACAGACTCTTATCAATCGTCTCTTCTATTATATCCGGAATGTTGTTTTTCTTCACGCTTCCGGAAATCGGGTTGATGATAAATGTTATGTTCTTCTTTGTAATCATCGCTGCAAAGGTAAAAAGAAATCTTGAGAAACGGAAATTTTAGGTCAAGAATGATAGTTATTTGTTTTTTTCTGAAAAAAATGGTGAGTGATTGCATTATTTTTTGTACCTTTGCAGCCTGTAATTATAAATAGTTGAATAACACCTATCTTATATATGGGAGTTTTACAAGAAAGATACAAGCAGTATCGTGAACCGCAGAAGTTTATTGAACGCGGTGTTTATCCCTATTTCCGTGCAATTACTGGTAAGCAGGGAACTGAAGTGGAAATGGGCGGACACAAGGTTCTGATGTTCGGTTCAAATGCCTATACAGGACTGACTGGCGATCAGCGAATCATTGATAAAGCCAAGGAAGCCCTTGATAAATATGGCTCTGGATGTGCCGGCAGTCGTTTCCTCAATGGAACGCTCGACCTGCATGTTCAGTTGGAAAAGGAAATCGCCGAGTATATCCATAAGGATGATTGTCTTTGTTTCTCTACTGGTTTCTCTGTAAACCAGGGTGTCATTGCCATGGTGGTGAGCAAAGGCGACTATATCATCTGTGATGATCGTGACCATGCCAGTATTGTTGACGGCCGTCGGCTCTCTTTTGCCCGTCCGTTGCATTACAAGCATAACGATATGGCTGACCTGGAGCGTGTTCTCCAGAGTCTGCCTGAAGAAGGTATCAAGCTGATCGTTGTCGATGGTGTCTTCTCCATGGAAGGCGATCTGGCCAATCTTCCTGAAATTGTCAAGCTCAAGAAGAAGTATCCCAATGTGGCTATCATGGTGGATGAGGCTCATGGTATCGGTGTATTCGGCAATCAGGGTAGGGGAGTATGCGATCATTTCGGTCTGACCGACGAGGTTGACCTGATCATGGGTACTTTCTCCAAGTCGATGGCCAGCATCGGTGGTTTCATTGCTTCTGATGCCGACACCATCAACTATCTGCGCCACACCTGTCGCACCTATATCTTCTCAGCTTCCAATACCCCTGCAGCCACAGCAGCTGCACTCGAAGCACTGCACATCATTCAGCAGGAGCCTGAGCGTATCGAAGCATTGTGGAAGGTTACCCGTTATGCCTTGCGTCGTTTCCGTGAGGAGGGCTTTGAGATCGGTGAGACCGAGAGTCCTATCATTCCACTTTACGTCCGCGACGTAGAGAAAACATTCCTGGTAACAGCATTGGCATTCAATGCCGGTGTGTTCATCAATCCTGTTATCCCACCAGCATGTGCTCCGCAGGATACATTGGTGCGTTTCGCTTTGATGGCCACACATACAGAAGAGCAAGTTGAGCGTGGTGTGCAGGCCTTGAAGAAGATTTTTGTTGAGCAGGGCATCATCAAATAATGATGTAAAAATTTGCACGACTCAGAAAAAGTCTGTACCTTTGCAGCCGCATTTCAAACATGCACGGGGTGTAGCGCAGTCCGGTAGCGCACCTGGTTTGGGACCAGGGTGTCGCAGGTTCGAATCCTGTCACCCCGACATTTTGTTTGAAAGCTTGTTTTCTCCACAATTCTCACTCCACATTTCACTCTTTTCATTATGTCAATAGGAAAATGGATTGGTGGCTTCTTAGGCTTTATGACAGCCGGACCCCTTGGGGCACTGGCAGGTTATGCCTTGGGTTCACTGTTCGATCAACTGTTGGGATCGTTCAATGAAGGGAATGAGTATATTGGAAGAGGTAGCGGTTCCCGCTACGACAGTTCTTATCGCGAGACTTACGGGAATGCCCAACAGGTGAACATGGGAGACAGGAACAGTTTCCTGTTTAGTATTCTTGTGCTTGCATCTTATATCATCCGTGCCGACCAGAAGGTGATGCACAGCGAGATGGAGATGATGCGCCAGTTCCTGCGCCAGAACTTCGGGTACGGAGCCGTAACACAAGGTGAGCAGATCCTCAAGCGTTTATTTGATCAGCAGAAGCAGATGGGTGATGCAGCCTATAGGAATGTGGTGATGCAGAGCTGTCAGCAGATTTCCATGCATCTGCCTTACGAGCAGTGTCTTCAGATGCTCTCTTTCCTGGCTCAGGTGGCTCGCGCCGACGGTGTGGTTGACCCCCGTGAGGTGAATGCCTTACGAGAAGTGGCAAGGGCTTTGGGACTGAATGACAAGGAGGTGGATTCCATGCTGAACCTTTCTGATGGAAGCACAAATCTGGAGGCGGCCTACAAGGTACTGGAGATTTCGCCGAATGCTACTGATGAGGAGGTAAGGAAGGCCTACAAGAAGCTGGCGTTGAAACATCATCCCGACCGTGTGGCTACCCTGGGAGAGGATGTGAAACGAGCAGCGGAAAAGAAGTTCAAGGAAATCAATGCCGCGAAAGACCTGATATACAAGGCAAGAGGACTTTGACAAAGCATATGCATCATTGAAATAATACCTTATTCTTACTATGAAAACAAACGGAAAGATACAACTCTATCCCATGGTACGTATGACTGTCCTACTGATTTTGGGGATGGTCGTGGCTTATTACACATCCGGTCTTATACCTTGTTGGCTATGGCTGGGTGGAGCGCTGATCCTTTTGTTGATGACCCTCTTGGTTCGACAAGAGTTGCGGCAGTCGGTTGTTGTTATGCTACTTGTCTTCCTTTTCGGTGGCTGTTTGATGAGTCGTAGTCTGTTGTTAGCGTCATCTCCAACCGATACTAAGGAAGTTTCTCCATCAATGATGCAACGTGCCCAGACCAACGCTTTGGAGTTACGAAACCAGTTGGTGAGCACCTTATCAGACAAGGGATTGGAACATCAGGAACTGGCTATAGTGTCAGCGATGACTCTTGGCGATAAATCGTTGATTGACAAAGATCTAAGAAGCGATTATTCAAGAGCTGGTGCATCGCATGTGTTGGCATTAAGTGGCCTTCATTTGGGCATTATCTATTTTGTGTTCTCCTTCATGACCGCACGTTGGCGCCGACGTTATCACCACTGGTCGCGCCCCGTAGTCGAAGGTTTGATCCTGATCACGATTTGGTCGTATGTGGTCTTGGTTGGTATGTCACCCTCTGTAGTGCGTGCCGCCATCATGATGACTGTCTATTCCCTGTTGTCATTACAGAACAGGAACCGGTCATCACTGAACGCTTTGGCTTTCACCGCCATCATCATGCTCGTGGCCGATCCTATGATTCTTTTCAACATCAGCTTCCAGTTGTCGTTCGTTGCTGTGGCGTTTATCCTTCTCTACCAAGGTCGTATCTATTCCTTGATACCCTCCTCGTCGCATCCCATCGTCAAGTGGTGCTGGCGACTCCTGTCAGTGTCCCTTGCAGCCCAATTGGGGGTAGCACCTCTTACCGCCTATTATTTCCATCATGTATCCAGCTATTTCCTCTTGTCGAGTCTTGTTGTGATGGTGTTCACCCCCCTGATCATCTATCTCTCGCTCCTTTTCTTCCTCCTGATGTGGCTACCGGCAGTACAGTCGTGGCTCGTTGTACCGCTTTCGTGGCTTGTACATATCCAGAATACCTGTCTGCAGGGCGTTTCCTCCCTGCCTGGTTCCACCTTTGTTACACCCTCGCTACATCCCTTGCAGGTATGTATGATCTACGTCATCATCTTTGCCGTTGATGCAATGATTTACCGCTTTCGTTTGTACAAACAAAATATAATTAGTAACTTTGCGTCGTGAAAAGATATTTTGTATATTTTGGTTACGACGGAACCGCTTACCACGGTTGGCAGATACAGCCTAACGGGAACTCTGTGCAGGCCGAGTTGCAACGTTGTCTGAGTACGCTGTTACGGGAAGAGATAACTGTGACAGGGGCGGGGAGAACCGATGCAGGTGTTCATGCCCGGAAGATGACGGCCCACTTCGATACAGAGCAGATCATTGATGGTAAGCAGCTGGCCTATAAACTCAATCGCATCCTTCCCAATGACATTGCCGTAACGGAAGTGAAAGAGGTGCCTTCAGACCTCCATGCGCGTTTCAGTGCCATTGCCCGTACCTATCATTATTATATCCATACACAGAAAGATCCGTTCCTATGGAACTCATCTTGCGAGTTGCATTATGCTCTTGATTTTGATAAGATGAACGAGGCGGCAGCCAAACTGCTCACCTATTCCGACTTCGGCGCTTTCTGTAAGAGTCATGCCGATGTGAAGACCACCTTGTGTCAGGTTACCGTCGCACGCTGGGTTCAGCAGTCGCCATATAGCTGGTACTTCGAGATCACCGCCAACCGCTTCTTACGTAACATGGTGCGAGCCGTGGTGGGAACGCTCATCGATGTGGGGCGCGGTCGTCTGTCTATAGATGACTTCTGCAGGATTATAGAAGGGAAGAAGCGTACCGATGCAGGAGAAAGCATGCCTGCCCACGCCCTCTTCCTCGAAGATGTGTCCTATCCTCAAACTTGACTTCAGCATCATAGTGGTAATCAAACTTTTTTCTTATCACTTCTCTCTTATCACTTCTCATCATGTGGCTCCTTTTAGCATTCTTTTCCGCAGCCCTGTTAGGCTGTTACGACTCCTTTAAGAAACAGGCACTTAGTTCCAATGAGGTCATTCCTGTCTTGTTCCTGAACACCCTGTTCTCTTCCCTGATCTTCTTGCCGTTGATCCTGTTGTCATCACATACCAATGTTCTCGACGGCAGCATCTTTCATGTAGGCTCTGGCGGCTGGGAAGTCCACAAATATATTGTATTGAAGTCGATTATAGTCTTGTCGAGTTGGGTGTTCGGTTACTTTGGTATGAAGTTTCTGCCGCTGACCATTGTCGGACCGATCAACGCAACCCGTCCTGTCATGGTACTCATGGGTGCTTTTCTTTTCTTTGGCGAGCGTCTGAATGTGTATCAGTGGATTGGTGTCCTGTTGGCAATAGCCTCTTTCTATATGCTGAGCAGAAGTGGAAAGAAAGAAGGAATCGATTTCAAGCACAACAACTGGATTTGGTTTATTGTACTTGCCGCCTTACTTGGAGCTGTCAGCGGACTGTATGACAAATACCTTATGGCACCTGTCAGCGAGGGCGGGGTAGGCCTTGACCGAATGATGGTGCAGGGTTGGTACACGCTCTATCAGTGTGTGTTGATGTTCTGTATGCTGATGCTGCTGTGGTGGCCTCGCCGCCATCAACGCACCTCCTTCCACTGGCATTGGAGCATTCCCTTCATCAGCATCTTCCTCAGCACAGCTGACTTCGTCTATTTCTATGCCCTGAGCGTTCCTGGTGCCATGATCAGCATTGTATCCATGATCCGCAGGGGAAGCGTGTTGGTATCGTTCCTTTTCGGTGCCGTGGTGTTCCATGAGAAAAATTTAAAGAGCAAGGCTGTTGACCTTGCTCTTGTACTGCTTGGAATGATATTCCTTTATATTGGTAGCAGGTAGTTATTTGTAGCACTCGAAGATACAATCAACCTTCTCTTTTGGCATTTTCCTGGTAATCAGACTGACGATCCACACTACTGGGAAACCTCCCACCATGGCGATAGCACCGCAGTTAATGGGGTTGATGGGATTGCCCAGCAGCATGTTTGCCACCGTCAGACCGACACCCCAGGCGAAGCAAGCCCATACAGAAGCAGTCGTCACACCACGCCAGTAAAGACCTAACATGAACGGAGCCAGGAAGGCACCAGCCAATGCACCCCAAGAGATACCCATGAGCTGGGCAATGAAGGTGGGGGGATTCAAGGCGATAAGCAAGGAGATAGCGATGAAGAACATAATCAGTACGCGCATCACCACCACCTTACGGCGTTCAATCTTCTCTGCTACGATATCATCAATGGAACCATCCTCCACCTCACCGGGCAATGACTTCTTGTCGCGGTAGATCAAGTCGAGTGTCATCGTACTAGAAGAGGTGAGCACCAATGAAGCCAATGTTGACATGGATGCGGAGAGCACCAGCAGTACCACAAGGGCGATGAGAATATCGGGCAGGGTTACCAACATGGCAGGAACGATACTGTCGAAGGCAATCTTACCGTTGGCAACAACCGGTTCGTACAGTCGTCCGAAACCACCGAGGAAATAGCAGCCACCAGCCACCACGAAGGCGAAGATCGTAGAGATGATCGTTCCGCGCTTGATAGCACTCTCGTCGGTGATGGAGTAGAACTTACCCACCATCTGCGGCAGACCCATGGTTCCCAGAGATGTCAGAATCACCACACCTAACAGTCCGGAAGGATCAGGACCGAACCATGAAGCAAAGCCTCCGTTAACAGCAGGATCAGCGTCGGAAGGCAGTGCAGCCAGCTTCTCCACAGCAGCAGTCAGACCGCCTTGTGCATGCAGTACGGCCAGGATTACTGCAACAATACCGAAGAGCATGATGATGCCCTGGATGAAGTCGTTCATGGCCGTAGCCTTATAACCTCCAAGAATCACATAGACGGCGGTGAGGATTGCCATGATGATCACACAATACTCGTATGGAATGCCAAATCCCATCTCGAAGAGGGTGGAGATTCCTTTATATACACCGGCTGTGTAGGGGATAAGGAAGACGAAGGCGATGACTGATGCCACTACCCGCAGACCTTGATCGTTGAAGCGTGTGCCGAAGAAATCGGGCATGGTACGGCTCTCGATGTGCTGTGTCATCAGCTTGGTTCTACGACCTAAAAGAATCCAGGCCAGTAAGGAACCGATGACGGCATTGCCGATACCGATCCATGTTGAAGACATACCGTATTTCCATCCAAACTGTCCTGCGTAGCCCACAAAGACCACGGCAGAGAAATAACTCGTTCCGAAGGCGAAAGCGGTGAGCCAAGGACCCACAGCACGTCCACCCAATACGAACCCTTCTACACTACTGGCCTGCTTACGGGTGTAAACACCCACGCCAATCATCACGACCAGGAAGATGATGGTCAATAATACTTTTATAATCATTTTTTACTTTTCAATTTTCTGTTTACAATTAGAACGCCACTTGTACCTGAGCCTGCAGCCAGTCGTAATCCTGTGAACTGATGTTCTCGCCGCACAAACAGCGGGTGTACTGCAGCTGCAGACGGCATTTCTTGTAGAACCAGTACTGCAAACCCACGGTGAGGTTTGTCTGATCCCATCCGTCCACCTTTGTATTACGGTCGTATGTCTCACCGCTGGCCACTACGTCGAGTGCGTCCACCACGGGGATGCAGGTGGTGACATAACCACCACGACTGCCAACCTCTCCATCCTGTCCGCCTAACCACTCAGCACGAACGCTGGCAGGGCGGGCTTCCTTGTACTTACTTCCTGTGTAGGCAGCTGTCTTGTATTCAGCACCTACGCTGTAGCGGTTACGCTTGTAATTGTCGCCTACTTGTATATCGGGGTTCCAGGCAGCCTTGCCCACGGCGCAGCCTGTACCTAAATAGCCTGATCCAACAATACGGAAGCCGTCGAAAGGCTTCACTTCCAACTTCGCAAGGAAATCCTTCTGATTATTCAGGTCCTTGCGGTTGATACCCTGACCGCTCATCAAAGCGAGCTCGTAGTGCAGCGCTCCCTTAGCAAGATCGCCAAACACCATCAGACCCATGTCACGACCGTAGTTCACGCCATTCAGCGGATCCGGTCCTTCGCCAGCCAGATAAAGCACAGCCTGTGAATATACGTCAATCAGCTCGAGCATGGTCGGCGATAGCGGGTTCTCCATCGAATAGGAATGCTTGAACTGACCGAGTCGTACACTCAGTGACTTGTCGTTAGAGAGTCTGTAATCGGTGTAATACTCTTGAACTACGCTCGAGAAGTCGTGCATAAACATGAACGACCAGCGGTCGGTAATTCGTGCCTTGGCCCATAGTAGTGTGCGTTTAAGGTTATAACTATTGGTCTTCACCCCGTTGGGGTTCTGGTACGACCAGCCTCCCTGGGCATAGCCGTTGAAGGTGATGCGACTGGTAAAATCTTTTTTCCAGTCGATTGACTCGCTTGTCTGTTGTCCCATGGCTGCTGTACTACTGAAAACAGCCATGATTACGGCAAGTGTTGCCGTCTTGATAACCTGTCTTTTCATGTCGTTTTATTGATTATGTTAAACAAAAAATGTCAAATCGATTGCAAAAGTACAAATATTCTTTCAAAATGTATCATGTTTTGCTAAGTTTTTTAATATAGTGGAAACTATGGTAAAAACATAGCTTCTACTAACAAGGCTGATTGCACCAAGAAACTAGGCTGATAACTCCCTCTAATCAGCCTTATAACTCCCTCCAACCAGCCTTCCAAAGAAACCGTTGTGATAATTTACCCAAATAATTTTGCGGTTTGCTGGTTTTTTATTATCTTTGAACCCATAAATCATTTACTAACTAAAAAACAACAGGTATATGGCAAATAACGAAGCGCTCATCAAGCAATGTGAGCAATTAGCAAAGGAATGGTTGTCACCGTCGTTCGACGAGGAGACAAGGAAAGAAGTACAGGCCATGCTCGACAATGAGGACAAGACCGATCTCATTGATGCGTTCTACCAGAACCTCGAGTTCGGCACAGGCGGTCTGCGCGGTATCATGGGTGCCGGTACGAACCGTATGAACAAGTATATCGTAGGTATGGCCACACAGGGCTTCGCCAACTATATCAACAAAGCCTTCCCTGGTAAGCAGAGCGCTGTGGTGGTAGGTCACGACTGCCGTAACAACGGTAGGATGTTTGCCGAGACTGTAGCCGACATTTTCTCTGCCAACGGTATTAAGGTGTATCTCTTTGAGAGTCTGCGTCCTACGCCAGAAATCTCTTTCGCCATCCGTCATCTGGGCTGTCAGGCCGGTGTAAACGTAACGGCTTCGCACAACCCGAAGGAGTACAACGGCTACAAGGCCTATTGGGACGATGGTGCACAGGTATTGGCACCACACGACAAGGGTATCATCGACGAGGTGAACAAGGTGAAGATCGATGATGTGAAGTTCGAAGGAAACAAGGAACTGATCATCCCCATCGGTGGTGAGATGGACTGGGATTATATCCAGGCCGTGAAGGAAGCGATGGTGGATCAAGATGTAATCCTGCGCCAGAAAGACCTGAACATTGTGTATTCTCCGATGCACGGTACAGGACGTGTGATCATCCCAATGGCACTGCGCTCATGGGGCTTCCAGAATATCCACGTGGTACCCGAGCAGATGGTCATCGACGGTAACTTCCCCACGGTGGTTTCTCCGAATCCCGAGAATGCCGAGGCCATGACATTAGGTATGAAGTTAGGTACGAAGCTGAATGCCGACCTGGTGATTGCTTCTGACCCCGATGCCGACCGTCTGGCCATTGTATGCCGTAACTCTAAGGGTGAGTGGGAGATCCTGAATGGTAACCAGACTTGTATGATGTTCTCTTGGTATATCATCGCCAACAAGAAGAAACTGGGTCAGCTGAAGGGTAATGAGTTCCTCGTAAAGACCATCGTTACCACTGAGGTGATTGCCAAGATTGCCCAGAAGAATGGTGTGGAGCTGCGCGACTGCTACACGGGCTTCAAGTGGATTGCCAACGAGATCCGCGTATCCGAGGGAGTGAAGAAATACATCGGTGGTGGTGAGGAGAGCTTTGGCTTCCTGCCGTTCGACAAGGTACGCGACAAGGATTCACCAGCTTCTATCTGTCTGATCTGTGAAATCGCAGCATGGGCTCGTGACAACGGTAAGACACTCTACGACCTGCTCATGGATATCTACGCTGAGTATGGCTTCTCTAGAGAGGTGACCATCAACGTGGTTCGTCCAGGTAAGTCGGGTGCCGACGAGATCAAGCAGATGATGACCGACTTCCGCAACAACCCGCCGAAGGAGTTGGGTGGATCTAAGGTTACACTGTGCAAGGACTTCAAGACACTCGAGGCCAAGAAGGCTGACGGTAGTGTGGAGAAACTGAACATGCCCGATAGCAGTAATGTGCTTCAGTGGTTCTGCGAGGATGGCACGAAGGTAAGCGTTCGTCCTTCAGGTACTGAGCCGAAGATCAAGTTCTATACAGAAGTGAAAGATCCGGCCTTCAAGAGTGCTGCCGACTATGAGCAGAGCATGAAGACTACGGATGCGAAAGTGGCAGCTATCAAGAAGTGCTTGAATCTTGATTGATGCCGTAGGAGAAGAATCAATGAAAAATAAGATTATTACCTTCGGAGAGCTTCTGCTCCGCTTTTCCAAGGACCAGCATAACCGTCTGCAGCAAGGCAGAGCATTCTTCGGAGACTACGGTGGCAGTGAGGCCAATGTGGCCGTGTCGCTGGCAACGTTAGGTGATGATGTGGAATATGTGACTCGCGTGCCCGATAGTCCTATCGGGCGCGCTTCTTGCATGACGCTTCGTGAGTTCAATGTGGGTACGCAGCATGTACTCTATGGCGGCGACCGCATGGGGTCGTACTATTACGAGGGCTCTGCCGGAATGCGCAGTTCTAAAGTGATTTACGACCGTGCCTATTCGTCGTTCTATTATCTGGAGCCGGGAATGATCGACTGGCGGAAGATCTTTGCCGATGCTGCTGTGTTCCATGCTTCTGGTATTGCAGGGGCGGTATCGAAGGAGTCGGCCGATGCTACCTTCGAGGCACTCGATATTGCAGACGAGATGGGACTCACACTTTCGTTCGACATCAATTACCGCAAGAACCTGTGGAAATACGGGGCTGAGCCGAAGGCCACGCTGAGCAAGATGCTCAGCTATGCGGATGTGGTGTTTGCCGACGTGATAGAGTATGAGTACATGACCGACAGGAAGGTTCCCTTCCCGGCGATGTCGTCCGACTATGAGATGCCCATGGAGGTGTATAGGGAGTGGTTCGATGAGATACATGCGCGTTGGCCAAGATGCAAGAAATGGCTCATGGGAATGCGTAACATGATCAGTTCCAGCAGAAATACGCTGACAGCCTTGTTGTGGGATGACGGGAAACTGTATTCCACCAGGATCTACGACATACAGGGAATCGTGGATTCAATGGGTGTGGGCGATGCCTTCACAGCAGGACAGCTGCATGCAATCAATGCCTTTGGGAATGATTCGCAGAAAATACTCGACTATGCACTGGCTGCCGCCACGCTGAAGTATTCCATTGCCGGTGACTACAACCTGGCCACCGATGAGGAGATCCAAACATTAATGAAGGGATAGGAGCACCTATCCCTTCATTAATGAATCAAAGAAACTGTCAAGGTCTTGGTCGAGGCCTTCCATCAGGTCGCCACCAAGGATAATGGTGTCATCATCGGCCACATACAACTCGGCGACAGCTTCCCTGTCATCGTTCTCCAATACAAAACTGTATGGCTTCATGATACCGAGATTGTCAACAACCTCGTGCATCTGATGCAGTTCCTTGCGGAGGATAGCTGTGACCTCATCGTAGAAACTCTCGTCCTTGTTGTCAATCCACTGTTCCACCACGCAACGGGTAATCTCCTGATCGTTATCATCATAAGCAATCAGTTCACCGCTATCCTGCGAAACGAGCAGATGGATATCGGTGAGCAAAGAGGTTTCCTCATTGGCAGGCAGCTTTTGCGCAATCTTCTTGATGCTGCGCTCAATCTGCTGGGTGGTTTGTTCAGTAACTTGCATACATTTCTTTGTTTTACGATACAAAGTTAAGCTATTTTGTGCGAACTACAAAATATTTTGCTTGTTTTTTATTGGCTAATAGGAAACAATTTCGTATCTTTGCAATGTAAACTCGACAAAGCAGACGGGATACAAAAACGAAGGGAGTTTCATGGGGCATCAGATCGTTCACCAAGGCACGGTAGCGAGTATTACCGGAGATAGTATGCAAGTGCGGATTACTCAGCGCGCTGCCTGTTCTGAGTGCAGCGTATCTGCCCATTGCCATATTTCCGAACAGAAGGAGAAAATGGTAGATGTGGACCATGTGAAGGATATCAGTCGGTTTGGTGTCGGTGAAACGGTGATTCTGACCTTCGCAGAGCGAACGGGCATGCGTGCCGTGATGATGGCCTTTGTTGTTCCTTTCCTGATTGTCGTTGCTGCTGTGTTCGGCTGTAGCTTGTTTACCGACAGTGAACCGGTAATGGCCTTGACGGGGATTCTCTTCCTCATACCTTATTATATTATATTGTATCTGTTCCGTGACAGATTGAAGGAGAGTTTCACGTTCCAAGTGGAGAAACTTACGAATAACTAAAACAAATACATGATGATGAGCTTTATTTTGACGGCAGTAATCGTTCTTGGAGGTATCGCGCTGATTGCAGCGCTGATACTGTATTACTGTTCCATGAAGTTTGCTGTTCAGGAAGATCCTCGGATTGCTCAGGTAACGGCAGTGCTTCCTGGCGCCAACTGCGGCGGATGTGGCTTCGCAGGCTGCTCAGGACTGGCTTCAGCTTTGGTGAAGGCTGCCGATGGAGGATCGTTGGAAGGACTGAACTGTCCTGTGGGCGGTGCAGACGTGATGGGTAAGGCGGCCGATCTGTTGGGAATGGCAGTGGCTGCCACTGATCCGATGGTGGCCGTGGTACGTTGTAACGGCACCTGTTCCCTCCGTCCGCAAATTGCTGAATATGACGGTCTGCTCACTTGTGCTGCCATGAATGCCACTGGCGCTGGTGAGTCGGCTTGCGGCTACGGCTGTTTGGGATGCGGCGACTGTGTAGCCGCCTGTCAGTTCGATGCCATCAGGATCAACCCGGAAACGGGAATCCCTGAGGTTGACGATGATAAGTGTACCTCGTGTGGTGCCTGCGTGAAGGCTTGTCCGAGAAGTATCATCGAGCTGCGCAAGAAAGGACCCAAGAATCGTCGCGTCTATGTGAGTTGTATGAACAAGGACAAGGGACCTGCTGCCATGAAGGCATGTAAGGCGGCTTGTATCGGTTGCAGCAAGTGCGTGAAGGAGTGTAAGTTCGAGGCTATCACAGTACAGAATAACCTCAGCTATATCGACTTCAACAAGTGTCGCTTGTGCAAGAAGTGTGTGGAGGCTTGTCCCACCCACGCTATTCATGCCGTGAACTTCCCGGCCCCCAAGCCGAAACCAGAACCTACTACTGCGAGTATAACTAGTTCAACTAGTACTGCTAGTACATCTAGTACAACTAGCAACCAAGAAAGAAAGGAGGAATCAGCATGAAAAGCAGAACATTCCGAATAGGTGGCGTTCATCCGGAGGAGAACAAGCTTACCCATGAAGTGATGACCAAGGTGGCACCCCTGCCCAAACAGGCTATCTTCCCGTTGTCGCAACATATCGGTGCTCCTGCCAAGCCTGTTGTCGCCAAGGGCGATAAGGTGAAGGTGGGAACCCTGATTGCTGAAGCTGGCGGCTTTGTCTCGGCTCCCATCTATTCATCGGTATCGGGAACCGTGTTCAAGGTGGACACTGCCATTGATGCAACAGGCTATCGGAAGCCTGTGATCATCATCAATGTGGAGGGCGATGAATGGGAAGAAGGTATCGACCGCTCTGATAAACTGGAACTGTTGGCCGATCATCCCGAACTGACGCCTGAAGAGATTATCAATCGGGTAAAGGAGGCTGGCGTCACGGGTATGGGCGGCGCAGGGTTCCCAACCTTCATCAAACTCTCTCCACCGCCCACTGCTAAGGCTGAATGCGTGATTATCAATGCGGTGGAGTGCGAGCCGTATATCACAGCCGACTACCGTTTGATGATGGAGAAGGCTGATGAGATTCTGGTAGGATTGGAACTGCTCATGGTGGCAGCCAAGGTTACTACTGGCTATATCGGTATTGAAACCAACAAACCTGCGGCCATTGAGCTGCTCACCCAAAAGTGCGCAGAAAAGTTCAATGGCTCCAAATACAATGTTGAAGTGGTTCCGCTGCAGCAACGCTATCCGCAAGGAGGCGAGAAACAGCTGGTAGATGCAGTCATCCGTCGTCAGGTTCCTGCACCGCCAGCCATCCCTGTAAACGTTGGAGCGATTGTTCAGAATGTGGGTACTGCATTTGCTGTATATGAAGCAGTTATGAAGCGGAAACCTTTGTTTGAACGATACACAACCGTGACTGGTAAGAAGCTGCAGAATCCAGGTAACTTCCTGGTTCGAATGGGAACACCTATGCAAGACTTGATTGACCTCTGCGGTGGAATGCCAGAAGGGGAGAACAAGCTGTTGGCAGGCGGTCCGATGATGGGAAAAGCTCTCACCAGTACCGAAGTACCGATCTGTAAAGGTACGAACAGTGTGACCGTGCTTTCTGATGAAGATGCTCGCCGTAAGGAGGCTATGCCTTGCATCCGTTGTGCCAAGTGTGTCAGCGCCTGTCCTATGGGACTGGAGCCTTACTTGCTGGCCACCCTCTCCAGCTTGAAGAACTGGGAACGACTGGAAGCTGAGGATATCACCTCATGTATCGAGTGTGGCTCTTGTCAGTTCACCTGTCCTGCCCATCGTCCGTTGCTCGACAATATCCGTCTGGGTAAGACAACAGTTATGGGAATCATTCGCAGCAGAGCTGCCAAGTAGTAAGAATAATGAAATACGATAATTATGAGTAGATTAATTGTTTCACTATCACCGCATGCCCATGGCAACGACACAGTAGAGAAAAACATGTATGGCGTGATCATCGCTCTTGTTCCGGCTCTGCTTGTCTCCCTGTTCTATTTCGGACTGGGTTCTGCCATCGTTCTTGCCACCAGTGTTATAGCCTGCGTGTTCTTCGAGTGGGCCATTACCAAATATATTCTGAGAAGGGAGAAGACAACGATTGGTGATGGCTCGGCCATACTGACGGGTCTTCTGTTGGGATTCAACCTGCCTTCGAACCTACCTGTATGGATCATCATCATCGGTGCGCTGTTTGCCATCGGAGTAGGGAAGATGACCTTCGGTGGACTGGGACAGAATATCTTTAACCCGGCCTTGCTTGGACGTGCTTTCCTGTTGATCAGCTTCCCGGCACAGATGACCTCTTGGCCCGTGGCTGGTCAGCTTACGAGCTATCTCGATGCTGAGACGGGGGCTACACCATTGGCCATCATGAAGACAGCCATTAAGACGGGCGATGCTTCGCTGCTCGACCAACTGCCTTCGGCCACTCACCTGCTGTTGGGGTCTAATCCTACCGGCGGACTGGGAACCATTGGCGAGGTGTGCGCCCTGGCCTTGTTGTTAGGTCTGGTATATATGCTATGGAAGAAGATCATCACCTGGCACATTCCCGTGAGTATTATCGTCACGGTGTTTGTGTTCAGCGGTCTCCTTCATCTGGCGAATCCTGCTTATGCAGATCCCTTCGCCGAGATCCTCACGGGCGGTCTGATGCTCGGCGCCATCTTCATGGCTACCGATTATGTTACATCTCCTATGACTGGCAACGGACAGCTGATCTATGGCGTGGCCATCGGTTTACTGACGGTTGTCATTAGAAACTGGGGCAGCTATCCTGAGGGAATGTCATTCGCCATCCTCATCATGAATGCCTTCACACCGCTGATCAATATGTATGTGAAGCCCAAACGTTTCGGAGAAGTGCCTACAAAGAATTAATACTTGTCGATTATGGAAAAACTGAAATCATCTATAACGAACATGGCGCTGGTGCTGACGAGCGTAGCTGTGATAACCGGTGGTATTCTCGCAGCCTTGAACCAGCTGACGAAAGACCCCATTGCCTATCAGAAAGAGAAGGCACTGGCCGACGGCATCAAGACAGTGATGGCTTGCAACGACCTGGTTGTGGCTAAGTCGGATGTGGTCAAGCAGACTGATGCCAAAGGAAAGGAACTGGTTTATACCATCTATCAGACACAGGATAAGCAGGGAAAAGACCTCGGTGCTGCTGTTGAGAGTACAACGATGGGATTCGGAGGAAACCTGAAAATCCTGGTGGGGTTCGACCCGGAAGGAAAGATTCTTGGATATACCTTACTGGAACATGCTGAGACACCAGGACTGGGTGCCAAGGCCGATAAATGGTTCCAGGAAGGAGGGAAAGGAAACATCATCGGGAAGAACCCGAAGGAGGAACTGGTTGTGAGCAAGGATGGAGGACAGGTAGATGCGATTACAGCTTCGACCATCACCAGCAGGGCCTTCCTCCTGGCTGTGAACAATGCCTATAAGGCCTATAAGAATACGCCCATCGATGGGGCAACGGGAGCGAGTAAACAAATTGACAATTGATAATTGAAAATTGACAATTGGCAATTCGAAGTTAAAGTTCAAAGATCAAAGTTCAATGAATTATATAAGTATTATCAAAAACGGAATCATCAAGGAGAACCCTACGTTCGTCTTGATGTTGGGTATGTGTCCCACATTGGCTACAACCACCAGCGCCATCAACGGACTCTCCATGGGTCTGGCTACGATGTTTGTGCTGATCTGCTCGAATGTGGTGATCTCACTGATCAAGAAACTCACTCCCGACATGGTGCGTATCCCGGTGTTTATCGTGGTCATCGCCTCGTTCGTAACCATCCTGCAGATGGTGATGCAGGCGTATGTACCTGATGTGTATGCGGAACTGGGATTGTTCATTCCCTTGATTGTGGTAAACTGCGTTATCTTAGGACGTGCTGAGGCCTTCGCTGCCAAGAACAGTACAGGTGCCAGTCTGATGGACGGTATCGGTATCGGTCTTGGTTTTACCCTGGGTCTGACACTCTTAGGAATCTGTCGTGAACTGCTGGGTGCCGGTAGTATCTTCGGGTTTACGCTATTGCCCGAAACCTATAACATGCTGATGTTCGTGCTGCCTCCGGGCGCCTTCATCACACTGGGATTCCTGGTGGCTATTGTGAACAAGATGAGAAAAGATTCTTAATAACGTAACATCGATTTCATATGGAATATATTCTGATTTTTATCTCGGCGATATTCGTTAATAATATCATCCTGTCGCAGTTCCTGGGCATCTGTCCGTTCCTGGGTGTTTCACAGAAAGTGAACACCTCGTTGGGTATGTCGGCTGCAGTGGCTTTCGTGATGACGCTGGCCACTATCGTCACCTACCTCATCCAGCATTTCGTGTTGGACGTGTTCGAACTGCAGTACCTGCAAACCATCGTGTTCATTCTGGTGATTGCCGCCTTGGTGCAGATGGTGGAGATTGTGTTGAAGAAGGTTTCTCCTGCGCTCTATCAGGCACTGGGTATCTTCCTCCCGCTGATTACCACGAACTGTGCCGTGCTCGGTGTAGCCATCCTCGTCATTCAGAAAGAGTTCTCCCTGCTGCAGAGTATCGTCTATGCCTTCTCTACGGCCATCGGCTTTGGCGTGGCCTTGGTGGTGTTTGCCGGTATTCGTGAGCAGATGAGTTTGTTGAACATTCCCAAAGGCATGCGGGGAACGGCCATCGTACTGGTTACTGCCGGATTACTGAGTCTGGCCTTCATGGGCTTCTCGGGTGTTGACGGCGGATTGAGTACGCTGTTCGGTCTGGATTAACCCTTGCACAAAAAAGGCTCGGTATACAAAAAAACAAGGTTTTATTTGGTTATTCGCTCACTTAATCGTACCTTTGCACGGTGTATATTATCAACAGAACAATAAGATGAAACAGACTATCCTTGTTACCGGTGGTACGGGCTTCATTGGAAGTCATACCACAGTGGAACTGCAGCAGGCCGGCTATCGTGTGGTGATTGTCGATAACCTTTCCAACTCTAAGGCTGAGGTAATCGACGGAATCGAGAAGATCACCGGTGAGCGTCCGGCTTTCGAGCAGGTGGATTGCTGTGACCTTTCTGCCCTGAAGAATGTCTTCAGGAAATATCCCGATATAAAAGGTATCATTCATTTCGCCGCCAGTAAGGCAGTAGGCGAGAGTGTGGAGAAACCTTTGCTCTATTACCGTAATAACATTACGTCGTTGCTGAACCTGTTAGAGCTGATGCCGGAATACGGTGTGAAGGGTATTATCTTCTCTTCCAGTTGTACCGTCTATGGACAGCCGTCGAAGGAGAACCTTCCTGTAACAGAGAAGGCCCCTATTCAGCAGGCGCTGTCACCTTACGGAAACACGAAACAGATCAACGAGGAAATCATCCAGGACTATATCCACAGCGGCGCTGATATCAAGGCGGTCATCCTGCGGTATTTCAATCCCATCGGTGCGCATCCTTCTGCCCTGATTGGCGAACTGCCCAATGGCGTTCCCATGAACCTGATTCCCTTTGTTACCCAGACGGCCATCGGTATTCGCGAGCAGTTGAAGGTGTTCGGTAACGATTATGATACACCCGATGGTACTTGCATCCGCGACTATATCTATGTGGTTGATCTGGCCAAGGCTCATGTAAAAGCCATGGAAAGAGTGCTCGATAATCCTGACACCGATCCTGTGGAGGTATTCAATATCGGTACGGGAACAGGCTTGAGTACCTTGGAAGTGGTGGAAGGCTTTGAGAAAGCCACGGGCGTGAAACTGAACTGGACCTATGCTCCCCGTCGTGAGGGTGATATTGAGAAGGTCTGGGGAAATGTGGAGAAAGCCAACAAGGTACTTGGCTGGAAAGCTGAAGCGAATATAGAAGACGTGCTCCGCTCTGCCTGGAAATGGCAGTTGAAACTGCGCGAGGACGGTATTCAGTAAGATAAAGCATGGCCTGTCTTAGACAGACATGTATTTTGTGTTTGTGTTGTTATGGGCCCTTGATGTGAATCAGGGGCTCATTTTGAAATGAAAGGTATGAAGAAGTTTATCTATAACGAAAAGCAGGGTGAGTACGATCACTACCGCGTGCAACAAGAGCAGCAACTCCTGCCGTTCCTCTTGGAGAACATCAAGGGGAGCAGTCGCACCAAGATCAAGGCGACACTGAAGGGTGGTGGTATTCGTGTGAACCGCACAACGGTGACACAGTTTGATTATCCGTTGGAACCAGGAATGGACGTGATGGTGAGTAAGACCAAGCGCAACCAGGAGGTATTGAAGAGCAGATATGTCAAGATTGTATATGAAGATGAGTTCCTGGTGGTGGTGGAAAAGAAGATCGGTATCTTATCCATGGCTGCCGGTCATTCGTCTCTCAATGTGAAAAGTGTGTTAGACGACTATTTCCACAAAAGTCATCAACGCTGTCATGCGCATGTGGTGCACCGTCTTGACCGTGACACCAGTGGCTTGATGATCTATGCCAAGGACATGAAGACCGAGCAGGCGCTCGAGAAAGAATGGCATCAGATTGTCTATGACCGTCGATATGTGGCCGTGTTGAGTGGTGAAGTGAAAGAAGAGGGTGGAACGATTGCCAACTGGCTGAAGGACAACAAGGCCTATTTCACCTATTCGTCACCGGTTGACAATGGGGGGAAGTACGCCGTGACGCATTTCCATACGCTACAGCGCAGGAACGGCTATTCGCTGGTGGAGTATAAACTGGAGACAGGAAGGAAGAATCAGATACGCGTGCATTCTGCTGATATGGGACATCCCGTTTGTGGCGATACAAAGTATGGTAATGGCGATGATCCTTGTAACCGTCTGGCTCTGCACGCCTATATGCTCTGCTTTGAGCATCCTGTTACACATGAGCGGATGGATTTTGCCACCCCGATTCCCGATAGTTTCTTAAACGTATTCAAGTAACCTATATACGAATAACGCATTCATGAGTCAAGATTTCTATTTTTATCTTTTCGCCATCGCCGTTGTGGTGGTTGTATTCCTGGTCATCAAAAAAATAGCGAGCTGCCTGATCAAGAGCATCGTGATGCTCGTCATCGTGGCTGCGCTCGCTTATATCTGGTTCATGTACTTCAGGACATGAACGTAATGTAATGCTTATCTTGCCAGATCGAATCCCAGTCGGATACCGTCGTAGTTCTTACTGATCTCGCTGACAGTGCCTAAAGTACTGTTTCCACTGGCGGCTCCAAGTACCTGAAGGGCGGTAAGCAGTTTCTTCGACTCGAAGAGCAGACTGATACCCTGCGGGTTGCGGGTGAGATAACCCGTGGTGGAAAGCAGCAGTGTCTGTAGCTGTACAGAGCTGTTACTACTGTTGAACGTATAGGTGCCGTTGATGGTCTTACCCTTTACCTTGGCAGAGAACGTACCGTCCTGGTTAAAGGTGAAATACGTGTTCTTACCGCTGATCTTCAGCTTGTCGTATGTGGGCTGAAGCTTTTCCTTTGCCTGAGCCGCTACCACCTTACCGCCAGCTGTTGCCAAGGCATTCTCCGATGTGAAGGCGCAGCCCGGCTGGTAGTATTTCCATGTTCCGATGACATCTTTCTCCGAGAGTTTCGAAGCACCAATCACCTCGTAGAGGATATCTCCCAGGGTATTGGGATTCGTAATGGCACCTAAAATGCCGCCTAAGATATCAGTGGTACTTGCACCACCATTCGTGGCTGTTCCGCCCGTAAAACCGCAACTCGACAACAAGAGCGCGGCTGCACATGCTAAAAAGGATTTCTTTTTCATACTTATTGCTTGTTAATGGTTTCTTCCTCGTACAGTTTGTTGAATATCTCACGCAACTGAGCTGGTGTGTTGATCAGTTGACGGATCTCCTTGAGTTTCGATTCGTTAGGCGAGTGGGGCATCCACAAACGGATATATCCATGCTCCGAGTACTTGTCGCTCATGTGCTCCATGAATCGTTCCCACTGCTCCTCTTTGCTCTTTTCCGGGTAGTTGGACAGCCCGTATTGAATGGTTCTGCGGAACACGGTCATAGGATCCAAGTCACGATCGGCTTCTGCCACAATCTTCCCGTATAAACTTCTGGGTGTATGACTGGCAGAGGCTCTGTGATCCTCAACCGCTTCTTTCATGATTCTTATCTGTTCAGCTGAGAACCAGCGTTTTAACCTGACATCAGCTGCTAATATCTTCCCACTGGTAAGATGATGAATGGCACGTGGTCCTGATAATCCCAGATCGTGATAGGCCGCCACCGTATAAGTCATGTTCAGGTCGGCTCCAGTCTTACGGGCAATCTCCAAAGACCGTCTTATAACCCCCGTGACATGTTGCATCGAATGAGCTTTGTCAAACTCGGTGTATCGGGGCAGGATATTGCGTTCGATGAACTCCATCAGATCCAGACTTACATGATTTTCCATTGCCTTTGCCCTATTTTTATTTGCAAATATACACGAAATTGTTTACTTTTGCAAACAATTTCACAAAATTAGTGATGCAGGAAGAGAAAATTGTCAAGAATTCGTGGAAAGCATGGCTGTTAGCGGCACGACCGAAGACACTCACAGGTGCCGCCGTACCGGTGATGATCAGCTTGTCGCTGGCTTACGACAAGGTGGAAACGTTCCAGTGGCTTCCTGCCATCCTTTGTCTGTTGTTCGCCTTCATCATGCAGATTGATGCGAACTTCGTGAACGACTACTTCGACTTCATGAAAGGTAATGATGATGAGACGCGTCTCGGACCCAAACGGGCGTGTGCCATGGGGTGGGTGGATTCTCATGCCATGCGCCGGGCCATTGCTATCACCACGGCACTGGCTTGTATCATCGGTCTTCCGTTGGTGTGGTATGGCGGACTCGAGATGATCCTGATTGGTGTGCTCTGCGTATTGTTTTGCTTCCTCTACACCACGCACCTGAGTTATGTGGGGATGGGCGACGTATTGGTGCTCGTGTTTTTCGGTATCGTACCCGTCTGCATACCTTATTATATCATCACCCGGACCCTCACCATTGAGGTGGTGGTAGCTTCATTGGCCTGCGGACTCGTGATAGATACGCTGCTGATGATCAACAACTACCGCGACATTGAGAATGATGTGCGGGCAGGGAAGAAAACACTGGCCGTGAAATTAGGAAAGGAGTGCAGTAGGATGATGTATCTGCTCCTGGGCATAGCTGCCTGTTTATTAGGCATCGTTTTCGCCCTGAACGGTCATCTCTGGGCCTTCATCCTGCCTGCAGGTTATCTCGCTCTGCACGCAATCACTTATCGGCATATGGTACGTATCGACCATGGGCGTGCCCTTAATGGTGTTTTAGGCGAAACCGCCCGTAATATGTTTGTTTATGGGCTTTTGGTGAGTATAGGTATTTTATTATAAAATAGATAATGAGAACAAGAACAGCTACTTGGTTTGAGACCAAGATCCAGTATGAGAAGACCATGGAAGATGGTCTGCAGAAGAAAGTAAAGGAACAGTATGTGGTGGATGCGCTGAGCTTTACCGAAGCCGAGAAGCGTATCACCGAGGAGATGTCATCATATATCAGCGGGGCCTTTGATGTGGCAGATATCAAGAAAGCTACCTATAAAGAGATCTTCTTCAGTGATGAGGCAACAGCCGACCGTTGGTATAAGGCAAAGGTACAGTTCATCACCATCGATGAGAAAACCGAGAAAGAGAAACGTTCCAACGTGTATTACCTTGTTCAGGCTTCCACCCTTCAGGGCGCTTTGAAGAATGTAGATGAGGTAATGGGTGGTACGATGATTGATTATGCCATCGCTGCCATTTCCGAGACCACCGTTATGGACGTGTTCGAGTATCAGAAGAGTAACAAGGAATAAGATGTACAATATCAAGGAGAATCTGCATAAGGTGTTGGCCGACCTACCAGAAGGTGTGCGCCTGGTGGCCGTCAGTAAGTTCCATCCTGTAGAGGAACTGATGGCAGCCTACGAGGAAGGTCAGCGCATCTTCGGCGAGAGTCATGAACAGGAGCTGAAACTGAAGCATCAGGCGTTGCCCGATGATATAGAATGGCATTTCATCGGTCATCTTCAGACCAACAAGGTGAAGTATATAGCTCCCTACATCTCGATGATCGATGCGGTGGATTCCATGAAACTGCTCCGCGAGATCAACAAGCAAGCCCAGAAGAACAACCGTGTCATCAAGGTACTGCTGGAGCTGCACATTGCTGAGGAGGAGACCAAGTACGGTCTTACCCTCGATGCTTGTCGTGAACTGTTGGAAGCAGGGGAGTGGCGTGAGCTGAAGAATGTGCAGATCTGCGGACTGATGATGATGGCCAGCTACGTGGATGATCAGGAACAGATCCGTCAGGAGATGATGATGGCTGCCAATTTCTACGACGAGGTGAAGACCCGTTTCTTTGCTGATGATGTTCATTTCTGCGAGCGTTCGTGGGGCATGAGTCATGACTATCCCATTGCTGTTCAGTGCCATAGCACAATGGTAAGGGTGGGAACAACTATCTTTGGTCCGCGGGTTTATTAGCTTCGTCATACACATTTTTTTACAGAAGTGTTGTTCGTTTCGTTATTATTTTGTATCTTTGTCGCAATAATCCCTTGAAACGCTATTCTATAGGGGCTTGAGGGGTAGTATTAACAACAAAAAACAAAGCTTATGAAAAAATTTTTGATGATGGCTTGCATGATGCTGTTCAGCACAGCCATGTTCGCACAGCAAGGTGCCATGTATCTGGGTGGAAACCTGAACTACGGTCTGCACTCCGACTACAAGAACTTCGGTTTTGGTGTAAAGGCACAGTATGAGTTCATTCAGAATTTCCGTGCAGAGGCTTCTGCCAACTACTTCTTGGAGAAAGACAATCTGAAGATGTGGGACATCAATGCTAACCTGCATTACATCTTCCGCATAACCGATAAGTTTGCCATCTATCCGTTGGGTGGTGTCTGCGTGCTGGCAACCGATCTGGATGCCCCGGGAATAGGCTCCAATTCCGATCTTGGTGTGAATGTGGGTGGTGGTATAGAATTCCCCATCACCGATGTCATCAAGATCAATGCTGAGGCCAAGTACCAGATAGTAGACGACTGGGATCGTCCCGTTGTTTCGGTGGGTATAGCCTTTGCTCTTTAATAGAAGTATTGGGTGCTAAGGCACCAGCAACATAACGCTACGGGCATCTTCGGTCTTTCATCGATGATGCCCGTATTCACTCCATATCACATCTCATATGTCATTCCTCACACGCAAATATCCATTACCGCAAGGCAGTCACTGGTTGAGAGACTGTATTATATACTGTGTCATCGTGTTCCTGATTCTCTATCTGCTGCAACCTTTTGGTTTCAGCATGTATAAGGGGAACAAGTTCCTGGTGTCATTGCTGTTCGGAGCAGTCACCTTTGTCTGCTGCTATGTGTTTGGTATGGCTTTTTACCCCTTCCAGAAAAGCATCTCGCCCTGGCGTATCTGGCATCAGATCCTGTCAGTCATTGCTTTGATCCTGTTCATCAGCATTGGCAATTTCTTCTTGTTCTCGTGGCTGTTCCATATCCCCATTACGCTCACCCTCTTCCTGATGTTCTTGTATTGGACATTGATCATCGGCGTAGTAGTCACCATCTGCTCCGTCAGTCAGAACTACTACCGCTACCTGCGTAACCAACTCGAGTCGTTACTTGACAAGACCACCGAGGAGCAGACCGATATCGTTGTGACCATTCACGATACCAATGTGCGGGGTAACGACCTGCAGCTGCCCATCAATTCACTATTGTATATCGAGGCACAAAAGAACAACGTGTCGGTATGTTATGTGAAAGACGAGAAGGTAACCCATACTGAAATCCACACCACCCTTGCAGCCGTACTCGAAGAGCTGAGTGAATACAAGAACATCTTCCAATGTCACCGTTCCTTTGTGGTGAACCTGAACAATATCACTTCGGCGCAAGGCAACTCCAATGGCTACCAGTTGAGGCTTGGCCAATGCCCAACCTTCGTGCCAGTTTCGCGTACCTACGTGCCCAAACTGCGCTCGTTTATCGCTTAGTAGTTCGTCCTTTTTCTTAGTCATTCGTCAGTCGGAATAGCTTTCCGTCAGTAGTTTTAGTCGTCTGTCACAGGTATTTGGCGGTATCATTTTCCCGTCGTATATTTGCGGCATGAAACAGCGATTGATTTATACACTTATCCTTCTGTTCGCTGCATGTCATGCGAACAGTCAGACAACGGTAACCGGTACCGTTACCGATGGTCGTGAACCCCTTACAGGTGCCAATGTATATATAATAGGTACGATAGATGGCTGTCTTACCGATTCCCTTGGTCGATTCTCGTTCCAGACCGATCGTAAGGGTGAGGTGACACTGCAGGTTACATACCTCGGCTTCGACGACTATTCGTTGACCACCTCACAGCTCACTGACCTTACTATTAAGATGCACGAGCGTGCCACCTCCATCGACGAGGTGGTGGTAACGGCCAGCACCTACAGCTTCGGCAAGAGCGACAACTTCAAGACTATGGATGCCCTCGATGTGGTGATGAGCGGTAACTCGTGCGGCGACATCGTGGCGGCTTTGCAAACCCTGCCCGGTACGCAGAAGGTGGGAGAAGACGGTAAGCTGTATGTACGCGGCGGTGAGAGCGACGAGTGCCAGACCTTCGTCAATGGCATGCACGTGCTCGTACCTTATTCCACCAACACCGAGAACAATGCCTCACGCGGTCGGTTCTCACCCTTCCTGTTCAAAGGCATCAACTTCTCGCTGGGCGGCTACGGCGGCGAATACGGTCAGGCCCTGTCGTCGGTTCTTCCCATGGAGACCACCGATGCAGCCACCAGCGATAAGCTCGGTGTGAGTGCCTCGTTAGTAGATTGGAACATCGGCGGCACCAAAGCCTTCCAGAACAGCAGTCTGTCGTTCAATGCCGACTATACCAGCATGGGTCTATACAACCGTCTTTTCCCCGATCGTTACGACTGGACCCGTCCTTACCGTAAGCTCTCGGGCGAGGCGCAGTATAAGGCCGATCTCTCCACAACCAGTGTGTGGAAAACCTACGTGGGCTATGATTTAACCTCTGTGGGACAGCACATCGACAACCGCCGTCTTTCGCTGGCTGAGCACAACATCTATGCCAACACCACCTTCAAAACCACCCTCGGAAAGGGCTATTCGTTCTTTGCTGGAGCTGCATGGTCGTCGGTGCTGAACAATATCGATGATGCGCTTATCGTTGGCGACCACTTCCATAACAACCGTAACGAGGCGCATCTGAAGACTGAGATACGGAAGGTGTTCTCACAGGTGCTGAAGATGTCGGGTGGGGTAGAAGACTATCTCCGCCACAGTACGAAGCGGTATGAAGAGAGTCGATACACCCTCGACTACCACTTGCCGTCTGCTCATCTCGATGCGCAACTGCGTGTAGTACCGAAACTGTTCCTGAACCTCTCCACGAGGGTCGAACAAGAAACCTTCGGTCATCACTGGCTCCTGCTTCCCCGTACTACGCTGAGCTATGTGCCCAACAACCGTTTCCAGTTGTCGGCCATGGCAGGCAGATACAGTCAGACCGCCAACGACGATTACATGGCCATGAGCGGTAAGCAGCTTTCACAGAGCACGGCCGACCACCTTATCCTCTCTATGCAGCACACCACCGACAAGACTTTGCTGCGCATAGAGCCGTACCATAAGAAATACCATCGTCTGCCCCTGTTGAGCAATGGTACTTATACGGCCGATGGCTACGGAACAAGTAAAGGACTGGATGTGTTCTTCGAGTGCCATTCGCTGGTGAAGAACCTCACCACCACCTTATCTTATTCTTATAATGATTCCCGCAGGTATTATCTCGACTACCCCAGTATGCAGACACCCGACTATGCCTCACGCCATAACCTGCGTATAACGGCTAAGTACGCTATTGGCAAGACCATCATTGGCTTGGCCGACTCCTACGCCAGCGGTCGTCAGTATGCTGTAGGCACCACTCCGCACTACAACAGTCTTGATGCCAACATCACCTGGCTGGTCAGTCCTAAGGTCATTGTCTATTCCTCACTCAGCAATATCCTAGGTCGCACCAACATCTTCCGCTACGACAATGCTGGAAAGCCCGTTACAGCCAACCGCGACCGCTTTTTCTATATCGGAATTTTTGTTTCACTTAAAAGTAATAAAGCTTATGACATCTCAAACTTTTAGTGCTTTCATCAAGCACATCGTGTTCGCAGCCCTCTTGATGATGGCTACAGTAAGTATCAACGCCCAGCAGACCGCCCCTATGCGGGCCCTGATTGGACAGTCGCTCAGCAAGATGCAGCAGTCAGACCCGCAAAGTGTCCTCAATGGCATTGCCGAACTCAAGCGCATTGATGCCATGTTCCCCGACAGTATCCAGCCCAAGTACCAAATCGCTCTGCAGAGCTTGGTATGTGCCGTATCGAACCCCAAGGCAGAAACCACCAACAACCTGATGGCCGAGGCCGAGCAAACCATCAATCAGTTAGGGGAGATGAAGCAGATGGACCAGTCGGATCTCTTCACCCTTCGTGGTTTCCTCGATATGGTGCGCATTGTGCAAAACCCTGCCCAAAACGGTCAGCGCTACTATCTCAGCGTGATGGAGAACTTCGATAAGGCATTGAAAATCAATCCCGAAAACGCCCTGGCCAAGCAGTTACAGCAGAAGTTTACCGACGGCATGAAGCAGGCCATGCAGACACAGTAAAGTGTTAACAACTAATAAAACTAAAATAATTAGTTTAAAAACTAAGCAAATTAGTTGTATATAACGAAAAGTTTTAGTTACTTTGCCCTCAGATATTGATTAAAGACGCAAGAAAAGGTAACTTAAAACCGTTAACAATGAAGAAACTGACCAACAAGGAAAAGGAAATCATGGACCTGTACTGGCAACACGGTCCGATGTTTGTTCGCGAGTTGCAGGAGCATTACCCCGAGCCTCGCCCTCACTTCAACACGCTCTCTACGATTGTTCGCATTCTGGAGCGTGAGGGTTTCCTCGATCACAAGCAGTTCGGCAATACCTACCAGTACTATCCGCTCATCTCTGAGGCAGAGTATGGACGAAAGTCTATTGCTGGTATCATCAAGAACTACTTCGACGATTCCTATCTCTCTGCCGTCTCCTCGTTTGTCAAGGAAGAAAAAATCAGCGTGGAAGATCTGCGTGAACTCATTAACCAAATCGAACAAGAGCAATGATGGATTTTCTGATATACGACGTTAAGGTAGCAGTGCTCATCGCGGTATTCTATATGTTCTACCGTTTGATGCTGGCCCACGAGACATACCACCGTGTAAACCGCCTGGTGCTGTTGACTACGGCTGTGGCTTCGTTCGTGCTGCCGCTGTGTGTGTTTACCATGCACGAAACGGTGATGGTTGATTATGACTTGAATCAATTTGGAGAACTAGCTATGAACGAGACTGTTGTAACGGATTTGCCATCCGAAGAACAATCCTCTTTCAGTCTGTCATCTGTCCTGCCTTACCTATTTATTATAGGTATGCTGGCCACGTTGGTACATACCTTCGTGTCGATAATCAGAATCCAATTGCTTATCCATCGAAGCGAGAAACATCCGCAAGAAGACGGTACAGTTATCTGTGTGACCGGTAACACAGAGTTGTCGCCCTTCAGTTGGATGCACTATATCGTGATGAACCGTAGTGACTATGAGGCACAAGATGCCGCCATCCTCACTCATGAACGAGGACATATCCGTCTCAGACACTCCTGGGACTTGCTCTTCGTTGACCTACTCACTGCCCTCCAATGGTTCAATCCTGCCATGTGGATGCTACGAATGGATCTTCGTACCATCCACGAATACGAGGCCGACGGTGAGGTACTCTCTAAAGGGATTAATGCGCGTCAATATCAATATCTATTAATCTCGAAGGCCGCAGGCATTGGCGGGTACTCCCTTGCCAACGGTATCAGTCATAGTACCCTCAAAAACCGAATCAATATGATGTTACATAAGAAATCTAACCGAACCAGCTTATTGAAGCTATTCGCACTTGTCCCCATCGTGGGTATCACCATAGCTCTCAATGCACGTACCGTTACTGACTATGTCTATGACGGTCCGCAGAAGCAGGAACCCGTGAAGAAAGGTAAGAAGAACACAACCATTAAAGTGGGTAATCAGGAGATTCAGGTGACAAATGACAGCAATCCTGTCAAGTTCAAGGCTGTATTCTCTCCAGAGAATTCTTCCATTGCAGGTGTACCTGTTGAGGTGATACAGAATGGTAAAGTTATACAGACAGCCGAGACTGACAATGATGGTACCATCACTTTGAATGCTCCGCTTGGCTCTACGGTACGCTTTACAGTTGTTACCAATGTGAAAGAGGTGAAGATCACCAAAGAGATGATAGAAAAGAAAGGTACGAATATCGTTGCTTTTGGTGCTCCAGATGGTAACAATCAATCTTCGAAGGTGTATGATGTTCCTGAGACTATGCCTGAGTTCCCTGGTGGAACGCAAGCACTGATGGAATATATCAGGAACAATATCAAATGGCCTGATGAGGAATCGTCTGTTCAAGGAAGGGTAATTGTTTCGTTTGTCGTTGAGAAAGACGGTTCCGTCAGCAATGCCAAAGTGGTGAAGTCTGTTCATCCCGCATTCGATGCTGAGGCTCTTCGTGTTGTCAATGGCATGCCCAAATGGATTCCTGGCAAACAAAATGGAGAACCTGTCAACACGAAATATGTTATGCCTGTCATTTTCAAGTCAGATCAAGCAACACCTGCTAAGAACAGCTATAACGTGACAGGTACCTATACGCCCAATGAAGCAACAGGCACCTTTACTCCCGACGAAAGCAAATTCAAGGGAAGCGTGACGTATGTAGAGAAAAAGAAGAATAATCTAGAGGATGTTGTCACTGTAACCAAGGGTTTACGCTTCTTTGGTAATGTCGATCCTAAGGATATCATCGTGTATGTTGATGATAAGGTGGTTGAAACAGAAAAGTTAAACGAGATCGATCCTAAAGGCATTGAACGTATCAATATAGTCAAAGATGAGAAGGTTGATTCAAAAAAGAGCATCCGCATCTACACGAAGAAACAATAATAGTAGGTTTGTATCAAAGTGTTTTTAAGTCATAAACAGAGTGTTTCCTTGTTAGAAACACTCTGTTTCTTTGTGAAAAACACTCTGTTTCTTTATGAGAAACACTTTTTTGTCACTTTGACAAGATTCCCGTTTCTTTATCACTATGGTTCATGGTGCGTTGGATGTCTCGGTACTTTCTACCGCGGTTAAGTCGCCAGGAGACTTTCAGCGTAAGCATGTTACCATAGTCACGACAACGTTGCGTAATTTCTTTCTGAACATAACGACTCACCACTTCGGTCTTGTTGGTCAGCGGGTGCTGACTGAACGGGTGCTGGGCAAAGAGCGATAGGGTGAGGGCATCGTTCATGCGGTAGGTAACCGTGAAGTACCATGCAGGTGCCTGATGACCGCGGTGTTCGCCTTCCATGAAATTCCAGCCATTATCGGCGTATGCCCCCAACGTCCAGCGGTTCAGATAAGCCTGCAGTGAGCAGCCGCCGTTGAACGAGGTGTAGGTATGGGTGTAGTCATTACCTGTGTTTCTCAGGAAATTGAAGAAACGGTAGATGCCCCCATAGATGGTACCCGTAAGCTTCTCGGGGATGATGTCCCATTGGTTGTAGCTCTCTATATAGAAGAAGCTGCACTCGTTGTCGGCATTCACTTGTGTCTGATAGAAATGTCCGTCACGCCGGATGTACTGTTCCAGGTTGCAATGACTGTTGATGCGGTAATAACCTTGCAGCTCTGAGGTGAAGCGTGGAGTGGAGTAGGAGAGCAGAAGCTGATGGGAGGTCATACGGTTGGGATGGATTTCGGGATTGCCCAGGATCGTTTCCATGGTATTCATCTTGATGCTCACGTCACTTACCATGGCGATCTGTGAGGTGTGCTGGGATATCTCGAAATCATACTTCAGTTTCACGTTGTTGGTGATGGGGTAGATAACCGTCATCTTCGGTCTGAACAGCCAGAAATCCTGCTTTGTATCTGTCTGACGGTAATAGCGCCTGCTGACACCCAATCCGCCCATATAGCTCAGCTTACTGAGATTGCCTTTCAGTTGCGAGAAGAGATAGAGGTCGGAAGTATGCATGTTGTTGACGGCAAGCACATCACCTTGATAAATGTTATGACTATATCGCTGGGAACTCTGCACACCGCACGAAAGGGTGAACGACTTCAGACGGTTCTCGTAGATGGCTTCGCTCCACAAACTGTAGGTTTGTCCGTTGGTGGAATACCTGTAGTCAGAGCCCTCATTGTTCACCTCTTCGCCCGTGGTCTTGATAGATGTGCCCACCACGTTGGCCGTAACCGACTGGTGTTGATGGAAGTC
>JAEEWT010000016.1 GCA_016287755.1 Prevotella sp.
CCCCTGATGGCTCGTATCGTTGAGCTGAAAGAAAAGGGTTTCGCTGACGCGAAAGAATATGACTACGCTCCCGTTGACCTGGGCGATGCCATCGAGAACTACAAGCAGATTCTCGACATCACTGGCGACGTGGCTGCCAATATCATCGAGCCGAACAGTGAGGCTGTCGACCTGGAAGGTCCACACCTCGAGAACGGTCGTATGATCTACGCCTCTAAGACTTACGAGAACCTCGACGCCACCCGCAAGGCTGGTCTGTGGGGAGTATCCATGCCCCGTCGTTACGGCGGTCTGAACCTGCCTAACGCTGTGTTCTCGATGCTATCTGAGATGATTTCGGCTGCTGATGCCGGTTTCCAGAACATCTGGAGTCTGCAGAGCTGTATCGACACACTCTATGAGTTCGGTTCTGAGGAGCAGCGCCAGAAGTACATCCCCCGCGTTTGTGCTGGTGAGGGTATGAGTATGGACCTGACTGAGCCTGATGCCGGTTCCGACCTGCAGCGCGTGATGCTGAAGGCTACCTACGATGAGAAGGAAGGCTGCTGGCGACTGAATGGTGTGAAGCGTTTCATCACCAACGGCGACTCTGACATCCACCTCGTACTGGCTCGGTCTGAGGAAGGCACGAAGGACGGACGCGGTCTGTCGATGTTTATCTACGACAAGCGTCAGGGTGGCGTGAACGTACGTCACATCGAGCATAAATTAGGTATCCATGGCTCTCCCACCTGTGAGCTGACCTACAAGAACGCTAAGGCAGAGCTCTGCGGAAGCACTCGTCTGGGTCTGATTAAATATGTGATGGCCCTGATGAACGGCGCCCGCCTGGGTATCGCTGCACAGAGTGTAGGTGTTGAGCAGGAGGCTTACAACGAAGGACTGGCTTACGCGAAGGAGCGTCAGCAGTTTGGTGATAAGATTATTAACTTCCCTGCCGTATATGACATGCTGTCACGCATGAAGGCTAAGCTCGATGCTGGTCGTTCACTGCTCTATGAGACAGCTTGCTATGTGGATGTTTACAAGTGTCTCGAAGATATCGAGCGCGACCGTAAGCTCACTCCCGAGGAGAAGCAGGAGCTGAAGAAATACCAGCGCCTGGCTGATGCCTTCACACCACTGGCCAAGGGTATGAACTCTGAGTATGCTAACCAGAACGCTTACGATGCTATCAGCATTCATGGTGGTTCAGGCTTCATCATGGAGTACAAGAGTCAGCGTTTGTTCCGCGATGCCCGTATCTTCTCCATCTACGAGGGTACTACACAGCTGCAGGTGGTGGCTGCCATCCGCTACATCACCAACGGCACGATGCTGAACAACATCAAGGATATGCTCGCTGCCCTGCCTGCTGATGCCAATGCGGCGCTGAAGGCTCGCGTGGAGAAGCTTATTCCGGTTTACGAGGAGGCTCTTGCCAACGTGAAAGCTTTGGAGAATCAGGATGCACAGGACTTCCTGGCTCGTCGTCTGTATGATATGACAGCCGAGTTAGTGATGTCTCTGCTCATCATCCGCGATGCTGCCAAGGCTCCTGAACTCTTCGAGAAGAGTGCCAATGTCTATGTCCGCATGACCGAAGAGGATGTAATCGGTAAGTCGGCTTACATCAAGAACTTCAAGGTAGAAGACTTGGAAAGCTTTAAGAGTTGAAAGAATTAAAGTTTATAAAAAAGAGAATCCGATGAATCGACTTGATTCATCGGATTCTTTTTATCTCCCTCCTCCTTCCTCCAAAAGTTCAATTTTTATCATATGCATGCACCGGATAGTCGAGGGTGTAATGCAACCCCCTGCACTCTTTCCGTTCTATGGCCATGCGGGTAATCAGGTAACCCACGTTGATCATGTTTCGCAGTTCGCAGATATCTTTTGAGGCCTTCACACGCTTGAACAGGTTCTCTGTTTCCTCGTACAACATATCCAGACGGTCCCAAGCGCGTTTCAACCGAAGGTCTGATCGCACGATACCCACGTAGTTCGACATAATCTGTCCTACCTCCTTCACGCTCTGCGTAATTAGCACCTGTTCCTCGTTGGTCATTGTTCCCTCATCATTCCATTCAGGAATCTTGTCGTTGAAGTCATAGAGATCCACATGCTCCACCGAGTGTTTGGCCGCCGTCTCTGCATACACCACTGCCTCGATGAGTGAGTTACTGGCCAGTCGGTTACCGCCATGCAAGCCCGTGCATGAGCATTCGCCCAGCGCATAGAGTCGTTCAATACTCGTGCATCCGTTCAGATCCACCTTGATACCGCCGCACATGTAGTGGGCTGCAGGACGAACAGGGATATAGTCGGTGGTGATGTCAATACCTATAGACAGACATTTCTGGTAGATATTCGGGAAGTGGTGACGTGTCTCTTCAGCATTCTTGTGCGTCACATCCAGACACACATGATCCAGTCCGTGAATCTTCATCTCCTTATCGATGGCCCTTGCCACGATATCACGGGGAGCCAACGACAGACGATCATCGTATTTCTCCATGAACGTCTCGCCATTGGGCAGCTTCAGGATGGCTCCATAGCCGCGCATGGCCTCGGTGATGAGGTAAGCGGGATGTGTCTCTCCTACATGATGGAGCACCGTGGGATGGAACTGCACAAACTCCATGTCGGCTACCGTTCCCTTGGCACGATACACCATGGCAATGCCGTCGCCTGTGGAGATGACGGGATTGGAGGTTGTCTCATAGACAGCACCGCAGCCGCCTGTACACATCACCGTGATCTTCGACAGATAGGTGTCCACCTTCTGGGTATCAGGGTTCAGCACATAGGCGCCATAGCAGTTGATATAGGGGGTACGACGAGTCACCTTAGCGCCAAGATGGTGCTGGGTGATGATCTCCACGGCAAAGTGGTTCTCCTTGATATCAATGTCAGGACAAGCGCGTACGGCAGCCATCAAACCCCTTTGGATCTCAGCTCCGGTATCGTCGGCATGGTGCAGGATACGGAACTCCGAGTGCCCTCCCTCGCGGTGCAGGTCGAAGTCGCCCTGCTCGTTCTTATCGAAGTTCACCCCCCAGTTCACCAGTTCCTTGATCTGTGAGGGCGCCATGCGCACCACCTGTTCCACGGCAGCACGGTCGCTGATATAGTCGCCGGCGATCATCGTATCCTCGATATGCTTGTCGAAATTATCGACCGCGAGGTTTGTCACCGAGGCCACTCCTCCTTGTGCGAAACTGGTATTAGCCTCATCGAGACTTGTCTTACAGATCATGCAGATCTTACCCTTCTTCTCTCGCGCCACCTTCAAGGCGTAGCTCATACCGGCCACTCCAGAGCCGATAATAAGAAAATCGTACTTGTATATCATAAAGCGTACTTATTGTTTCTCTCGTGTCACCAACCACGCACCGAACAACACCAGCACTGCTGCAATGGGCTTATCCCACGTCAGGATATCCTGTCCGATGGCAATGGCCACCAGTGAAGCCACTACGGGTTGGATGTTCGTATAGATACTTACCACCGTAGCCTTCAGGTACTGCATGGCAAAAGGAATCATGAAGTAACCCAGCACCGTGGCAAAGATCACGATGAAGGCCATGGCGGCAATACCGGTCCAGTTTGCCTGTCCACCGTATAAAGCCGTGGCGGGGAACTCTTTCCATGAGAAGGGCAGTACGGCAATGGTACTTACCAGGAAGATCCATTTCATCTGCGTTACCGCCGTGTATTTCTGCGACACCTTCCTTGTAATGAGCAGATAGACCACCCATGTAAGCACACTGAGGATAGCCAGGATGATGCCCAACAGATCGTTACTACCTGCACCAGCCTGCCAGCCTACGAACACCATCAGTGCGGCACCTAAGATGGCTATGATCACACCCAGGGTTTTAACACCAGTAACCTGTTCCTTCAGGAACATCGCTGCCATGAGCATCGTGGCCACAGGTGTCAACGTGGCAATCAGTGAGAAATACACAGGAGTGGTGAAATCCAGCGCCCATGCTGTGAGTGTCTGTGAGATGACGAAGCCTAACAAACCGCCTGCCATGATCACCAGCAAATCCTTCCGTTCCACCTTCTCCTTCGGTAGGAACCAGCTAATCACCCAGAAGATCAGCGCAGCGCCAAGACAGCGTGTAGCCATGTACGTCATGGGGGTTACCCACTCCTCGAGAAGATACTTGGTCACGGGAACACCCAGACCGAAAATAACATTTGCCGTGATGATCGCGGCATGTCCCTCAAATTGATGCTTATCCATGAATTGATGCAATTATGTGGGTACAAAGGTACATATTAGTGAGAACAATACAAAATAAATACCTTTATTTTTGCATCTGGATGATCCCATCACCACATCGAGCACCATCATCAGAACAAATGCTACTTGACTTTTGCAAAGTCCAGTCGGTCATATACTTCATCCGTCACAGGCTCACACCATTCGTTGGAAGCACCTTCCTGCACATCCTTGTGATACGTCAGATGCTGGAACCACGAATCTTTGGCGGCTCCGTGCCAATGCTTCACTTCGGCAGGGATAGCAATGACAGTTCCGGGAGTCATCTCAACAGCTTCCTTGCCCCATTCCTGATACCAGCCACGACCAGCGACGCAGATCAAGACCTGTACCTGCTTATGGTGAATGTGCCAATTATTACGGCAACGAGGCTCGAAGGTAACGTTCATCACACCACCGCCAACGTCTGCCAGAAAACTATGACCAATAAAATACTTACCGTATGGATTAGGCTCGCCCTTGGGCCATTTGCTCAGAAGAGTATAGCCATTGTTGCTGAGCCAGGCGCAGAGCTCATCCACAAGCTGCTGACTGTTACCCATATTCACAGCACCCTGTTTATGGGCAGCCAATTGCGGAGCAACACCTTCCAAGCCACTCAGGGCTGCTACGGTCACGATTTCACGGTCGGCAGCAGAAAGCTGGTCGCCGGCGAAGATATCACCAAAGAGGTGCGACTTCAGATAGTAGTCGTCCTGCGGACAGAAATCGTAGTTGAACGGACGACCAGAGAGCTGTGTCTGGTTCTTTACGCCCAGTTCATAAGCTTTCCTGGCATCATCCCATTCAGCAGGGCGCGTCCAGGGCTTGCCCTCCTGCCAGTTAGCTTGCTTATTCTCCAACACCTTACTCAGCACGCCCAGCGCATTCAGCGAACGAGGAAAGCCTGTGTAGGCATAGAGCTGTGAGAATGCTTCCTTCAGTTCGTTAATGGTCACTCCGTTGTCGAGCGCCTTCCTGACCGCAGGTTCCAGGCGTTCCATATCACCTTGTGCCATCATAGAAGCACATGCGGCCAATCCCTTTTGCCGCTCGGTTAACGTTTGACTGTTTGCTGTTACCATAGTCAATACAACTATAATTGATAAAACGATTCTTTTCATTTGATTCTCTTCATTTTCTTGAATATATTGCCCATCGTTTCCGGATCGAGCGGTTTCATGGTGGGCAGTTTCAAGTCCTTCACCATATGGAGCGTACCTTGCTTGTACTTCATGAAGTGGTCGGTTTTCAGGTGTTGCTGATAAGCCTCCTCCGATGCATAGATTTCGAGGATGCGGATCTGCGTGGAATCCTCTACGCTCTGCATAGGGAAGAGACAGATAACTCCTGGTTCACGTTCCACGCTCAAACGATCCACCTCATTAGCAAACGCGAGGTATTCCGCCAAATGTTCTGGATAAACCTCAATCTCTGCAATACGGACAATAAGAGACCCTCCTCCTTGCCCCTCCATCACAGGGAGGGGAGTATGCACACCTATCACTCCCTGAGCGAAACCGTTTGCTGCTATCATAAGACTCAGCAATAATACTTTACTTTTCAACTTTTAACTTTAACTTCGTTGACTTTCGTCACGACTCGGCAAAACTCAAGCAAGCTTGGTTCTGCGCTCGCTGTTCCAAAAGTTCAACTATAAACTATCTTTCAGAACCTGTACAACCTCGTCGCGATTCAGGATGTAGTAGCCACCCTGACAGATGGGACATGCATCGGCCATACCTTCTATCTGCTCAGGTTTGGCTCCACAGTCGGTGATGTTCATCGCCAGTCCCAGTTCGCGCATCCATTGTTCCATCGTCTCCAAACCCTCCATGGCCACTTGCTCGTCGGTCTTGCCTTCGGGACAAACAAGCCATACATTCATAGCCAGACGCTTGAACTTCTGTACGGCATCCGGTGACTTGCTGATGAGCAGACGGTAGTAGGCTCCGCTGACAGCAGCAAGCGTATGTCCGTGGGTAGCATCGGTAAAGGCAGCTACAGCCTGTCCCAGCATATGTACCATCCAGTCGGTAGCCTTACCACGGTCGATAAGGGTGTTCAGCGCCCAGGTGGCCGTCCACATGATGTTCGAGCGTGCTTCGTAGTCCTCAGCGTTCACCAAAGCCTTGCATGAGCTTACGATGAGTGAGCGCATCAGTCCTTCAGCGATATAGTCGCTGGTGTTGTCGTCGGTGCCCGAGAGATACTGCTCCAAGATATGACTCATGATGTCGTAGATGCCGGCCACCATCTGGTACTTCGGTACGGTAAACGTGAAACGCGGATTCAGGATGGCGAAGTCGGGGTTACGGAAATTGTAGAACAACTTGAGATTCTCCGTATGACTGGAGATCACGGAGCAGCTGTCCATTTCAGAACCCGTACCGGCCATTGTCAGCACGCAGCCCACAGGAATCCAACGGCACGTCATCGGCTGCCAGTTCTTGAAATAGTATTCCCAGGGATCGCCGTCATACCACGCACTTCCGGCCACAGCCTTGCAGTAGTCGATGGTTGAGCCACCTCCCACGCCGAGGATGAAATCCACCTCCTCGCGACGCGCCAGATGAGCGCCCTCCAACACCTTCTCGATAGTGGGATTCGGCATTACGCCCGACAGTTCCACCACCTCGCAACCAGCCTTTTTCAGCTCAGTCATCACCTGGTCGTAGATGCCGTTGCGCTTGATGCTGCCGCCACCATAGCACAGCATCACCTTCTTGCCGTAGTTTTTCAGTTCTTCACTCAGTTTATTTAATGCATCCTCACCGAAGTGCAGCTTCGTGGGATTGTGGAATGTGAAATTGCCTAACATATTCTTTTTCTTATTTTAGATACTGAGCGAAAAACTCAGCCAGTTTGTCCCAAGGAATCATATTTTTCGGTTCACCCTTACCAACCAACTCCGTATAGCCACCATCGTAGAGGTCGCAATGAGAGGCTCCAGGGATGATGAGCAGCTGCTTGTTGGCTGGATTAGGATTGGGCTTGCCAACCACGTTGTAGCCCTCGGCTTTGCCTTCCACCATGTATTTGTAGGCAGCCTCACCAAAGTAGCGAGAGTGAGCCTTCTCTCCATGCATCACGAGGACGGCAGAGCGGATCTCGTTGATGTAATAGAGGAAACGGCTATTGGCATAAGCCTGTGTACCGATGGTACGCCAACCGTCGTTTGAGTTACCGCTGCGCTTATGATAGCCGCGTTCGGTCTTATAATAATCAAAGTAATCTTTCACGAACTGAGGCGCATCATCGGGTAGAGGATCTACAACACCACCGGCCATTGCCATCGGATCGGTCAGACGCTGCTTGGCAAGCGCCTCGCGGGCAGCATGGCGCGCCTCCTCCTTGTCATCACTATCGTAATAGCCATTACCACTAACGCGTGTCATGTCGTACATTGTACTTGCCACAGTAGCTTTGATACGTGGGTCGGCAGCGGCTGCATTCAAGGCGATTCCACCCCAACCGCAAATACCGATGATACCAATCTTTTCAGCATCCACATTGTCCTGCTTGGAAAGGTAATCCACAGCCGCCATGAAGTCCTCTGTGTTGATGTCAGGCGAAGCCGTGCGACGGGGTTCACCGCTACTCTCACCAGTATATGAAGGATCGAAAGCCAAGGTTACATACCCACGCTCTGCCATCCGCATGGCATAGAGACCGCTCGACTGCTCCTTGATGGCGCCGAAAGGACCAGAGACGGCAATGGCGGGCAACTTACCGTCCGCATCTTTAGGAGTGTAGAGATCGGCTGCTAATGTCAGTCCGTACTGTGTCTCAAACGTCACCTTCTTATGGTTCACTTTCTCGCTCAGCGGGAAAACCTTGTCCCACTCCTGCGTCAGATTCAATGTTGTCATATTATCTTCTGTTTTAGTTTGTTCTTTGTTTGTGCAACCTGCGAGCATTCCGCCCAGCAGTAATGCGGCTATAACTACTCTTTTCATAATATCACTTTTTTACCGTTTTTGATGTATATTCCTTTTGATGGGTTGCTTGCCTGCCGACCATCCAGGGAGTAGATATTCCCCTCGCCCTTTGGAGAGGAGTTAGAAGTGAGGTTTCCAATGGCAGTTGTACCTAATGAGAGCGACAGCGTCACGCTGACATTGCTTTCGCCTGCTTTCAGGAAAGTGCGCAGCTGACTCTCCGAGAGACCTTCGATCTTTCCCAGAGGAGTGTAGCTCCACGAATTGGAACCGTAGAAAAGACAGATGTTGCTGCCGTTGTAGAGAACCACGTCGCCTGGCTGAGCAGTAATCTGTTGATTGCTCGTGGGCAGCGAGAAACCAAGCGGTCCCCAAATCTCGAAATCACCGCTACTGTTGAGTGTTACGGTAACAGGCAACTTTTCGATAAGTGTCCGTGTGGCGTCATTGTCAGCAAGTGTAATGCTCTGCGTCTGATCGCCGATAGTGATATACATTTTATCCATATTCTGGGCCTTTATTACATTGTCTGAAGAACAACAACTAAACAGCAATACAGTTAAGAATAAAAGAATCTGCTTCATGTCTCTTATGATTATTCGATTGCAAAGTTAGGTATTATAAATAATATAGGTATTACACATATTGGCTGATAATATACCAATTTCGCAGATTTTGCTTAAATATTACAAATTATCAACCATTTTTAGTCTATATTGAAGGTTTTTTCTTATCTTTGCGTTGTTATGATGAAGAAGATTCTGAAAGTTGACAGTCCCAACGACTATGCCCGCTTTGTGGACGCCCCTGTGCTGCACCCGTTAGTGAGCATCATTCACTATGATGAGCTGGCCCCCTTCCGGCACAGTTTGAACAACTATGGTGTGTACGGACTCTTCATCCAGCGCCAGTTTCCCCACAACCTCTCGTATGGCATGAGGAAACTGCAGGTGAGCGATGGTTCGATTATTGCTGTGGAACCGGGACAGATTGGCGGTTTGGAGGATAATGGCGAGCGCATCTCGCTGAGCGGATGGGTGCTATTATGGTCTCCGGAGTTATTGCACGGCTCTGATTTGGAACGTCAGATAGACCGTTATCAGTACTTCTCGTATTTCTTCGACGGCTCGCTGCCAATGGAACCTGACGAATGGCTCTGCATCACGCAGTTGGTTGCCCAGATGCGACAAGAGCTGGAACACAACGAAGATTCACCGTCATTACGAAACATCCTGTTGGGGTATCTGCGCTTGATTTTGGAATACTGCAACCGCATCTACCAACGCCTGCTTTCCGAAGAAGACAAGGGTAGCGACGACCTGCTGAAACGCTTTCACAACCTGTTGCAAACGTATTTCCGAGAGAACCGTCAACTATCGTATGGTCTGCCCACCGTTGCCTATTGTGCCTCCGAACTGGCCTATTCGCCCCGTTATTTCGGTGATATTGTCCACAAGGCCACAGGCGGCACAGCCATCGGCTACATCCACAACTATATTATCAATCAAGCGAAAAGTCTGCTGATGCAGGGTCAAAACATCAGCGAGACCTCTCGCCTGTTGGGTTTCGATTTCCCTCACCATTTCACCCGCCTCTTTAAGCGAATCACCGGTCTTACGCCCAGCGAGTTTTTGGGGAAATAATCTTTTACCAGCGAGGATATTACCTTCAGGTGCAGAATCTGACTATTCGCTATAATTATGATCTACCACAACCGATACCTTCATGTCAGGAGCCAACGGCTGGAGCTCGGCGGTGAGCTGACTGACAAGGGCGGCATCGTCGTGGACGGAAAGGTCGGGAACGACGTCGACGGAAAGCAGCTGGTCTTTCTCGGAATAAAGGAAGCCATGCACCTGTACAATCTCTTTGTGGTCAGAGAGGGTTTGTATGACTTTCGTCTGCAATTCAGCACGTTTGTTCTCTCCTGTGGCAACGGCATAGACGCCAACGGTCATGATAATGCCGTGCTTATCGAACATGTGGGTGGTAATCTTGCGCGTCAGGGCGTGGATTTCGTGGGCCGACATCGTGTCGTAGACATTGATGTGGAGCGAGCCGATCTTCACGTCAGGACCGTAGTTGTGGAGTATCAGGTCGTACACGCCATGAACACCCTCGTAGGCTGACACCTCTTTCTTGATTTCACTGGTGAGCTCGGCGGGAATGCTGACGCCCAACAGTTCGTTGACTGGCGAGGCGAGCATCTCGATACCGGCCTTGATGATGACTAGGGAAATGAGCGCGCCGAGAATGCCGTCGAGCGATACGCCCCAGAGCAGCATGATGCCTGCCGAGACAAGTGTTGCCAGGGTGATGATAGCATCGAACAGGGCATCCGAGCCTGAGGCTATCAGGGCATCACTCTTCAGCTGCAGACCCTTGCGCTTGACGTATTGGCCCAGCACCAGCTTCACCACGATGGCCACCACGATGACCACGAGTGTTGTAGTGGTGTAGGAGGGTTCCGTGGGGTCGAAGATTTTCTTCACCGACTCGATGAGCGAGGTGATACCTGCCGAGAGCACGATGACGGCTATGATGATGGCGCTGAAATACTCGATGCGGCCAAAGCCGAAGGGATGCTTACGGTCGGCAGGGCGTTGCGAGAGTTTGGTGCCGATGATGGTGATGACGCTTGAGAGGGCGTCGCTGAGGTTGTTGACGGCATCCATCACGATGGCCACCGAACTGGACAGCACGCCCACAGCGGCCTTGAAACCAGCCAGCAGCACGTTAGCCACAATGCCTATCCAGCTGGTCCGAATGATTTCCTTACTTCGATTCATGCTGACTAATTACTTGGCGGGTTCCCACTTGCAGCGGACGGGCGACACGATGGCACCCTCTTTCTTCAACTCATTGAAGACCTTATCAACCTCTTTGCGGTCAGCACCTAATGCTTTGGTCACTTCTCCTGCCGACACGGGCTTTCCTGCCTCGCGCATGGCCTGTAATACTTTTTCTTTCATAATCGTACGTTATTAGATGGTTACTAAAATCATTTAATTGCTTTCGCAAATGTATAAAAAAAATCCCAAAGCCGTATGATACAGCCTCGGGACTTATTATTTTTTAAGAAATCGGGGTGACTCTGCAAACGGTTTTAGTGTGTCGTTTTGAGGTATTGTAAATCACCATACCCAATAGTTCTTTTACACCAACCCTCGCCAGCCCATGAACATCTTGGTTACTTCACCATCGTGATGGTCGAAGAACAAGCTCTGCTTGGTATCCAGTGTTTCAATGCGAGTCATCTCGTCGGCAGAGAGTTCAAAGTCGAAGATGTTGATATTCTCAGCCATGCGTTCTTTGTGGGTTGACTTCGGTATGATGACCACACCACGTTGCAGCAGGAAACGGAGACCAATTTGTGCCACGCTCTTGCCGTGATCTTTTCCAATTTCAGCCAGCACCTCATTGGTAAAGAATCCATTGCGTCCCTCGGCCAATGGTCCCCATGACATCATTTGGCAACCAAACTCCTTCATGTATTTCTGTGGCTGTTTCTGTTGACAGAACACATGTGTTTCCACCTGATTCACCATCGGCTTGACTTCCACATTTGATGCCAGGTCTATAAAGTGGTCAGGGAAGAAATTGCTCACTCCGATAGCTCTCAACTTACCTTCGCGATAGGCATCGATTAAGGCCCGATAAGCACCATAGCGGTCGCAGAAAGGCTGGTGAAGCAGCATCAGGTCGATGTACTCTGTCTGCAGCTTGCGCAGACTCTCGTCTATAGATGCCTTTGCCTTTTCATAACCGTAGTTCGAAATCCAAATCTTTGATACAAGGAACAGTTCTTCACGCTTGATGCCGCTCTTGCGCCAGGCATTACCTACACCTTCCTCATTCTGGTAGGCCTGTGCCGTGTCTATCATCCTATAGCCCATACTCAAAGCATCGCTTACGCAACGTTCACACTCTTCAGGCGATACCTGATACACTCCGTAACCCATCTGCGGCATCTTAACACCGTTTGATAATGTAATGTACTCCATATTATTTCAATCCATTAATCCATTTTTCTACTTTCGCTTTCTCCGTACGCACCTCGTGACCGAAGATGCTGAAGCCCTTCTGGACGATGGCACCTGGGAAGGCTGCTTTCACGTCTTCCACACAGTTGGCCAGTCCGCTGCCCTCATGGGTGGTAAAGGGAATGACCGTTTTGCCTTTTAAATCATTAGCGTGCTTCTTGAAGAAGGTGAACATCACCTGCGGATAGGTGCCCCACCATACGGGACCGCCGATGAATACAGTGTCGTAGGGAGTTAAGTCCACATCTCCTTCATATTCGGGCAGTTCGCCATTCTTGGCTTCTTCCTGGGCCAGTTTGATGAGCGGGTTATAGGCCATGCCGTCGTACTTATGGGTGACGATCTCGAACTGCTCTGCCCCTGTCAACTCCGTAATATAGTCGGTCACGATCTTCGTGTTGCCCACCTCGATGTTTCCTACCGCGTAGTTGTCTCCCGCATGCGAGAAGAACACTACCAATGCCTTTTCTTCTTTTGCCATAGCTGTTGTCTCGTTAGATGTTGATGATTCCGTTTGTTGTTGCTTTGTGCCGTTGCATGCCGTAGATACGAGCAATGCCATAGCGGCTGTGATGATACTTTTTAATTTCATATTTGTTTTTAATTTTATGGGGCAAAGATGCGATTAAGCGAGCGCAGAACCAAACTTGTTTGAGCTATGCCGAGCGTGAGCATCTTCGCGACCAGTTCCTAACTGGGCGCAAAGGTACGGCGATTTTTCAATAGATAAGTTTCACAAAAAGCGTTACGATTTTCACTTTTTGCCGAAAACGTTCTTTTTTGTTGAAAATATTGAGTATCTTCGCCCCCAAAGACTGAAATATGAAGACTGATTTCCAATATTCCTCCGACTTTAACGGGATGAATGCCCGTGAGTTAAGTCACACCTGCATGCACCTGCTTTGCACGGAGGGAGAGGGCAGTTTTGTGTTCAACGAGCATTGCTATCATATAGTGAAGAACGATCTGGTGGTAATACCCTCACCCAACAGGGTGAAGAACCTTGCTGCTCATTCCGACATGCAGGTGGAGTGGTTTGCTGCCGACTACAAGTTCCTGCAGAACCTGTTACCATCGAACAACTACAGTATTGGTGGGAGTATCTCGCTGAATCAGGATCCGATTATCAAACTGACAGATGAACAATTCCAGCATCTGCTTGACGACTTCCATCGTCTGCGTAACCGTATGAACGACCGTCACCTGCAGTTCTACCACGAACTCATGGGCAGTCTGTGCTTAACAATGATGTACGACATCTTTGAGGCACATGCCCTGCTTGAAACGACCCAAACACATACCGACCGCACGGCGTACATCGTGAAACAGCTGATGGCCCTGCTCGCCACTGGCATTAGTCAGACGGAACGCGATGTGAGCTACTATGCCGAACGTCTCAACGTATCACCCAAATACCTCTCTGCTACCATCAAGCGTGTAACGGGCCATAGTGTTACCTCGTATATCGACCGCCACACCATCCCCATACTAAAAGACTATCTGGGTGACGAACGCCTGTCGCTCACCCAGATAGCCGATCGCATGAACTTCGCCACGTTATCGTATTTCAGCCGTTACTGCACCAAACACCTCGGTCAGTCGCCCAGTGCATACCGACATAGTCTCCAACCGAAGACGGAGTAACTTTTCTTTTTACAAATAATCAATACGCCTGCTCATGCACCCCCTTGACAGCCCGTCCGCTGGGCTCGTTCATGTTCTTGAATGCAGCATCCCACTCCAAGGCGATAGCGGTGGAACAGGCCACAGAGGCTTCACTGGGCACGCTTCGGGCTGCAGAGTCGCTGGGGAAATGCTCGGCAAAGATGCTGCGGTAATAGTACTCTTCTTTGTTTCTTGGCGGATTGATGGGAAAACGCTCGGCTGCATGAGCCATCTGCTCATCGCTCACAGCCTCAGCAGTGATCTGCTTCAAGGTATCGATCCATGAATACCCTACCCCATCGCTGAACTGCTCCTTCTGTCGCCAAGCCACCTCTTCAGGCAGCATGTCGGCGAAGGCCTCGCGCACTATCTTTTTCTCGATTTCGAAACCTGGTTCACCCGATTTCTTCTGACCACACATCTTGGCTTCCGGATTGGTGCGCATGGCCACATCCAGAAACTCCTTGTCGAGGAAAGGTACACGACCTTCAACACCCCACGCACTCAGACTCTTGTTGGCGCGAAGACAGTCGTACAAGTAGAGCTTAGAGAGCTTGCGGACGGTCTCCTCATGGAAAGCCTGCGCATTGGGGGCCTTATGGAAATAGAGGTAGCCACCAAAGATCTCATCGGCTCCCTCACCGCTGAGCACCATCTTGATACCCATCGACTTGATGACGCGAGCCAACAAGTACATCGGCGTAGAAGCCCGAACAGTGGTTACATCGTAGGTCTCGATAAAGTAGATAACATCGCGGATGGCATCAAGTCCTTCCTGAATGGTGTAGTTAATCTCATGGTGGACAGTACCGATATGGTCGGCCACCATCTTAGCCTTGGCCAGATCGGGCGCACCTTTCAAGCCCACGGCGAAGGAGTGCAGACGGGGCCAGTAGGCACGCGACTGCGAGTTGTCCTCGATACGATGCTCGCTGAACTTCTCGGCAATGGCGGAGATGACCGATGAGTCCAGTCCTCCAGAGAGCAGCACACCATAAGGCACATCACTCATCAGCTGTCGTTTAACCGCATCAGTAAGAGCATCGTGAATGGCTTCCACGCTGGCGGGGTTGTCCTTTACTGCACTATAATCAAACCAATCGCGATGATAGTACCTTGTAAAATTGAAAGATTGATGAGTTGAAGAATTGAAGTTACCTTTATTTTTAAATAATTCAATTTTTCCATTTTTCAATTCTTCAGATTTAACGTAGAGGTAGTGTCCGGGAGGGAAGGGTTCGTAGTAGTCACACTGTCCTTCGAGAGCCTTCAGTTCTGAGGCCACATAAATCTTTCCTTCGTGATCGTAGCCTATATAAAGAGGAATGACGCCAATAGGATCCCGGGCAATCAGGAAAGCATCTTGCTCCTCATCGTAGAGGGCAAAGGCGAAGATACCAGAGAGTTGTTCCAGTAAGGAGCCTAACCCCTCTCGAACGGAAGGGGACTGCTGGCGCAATTCGCGATAGAGGGCGAGGATAACCTCACAATCCGAGCCAGTCTGGAAAGTGTATTTCCCCGCATATTTCCTTCGGATATCCTGATGGTTATAAATCTCACCATTCACGGCCAGCACCTGTTTGCGGTCGGGCGCATATAACGGCTGCCCACCACTCTCAGGGTCCACAATACTCAGTCGTTCGTGAGCTAAGATAGCACTACCGCCACAATAGATTCCACTCCAATCAGGACCGCGGTGACGGATTTTCTGACTCATACGTAATGCCTTCTGCCGCAGTTCGGCAGAAGGCTCCTTGATCTGGAAGATTCCTACGATTCCACACATAATATATTTTGTATTTGGTTGTTGTTTGCTGTTGTTTTGCTTACGGCTGCAACGTGAGACCGAAGACCAAGTATGCCTTCTGTGTGCTCGGGTTGGCAGCAATCTGTGCAAAGACTGGGATACTGAACGTATCGGTTACCTTGATGTCTTTGGTGGCCTGCAACGAAACATTGGTAACGGCAAAGCCATTGGTACCATAACTGGTGGTGGCGAAGGGTACTGCACCTACGGCTGCACTCCAGTCAACCGATGCGAGTTTGAATGGTACGCTCAGTTCTGCATAACTTGAATAGGCGCGATCACCATCTTTGTTCACCCCGTCGTTACCTGCGAAGTTGGTGTACCACTGAATGGCTACCGGACCGAAGTCGTAACCGATGTTGGCCTCGAATACATGACTCGTCTTGTGGGCGTCATAGAGGAAATAACGCTCCTCAGGACTGTTGAACCAGTAGTCGGTAATACCGAGGTTCAAGCCACCGATGGTATAAGCAGCGGTCAGATCCAGTTCCTTGGTATCGCTGGCGTCCACCAGTCCTACACTACCCCATGCTCCAATACTGAATCCTTTGTAGTCCAAGCCAAGTGTGGGCTGCAACGATGCGCTACCACATTCCAAGCCACGCCATATATACTGACTGACCACATCTGCAGAAACATTTACTTCTTGTGCCTTTACAGGAATTATACACATCATTATCAATGCACTAATTATAATCTTTGTTTTCATAACCATTTTGTTTTTTTGTTATTATTCTAATTATTTCCCTCCCTCGCAGGGAGGGGTGAAGGGATAGTCTCTTTAGTTATAGCACAACTCTCCATGTTCGTAAACGTCGAGACCTTCCTCCTCTATACGTTTATCAACGCGCAAACCGTGAATATATTTTATTCCATAGAATAATATGAATCCACAAGCAGCTGCCCAGAGGTCGATGACGAGGATACCGAACAGCTCTGCACCGAAGAATCCCCAGCCGAAACCGTAGAACGCACCGTTAGAAGTAGAAAGCAAACCCGTCATCAAGGTACCGAGGATACCGCATACACCATGTACGCTGGAAGCACCAACAGGATCGTCGATATGCAGTTTATGATCAATGAACTCAATGGAATAGACCAACACGATACCGCATACCAGACCGATGATGACTGCTCCCATGGGAGACACAAGGTCGCAACCTGCTGTGATACCCACCAATCCTGCCAGTACACCGTTGAGTGTCAGAGAAAGTGAGGGTTTACCATACTTCAGCCAGGTGAGGAACATCGTAGCCGCACCACCTGCTGCAGCAGCTAAGTTCGTGGTGAGGAACACATGTGAGATGGCGATGCGGTTCACCTCACCAGAGGCTGCCAACTGAGAACCGGGATTGAATCCAAACCAACCCAGCCAAAGGATGAACACACCCAAAGATGCCATGGTCAGGTTGTGACCGGGAATAGCGTTGCTCTTACCTTCCTTAGAATACTTACCGATACGGGGACCGAGTGCCATAGCACCAATCAGGGCCAATACACCACCCACGCTATGTACGATGGCAGAGCCTGCAAAGTCGTGGAACACATCACCAAAGGTGGTCATCATAAAGCTGTCGGCAGCATCGTTACAGAGCCAGCCTCCGCCCCATGTCCAGTGACCCTCAATGGGATAGATAAACAAAGAGATCACCGCACTGTAGATCAGATACATCGAGAACTTGGTACGCTCGGCCATGGCACCACTGACGATGGTGGCAGAGGTAGCGCAGAACACGGTCTCGAAGATGAGGAAACCCTCAACGGGTAAATCACCTTTATAGAAAGAGAGGTCGCCCCAGTTGGGCATACCGATAAAGCCTGCTCCCTCGCTGCCAAACATAAAGCCGAAGCCGAGGAAGAAGAACAAGAGTGAGCCGAACATAAAGTCGACAAAGTTCTTCATCAAGATATTAGCCGTGTTCTTACTACGGGTGAATCCCGCTTCGCACAGAGCGAATCCCGGCTGCATCCAGAAAACCAACATGGCTGCCAATAGCATCCATACCGTATCGAGTGATAATCCAATTTCGTTCATAATCCTGAAAATTTTGTGTTTGTGTATTACTTATTACTTTCTCTTCCCTTCCCTATGTAGGGGTCGGGGGTTCTACTTCTTATCTCTAAGCACCGTATCACCATTCTCTCCCGTGCGGATCGACCAGGTGTCGATTACGTCGCTCACGAAGATACGTCCGTCGCCTACCTCACCTGTATGCGCCACCTGCAGGATCACCTTCACGGTGGGGTCGAGGAAGATGTCACGACACACGATCGTGATGGCCACACGCTCTATTACATCTGTACTATACTGTACACCACGGTAAATTCTCTCCTGTCGGCTCTGTCCAATGCCGTGGACGTCATGGTACTCGAACCAGTCGATGTCGGATGAAAGCAAGGCAGCCTTCACTTCCTCGAACTTGGTTTTTCGGATAATAGCTTCAATCTTTTTCATACCTTTTCCTTTTAATAAAACAATCCTTATCTAACACTTTGTCATTTCCGAGTGCAAAGTTAAAGCATTTTGAAAGTAAAACAAGTGATTTGCTTTTCATTTTGTTTAATTATTTATCATTTTCTTATCTTTTGTACTCATACCCTCTTTCTACACTTACAGTTTGTCGACAAAATAGGGATAAGAACTAACAAATTGTTACTTTTGGTCAAAATGAAGATGATTTATTCAATTATTCCTTGTAAAATCTTACAAATCGTCGTACCTTTGCAGCATGAAAGGGAAAGTAGAATTCACCAAGATGCACGGGGCTGGGAACGACTACATCTACGTAAACACCCTCAGGTATAACATCCCCAATCCCGAGAAGACAGCCATCGCTTGGAGCGATCGCCATAAAGGTATCGGTAGCGACGGACTGGTACTGATTGGAAAGTCGCCTATTCCCGAGGCAGATTTCACCATGCGCATCTTCAACGCCGACGGCTCGGAAGCCATGATGTGCGGCAATGCATCAAGGTGCATCGGAAAATATCTCTACGAAAGGGCCCTGACAACACAAACACACATCCGTCTGCTCACGCTCTCCGGGGTCAAGAACCTGGAGCTACATCTCGACAGCAGTCATACTACCGTGGAAAGCGTCACGGTTGACATGCTTGGTCCGGCCTTCGATGTTCCCACTCAGTTTATCCCCATTTCTACCAAAGCTGATGAGGATCTGCCCGAAGGTACGTTCGTATCGATGGGAAATCCACATTACGTGATCTTCACAGACGACATCGACCAGGTGAGTGAGATAGGACCTATACTGGAACGCCACCCTTCCTTCCCGCAGCGCTGTAACATAGAGTTTGCGCGCATGGAACCTGACGGCGGTATCAGGACAAGAGTATGGGAACGGGGCAGCGGCATCACCATGGCCTGTGGAACGGGCGCCTGTGCTACTGCCGTGGCTGCTTGTAAAACAGGCAGAGCAGGACGTAAGAGCAACATCATCATGGATGGCGGCACCCTCGATATCGAGTGGAGCGAGAAAGATGATCACGTTTATATGACCGGTCCTGCCGCATTCGTCTTTGATGGCGAAGCAGAATTATGAATTATGAATTATTGAAAATATGGCTTTAGTAAACGACCACTTCCTGAAATTACCGAACAACTACTTGTTCGCAGATATTGCCAAGAAGGTGAATGCCTTCAAGGCCACACACCCGAAGATTGATGTAATCAGTCTTGGCATCGGTGATGTTACCCAACCGCTGGCACCCGCCGTGATTGAAGCTATTCATAAGGCTGCCGACGAGATGGCTACCCGCCAGGGATTCCGAGGCTACGGTCCTGAGCAGGGTTACGATTTCCTTCGTGACGCCATTCTGAAGAACGACTTCCTGTCGCGAGGCATTCATCTCGACCGTGACGAGGTGTTCATCAACGACGGTGCCAAGAGTGATACGGGAAATATCCAGGAACTGGTGCGCTGGGATAACTCCATCGGTGTTACCGATCCTATCTATCCCGTTTATATCGACTCGAATGTGATGATAGGACGGGCAGGTGTTCAGGAGAACGGTCGTTGGTCGAATGTGATCTACATGCCCTGTAATGCCGAGAACAACTTCGTTCCGCAGATTCCTGATCAGCGTGTGGATGTGATCTACCTCTGCTATCCCAACAACCCCACAGGAACGGTGATTACCAAGGAAGAGCTGAGCAAGTGGGTGAACTACGCCCTGAAGAACGACACGCTCATCTTCTACGATGCCGCTTACCAAGCCTATATTCAGGATGAAAAGATTCCGCATAGCATCTACGAGATAAGGGGTGCCCGTAAGTGTGCCATCGAGTTCCACTCGTATTCCAAGACCGCTGGTTTCACAGGTGTTCGCTGTGGCTATACCATCGTACCGAAGGATGTTACTGCTGCCACACTGACGGGTGAGCGTATCCCGCTCAATCCATTGTGGAACCGTCGACAGTGTACGAAGTTCAATGGCACCAGCTATATCTCGCAACGCGCCGCTGAAGCCATCTACACCCCTGAGGGAAAGGAACAGGTAAAGGCCACCATCGACTACTACATGCAGAATGCCAAGAAGATGCTCACAACGCTCCGTTCTTTAGGCTTTGAGTGCTACGGCGGTGAGAACGCCCCGTATATCTGGGCAAAGACACCCGAGAACATTCCTTCATGGAAATTCTTCGAGGAAATGCTCTATGGTGCCCATGTGGTCTGCACACCGGGTGTAGGCTTCGGTCCTGCAGGCGAAGGCTATGTACGCTTCACAGCCTTCGGCAGTCATGAGCAGACCGACGAAGCTCTGCAGCGCATTGAGAAGTGGCTAAAATAAAGTGATTTGTTTCTTGAACATCGGACTTTCCACGTAGCTTACGAAAGCCTGATTCACCTTGCGGATGCCGCCAGGTGTGGGATAATGACCTGTGAAGTACCAATCACCAGGATGATTGGGGCATGCTTCATGGAGGCCTTCGATGCTTTGGAAGACAAGTTCTACAGGTGCATGCATATCGTTAGGTCGCAACATCTCCACAATCTTCTTATTGATCTCCTCCACCGTAAAGGGAGCATAGATTTCGCGAACAGGAGATTCTTCCCCTTGTTCCTCAGGTGACAAGGCACGGATCTGCTCTTTGCACTTCCTATACGTTTCCGAGATAATCTCATGCATTCCCCTTTCATGAATCAAGGCGATGGCCGCCCGGAAAGCACACAACTCTTCCAGACGTGACATGTCAATGCCATAGTAGTCGGGATAGCGTATCTGTGGAGAACTGCTCACCATCACGATCTTCTTCGGATGAAGACGGTCGAGAATCTTGAAGATGCTCTCCCGAAGCGTAGTACCCCGGACAATGGAATCATCAATGATGACAAGGTTATCCTTGAAAGGTCGCACACTGCCGTAACTGATATCATAGACATGCGCTGCGAGGTCGTTGCGTTCAGTGTTATCAGCAATAAAGGTACGCAGTTTGATATCCTTCCACACCACCTTTTCCGTACGTACGTTATGCCCCTGCTGACGGAAACCGTCGGTCATACCATAGAACGCCACCTCGGCAGTATTGGGGATATAAGAGAACACGGTATTCCCAATGTCACCATCAATGGCTTTCATGATGGGCTGCATCAGTTGTTCTCCCAAACGCTTACGTTCCTGATAGATGTCACGATCCGAACCTCTGCTGAAATAGATGCGTTCGAACGAACACGCACTCAGCTTCTGAGCCGGTAGGATCTGTTCCAGCAGACTCTCGCCATTCCTTCTCACAATCAATGCTTTTCCTGGCTGTAATTCCTGAACATCCTCGGTATGCAGGTTAAATGTTGTTTGTAACACAGGACGCTCACTGGCCATGGCCACAATTTCTTCATCGATGTAGTAAAACAACGGACGGATGCCCCAGGGGTCGCGCACGGCAAACATCTCACCCGAACCCGTCAGTCCGCACATCACATAGCCACCATCATAGTGGCTCATCGTTGTTCTGAGCACATTGGCCATACAGACATGGTTATCGATGTAACTGGTAATATCCGTACCTTCCAGTCCTTTACCCTTTGCCTCCTCGTACAGTCGTTCCACTTCACGATCCAAGCGGTGCCCCATCAGTTCCAATGTGATATACGAATCACCATAGATACGAGGCGACTGTCCTTGTGAGGTCAGGAAACGGAACACCTCATCGATGTTCGTCATATTGAAGTTGCCACACAGACAGAGGTTCTTTGCCCGCCAGTTGTTACGGCGCAGGAACGGATGGACGAACGTCAATCCGCTCTTCCCTGTCGTGGAGTACCGAAGATGTCCCATGAACAGCTGAGCCTCGGGGAGTCCTCTTGAGAAGATCTCCGTGATGGCATCCTTCCCTTCGGCCTTTTCGCGGAACATATATTCCGTTCCGGCAGGAGCATCCAGGTTGACACAGGCAATACCAGCCCCTTCCTGTCCTCGGTTGTGCTGCTTCTCCATCATCAGATAGAGCTTGTTCAGCGCATACAACCGCGTGCCATATTTCTGTTCGTAGTATTCTAATGGTTTCAGCAGGCGAATCATCGCCACACCGCACTCATGCTTTATTTCTTCCATCTTCAACCCCTCACCTCTCAATTTTCAATTATCAATTATCAATTATCAATTATCAATTAAGTAAGCATGCTTTGATGAAACTCATGAACAGCGGATGGGGATGGAGCACGGTAGATGAATACTCAGGATGGAACTGCGTACCGATATACCATCTCTTATCGGGTATTTCCACAATCTCCACGAGATCAGCAGCGGGATTGACACCTACTCCTTTCATACCCGCCTTCTCAAACTCTTTAAGATAGCGGTTGTTGAACTCATAGCGGTGACGGTGACGCTCCTTGATTAACATCTCCTTACCATATGCCTGCCACGTACGACTACCTTTCACGAGTTCGCACTCATAGGCACCCAGTCGCATCGTTCCGCCCATCTGCGTGATGCTCTTCTGCTCTTCCATGAGGTCGATAACGTTGTGTGGTGTGTGCTCATCCATCTCACGACTATTGGCATCCTTGTAACCCAACACATTGCGGGCAAACTCGATGACCATCATCTGCATGCCTAAACAGATACCAAAGGTGGGGATGTCGTGTGTCCGGGTATATTCGGCTGCGATGATCTTACCTTCAATACCCCGTGTGCCGAAGCCCGGGCAGATCACGATGCCGTTCATGCCGCTGAGCTGTTCGGCTACATTCTCTGGGGTGAGATGCTCACTGTTGATGAAATGCGTCTTCACCTTTCTGTGATTATAGGTGCCGGCATGTGCCAGACTCTCAAGAATACTCTTATACGCATCTTGGAGGTCGTACTTACCCACAAGACCGATGTTGATGATCTCCGTAGACTGCTTCCTGAGCTCCAGGAAGTTGCGCCAAGGACCAAGTTCGGGAGTCTCGCCAACCTCCACGCCCATCTTCTTCAGGATGATGGCGTCAAGACCTTGATGCTGCATGTTAACAGGTACTTCGTAGATGCTGGGGAGATCCTGACTCTGGATGACTGCAGCCACATCCACATTACAGAAATGGGCCACCTTCTCCCTGATTCCCTCATTCAACGCATGTTCCGTACGTAACACCAACACCTCAGGTTGAATACCCAGTCCTTGCAACTGCTTCACACTGGTCTGCGTGGGCTTGGTCTTCAACTCTCCAGCCGCTGCCAGATAGGGCACATAGGTAAGATGCACATTCAACGCCCTTGAAGGACCTAACTCCCAACGTAGCTGTCGGATGGCCTCCAGGAACGGCTGACCCTCGATGTCGCCAATAGTACCGCCGATTTCTGTAATCACGAAATCCAGATCACGCTTCGTGGCATTGAGAAGAATACGTCTTTTAATCTCGTCGGTGATGTGCGGCACCACCTGAATGGTCTTACCCAGATAGTCACCTCTCCGCTCCCGCTCAATCACGCTCAGGTAGATTTGTCCTGTAGTCACACTATTATTACGCGTCATCTCAATACCCGTAAACCGCTCGTAATGTCCAAGGTCCAAATCCGTCTCCATACCATCGGCTGTGACGTAACACTCCCCATGCTCATAGGGATTGAGTGTTCCCGGATCAATGTTGATGTAAGGGTCGAATTTCTGAATCGTTATCCTGTAACCTCGTGCCTGAAGCAGCTTTCCCAACGAAGCCGAGATGATGCCCTTGCCCAATGACGAGGCTACTCCTCCCGTGATAAAAATATATTTCGTCTCCATGCTGTAAGAATTTGGTGCAAAGATACTACAATCTGTTAGTTTATGCGCGTAAGAAAGAGGTATTCAATAGATGAGTTTGAGGAGTGATGACTATCTGCACAACATAAGAAATATATTATTTCAATTTGTAAGCAAAAGCAAACATAATTATTACAATTTGTTACTTATGAACAAAAAGTAGGTAAAAACGTCAGTAATATGACCATTTTGATAGCAGAATGTCATAATTTTGCCACGAATTTAAGATTTAAGAAGGATAATATGACGAATAGCAAGCAAACCCAAAACCAAAAAGGACTCTACCAGAGCGACTATGAGCACGACGCGTGTGGTGTGGGAATGATTGTGAACATCCACGGCAATAAGAGTCACGATCTGGTTGACAATGCACTGAAGGTGCTGGAGAACATGAGGCATCGCGGAGCGGAAGTCGGCAAAGACGGCGACGGAGCTGGTATCATGATCCAGATTCCGCATGAGTTCATCCTGTTGCAGGGTATTCCTGTACCAGAAAAGGGAAAGTATGGCACAGGTCTTGTTTTCCTGCCGAAGGACGAGAAGGCGCAGAGCGAGATTCTCAGCGTGATGATCGAAGAGATAGAACGCGAGGGATTACAGCTGATGCATCTGCGTACGGTACCCACAAATCCCGAATGTCTGGGCGAGTCGGCATTAAGTACAGAGCCTGACATCAAGCAGATTTTCATCACAGGCGTGTCGGATGACAAGGTGGACACCTTCCCGCGCACGCTATATATAATAAGGAAGAAGATTGAAAAACGCATCACAAACAACGACTTCTACATCTGTTCGTTGAGCAACACAAACATGGTTTACAAGGGAATGCTGTCGTCGATGCAGGTACGACAGTACTACCCCGACCTGACAAATCCCTATTTGACAAGCGGACTGGCATTGGTTCACTCACGATTCAGCACAAACACATTCCCTACGTGGAGTTTGGCACAGCCGTTCCGTTTGTTGGCGCACAATGGCGAAATCAACACGATACGTGGAAATCGTGGATGGATGAAGGCGAGAGAGAGCGTATTGTCGAGCGAGGCGCTGGGCGATGCGAAAGCGATTTCACCCATTGTGCAGCCGGGGATGTCAGACTCGGCATCACTCGACAACGTGTTGGAGTTCTTCGTGATGAGCGGTCTGTCATTACCACATGCCATGAGCGTGCTGGTACCGGAGTCGTTCAATGACAAGAACCCGATCAGCGAGGACCTGAAAGCTTTCTATGAGTACCATTCCATCCTGATGGAGCCATGGGACGGTCCTGCCGCTCTGCTGTTCTCCGATGGTCGGTTTGCCGGTGGTATGCTCGACCGCAACGGTCTTCGTCCTGCTCGTTACACCATCACCAAGAACGATACGATGGTGGTGGCATCCGAGGTGGGCGTGATGGACTTCGACCCCACGGAGATTGCCGAGAAGGGGCGTCTGCAGCCGGGAAAGATTTTGCTGATCGACACCCAGGAGGGTAAGATCTACTACGATGGTGAGATCAAGAAGCAATTGGCAGATGAGCATCCCTACCGTCAGTGGTTATCCACAAACCGTATCCAGCTGGAGAAGCTGAAGAGCGGTCGCCATGTGGAGAACGGAGTAAGCAACCTGCTGCAGAAGGAAATGATGTTCGGCTACGGCGAAGAGGATGTAGATGGCACCATCGTTCCGATGGCCATCAACGGTCAGGAGCCTACCGCCTCGATGGGTAACGATACCCCGCTGGCTGTGCTCTCCGACAAACCGCAGACATTCTTCAACTATTTCCGTCAGCAGTTCGCACAGGTAACGAACCCTGCCATCGACTCCATCCGCGAGGAACTCGTGATGAGTCTTACGGAATATATCGGTCGGGTGGGCTCTGGCATCCTCAACCCCGACGAAACCAACTGTAAGATGGTCCGTCTGCCCCACCCCATACTGAACAACACCCAGCTCGATATTCTTTGTAACATCCGCTACAAGGGATTCAATACGATCAAACTGCCGATACTTTTTGACGGAACGAAAGGCGGCGACAGTCTGCGCGATGCGCTTGAGACCTTGTGTCATCAGGCAGAGAAGAGCGTAGATGAGGGATATAACTATATCATCCTGTCCGACCGTGATGTCGATGCTGAGCACGTGGCCATCCCCTCCCTGCTGGCAGTGAGTGCCGTGCATCATTACCTGATTTCCGTTGGTAAGCGTGTGCAGACCGCGCTGATCGTGGAAAGCGGTGAGATCCGCGAGACCATGCATGCAGCCCTGCTGTTAGGCTATGGTGCTTCTGCACTGTGTCCTTATATGACGTTTGCCATCTTGGACGACCTCGTGAAGCGACATAAGATCCAAGAAGACTATGCCACCGCGGAAGCCAACTACATCAAGGCCGTTAAGAAAGGTCTGTTCAAGATCATGGCCAAGATGGGTATCTCTACCATCCGCTCCTATCGCGGTGCGAAGATCTTTGAGAGTATCGGACTCAGTGAGAGTCTGCTGAAGACTTACTTCGGCACGGAAATAAGTACCATCGGCGGTATTGGTCTGGAGAAGATCGCCGCTGATGCCATCGCCATGCATCAGGCAGCCTTTGCCCATAACAACACAGACACAACCTTTTTACCCAACCTCGGTCAGTTCCACTGGCGGAAGGATGGTATCAAACATGCATGGAACCCGGAAACCATTGCTACACTGCAACTGGCTACCCGCACAGGCAACTACGAGAAATTCAAGCAGTTCTCGAAACTCGTCGATGAGAAGGAGGCGCCGATATTCATTCGCGACTTCATCGGCTGGAAGAAGAACCCCATCAACATCGACGAGGTAGAGCCTGTTGAGAACATCGTGAAGCACTTCGTGGCTGGTGCCATGTCGTTTGGTGCTCTCTCTAAAGAGGCTCACGAGGCCATCTGTCTGGCCATGAACAAACTGGGTGCCCGCTCCAACACCGGCGAGGGCGGTGAAGACTCCGAGCGTTTCCACGCCACCTTCGATGGTATCTCACTGTCGAGCAAGACCAAGCAGGTTGCCTCTGGTCGTTTTGGCGTGACAACGGAGTATCTGGTCAACGCCGAAGAGATTCAGATCAAGGTGGCACAAGGTGCAAAGCCTGGTGAGGGCGGACAGCTACCTGGCTTCAAGGTTAACGAGGTGATTGCCAAGACGCGCCACTCTATTCCCGGCATTTCATTGATCTCACCGCCGCCTCATCACGACATCTATAGTATCGAGGACCTGGCCCAGCTCATCTTCGACCTGAAGAATGTGAACCCCACGGCAGCCATCTCTGTGAAACTGGTTGCCGAGAGCGGTGTGGGAACGATTGCCGCTGGTGTGGCCAAGGCCAAGGCCGACCTGATCGTCATCTCTGGCGCAGAGGGTGGTACAGGTGCTTCTCCTGCCAGCTCCATGCGTTTTGCAGGAATATCACCTGAGATCGGACTCTCAGAAACACAACAGACACTTGTTCGTAACGGATTGCGCAGCAATGTCCGTCTGCAGGTAGATGGTCAGATCAAGACCGGTCGTGACATCGTGTTGATGGCCTTGCTGGGTGCCGAGGAGTTTGGATTCGGTACGGCAGCCCTCATCGTATTGGGATGTGTCATGATGCGAAAGTGTAACCTGAATACCTGTCCTATGGGTGTGGCTACGCAGAACCCTGAGTTGCGCAAGCATTTCATGGGGCGTTATGAATATCTCGTCAACTATTTCACGTTCCTCGCCCAAGAGGTTCGCGAATACTTGGCAGAACTCGGATTCAAGAGTCTGAACGATATCGTGGGTCGCACCGACCTGATTGAGACACGCGAATCGGCTCTCGACTTCTCGCGCCTGCTCAACAAGGAAGAGGGTACGCTTCATTTCACTGGTGATGTTCACAAGCCTTCTGTGCCGCTGGGTATGCAAGGAACCGTTCTTGACCAGCAGATGATAGAGGCTGCATCAAAGGCTATCGACAAGGGTGAAGAGGTGAACCTCGACTATGCCATCAAGAATACCGACCGCGCCGTGGGTACCATGCTCTCTGGCGTCATCGCCAAGAAATACGGACTGGCTGGTCTGCACGACAATACCATCAACGTGAAGTTCAAAGGTTCTGCAGGACAGTCGTTCGGTGCCTTCCTGGAACATGGCATCAGCTTCAAGCTCGAAGGCGAAACCAACGACTACTTCGCCAAGGGACTCTCTGGCGGACGTATTGCCATTCTTCCTCCCACACGTGCTAACTTCGCTGCTGAGGACAATATCATCGCAGGTAATACGGGTCTTTACGGCGCCACCAGCGGTGAGCTCTATATCAATGGTAAGGTAGGTGAACGCTTCGGTGTCAGGAACTCTGGTGCCATTGCGGTACTGGAAGGCGCAGGCGACCACTGCTGCGAGTATATGACAGGCGGTCGGGTGGTTGTGCTTGGTGAGACAGGACGAAACTTCGCCGCCGGTATGAGCGGTGGTGTGGCCTATGTCTGGGACAAGAACCACAACTTCGACTACTTCTGTAATATGGACATGGTGGAGATCAATCTGGTGGAAGATAGCGTGTCGCGTAAAGAACTGCACGAACTCATTCGTCAGCACTACCTCTACACGGGTTCTAAACTGGCCCGCACCATGCTCGACAACTGGAACCACTACATCGAGGACTTCATCCAGATTGTTCCTATCGAATATAAGCGTGTGCTACAGGAAGAGCAGATGAAGAAACTACGCGACAAGATTGCTGACATGCAACGAGAGTATTAATTTTCAATTTTCAACTTTTGGAACAGCGAGGGCCAAAGATGCTTGCATCAATTTGGCAGAGTCGTGACAAAAGTCAACGAAGTTAATTTTTCAATTCTAAAAAGATGGGAAATCCGAAAGCATTTCTGGAGATACACCGCCAAGAGGCAGGCTATCGTCCGATACAAGATAGAATACACGACTTCAGCGAAGTTGAGCAGACACTCAACACCCGCGAGAGAAAACTCCAGGCCAGCCGTTGCATGGACTGTGGCGTACCTTTCTGTCATTGGGCTTGTCCGTTGGGCAACAAACCGCCAGAGTGGAACGATGCACTGTATAAAGGCGACTGGGAATTGGCTTATCGTTTGCTCAACGCCACGAATCCCTTCCCGGAATTCACTGGTCGTATCTGTCCTGCCCTCTGCGAAAAGGCCTGTGTGCTGAACCTCATCGAACATGAGCCTACTACCAACCGCGAGGATGAGTGTGCCATTACCGAGGCTGCCTTCCGCGAAGGCTATATCACCGTTCATCACCCGGAGCGTAACGGGAAGAAAGTGGCTGTGATCGGAGCGGGTCCTGCAGGATTGGCTGCAGCCAACGACCTGAACCTGATGGGCTATCAGGTAACGGTATTCGAGAAGAATGAGGCGGCTGGCGGACTGCTTCGCTATGGTATTCCCAACTTCAAGCTGAACAAGACCGTTATCAACCGCCGCATCGCACTGCTGGAGGAAGAAGGAATCGAGTTTCGATACGGCTGCGCCGTATCAATTGATAATGGACAATTGACAATTGACAATGAGGCGAATAATTCTCAATTTTCAATTCTCAATTCTCAATTTGATGCGATAATTATCGCATCAGGCACTCCTACTGCCCGCGATCTCAAAGCACCTGGTCGTGAACTGAAGGGCGTACACTTCGCCCTCGAGCTGCTGGCGCAGCAGAACCGTGTGCTTGCCGGAATGGAGTTCTCGAAAGATGAGCGCATCACGGCCAAAGGAAAGGATGTGCTCGTCATCGGTGGTGGCGATACAGGCTCCGACTGCATAGGAACCGCTCATCGTCAGGGTTGCAAGAGCGTGACACAGATTGAGATCATGCCCAAGCCCGTTGAAGGTCATGTGGACCCCAAAAATCCCTGGCCGAACTTCCCCCGCACCCTCAAGACCACCTCTTCGCACGAAGAGGGATGTACAAGAAGATGGAACATCAACACCCTTGAGTTCCTGGGTAAGGACGGTAAGCTCACTGGTGTGAAAGTACAGGAAATCGACTGGAAACCCAATCCCAACGGCGGTCGTCCCATCATGGTCGAGAAGGGTAAGCCGGAAATCATCAAGGCCGAGCTCTGTCTGTTGGCCATGGGCTTCCTGAAGCCCGAACACCCCGAGTATCCCGAGAACGTGTTCGTATGCGGCGACTCAGCCAATGGCGCCAGTCTGGTTGTCAGGGCCATGGCCAGTGGTAAGCAGACCGCCCAGAAAGTGCACGCTTTCCTGACGAAATAAAATTACTTTTTCAACACTTTATCCACTTCTTGCACAAAGATGTCAAGACCCGCGAAACCAATCTGTTTGAAGGTCTGGTTGCCCTGTTTGTCGTAGATGGCGTAGGTGGGGATGCCCTCCGATTCATACTTGTCCAGGATGTAACTGTATTGCTCCTTCGTCAGGTAGTAGTGGTCGCCGTCGATGTCATTGATCATCTCCTGCCAGAGGGCGACGGGCGATGTGGGTGAGGTGATATAGACAAACTGGATGTTTTCATTTTTAAGCGTAGCCTTCCAGGGTTTCATCTTCTTATGTCCATCCTTGCAAGGTCCGCACCAGGTGGCCCAGATATCGATGAGCACCACCTTGCCCTTGTAACGGTCGAGGATGGTCTGCAGGATGTTTTCAGGGGCCACGTCGTCCAGTTCCTTATAGAACACGGTCTGCTGATTGGACAGCTCGTCAGCAATGCGCTGCTGCTCGGCCAGGTACTCGCGGATGACGTTCTTGCAGTCTTCATGTTTCATGGTTTCGAGAAGCATTTTCGCAAGCTCCACCAGCTCTGGATTCTTCGCCGTCTCTATGCATCTGAGCTCGTCGTTATAGTCATTCTTCTCAGCAGCTTTTGGATCGTATACGCTCAGTAGGGCTTCCCAGAACTCTTGGCTGCAGGGCGATGTAGGCTCATTCAGGAACTTCCAAGAGTAGGCTTTTTCCTCCTCCGAAAGCGTCAGTAGGTCTTTGTTCTTCTCCATATTCTCAAAGAGATCGCGTTGAGACCAGACCACCTTTCCGTCCTCACCCACAAAATAGTTGCTATATTTGAATTTAAACTGATGCAACCATTCCATGTAGTTCGATTCTTCTAACATGCACAGAAGGTCCTGGGCTGCTGTGGTCAATTTCGATTTCCTGATAGTGGCCACGCGCTGGTCGAAGATATTTTGCAGGCATTGCATACGCTCCTCCTTCGTCTTGCACTCCTTGACCTTCAGGAACACCTCATCGTCATTACCGATGAAATCGTAGTACTGGTTGGCTTTCTTCATATTCACCAGGTCCATGTTGGTCTTGGCCATATAGCCTTTGTAGGCCACAAACGGCTTGTTGTCGTTACAAATCTTCATGAGGATCTCCGTTTCCTGACCTGGGGCGATGACGATGCTGCTGAAAGCCAATCCATACACGCCAACCGTCACCTCGCGCGTCAGCCAAAGGGGAACCTCTACCGTCACCGTGCCGTCGTCGGCAAACGGAAGCATCTTTTCAAAACGCTCCTTCCTACCCAGTGGTGTAAAGCCGCCCACAAAGAAATCCAATTTCATGCCCGGCTTGTAGCCCAGCATCTTCACCTTGATGGTGGCAACGCCCTTGTTGATTTTGGCTGCAGGCAGCGTCTCGTCCTGCGCGTACTTCACATCTTGCCACTCAGCAGGTAGCACCAGTTTCTGTTTCATCTTGCTGTCGCAGATGTTCCAGAAACCGAACGCCCCATCGATGTCACCCTCCGAGAAGTCCAGCACCTTCGTGTCCTGAGGCACAGGCTTGAAGTGGAGCGCCAGATGGGCTATTCCGCTCTCAGGTATCCAGAACAGCGAGTCGGGCTGCAGGTCGGACTCTTTCTCGTTGGTCTTTGCGCCACCCGTAAAGGCATACTTCTTGCCGTCGGGCGTCTGCACAAACGACTCCTTGGCAAAGCGAATCCACCTGCCCGGGCGGTAAATGGCCGTGACGTGCAACACCGTCTCCGTCTCCTTCAGCTCTACCTTAGTGATTTCGAACGTGGAGTTACTTGCTCCCATGAATGCTGTGGGCTGCTCCCACACAACATCTTTCATCTTGGCCTGCCCCGTCAATGCAACGAGAGCAAGCAGAATAACTGTAAATAGTTTTTTCATATCGTTTTTCATATTTCGTCTGCAAAGATACGAATAAGCGAGAACAATACAAAGAAAAACATTATTTTTCTTTGTATTGTCGAGCGAAAGTATCTTCGGCGCAGCCAGAGATACGAATAAGCGAGCGAAATACCAAACAAAAGCTTGTTTTTGTTTGTATTTTTCGATTTTGTCTTTCACTCAACAAAAAACCCCTCCTTTTGGGAGGGGCTTGGGGTAGGCTTATTTCACCACTGCCTTTTTGCCATTATGAATATACACGCCCTTCTTCGTGGGCTTCCCACTCATCTTCTGACCATCAATGGTGTACCACTCTTCACTTTGAACTTTGAACTTTGAACTTTGAACTTTATCTGCATCCCTTTGACCATTATCAATGCCCGTGGTGATGCTAATTGGGGTGGTGAATTCCTTGATATTGTACCAGACGATATTACTCTTATTGCCTGGCTGACCTTCTGCCAGACCGCCGTAATAAATGCTCTGCACACCAATACGGTTGAATGTAGCCAATTCGTCCTTGTCTTGGTTGAGATAAACCTTACTGCCACCCTCGTAGAAGTCAAAACCATCTGTTAAATTATAGGGCACCTCTGTGATTGTCTCGTCAAGGTATTTATAAAGGTCTTTTGTGAACACAATGGACTGGACTACATGCTCAACATCGCTATACAGGCTATAGTACAACTTGTAAAGATTCATCGGATTGCCGTTCACATCAAATATAGGAACATCGAGTGTGACATACGGGTAACTGGTACCTTCAAGTTTAACCACCTTGAAGGATGGATCGGCGGGTTTGTCTGCCTTCTCAACGAAATATGACCACTCGTTGTCGGTATATATTTCATACGGGTAGTCGTATTGATGATATTCATTCAGATAGATCCAAGTATTAGTATCAGTAGTAAATGTCTTGGTTGTACTATCATATGTAAACGACACGTCACAGTTCGTGGTTCCATTGAAACCCACAAAGTAGAATGGATAGTCCGCCCCCCAATAATTACGACTGCCATAATACTGTCCTGAAGTGAAAGTAACGGTGTTATTGCTCTTCGTCCCTTTTACCCATGCATCGGGAATGTCATGGCAGAGTCCCTGCACGTAAACATCATTCCCATCAAAGCCGATATTGACAAATTTGGTGAATTCAGTATATACAGGGTTCTTGTCGTCATCGTATTCTACGGTTTTGCCTGTCCACACATATGCTTCCGCCACCAAGTTCTCGGGTACTACCACCTCTTGAGGAACATACACCTCACCCTGACAAACGGTAAGCCTGTCATAGTAACCCCAATAATTTATTATCGATTCTTGGCTATTCTCAACAAGATATGGCGTGGTAAGAACAAATGTCTTGGTACTGCTATCGAAGCTAAATACGATATCCACGACATCTTCCAGATTATTAGAGCCAACCATGTACTCCTTGCCAATGTTGTTTTCTCCTACGAACTGTCCAGAGGCAAAGGTAGCAGTGTTACCATTGATGGTTCCCTTCATCCATGCATCGGGGAAGTAATAGGGAATACCCTTGATATACACGTCATTTCCGTCGAAGGCCACCTCAATGGCTTTTTCCACAGGATTTTTGGTGCTACCATGAGAGTAATTGCCATCTATCTTCCAATTGGTCTCTATCGTGATACCATCGGGAACCTCTACAAGTGAGGGAAGAGCAACGGTATTGATGACGGCACCAGATTGTATGTAGTAGAAATAGTAAAGAGCATCTATCTTGGCGTTTACAAACAGGTAGTTGTTGAGGGTGTATGTATTGCTTTCAACACTGTATGTAAAAGTAATGTCTTCAATGTTTTTAGAATCATTGTCATATCCCAAGAGGTAAATCTGGTATCCGTTGTATTCACCCATATATTGTCCTGTAGGAATGGTGAGTGTTGTGCCGCTAAGTGTTCCCCTTGCCCAAGCTTCGGGTAAAACATTCCCGTTTCCATCACTGGCCAACCCTTGGATATAGACCGTGTTACCATCTTTAACCATCTGTATAGGGGTTTCGATTTCACTTGTGCCGTCTGAATTACAACTAACACCTCTATAGTAGTAGGTTACAGGAGTAGAATTGACTGGAGGTGAGATCACTCCAGTGACGAAGCTGGTCTCTACCCACTTACTGGAATGTGTTGCATCGCAGACGGTCCTTACTCTTACCTGATAGGTGGTGCCTGTCTGAAGACCATCAGTGATGTTGAACATTGGTTGAGTCACGGTCAGCGGTCCCAGCCATGTATCAGAGGCATAAGACTTGAATTCCACTTCCCATCGGTCTGCATCACTCTCCCATGACACTTTGGCAGTGGTTCCTGTAATATCACTTACTGTCAGGTTCTTGGGCTTCTCACAAATGGTGCTGTTGGGAACAACATAGGTAAAGGTGGTCTTGGGGATGAAGTTACACTGGGTTGCAGTAACTTCGTCCAGACTATTTTCATTTGTTCCTGCGACAGAAGCATCTGTGACAGCCTTACCATAGAATTTGATGAGATTATAACCTTGATTAGTAGTATTCTCAATACCTATCAGAAGGTTACCGCCACTATAGGGGAATGGTTCATCAAAGTCGATGGTTAACGTTCCGCAACCCTCGGCACTCACCACGCTGAGTGTACCCTGATACACAATGGCATCACTGGTCTTCGGTTCGAATTCATTGATTCTGGTGTAATCCACTTCCTTCAGATAGACATCCACGGTTGCTAATGTTGTGTATGGAATGTCTTCTGTTTGGGTATAGAACGTCATGCTGGTAATCGTTTTACCAGCCATGTCGCCAAGGTTGCTTGAAGGAATAACGAATTGACTTCTGGTAAAGTCGTCAAAGTAATACATATACGCAGGAACGTATTCGCTTATTGACGTTCCGTCATACACGGTTAGGGTTTCCGGCTCAGTGTATTTCGATGTGATGCCGATTTTGATGTAGTTTCGGTACCCCGCCACGTGTTTATTACTGCCGCTGAAGTTGTTGATGTTATCCAAACTGATAAAACTGGCATCAGAATAATAGATTGCCCGGTTTTGACCTGAAACAGCTTGTATGGTATAAGCTGTGCAAATAGAGCCATAATTTTCGCTATTTGTGTCGTAGAAGCAGACCAGCAGATTCTTGGAGCCGCTGTATTCGAACTGTTTCTGCAAGGTAATGGTTGTCCAGTCTTCTTGTGCAACACTGAAGCCACCGTCAAACACCAGGTCATCCTGGGTGACGGGCACCATGTCTTGGTTGTAGTCGAAGAAAGTCTTATCCACTTCTTTCAGATAGATCTTAATGCCATTCGCTCTGAACCCCTTAGTGTACATGAAAGAGAGAGAAGTAATGGTTCCAGCCATTCCAATCTCATCAGCAGTATAGATCTGCTGCGACAGGGAATAGCGCTCATAGGTGTTGAAGGGTAGCGTATAGATAGTAGTAGTCTTGCTACCAATCGTCACTTCGTCTGCTCTCGCTGCGCCCATCCAGGCCAGCACAAGCATCATTGATAATAGTAGTCTTCTTTTCATAAGTGTTGATTGTTGTTGATTTGGTTACAAAGATAGTGAAAATGAGCGAAATAGCAAAACAAAAAGTGGTTTTTTTATTCCCGAGTACAGCCTTTCTTTTTTGCAAAAATACAAATAATATCAACATAAACAAAACTTTGGAGTATTACTTGATAAAAGAAATTGATTTAGCGGCACATCTCCTTCAAACCTTGCACTACTCTTTAAGCAATGAAGCCAAATGAGCGGTGCTTAACATTGTTTATCATTTGTAGATGCAGTATTTCGAAATCTTTGCGTTTATATAAAAAAGGAGTTCAACTAAATATGTAGGCAATGATGAAAAAGTACATGTTTTTATGGGGTGTTTTCGCCTTACTCGGTTTGGTGGCATGCAGTGATGAAACACCCGAGGAACAACCTGAAAGAATGTTCGCGTTGACGAACCTCAACTATTCTGGGTGCAAGTCATACGTGGAGTCACGATCCATCGGAGATAATGAGTATTTCGAACTGAAAGGAACTCAGGCAGGAAACCTTTTGGTGAAGCATGCTAATGCTGTCTTCAACTGCGCATCCGATAAGTTTGAAGCCAAGGCCAGCATAGAAGGTAAGACAATTACGGTGACGGAATTAGATGTGATTAAAGATGGTGTCATGGTGAAATGCATTTGTCCCTACGACCTTGACTATGAGATTGGTCCATTGAAAGAAGGTGAGACCTATTCCATGACAGTCGTTTCAACATACGACTTGGGAACAGATGATCCAAATCTCACGCCTAACGGTTATGAAACAACATTCAGTTTCGTTTATTCGTCAACGTTGTCAAAGACCATACCCTATCAAAAAGAGTGACAGGAACCTGGTACCTGTCACATATGGGGAGGGGTTCTTCGCATAGCAAAGCGGCAAAGCCGAGCGAGGGGTAGGCTTATTTCACCACGGCCTTTTTACCATTATAAATATACACGCCTCGCTTCGTGGGCTTCCCACTGAGCTTCTGTCCATCAAGGGTGTACCATTCATCCCTTTGACCTTTGACCGCATCCCTTTGAACCTTATCAATGTCAGTGGCGATGCCCGAGGGTTTCTTATAAGTGAAGTAGCCCGGGTTGTTGGGACCACCATCGACGTGGGCGTAGGTCTTGTTACTCGGGTTGGTTGCTTTCCATTTGGTACCTTGACCGCCCTCCAGACTGGTGCATTGATCGAACATGAGAATTGAGTATGTGTCAGTCACGTTATCCGTGCTCCAACCATCGCCCACATAGATGGTTTGCAGGTTGGTGCAGCCACTAAACATGGCTCTCATATCAGTGACCATACCCGTATTGAAATGGGTCAGGTCAAGAGTGGTCAAGGATTTGCATATGGCGAACATGGAAGCCATGCTTGTCACCTCGCTGGTGTTCAGGTGACCGATGTTCGAGATGGTTCGCAGATTCTCCATCTTGCTAAACCAACCGTACGTGTTCGTGGGGCGGGCGTGAGCGAAGGATGAGTCGAAGACCACTCGGGTGACATTGGCGTTCGTCTTGTCGTTGAACCAATCTTGGCTAACAGGTTCCGTCTTCAGGCTGTAAGTGGTGCCCGTGCGGCTGCTGCGCTGGTTGTCGTAGTAGAACGTGAGCGTTCCATTCTGATAGCAGGCGTAGGGCTCAGTACCCGCAGCGGTGAAGTAGCCCGGGGTGCTCGTGCCACCGTCGATACGGGCGTAGGTCTTGTCAACGTGGCTTCCATCGTAAGTCGTTCCTTGACCACCCTCCAGACTGTTGCAATAATAGAACATGTAACCGGACTCTGTCACGGCTGCCGTGTTCCATCCGCTTCCCACATAAATGGTTCGCAGGTTGGTGCAATAGTCAAACATGTAACTCATATCAGTCACCTTCGACGTATTGAAACTGCTCAAGTCAAGACTCGTCAAACCCAGATTATAAAAGAACATGTAACTCATGTTGGTCACCTCACTGGTGTTCAGGTAATTCAAGCCCGTGATGGACTGGAGATTGTACATGTTATAGAACCACATGTAGGTCGTCGTCGGGCGGGCGTCGGCAAACGATGGGTCGAAGACCACCTGGGTCACACTGACAAAAGTGCCATCATTATCCCAACCAGGAGCATTGTAGTCCGTGTCCGAATTCAGGTCGTAGAACTTGCCCGAGCGGAAGGCGTACTGATCGTCGTTGTAGAACGTGAGCGTTTTGTTCTCAGACGTGTAGATGGCGTAAGCCTTTGTAACAGCGGTCAAGTAGCCGGGATTGCTCGTGCCACCATCGACGCGGGCGTAGGTCGCGTCGACGTGGTTGGGATCATAGGTCGTGCCCTTGCCGCCCTTCAGACTGGTGCAATTCCCGAACATACTTGCGGATTCCATCACTTCAGCCGTGCTCCAGCCATTGCCCACATAGATGGTTTTCAGATTCGTGCAGTCACTGAACATTGAATCCATGTATGGAGTTTCGGCCGTGTTGAAACTACTCAAGTCAAGGCTTGTCAAACCTTTGCAACCACTAAACATAGATGAAAAAGAATACACAAGCGACGTTTCCCAGCTGCTCAGGTCAAGGGTTGTCAGGCTGGTGCAGCCAGAGAACATGGCGGACATCTCATACACCCAGGATGTGTTGAAATGGCTCACATCAAGGCTCGTAAGTTTTGTACAATTCGTAAACATATAAGCCATATCGGTCACCTTGCTGGTGTTCAGGTAACTCAGGCCCGTGATGGATTGGAGATTCTCCATATTGTAAAACCACATGTAAGTAGTCTTTGGGCGAGCATCGGCGAACGAGGGTTTAAAGACCACTTTGGTCACTTTGGATTTGGTGCCATCGGTGTCCCAACCGGTATTGCTGCCGTTCGTGTTCAGGTCGTAGGTCGTGCCCGTGCGGCTATCGCGCTGGTTGTCGTAGTAGAACGTCAGCGTCTTGTTCGACGACGTGTAGCAGGCATAGGGTCTTGGCGCATGAATGTCGGTGAAGTAGCCCGGGTTGCTCGTGCCGCCGTCGATGTGGGCGTAGGTCGCGTCTTTCCAGCGTGAAAAGTATTCGGTGCCCTGGCCACCTACCAGGTCGAAGCATTGAGCGAACATATTTTCGGATCTCGTCACCTTAGCCGTGCTCCAGCCTGTGTCCACATAGATGGTCTCCAGATCATCGCAGCCTTCGAACATCGAATTCATATAGGCCACGTTGGCTGTGTTGAAACTGCTCAAGTCGAGGACCGTCAGCTGACTGCAATTATAGAACATGTATTTCATGTCTACCACCTTGGCCGTGTTGAAATGGCTCACATCAAGGCTCGTAAGCCATGTACAATTCTGAAACATATTAGACATGATAGTCACCTCGCTGGTGTTCAGATACTCCATGCCCGTGATGGATTCAAGTTTCTGCATATAGGAAAACCAACGGTTGGTAGTCGTCGGGCGGGCATCGGCGAACGAGGAGTCAAAGACCACCTGGGTCACAGAGCTGTTGGTGCGGTCGGATTCCCAGCCGGGAGTCATGACGTCCGTGTTCAGGCTGTAGGTCGTGCCCGTTCGTGTACTGCGCAAGTTGTCGTAGTAGAACGTGAGCCTCTTGTTCGAGTCTGTATAGTTGGCATAAGCCTCTTGGGCATTAGCACCAATGGCGCTCATCAGGGTTATCAATAAGATAACCAGTCGTTGAATAATGGATGTTGGTTTCATAAGCGGATAGTTTTGATGATTGGAGGTGCCCTACCCCCTCCAAAGGAGGGAAACTGGGGATTCAGTTGCAAAGATAGTTTTTTTCTTTGAACTTTGGACTTTGAACATTGAACTTTATGATTAGTTTTATGGAATTTTAAGAACCAAAGAGCCAAGGAGTTAGAGGCCAAAGAACCAAAGGACCAAGGGATTAGAGACCAAAGAACCAAAGGACCAAGATTTAATGTTTAATCTTTAATGAAAAAAGGGAAAGAATACATTTCTGGGATAATTATGATAATTATAATAATTTCTTTCAGTACTAACCTTAGAAAAATTACGAACACGGATAACACGGATCTAACGGATACATACAAGAAAGAGGATGAGCAATCATCCTCTTTCTCATCCCCCTCCTCTTGGGAGGGGCTAGGGGTGGGCTCCCCCTTCTTTCTCATCCCCCTCCTCTTGGGAGGTTAATTGTCCGCTCGGCTTTGCCGCTTCGCTATGCGAAGAACTGTCAACTGGGCGTCAGCCCGCAATGCAGCTGGTGACTCCCAAGCTGGTGGCGATGGCGGTCAAGATGGCCGCAACTGTCTGAATGATGAATTTCCAAGTATCCTTCTTCATAACTTTGAACTTTGAACTTTGAACTTTGAACATTGAACTTTTGGAGCAGCGAGGGCCATTGTACTTGTACATTTGGCTGAGTCGTGACAAAAGTCATAGAACGAAGTGATTTAACTTTATGATTACCTTTCTTTTCGAGGAAGGAGGAGGGAGGAGTGAGAATAGAACTGAGATGCTGTTATCATATACTGAACCACTTGTACTTGAAGCATATCTCACTCCACATTCCACACTCCACACTCCTCGAATAACGGTTAGCCGTTATTCTCTCCGCCTCCGCCCTCACCCTCGGGCATTTCCTCCCCGTTCATTGAGCGGAAACGGGCCTTCTTGGTGAGCATCTTGGTGGTGTACTCGCTCTCCTTGCTCTGGTCGGGCAGGAATCGTACGTGGATGGCCTTCACGTTGTTCGCTGAGAACTTGCTTTCGTCGTCCACGCCCTCGGTGCTTGCGCTCAGGTAGAACGTGCCCAGGCCGTCGAGCTTGATCTTGTTGCCCTCCAGAAGCAGCTCCTCGAAACACATGATAAATCGTTCCACGACGCCCTTCACCACGTCCGAAGTAAAGATCGTACCATGCTTCATCATGTGGCGGCAGAGGTCAGTGGTGTTCATCGTGTCCTGATGCACCAGGCGGCCGTAGGTCTTGCCGTAGGCGGCGCTCTTGTCGTTGTTGTTCTTGTACGTTTTAATAAGTAGTCTTGCCATAATAATTAGATTTAATGTTAATAAATAGGGTTAACGATTTTTCAGTGTTGGAAGAAAGTACTTCGACATACTCAGCAGCCAGCAAGATGTGAAAAATGGTTATAAGCTAGAATATGTGAATAAATATATGTAACTTTGCAGAAGATATGAGTAAGATGAAAGCAAGAGAGTGCCAGAATGTGGAATATAAAACAAGTTGGCACGATAAATATTTAGAGTGGATTTGCGGTTTTGCGAATGCACAGGGGGCTGCGATGTACTTTGGCGTGAACGATGATCACGAGGTTGTTGGCCTGAAGAATACAAAGAAACTGCTGGAGGATATTCCCAATAAGATTGTCAACGCAATGGGTCTTGTGGTTGATGTGAATCTCCATAAACAGGACGGGTTGGAGTATATCGAAGTAGTCATTAATCCTGCCAATGTGCCCATCAGTTATAAGGGGAAATATTACTATCGTTCTGGTAGTACCATGCAGGAATTGACGGGCACTGCGCTGATAGACTTCATCATGCGCAAGCTGAATGTTACATGGGACGCTGCCACAGAACCATCAGCAAAGATTGATGATATAGATCCTGAAGCCATCAAATATTTCTTGGACAGAGCCATTCGAGAGGGAAGAATCAATGAATCTGCCAGGAATGACAGTATTGAACAGTTGTTGCTAAAACTCCATCTGATAAATGAAAAGAATGGTAACATTACATTGGCAGCCTTGTTGCTTTTTGGTAAGGATGTGGAGCGATGGAATATGACGGTGGCCTTCCGTATTGGAAGATTCGGAAGCAGTCAGGCAGATTTGATAATACAAGATAGAATCGTATGCCCACTAATCATGATGCCAAATAGAATTATAGAGGTATTGAGGACTAAATATTTGGTTGCACCTATACATTATGAGGGTATGCAGCGAATAGAACCGTTAGAGATACCAGAGGATGGATTACGTGAGATGATATGCAATTCGATTATCCACAAGGACTACACAGGAACCTTTATTCAGATGAAGGTGTTTGATGACTATATCACACTTTGGAATGGAGGCATGTTGCCTCCGAACTATTCTGTGGAAAAGTTGATGCAGCCTCATGAGTCACATCCTCGCAATCGCTTGATGGCAAATGTGTTCTATTTAGCAGGATTCATCGAGGCTTGGGGACGTGGCTATGAAAAGATTCGTGAAGCTTTCAAGGCAGAGAACTTGGAAATGCCCGTGTTCGAGGAAGTGCGTGGTGGTTTCATGGCAACCATCAAGCGCGAGAAATTCATGGGAATCCAAAAGGGAAAGAATTTCGTAAAAGATTTCGTAAAAGATTTCGCAAAAGATTTGTCTGAACGTCAGAAAGTTATCCTTGAATTGATAAATGAAAATCCATTTATTTCTGCTAAGGAGATTTCGGAAAAGATTTCGGAAAAGATTTCAGGAAAGACGATAACAGATAGAACAATTCAAACTGATTTAGCAAAGTTAAAAAAGAAGGGTTACCTTACCCGTGAAGGTGGACGTAAAGAGGGGCGTTGGATAATAATTGTTACTGCATGGTAATCATCGAGTCGAAACAGAAGAAACTAATAAAGAAGTCATCAAATAAAGAAAGGCTGATAATAAAAACGTGAAGGTGACAAGTGACAGGTCCCTGTCACGCTCGTATCTTTGCAGGCGGTAATTAAAAATCGCGGAAACGTGTATAAATGATTTGTTCAAAAATCGCGGAAACGTGTAAATCATCATCAGCGAGGTGACAAGGGACAGGTTTCTGTCACCCTCTAAGGTGACTTTTAAATGGAGTAGTGTCGATCAAGGCTTGCTCCCCGCACTCAGCGGCGTAGTCAAAACTTTCGTTCTGACAGTGCAAAGATACGATTAAGTGAGGGAAAAACCAAAGAAAATCTTGTTTATTTTGTTTTTCCGAGCGAAAGTATCTTCGGCGAAGCCAAAGATAGGGCATTTCTTCGAAACTTCCAAATTATTTCATTAAATCCTTTTCGATATCCTCGATGGATGGTAAAGACGAGCGTAAGTCAGCAGGTAATAATTGTATGAGGGTAATTGCGAAATAGCCGATTTCGCAATTGTAAAATTCTCTGTTTTTGTATTTTTATTCAATTGTGCAGTTGGTGATTGCACAGGGGAATTACAGGGAATTATTGTGCTGCAAACGCTTGGTTATGTGCCTGAAAATACGTATCTTTGTAACATGGAAAATACATTCAAGATACGTACATACGGGCGCATGGAGCTGGCACAGCTCTACTGTCCCGACGTCCAGCCGAAGACGGCCTGGAGGAAGCTGAAGGAATGGATTGACTATTATCCGCACCTGAACGAGAAACTGTCGTTGCTGGGCAGGACCACCTGCACCCGTACCTATTCACCGCCGCAGGTAAGGGCGATCGTGGAAGCGCTAGGGGAACCTTAACTAGTTGATAGTTGAAAGTTGATAGTTAACTACGTTGACTTTTGTTACGACTCGGCCAAACGTACAAGCACGATGGCGCTTGCTGCTCCAAAAGTTATAAGCCTAGTTAGTGGTAGTTATAAGGCTGATAAGTGGGTGTTAGAAGGCTGATAACGAGGTGTTAGAAGGCTTGTAGAAATCGAACTAAATACAGAAAAGTGGTGTAGAGGTGTAGAGGGTGTAGAGCATTTTTATAAACTTATATGTTTTTAATATAATCCCTCGCGCGCGCACGGGGATTTTGTGAAAACCCTCTACACCCTCTACACCTCTACACCAGATAGAGTGGTTTCTTTATTTTACTATCACCACCAATTCATAAAATTGATGAGTAAAACATTTTTTATTCTTATGATAATAGATATTTTTTTACTATCTTTGTACCCAAGAACTATAAGTGAAAAGAAGATGCTGACGGAGAAGACCATGGAGAAGCTGCGGATACTCGCAGAATCGGCGAAGTACGATGTGTCGTGCTCGTCGAGCGGTACTGTGCGCTCTGGTAAGAAGGGCATGGTGGGCTCGACGGTGGGCGGCGTGGGTATCTGTCATTCGTTTGCTGACGACGGGCGTTGCATCTCGCTACTGAAGGTGATGCTGACGAACTACTGCATGTACGACTGCGCCTATTGCATCAACCGTCGTACGAACGATATTCCCCGTGCCACACTCTCCGTATCAGAACTCGAGGAGATTACCATGGAGTTCTATCGCCGTAACTACATCGAAGGACTGTTCCTGTCGAGTGGTGTGGTGAGGAACCCCGACTATACGATGGAGCGGTTGACAGCCATTGTGCGCGACCTCCGGACCGTTCACCGCTTCAATGGTTACATCCACCTGAAGACCATCCCAGGGGCCAGTAGGGAGTTGTTGCAAGAGGCGGGACGCTATGCCGACCGTATGAGCATCAACATCGAGATTCCCAAGGAGGAGTCGTTGAAGGCGTTGGCACCCGAGAAGGATCATCGGAGCATCTTCCTTCCTATGTCGCAGATTCAGCAGGGTGTATTGGAGAACAAGGAGGACCGTCGTAAGTTCCGCCATGCTCCCCGCTTTGTGCCGGCAGGACAATCCACGCAGATGATTGTGGGGGCCACGAAGGAGACCGACCGTGACATCCTGATGATGTCGAACGCGATGTATCAGCAGCCTACGATGCGACGGGTGTATTACTCCGGTTATGTGAGCGTGAACACCTACGACCCTCGTCTGCCTGTGTTGAAACAGCCGCCTTTGGTACGCGAAAACCGCCTTTATCAAGCCGACTGGCTGATGCGCTTCTATCATTTCAGTGTTGATGAGATTGTGGATGATGCCCATACGCATCTCGATCTTGATGTTGATCCTAAGTTAGGTTGGGCATTACGTCATCCTGAGGCCTTCCCTGTGGATATCAACAAAGACGACTACGAGCGTATTCTCCGAGTGCCGGGCATTGGTGTGAAATCGGCCATCCTGATTGTCAATAGTCGCCGTTTCAACCGTCTTACCTCCTATCATCTGAAGAAGATGGGAGTGGTGATGAAGAAGGCCAAGTATTTTATTACTTGTGGTGAACTTACCTCTGCCTTCTCGCAGCCAATCATCGGCATCAATGAGCTGCGCCCGGAACGCCTGCGCCCCTTGTTACTGTCGAAGGCCCAGCAGAAACGGGCGGCAGCAGAGCAGCAGCTCGCGCTCGACTTTGGTGAAGAGAATCCGTGAAAACCGTCATGACAGATGCAAGTATATGTGTTCGATAATACCCTCGACGGACTGTTGACAGCTGTGTTCGACAGTTTCTTCCTGCACCAGCAACCCGAGATGTTACTGGGAGAGGGGGAGCAGTTGCCGCTGTTTGCCGACGAGCCCCATGTGGTGGTTACGGACAGCGGGAAAGCCGCCCGCGTTTGGAAGGGTCTGGAGAAGCATCTGTCGGTGGAAGGACTGCGGATGATTGCCGTGAGCTGGCTCTCCGAAGAACGGACACTGAATCAGCCGTTGTTCAATTTCATCTGTAAGGTGTTCCGGCAGAAGGGTGGCGATAGCTCATCATCAGCAACAGATTACTTGAGTCTTGAACGGAATGCCAGTGATGCCGATGTGCTGGCTGTGCGCAATTCCTGTCGCCGCGTGCTCCACGAGCAGCTCCGCATGAAGCAGTTCATCCGCTTTCAAAAGGCAAAGGACGGCACCTATCTCGCCGTGGTATCTCCCGACCATAACGTACTGTCGCTCATCACCCATCATTTCCAGGATCGGTTCAACGATCAGCCCTGGCTCATCTACGATGCGAAACGGCACTACGGCTACTATTATGACGGCTCTGCTGCACCGATACACATCACCTTTGAGGATGAAAGTGCGGTTCCCTTCGACCTTACCAACGGTAAGCTCAATGATGAGGTGCTCAGCGAGAACGACAAAATATTCCAGGATCTGTGGCGCACTTATTTCAAGGCCATCTGCATCAAGGAGCGTATGAATCCCAAGAAACAACTCAGCGATATGCCCCGCAGATATTGGAAGTACATGACAGAAAAGAATTCATCCAATTATAAACCTATATAATAATATAAAAGAATGGCAAGTAATGCAGACTTTGTACAGTATATCGCAGACCAGTGTGCTGGTGCGGGTGAGATTGTAACCAAGAAGATGTTTGGCGATTATGGTATCTATTGCAATGGCAAGATCTTCGGACTGATTTGCGACGACTGCTTCTACCTGAAACCCACGGAGGCTGGTAGGAAGCTTTTACGGACAGTGGATATGCGTCCTCCCTATGAAGGGGCAAAGGATTATTTCTATATCGCTGATGTAGATGACCGTGATTATCTCTCTAATCTCGTCAAGGAGACGTACAAGGAACTGCCGGAACCGAAACCTAAGAAAAAGAAATGAAAGACTACCCGGACAAGATGACCGCAGAGCAGGCACGGACTTTTCGCGATGATGTGCTGAATATCGTCAGTCAGATACCTTGTGGCAAGGTGACGACCTACGGTCATATTGCCGCATTGGCCGGCTGGGCGAGTCATTCAAGGATGGTGGGACGTACCCTGCGTTATACCCCTGAAGCCAGGTCTCTTCCCTGTCACCGGGTAGTGAACATCGCAGGAAGAACCGCTCCAGGTTGGAGTCGTCAACGCTTTCTCTTGGAGGAAGAAGGTGTCAGCTTCAAGTCCAACGGTCGTGTGGACATGCAGAAGCATCTCTGGGAACCCCTCATTACACTAACAAAGGATGAATAAACAGAAGCATACGATGGAACAAATTGAAAGAATCAAGACGATGGAGCAACATCTCGACCGTGCTTCGCAGGCTGTGATGAAGTTATCGGCAGCCCTCGATGACTATGCCGAGGTGCTGACATCTATCCGCGAGCTGGAGAAGTATTATGGTAGTGACGACTGGAAGCAGGATTTTGCCGACGATGAGCAAGGACTTCTCCCCAAGGACCTGAAACGAGGGGTGCTCAGTGAGGACGGGATCTGGAATGTGTTGACAGATAGTCGTGATCTTAATACCCGAATGAAGGAGATCGTATCTAAGAAGAAACGTAAACAATAAACGAAGACACACCGCCACTTATTTATGCTTTCAGATTGTAAGTAAACCAAGATGCATTACTTTCAATTTGATACTTATCGACAAAATGAAGAAAATTATTGTCGATACTTTTATGCGTTTGCTTGCAAAATGTCGTATCTTTGTCGCAGAATTAAGACAAAGTGTAAGTATTCACGTATAACCACAAACACCAAAAAGATTATGGAAGCATTAAGATTTCAGGTTGTCGGTGAGGCATTCAAGAAGAAGCCGCTCGACGTAAAAGCACCCGCAGAGAGACCTTATGAGTATTTCGGTAAGAAGGTCTTTAACCGCGAAAAGATGTATAAGTACCTGCCCAAGGACGTGTACGAGAAGATGGTCGATGTGATTGACAATGGCGCACGACTTGATCGCGAGGTAGCCGATGCTGTGGCAGCAGGTATGAAACAGTGGGCCACAGAAAACGGCGTGACTCACTATACGCACTGGTTCCAGCCGCTGACGGAAGGAACGGCAGAAAAACACGACTCGTTTATTGAACACGACGGTAAGGGCGGTATGGTAGAGGAGTTCACAGGTAAGCTGCTCGTACAGCAGGAACCTGACGCTTCGTCATTCCCCAGCGGCGGTATCCGCTCTACCTTCGAGGCCCGTGGCTACTCAGCCTGGGACCCCACATCGCCTGTCTTCATCATTGAAGATACACTCTGCATCCCCACCGTATTTATATCATATAGCGGTGAGGCGCTCGACTATAAAGCACCGTTGAAGCGTGCACTCCATGCAGTGAACGTAGCAGCAACGGATGTTTGTCATTACTTCGACCCCAGCGTGAAGAAGGTAACTTCCAACCTGGGTTGGGAACAGGAGTATTTCCTGGTGGATGAAGGACTCTATGCTGCTCGTCCCGATTTGCTGTTGACTGGAAGAACACTGATGGGACACGACTCGGCCAAGAACCAGCAGATGGACGACCACTATTTCGGATCCATTCCTGAGCGTGTGGCAGCCTTTATGCGCGACTTGGAGATTCAGGCATTGGAACTTGGCGTTCCCTGCAAGACCCGTCATAACGAGGTGGCACCGAACCAGTTTGAGCTGGCTCCTATCTTCGAAGAGACCAACCTCGCCGTAGATCATAACATGATGCTGATGTCGCTGATGAAGAAAGTGGCCCGCAAGCACGGTTTCCGCGTGCTGCTGCATGAGAAGCCCTTTGCCGGCATCAACGGTTCGGGTAAGCATAACAACTGGTCGCTCTCAACCGATAACGGCATCCTGCTGCACGCACCTGGTAAGACACCCGAGCAGAACCTGCGCTTCGCTACGTTCATCGTAGAGACACTGATGGGTGTGTACCGACATAACGGTCTGCTCAAGGCCAGCATCATGTCGGCCACCAATGCCCACCGATTAGGAGCCAACGAAGCACCGCCTGCCATCGTATCCAGCTTCCTTGGTAAGCAGGTAAGCGAACTGCTCGATCATATCGAAACAGCCGATAAGGACTTCCTATCTATGACTGGTAAGCAGGGAATGAAGATGGATATCCCCGAGATTCCTGAACTGCTCATCGACAATACCGACCGTAACCGTACGTCACCTTTCGCCTTCACCGGTAACCGCTTTGAGTTCCGTGCTGTAGGTTCCGAGGCTAACTGCGCAAGCGCCATGATCGCCCTGAACAGTGCTGTGGCCGAGGCTTTGGCCGACTTCAAGAAACGGGTGGATGCTAAGATTCCTGAGTTCGAGAAGAAGCTCGCTGGCACAGAACACAGTGCTAAGTATCACGCCATCATCGACGTGCTGCGCGAAGATATCAAGACCTGTAAGCCCATCCGCTTCGACGGTAACGGCTACAGCGACGAATGGGTGGTGGAAGCAGAGAAGCGAGGACTCGATGTGGAGAAGTCGTGCCCGAAGATCTTTGAGCGTTATCTCGACAAGGAGAGTATTGAGATGTTCGAGAGTCTGGGCGTGATGACCAAGAAGGAGCTGGAGGCCCGCAACGAGGTGAAATGGGAGACCTACACGAAGAAGATCCAGATTGAGGCCCGCGTGCTGGGCGATCTCTCCATGAACCACATCATACCCGTGGCTACCCACTACCAGAGCGCCCTGCTGAAGAATGTGGAGAACATGACTGACATCTTCTCCAAGGAAAAAGCCGAGAAACTGAATGCCCGTAATATTAAGCTTATTGAGGAGATTGCCGAGCGCACCTCAGCCATCGAGAAAGGGGTGGATGAACTGGTTGCTGCCCGCAAGCTCGCTAACAAGATAGAGGATGAACACGACAAGGCTATTGCCTATCATGATGAAGTAGAGCCGAAGCTCGACGAGATTCGCTACCAGATCGACAAGCTGGAGCTGATCGTGGACGATGCGCTCTGGCCACTGCCGAAATATCGGGAGTTGTTGTTCATCCGATAACGCCAACCCATTTTCGACGACTTTTGTTTCTTCGTCGATTTCTTTTTTGGTTGTTTGAAAATCGCGATGAAGCGAAGGCCATACAGGTTTAACTTGTAATGGCTGAGTGGTAGCGATTTACTAAAGTTTGCGAGGGACCTGATGCTGAGACAGTATCAGGTCCTTTTTTTTCGATTGGTTTGCACTACCTTTGACTTCGTCGAAGGTACTTTCGCTCGACAAACCAAAGAAAAACGAGTTTTCCTTTGGTTTTGTGCTCGCTTAATCGTACCTTTGTCCCAAATATGTCAACAAACCGTACTTTCCAACATCGTGTAACCATCGTAGGCGTGGCAGTCCCTATCATCATGGCTGTCATGGCCCTCTATTTCCTGTTGCACCGCACCGCCATTCACCTCATCATAGGCTTCGGGCTGGTGGCGGTCATCATCATGATGCTGGAAAGACTGCTACACACGAACTACTTGTTTGAAGGTGATATGTTGACGATCAGCAGAGGACGGTTCATGAAAAGGGAGCAGGTACCGGTGAAAGATATCACCCGCATCTCACCCATCAGGCGCCAATGGCTCTTGATAGACTACCTGCTGATTGAATATGGAGCCGGACATGAAGCAGAGGTACAGCCCGTGAACGAAGAGGCGTTCCTTCAAGAAATCAAGAAAAGACAAGACGACCATGAAGAGAGATCATAACATGTGGAGAATGCTTTGGAGTATCCTGCTGCTGATGCCCTTAACGGTCATGGCACAGGTGGTGACCGACGAAGAGGTGACGACCGTTGACTCCTTGCAGGAAAGCACGGTAGAGATGACTGCCGACTCCCTCCTGACAGACACGCTGGCGATAGATCCCTCGCTGGTGTGGCCCAACAATGTGTGCGCCCGATTGGACAATCTGCTCAAAAGCAGTATGTTCAAGACCTCCACGGTGGGAATCCAGGTGTATGACCTCACCGCCGACTCCATTCTGTACCAGTACAATGAGAAGCAGTGTATGCGTCCGGCCTCAACGATGAAGATGATCAATGCCGTTACCTCACTCGACAAGCTGGGCGGCTCGTATCTGTTCAAGACGGAGCTGCGTTATACAGGGCAGATTGACAGCTGTACGCTCCGTGGGAATATCTACTGCAAGGGCGGCATGGACCCCCTGTTCAACATTGACGATATGCGTGCTTTTGTTGATGCGCTGCTGAAGAAAGGTATCGACACGATACGGGGAAGAGTCTATGCCGACGTATCCATGAAAGACCGCGACCTGTTGGGCGAAGGCTGGTGCTGGGATGATGATAACCCGGTGCTCAGTCCGCTGCTGATCGGTAAGAAGAACAATTTCATGAAACGACTGTGTCAGGTGATGAAAGAAGAGGGAATCGTGTTCATTGGTGACACCCTTCAAGGTATGACACCTTCCAATGCCTATCATCTCTGTACCCGCACCCATACCATGGACCAGGTGCTGATGCGGATGATGAAGAACAGCGATAACCTTTTTGCCGAGAGTATGTTCTACCAACTGGCAGCCAGCACGGGCGCCAAAGGGGTAACGGCAAAGAACGGCAGGGAGATGGTGAACCGACTGATTACCAAGCTGGGATTCCGACCCAGCGACTACTACGTTGCCGACGGTAGCGGACTCTCCTTATATAATTACGTATCGCCGGAACTGGAAGTGGCGTTCCTTCGCTACGCCTATGCCAACGACCATATCTATCCGCACCTGATTACCGCCATGCCGATAGCCGGTGTTGACGGTACCTTGGAAAAACGCATGCGCAGCGGATTTGCCCACACGAATGTGAAGGCCAAGACGGGTACGGTTACAGGCGTAAGTGCCTTGACGGGTTATTGTACGTCGGCCAACGGTCATCTGCTATGCTTCTCGATTATCAACATGGGTATTCGCAAGGCCGACATCGGCAGGAACTTCCAGGACCATGTGTGCGAAGCTCTCTGTAAGCCATAAAAAACTGTCGTATGGAAAATATCAAGATCTGGGTGGAGAACCTCATTAGTATGATGGGTGTGACAGGTAGCATGGTTCCTGTTACCCGACACATCCTGTTAGTATTGGTGGCTATCCTTCTGGCCGCTATTGCCGGACTGCTTTGTAGGAAGATCATTGTGCCATTGGTATTGAAACTGACGGCGAAGACGGAGGTAAAATGGGACGATGTGCTCTTCAACAGAAACGTATTGGTTTCTGCCTGTCATATCGTACCGGCCATCGTTATCTGGCAGCTTCTGCCCTTGGTGTTCTTCCAGTTCCCTGTTGTCAAGGAACTGCTAACCCGCATCACCGCCATCTATATCGTGGTGATGTCGGTAAAGACGGTCCTCGTATTCATCTCCGCCATCAAGGATCTGGAAGGCGAGCAGCGCAGCAACAAACAGCAGTATCTCTATTCGTTCATCGGCGTTCTGCGCCTGTTGATGATCTTCGTGGCTGCCATCATCGTCGTGTCGATCATCATCGATAAGGACCCGATGAAGCTGTTTGCAGGACTGGGTGCTACGTCGGCCATTCTGATGCTTGTGTTCCAGGACACCATCAAAGGACTTGTTGCGGGTATCCGCCTTACCAGTAACGACATGCTGCATAAAGGCGATTGGATTACCGTACCGAAAGCGGGTGCCGACGGTATCGTGGAAGAGATGACGCTCACTACGGTGAAGATACGTAATTTCGATAATACCATCATCACCGTGACCCCACAGACTTTGGTAGATGACTCGTTCCAGAACTGGAAAGGGATGCAGAAAGGAAAGGGACGAAGGGTGAAGCGTACCGTGTATTTTGATTTCCGCAGCATCCATGTGGTGGATGAATCGCTTCGGCAACAGCTCATTGACAAGAAGCTGGTGAAAGCTGAAGAGATTCAGGAGGATTCCGTAAACCTCACCCTCTTCAGGTACTACATGGAAGCGTATCTGAAGAAACGCACGGGTGTGAACCCCACGATGACACTGATGGTGCGCCAACTGGAATCCACACAGTGGGGATTGCCCATAGAGTTCTACTTCTTTGTAAAGAACAAGGAATGGGTTCCCTATGAGCACATCCTCGCAGATATCATGGAATATGTCTATGCCACTGCGCCGCAGTTTGGTCTGAGAATCTACCAGCGACCGGCAGGACAATAGAAGTATTTCATTATTTTGTAACCTGAGTCACCGCTTTTCCGATACAGCCGTTCGGCATCTGCACATGAATCAAGGCGCATACCGTTGCGGCGATGTCGGTGATATGGCATTCAGCCTGGGTACTGCCGTGAGGAACGCCCCACCCCATCAGCAGGAAGGGTATATGACAGTCGTACGGATTCCAGCAGCCATGGGTGGTACCTTCGTCAATCTCATCGCCCACGCCATAATAAGCTGGTTTCAGGATTATCTGGATATCACCGCTACGCTGCGGGTTGTATCCATTAACAGCCTTCTCACGAATGATGGCAGGAACACTGGCGTCATTGATCTTCTCCAGATCAAAGCAGTAGGCCACTTCCTTCCTTGGTTTGTAATACGCAATAATAGCCTCCTTAACCTTGTTGATGTCAGCACCTGCCTTGGCGATATTCTCACGATCGAGCACCACCTTGTAATCCATGATACGACGAGCCAATCGTGCAGCGCCAAACTTCTCTTCCAACATCGTGTTCAGATCTCTGATCTCCTGGTTACCATAGAAGGGTCCTGAGGGAATCTTGTGCTTTTGGTTCTGCAGGATTCCATTGGCTGCACCATGGTCGGCCGAGAGGAATACCAGGTAGTTACCCTTTCCTATCTCGCTGTCAAGGAAGCTGAAGAAATCAGCTAACTGCTTGTCGAGCTCCACATACTGCGCATGGGTCTTTTCATGGTGTGTGCCATATTTATGACCGGTGATATCCGGACACGAGAAGCTCAACGTGAGCATATCGGTCTGTTTCCCCTGTCCCAACCGTTCGTTCCTGACGGCAGCCTTTGCCATTCCCACGGTAATCTCATTACCATAGGGCTCATACTGGATGAGGTCAATCAGACTGGCATCTTTGTTTTTCTTCTCCAGCTGTTTGATCTCCCTACCGATACGATCGTTATAGGTCTTCACCCATTTGGGCAATTCCTGCATGTAATAGGTACTGGAGATGAAACAGAAGGCTTTCTTGTCGAACCAATAGGCTGCATCAGCACTATGTCCTGCTGGCAAGATAGCGGCACGATCCTTGAAGCTCACGCCAATCACCTTCGATTCCCAGTTCGTGGCCGTCTTCAGTTCATCACCAATGGTTGTTGCCAGTAAGTTCCTGGGAGACATCAGTCCGGCTTTCGTGTCACTGCCCACCGTCTGTACGGTATTATCATCGCAGCAGTAAGTCATCTTTCCATCAATAAGGAAGTTATTTCCTGCAATGCCATGGATACTCGGTACGCTACCAGTGAAGATACTGGAATGACCGATGGCTGTCACTGAAGGGATGTAGTTAATCTGACAGTTCTCGCAGTTGAATCCTTCGTTCATCAACCGTTTGAACCCACCGTTACCATATTCATCATAAAAGCGATAGAGATAGTCCCATCGCATCTGGTCAACAGCAATACCCACCACCAGTTTGGGGCGATCCTGCGAAAATGCCGCAATGCTTACTAACAGCATCACAATAGTCAATAGTTTTTTCTTCATGTCTATTAAGTTATCTCTGTTAAATTTTAAAGTTCAAAGTTCAAAGTTCATAGTTTTAAGTTCATAATTCATAGTTCATAGTTCATAGTTATCTTGTTAATGAGAATTTCATGCTCAATCCGAAGTCCTGTGTGGTAGTCGGATACGAGTTGCTCGACAGCAGCGGTGTATTCACCTGACGGTCGTAATAGAAACTCATGGTGAGCAGGCGCGACAAGGTATAGTCGGCATTGAACGCCAGTTTGAAGGCCTTGTTTCCGCTGCTGGCAGAGCTGGTCATCGAAGCAATATCACGCACGATGGCCGCCTGACTGCGATAGCTCACATCCAGACGAAGGTTCAGGTCGTGGTTGATTCCCTTCTTTCTGGAAGACGACTGAGACGACTGGTTTCTTTGTGAGTCGGAAGAATCATTCCCCTTCCCTTTGTTTGTCTTCACCTTTCGTGCTCCACCTAATCCGAAGAAATTGAAGTCGTTGATCTTATAGCCCATTCCCACTACCCAGTCGCGACTGATAGCCTCATTGATCTGCACACTGGTCATCGAGAGTGTCATATTCCTCGTGGTACGGTATTCCACCTTGGCGGTCATGTTGTTCAGGAACGTCATATCCACACCGAGCAGCGGTGAGAACGACTCGTTGATGCTGACCGTAGAAACGTTATACATGGAACTCGGTACAGGATTACCTGTGGTGGCATCGACCACGAAGCCCGTACCGTTCATGTACTCCATGAACGTGCTGTACGAACTATATCCACCCACGGCATAGATGCTCTTGTACGAGTGGTTGATGTTCACACTCTTGAAATGATCCTGGAACCAAGGCAGCTGACCCAATCCGCTGTACCTGATGGTCCAGTTAGGCAGGAGTTGCGTCAAGGCAGGGAAGATCTTCAAGCCGCTACCACCCATGGAGGTGTAGGTGTTGAGGAAGGCTGGTACCATCACATCAGCACTGTAGGGATTCACACTGCCGTTCTCCGGGTTAAAGGTTTGACCTGCCAATGATGAGCCCCTTGGATAGACAGCATCCTTGTACTGTCCTTCCACCCGTTGACGGAAGCCTTCAAGGGAATGACAGAAGTCTTCGAACGACTTCGAGCGATAGCCGTTGCTCGCATTACCCATTCCTTCAAGGGCGCTGCGCAGACTGATGGTTGTCATCGTGAGCGAGCCTCCAAGGTTCGCAGGCATTCCCACGTACATATAATGAATACTCTTCGTCTTTGACTCTGTCCTGCTGGCATTCAAGTCGATCTTGAAGTTCCTCACAGGCTCCAGCGTCATTCTGATCTGCACATCCTCTGTGAGATTGGTGCTTGCAGGATTAGATATATTGTCGGCCATGAGCAGCCAGTTGTTGGCTGACGCCTTGTCGATATAGCTGTCGTCGATGAAGCCGAAGGCAAAGTCGAGTCCTGGCGCCATCAAACCATCGCGTCGCTGTCCCAGCATGTTGCCTATAGAAGGAAGGAATCCCGGCAGCGCCATGCTATACGTATTACGGTAAGAGAAGCTGACGTTCCTCAACATCATCAGTCCGCGGGCCACCACCTGGGCAGTCTTGTACCAAGCCTCATCGTCGTGCGGCTCCTTAGGTGTTACCGTTAGTTTCAGTTTCATCGAAGAATCCACCTTTGTCGTAATGCGGATATTATTCTGATCCACGACCTTGTATTTAATGGGGAAGGTTCTGCCCTGCTCGTTCTTGGCCGACACCATCAGTTTCTTACTGTTCTTGCCATGACTCACGGTAATCGTGGTGTCAGGCAGCAGCGTGATCTCCTTCTCGAATCCCTTCTTGTTCTTGGGCAGCGCCGCCTGTTCCTTGTCATTCTGCTTACCCTGATCCTTGGCGTTCTTGGAATCATTCTGGGCGTTGGTGTTCCTGTTGTTTCTTGAAGAGTTATTCCGTTGAGGATTCTTATTGAACCGTTCGTTGGTCTTCTTCAGGAACGGGATATGATTATACAGTTTCTCCAAGCTAAACGATCCGTTCAGGTTGAACTGACGGTTATTGGAGATATTGTTACCCAATGATGTTCCGTCTTCCAGATCCGTTCCGCGCTGCCAGTTATAGGTAGCACTGTAGCTTGCATCGGTATTGATCCAGTCGAAGATGGGTATCAGGTTCAGCGGCAGCTGGTAGGAAGCGCTGAAGTTCTGACTGTAGTCCATTGGTGCTCCCAGATGTTTGATGCTGGTCCACACGGAGTCTTTCCATGCCTCATACTCCGTAGGATAGAGATTCTTGTTGACGGGCGTATAAGGCTCTTCCACCTGTGCGTGGGTGGTAGAGCTGAAATTCATGTGGAGGTTACGGGTAAGGTCCCAGCGGAGGGAGAAGTTACGGTTCCACAGGAACTGCTCATTGAAGGTGAGCGGCAGCTGCGAGTTCTCCAGACTCTCCATATCGCGCTCCTGCAGTTCATAGTAGGTCCTCACGATATCTGAATTGAAGGTAACGCTCTGCGGCAGATAGTTCAGACCGAAGCGCTTGAAGATTTCCAGCCATTTGCTCTTACTCTTGGCGAACACCTTCTTGAACGGTTCGAAGGTCTTATATACCGGAGAATAGGAGTAGTTCATCGTTCCTCGCCAGTTATCCTCATTCTCATATACAGTGGTCTCGCCGCTGGAATGACGGTGGGAATGACTATACGAGAACGAGAAGTTACCCGGGTCGTAAGGCATAGGATGCCGTTTGGTCTTGATGCCCACCCGGACGTTCGACAACGAGAAGTTGGTATTGGTGGTCTTGGTCACGGCGATGCTCTCTATGGAGTCACGCTCATACTTACTGCCTGCAGCATCCAAGGCATCCTTCAGTTCCATATCCGTATCGAGAGGATTGTACTTAGGACTGGATTTCTCCTTGGTGATGGAATAGTACAATGGGGCAGATACTTTGGCCTTATCCGGGAAGAACTTACCCAGCTCTACACTGGCCGTCGCACTATATGTGCCGAAGTTATCCGTACTCCGTTCGTTCACGCCCTGCTCCAGTCCGCCAAACCCTTCCGAGGTATAGCGACCCGTCATGTTCACATTACCCACATCCGACAGTTGCATGTTCAGTGCGCCCTGAGCAGCCCAGCCACCTTCGTTGTTGTATTCCTTCAAACGGAGCTCGTTCACCCATACCTCACCTGATTTCAGGTCGGCCGACAGGTTACGCACACCAATAATCATGGTCTTCACGTCGCCTAATGTCGGATTACCAACGATACTGATCTTGTTATTGGGTTTATCATCGGTATAGATACTATACACACGGTTATACGAAGCCCTACCTTCGGCCTTGGCCTTGTTACGCTCCTTCTTCAGGTTGGTGAAAACTGTGAGAGGCACATCCAGCATGTTCTCTTCGGGCCATACGGCTCGCTGGTCGGAAACAGAATAGCGGTTATAGGCGGGATCGCGATGCGGTGTGAGCTTCAGTGGTATCTCATACTCGTAGTAGTTACTCTTGTAGTCGGAACCCAGTCGCACAAACACGGCCAGCTGGTTGTCCTGCAGGTTCGTGGTATTCTCCTGCAAGGCATTGGCATGTACGAACATCTGGATGCGTTTATACTGTCGCAAATCCACGCTGGTATTCTTATATACTGCCTTTGATTCGCCGTTAGAGAGGTTGGTCACCTCGATATCGAGGGCCTGCTCGTTGCTTTCCACCAGCTGCGGCTGTGTAGGATCCTGTTCACGACGGATGCCTGGAGGCAGGACGTAGTTCACCGGCTCCTTGTCGATATTCTCTTCAATGTTCACGGCACTTACCGCCATCTTTCCACTCTCGGCGGCACCTGGGTTCAGCGACTGCTCATACACACGCCATTCGCCGCGCACCAGGTCCAGACTACCGAAACGCATAATAATCGGTCGTTTGAAGTTCGTACAGAACATACGCATGAAGCGCACAGAGGTGAAGTCGTTAATCGATCCGAACTTCTCTTCATAGTCATCCAACGGAATACGGAACTGATACCACGCAACGGTCTCTCTGGCGCCGTTACGCAGGGCCACCTCCCCTTCACGCTTGTCAACGATGAAGTTCGTACCGATCTTCATATCCTCAGGACGGATGCTGACATGGTACTGGAAATACTTCTCGTACTCGTTCAGGGTGTAGTCCTGATTGATATCCTCCACATCGGGAGTTGACTTATACGCCGTGCTGTAGCTCTCCGGACTGTTCTCATTATCGGGAGAGTTTCCTTGCGGGTTATTGATACGCTTGTAGCGACGCAGCACAGGAGCCTCGATACGATCGTAGTCTGACCCGCGGAAATAATGATAGTCGTCGTTGGCAGGGTCAGCCTGTATCGAGTCAAAGACCGCCGGACTCACCTTTCCGTTGATGGCAGCGAGGTAATCACGATAGACACCGAAGCTGCGCTCCTCATCGTCGTTCAAACCGTTATAGCCCACATCCTGCAGGTTACGTGATCCTGAGGTGGTGGCAAAAGCATAAGTCACTGTCGACTGCGTGGGAATCTTTCCCCACTGCGTGGTGGTGAAACTCTGCGAGCCATCCACCGGCATACCGCTCTCGTAGAATTTCTTTCCGTCGCGCAGCACATCCTCGCTCATCTCACCCAGGTTGATGTAGAAGTCACCACCGTATTGCGAAGCATCGTCCTGTTCACGGGAATAGATGAACGGATCCATCAGCCAGAACTCGATATATTCCACATTGGCCGTCTCGAAATCGTTCGTGTCGAGCCTGCGCATCATACCGCCCCAACGCTTCTCGGGAATGGGCAGCGTACCATCGGTATTCAGATCGGTATCCAGATTATACGGACCGCGTTCCGTGGGATAGAAAGCAAGGTTCAGGATGGGCAGTGTGGCCGTAGCGCCGTTATAGCTACTCTGGTCGCGTGCCGGATAGAGCTCCTTGACATAGATCTCACGCACATAATGGTTCGAGAGCTGATTCAGATCGCTCTTGATATGACTCGGCGTGAGTGATGAGCTACGACGAGTAAACAACGGATCGATATGATACCACGACAGCAGGGCGCGGTTGTAACCACTGCTTACACCCGTCTTGTCGCTACTCTCCGGAAACTTCGAAGGAACGCTGGAGAGCACCCATGAAGTAGGTGTTGACACATCGATGGTGTTCTTCGTGTTCTCAAAGTCGTCCAGGTACGAGGCATTATCCTGAATACCATGCGAATTCCCTGCAATGAGCTGGGCAAACTCACCGGTGAAGGAGATCTGCGAAGGAGCCGTACAATGCAGACCCGGTAACAGGTCGAGCATATTGGTGAGCCACTGACTCTCCTTCTTCCAGTTGATGTTCAAACCCCAGATGGTATTGTTCAGCGGTTCACTACCCATACTTACCTTCGTGGTGAGCGCCTGCTCCGACAGATGCTGGAACGTACCGCTCAGCTGGAAGTTCTTACTGAAGTCATACTCCCAGTTCACGCCATACATCGTCTTTCGCTGCTGTCCGTAGTCGGTATTGCTCTCTGAGCTCACATTCACTGGTGTACCCGCATCGATGATGCTCTGGTTAAGGATGGTGACCTCTCCCGCATTGTAGTCAACACTATAGTCAGACCCCTCATTTAAGGTCACACCACCTGCCGTCACCACTACACTACCTTGCGGCACATAGCTGGCTCCCAAGGAGATGACATTGGCAGAGGAACCGCGGTACTGTCCCACCAGTTGGTACTTATCCTTCTCGGCAATCTGTTTGGCAATGGTCTTGGTGGAGTCGTATAGTTCATGGAAGCAGTATTTCTCAGCAATTGCCGGATCCACGCCCTTATCCGTCAGCGCCTTATACAGATAGTCGCCAAACGGTTCAGCCTCCGGAAGGAACACACGACCGTTGCTTACTGTATAGCCCTGCACAAAGTCGAAATAACCATTTGAGTGCACCTTATTATTATTGTCCAGACGGTCGGCACCCAACAGTTTGATCAAGGTCTGATCCTTTACCTGCATCTCAGGGATATACGACAGATAGACACCTGCTGTATCACTCTGGTATTTCACATCCAACCGGAACTTATCCTTCTCCACCGACGAGGCGAGGTAATACACGTTCTTCATCATCAAGTCCCAGTTACCCTGTTTGGGGTGGTTACTGGTGTTCTTCAGCGACTTGACGAAGAGTGCCTGACTCACATCGGTGATGTCGCTGGCGAACTCACCCACCTGATAGGTTGTACCGCCGTAAGTATATTCATACGCCACCGCCAGCACCTGATCGGTCTGCAGCGAGGTGTTCAGCGACACATAGCCCAACGACCTGTTCAGCGTATATTCTGAGGAGTTGAGCAATCGTGCACTCTCCAGTTTCTCATAGTCGGTTCCCCCCACGAATCCCGGTATACCATCCAGCTCGGTGGATGTCTGATCAATGTCGCGGGCTGCAGCATGTTGCTGTACCAATGTGGCATACTCGGTATTGGCAGCATTACAAGGAACGGCCTGATTGGTTAGGCTCCAGTTGGGGTTCGACACCTTGGTGTTCTCACCTAAATCGGTCAGCGCTACGATATTTCGGGTATTCGTTGTTGTACCCGTCTTGTTCGTCATCCAGATCTCAATACGGTTGATGGTTACACCCGTGGTGAGGTTCGGCAACGTTTTCATGGCTCCGTCGTAACGGTCGCGGAAATACAGCGAGAGGAAGAAGTGCCTGTTCTCTTCATAGTTGGCGGCATTGAGTTCAAAGGCTGTTGTCTGCACACCGCCCTTACTGGAAACACTTCGTGAATTGGATTTCTTCTGCGACACCACCGTCTGCAGTTTCAATCGTCCGAACTGCCAGTCGCTACGGATACCGAAGAGTGATGAGGCACCCCGCACCAGTGACGAGTTACCGGGGAACGATACGTTTCCTGCCTCCACCAGTTTGATGGTCTCATCCTCCTTACCGTCGTATTTCAGCTTCAGGTTCTGCGAGTCGAAGTCGAACGTCGCATCCGTGTTGTAGTTCAGGTTCATGTTCACCTTATCGCCCACCTTTCCGTTCACGCTCAGGTTGATCTTCTCGTCGAAGTTCATGTTGGTGGTCTTACGGTTACGGATAGGCAACGACGGGTTGTCGATGTTCTTCATCGTGGCACCGAACTTCAGTTCCGCCGTACCCTGTGTCTTGATGCGCACGCCGCCAGGACCGAAGATCTTCTCTGCCGGACCTAAATCAAAGTGCATATCGCTGAAAGAGAATTTCTCCTTTCCGTTCGATTCGAATACCTCCTCGTTTTTCGAACGGAAGTAGCTGTTGCGCATCTGTCGTTCACTCCATTTACCATATTCCTCAGCCGTCATCATGATGGGCGTACCCAGATAGCCGTTTCCCATCTTAGAGCCGATGATATAACGGTCCAGCGTGTCGTTATACTCCACTTTCTGCTCGATGTTGTCGGGCATGCTGAAATCGGCGCTACCCCTTTGCAGATCTTCTTCTGTGATGGGCTGCGTGCGTTGGATTTTCCAGCGAGGATGCAACAATGAGTCGGGAATCTCCTCATCGTCGGCAAAGATGGGCTGAGCCGTTATCGTGGCAGTATCCCTGCGCGACCTGTTCTGCTGGTTGTTCTGCCTATTGTTCTGTTGATTGTTCTGCTGGTTGTTTTGCTGGTTGTTTTGTGCGCGGTTATTCTGTGCGTTTTGTCGTCTTACCGGGTTTTGAGGCTCCTGAAGCTGGGGCGCAACAGCCCAGGCGAGCACACTCATGCCCACCAGTACCATAATCAGTATCTGCTTCAGTTTCTTCACTTTTCTCTACGAATTATTTGATCTGCTTCAAGGCCAGTTTCACCACCTGCTCTACAGGCAGGTCGGGCTGTTCTTTCAGAATGGCTATCACCACCTTGGCTGAAGGTGCAGGCGAGAAGCCGAGCATGGTCAGAGCACCCACGGCCTCATCCTTCACACTGCTGTTGATCAAGGCAGCCTCGCTACCCGCATTCGAAGGCAGTTCCTGAGCAATACCGCTGCTGATAATCTTGTCCTTCAAATCCACAATGATGCGCTGGGCGGTACGTAATCCGATACCCTTCACGCTCTTCAGCACCCGCTCGTTCCCTGTGGATATCACGTTACAGATCTCTGCTACCGTCATCTCTGAGAGAATCATCCGTGCCGTATTCGCACCCACACCGCTCACCGTGATGAGCAGCAGGAACATATCCCGTTCCTGTTTCGTGGCAAAGCCGAACAGCACATACGCATCCTCCCGAATAGCTTCATATACCCACAGACGCGCCTCTTTCTTACCTTGTATGGCAGAAAAGGTGTTCAGCGAGATATTCATTCCGTAACCCACTCCATGGGTCTCGACCACAGCATAAGCAGGGGTGACGTCTATCAGTTCACCCTTTACATATTCAATCATAAGTCGTTTATTTGTATATATACATCCAATAAAACGCAGAGTCCCGCTTTTTATTGTATTTTCCCTATAAATCTCTTTTTCTCCCTATGCTTTTGGGAAGGAAGAGGCAGGTTTTAGGAAGCAAGAGGCAAGAAGCAAGAAGCAAGAGGCAAGAAGCAAGAAGCAAGAGAATAGCACTATTATATAGGCATTGGATATAGTCACCTGTATCTTATTACTAATCTCTTGCTTCTTCCTTCTTGCTTCTTGCCTCTTGCTTCTGATTACTGAACCTTGGCGTTCTTCTCCAATGTCCAGTCGGGGCGTTGCAGGATAGCCGGACTACTACCTACGAACATCTTCGAGGCGTCCTTGTTACCCTTGAGCTGCCAGTCGAGCCAAGCACGGGCAACGATAGCGAACTCACCACCATGAGGCTGGTTATAGGTACCGCCATGACCTACGGGCAGGTTCACGGCAATGGCCGGTACATGCTCAATGCGCTTGAAGTCGTCCATACCGTTGGCATAGGCGATATCGGTCTCACCACCAAGGATGTAGATAATCGGACAGTGAATCTCCGCCAGCTTCTTCTTGGGTACGCTGGGCATACCGGGCATACGACGGGCATTGGGGCCTCCTTCATCGCCCTCGGGCTGCTCGAACAATCCGCTGTTGCAGATCATGATCGAGGTAACGCGCTCGTCAAAGCAGTTGAAGAGTGCCTGCAGACCGCCGCACGACATTCCCGAGATGCAGATGTTCTTGGTGTCGATCTTCTGGTAGAAAGGACTCTTCTTGTCGGCATTCTGCTGGAACGCCCAGTCCATCGACTCCACCTGCTGCTCCGAGCGTGACTGTCCGCCTCGGCCCATTCCCATGGGGCGCTGAGCGTCCTGCTTAGGCATCACGCCTGTGGCAAGAACGAGGTAGCCATAGGAGGCAATGTCGTTCAGGAACTTCTCATGACCGCGTGGCGAATTGGCACAACCGCCGTTACCCCACACCAGCACTGGCAATGGTTTCTTTTCGTTGAATACCGATAGGTCTTTGGGGGCGAAAATGGTATGCTCAGCAAATCCCTCCACTTCATAAACCACAGCTTTGTACGGTCCTGTTCCACCCTCTTCGAGTACAGTCTCAGCTGCTTGTGCATAAGCTCCCACGCTCATGGCGAAAGCGAACATCAAAGTCATCAAAATCTTTTTTCTCATAAGGATAATAATTTGATAATTATGAATAAATGATAATAAAAAACAAAGTTCATGGGGCTTGGTTCCCATACCCCGTGCAAAGATAATCAGTATTCTTGAAACTTACAAATGTTAGAGCAAAAGTTTCGCGCAGATCGTTATTGGCGGGCTAAATTATCCGACAATAAAATAAGAGAACAGCGAAAAGAGCAATCATCGTGCATGGAGGAATCATAAAAAACAACGGTTTTTTGCAAATTCTTTATCAAAAAGAAATGTTTTTGTGAGGAATTATGTAATTTTGCAACCGCAAACAATACAAACTCATTATAAACGTAAGTAAAATGAAGAAAATCAGAGCAGCCGTAGTAGGTTACGGCAACATCGGAAAATTTACCATCGAGGCACTGGAGGCTTCGGCAGACTTTGAGATTGCAGGCGTGGTGCGCCGCAAGGGTGCAGAGGACAAACCAGCTGAGCTGGCCGCCTACGACGTAGTGAAGGACATCAAGGAACTGAAGGATGTGGATGTGGCTATCCTGGCCACCCCTACCCGCTCGTGTGAGGAGTATGCCAAGCAGATTCTGCCGTTGGGTATCAATACCGTTGACAGCTTTGATATTCATACCAATATCCGCGGTTATCGTGAACGACTGATGGAAGTGAACAAGCAGACCGGTACGGTTAGCGTGATTGCTGCAGGCTGGGATCCAGGATCCGACAGTATTGTGCGCACCTTGATGCAGAGTCTGGCACCCAAAGGTCTGTCCTATACGAACTTCGGTCCGGGTATGTCGATGGGCCACAGCGTATGCGTTCGCTCTAAGGAAGGTGTGAAGAACGCTTTGTCAATGACCATTCCTCTGGGTGAGGGTATTCACCGCAGAATGGTGTATGTGGAACTGGAAGATGGTGCTAAGTTGGAAGATGTAACGGCTGCCATCAAGGCCGACCCGTATTTCGCCAACGACGAAACACACGTGTTTGCCGTGGAGTCGGTAGATGCAGTAAAGGATATGGGACATGGCGTACACCTGGTAAGAAAGGGTGTAAGCGGAAAGACACAGAACCAGCGTCTGGAGTTCAACATGAGTATCAACAACCCCGCCCTCACCGCTCAGGTACTGGTCAATGTGGCTCGCGCCTCCATGCGCCAGCAGCCCGGTTGCTACACGATGATCGAACTGCCTGTCATCGATATGCTGCCAGGCGAGCGTGCCGACTTGATCGAACATTTAGTGTAAGGTTTCGTCCAACATATTCCGTAAATCTCTCAAACCCTTTACACATCGATGTTTTGAGAAATTTACGGGATTGTTGGCTAAAAACGACAATTGTCTTTCCAATTTTGACGTTCACGAGCACGGTCACCCCATGTTGTCAGCCAAATAACCAAACGAAAATCAGCCAAATAACCAAACAAATTAAGGCCAAATAACCAAATTGAGTAGGAAAACATGTTGATTTTCAAAAGATTTTTGTATCTTTGCAGCAAATAATAAAAATCGTTTGTATGGCAGACAATACTGAATATAAGAAAAGAATTGCAGATGCCCTATTAGCAGATAAGTTGGATGCTATGGGAGCCGTTCTGATTGAGGGTCCGAAAGCTTGTGGTAAGACAACTACTGCAGAGCAACGAGCCAACAGCATCCTATATATGGATGATCCGGACAACATGCGGCAGAACTTGCAATTGGCAGAAACGAATATCAAGCGCTTGCTGCAAGGTGATACTCCTCGACTTATTGACGAATGGCAGATTGCTCCTCAAATTTGGGATGCTGTCCGTTTTGAGACAGATCATAGGAAGGAAGATGGGCTTTTCATGTTAACAGGTTCTGCTGTCCCTGCTGATGCCTCTAAGATAAATCATAGCGGCGCTGGTCGATTTGCATTTCTTACGATGCGCCCAATGACCCTTTGGGAATCGGAGGAATCCTCTGGGGATGTTAGCCTTATTGAACTTTTCTCCCATTCAGACAAGATAGACGGAGAAAACTCACTAAAGATGGAGGATGTCGCATTTGCCATCTGCCGTGGAGGATGGCCCAAATCATTGAACAAAAAGACTAAAAAAGCTGCATTGAGGCAAGTGACGGAGTATTTCGAAGCCATAACACGTTCAGATATTTCGAGGGTTGACGGCGTGGAGAGAGACGAATATAGGGCTAAAAGGATTTTACGTTCCTATGCCAGGTTGCAGGGGGCCATGGCTGGTATCCCAACCATAGTTGAGGACATGAAGACAAATGAGCCTGAAAGTATGAGCGATGAAACGGTAGTATCCTATATAAAAGCCTTAAAAAAGATCTTTGTCATTGAAGACATGAAAGCATGGAATCCGAATTTACGTTCAAAGACGGCTATTAGGACGAGTGATACAAGATACTTCGTAGATCCATCCTTGGCTATAGCAGCACTGGGTCTCGGACCTAATGATCTGCTTAATGATTTGGAAACAATGGGATTATTTTTTGAGACGCTCTGTGTACGTGACTTGCGTGTATATGCCGAGGCTAATGACGGTGAAGTGTTCCATTATAGGGATAAGAACGGACTGGAATGTGATGCTGTCGTTCATCTGAGGAATGGTGATTATGGCTTGATAGAGATTAAACTCGGTGGTGATACACGTATTGAAGAAGGTGCAGCAAATCTTAATGCGCTGGAAAAAAAGATAGATACCACAAAGATGAAGAATCCATCTTTTAAGATGGTATTAACAGCTGTCGGACAATATGCGTATATGAGAAAAGATGGTGTGATAGTCGTGCCAATTGGATGTCTAAAAGATTAGTTAAAAGAATAGAGGTGGTAAAAAAAAGTCCTGCTCTCGGTCTGAGGGCAGGACTCTAGTATTTATACAATAATTAGTATTCCATCACGCCCGGAAGCTCGTTGGCCTGGGCAATCATCTTCTCCACTTCCTTCAGAGCGGGAACGCGGTTCACGAGATTCTTCTGTGCGTTAATCTCTTCCAGTTTTGCCTGCAGATTAGCGGGAACACGATGTTTCAGTTCCTTTACGGTATCCACACCAGCAGCCTCCAACAGCTCTGAGAACTGCGGACCGATGCCATTGATGCGCATCAGGTCGCAATGGTTGGTCCAAGTAAGGATGAGCTTTCCACTGATGCCTGTTTCCTCTTCGAGAGCCTTACGACCAGCAGGTTTTGCACATTTCTCCAGCAGAATGTCTGTATCAACGATACCAGCTGCCAACAGCTTCTCTGCATACACGGGACCGATGCCCTCTACATCAATAATCTTGTACTTCATGATAGATAATATTTTTTGTTAAACATAAAGAATCCTTGTTTTCTAAGGTGTTACAAATATAGCACATTATTTTTTAATCAGTACTACTTTCCCTTGTTTTTTAACAAAGTTTCTTATTCATCCACTTGGAACAACGGGTCCTCGGGCATGACCATGATCGGTTTCTGGGCAGCCATCCTGAGCATGTCGGCAGACACATATTTCTTGTCAACCACCAAGCGGAACATATACTCACGGAACCAGCGGTCGGTCATGATCAGACAGCCGCGCTGTCCCCAAGAAGCGCCCCAGGAGTTCTCCACCTTCCATTTCGTGGCCTTCCCGTTAGCGTCCAGATCCACGGCCGTAAGTGTCATGGCATGGGTAGAACCGCTGTCGAAAGTAGAGATGCGCTGCGCCTTATCCATGGAGAAGGTGGTGTTGAACAGCGATGCATAGTCGAAGTTCTCCAGATCGGCATAGCCGCGGGGACGGTCGAGCTGCTTACCCACATCGTAGCTGCTGTAGAGCTTTCGTCCATCCTTGAGCGAGGCAATAGCCAGCTTTTCGATGTCATCCATCGGCAAGTTCAGATATACCCAGTTAGTACCGTCGTAGGTATGACGGTCGTATTCCACCTCGTAGGTCTTGTAATACTCGCGCCGCGGGTCGTTCATCACCATGATAAACGAGCCATTCAGCGGTTCACCCACCACCGCCTTGTAGAAGCTCTGCGGGGTATAGGTCTTGGGCTGGCCGATGGCCTTGCCGTCCTTATCGCGGAAGGTATAGGTGAACTCCTTTACCGGCTGTCCCAGGTTCATGGTAATCATCTTGTAGATCACGCCCAGCGCCTCTGTCTTGGCCTTGTTGATCTCCTTGGCGCTCTTACCTGCCTGCACCATCTCGCGCAGCTGCAAGCCCTGTTCGCGCAGCTTACTCTTGATGATCTGTGCCATCTTCGAGGTGTTGTCGGCTGAGTAGGTCTCGGGCATCACTGCCTTCGGTACCAGTCCGTATTTCTCGGTGAGGTCGGCCACGCCACAGAAAGTACCGCCATCGCCGATAGGCGACTTAAAGAAGAACTGCACCCGCTGGTCGTCAATGGGTTTCTTACCATGGTCGATCACACCCTGCAGGAACAGGTTCGCCTTCTCCAGCTGGTCGTAGATAAAGAGGTAATCCTGTGAGAACTCCAGCTGCACATTACTCTTTGCCGGCACGAAGCCCAGCAGTGAGTCTTTGCGCGAGGTGAAGTTCGAGCGCAGCACATTCAGTCCGCTGAACATCCAACAGCGCCCGGAGCTCTTCTGGTCGGTAATACTCTGTGAAGGCGTTTCCACGCTGAAATGCGTGTCGAGCAGGTTCTGATGCTCAAAGTTCTTCGCCAGGTCGTCTATCTTGTTCGAAGCCAAGGCATTGAACAATGCTTTATCCTGCGGTTGCGGTTTCTGAGCCTGCTGAATCTCCTGCAACATCTGGGCAGAGATACCACCGTCTTTCTGTTGCGCGTTTGCGATGAGGCATGCCATCAACAGTCCTCCCGTCATTAACAATTGTTTCCTTTTCATTGTTTATACTTTCTTCTTTACCAATTATATAAATTAGACATAATTGCAATTAACCATTAATCAACAATGGCTTTCTTGCCATTTATAATATACACACCCTTCTTTGTGGGTTTACCACTTAGCTTTTGTCCATTGATGGTGTACCACCCGGTTATATCCCCATCGAACAGTTTTCCTCTATCAATCCCCGTCGTAATTGATGGAGAATTGGCGAAAATCTTTAGCGACGGTAACCCAGTTTCAGCATCCTGCACCCAGATTCTTTCCGACCGACCTGCCTGAAGTTTGGTGATAATAGTACCGTTAGACAATTCGCTGGTTGTACACTGCATCTCGGGAGAAATGGCGGCAGGAGGGAATCGCAGAATATAAGTGTTGCTGTATATGCCACGCAGACCAGGATTATTACCTGTAAGAGTAAACCTACCCGTGGATAAACTATTGGTGATATTGACAGTTCCATGCACGCCACCCACAAAGCAACCCGCCTCTTCACCGCTGCTTGTGATACTTCCTGTAAACATGCAGTCGTTGATGTAAATGGTACCATTGCAACAGGCTACGAATGCGGCTGACTCGTCCCAATCTGTTATGGTGGAAGTAATATCAACAGAGCTCCATACTTTTTCAATATTCAAGATGCCATTATTATGTATGCTGACGAGTGCAGGACGGTTACTGGAAGTATTCTCCAAAGTGCCGGCAAAGCACAGATTCTTAATAACTGCCCCGTTAGCAGTTTGGGGGAATGGAGAGCTGTTGATTGTTGATGGCAGATAATGAACGGTCAAAATGTGCCCCTGACCATCAAAAATGCCTTGGAATGGGTTCGTGACGCCCACCTTTGTCTGGGTATAGCCCAAATCAACATCAGCGATCATACGGGCCTTTGCCGTTGGTGTGTTCTCGGCAATGTTGGCAAAATCCTCCCAGTCGAGACAATCATCAATTAGATAATAACCTTCAGTATCCCTCTTAATACCTGAACTTGCTTGGGTAGAAATATTGGTAAAACCATTGGTGGCACGATAAACGCGTTTACTCTCTGTCGTTGTAAAAATAGGAGTAGCATCAGTACCGATTTTCTGCCCCCATACAAGATTGCTGCGCCCGTTTTGTAACTTATAAGCGATATAGCCGTTGGTGAGTTGTTCTTCGGTCCAAGCAATGCACTGCTGCTCCTTTGAAGCACCCACATAACGACTATAGACATTGGTCATACCAGTCGATGGGCCCTCTACTGTACGAAACGCTCCAGTAACCAACGACACATTCTCTGTCGTTGCTGTGGAAAGACTGTTCGTGATAGAAGATGGAGTTGATGAATTGATGAAAGTGATAAGACCGATGAAAGGGCTATAATAAGTCGAAATACCGTCTTTGCCCTTTACGCTCCCCTCCACCATACAGTCAGATATGATTGCATTGGAACTTGCACAACCTACCAAACTGCTATAATTGATATTAAATTGTGCAGCAGCTGGCGATATAAAATCCACATCTACATGACAATTCTTTATTTTGCAAGTCGAGGTTGAATACCCTACAATTCCGCCAACATAAATTTGGTAGATATTGTTATAAACCGATATCGTTCCTTTCACATTTAGGTTTCTAATTTCACACAAACTTGCATGTCGGAAAGGCGCTGCATAGAATTGATAACCTAGTTCACCTTGATAGGCGATGGTTAGCGTATGCCCTTGTCCGTCAAATTCTCCTAGATAATAATATGTGTTTGGGTCAGTGCCCCTTCCCAACATTGTTTGATCTGTTCCCAAATCAATATCAGCGGTCATACGGGCATCTTTCTTTCCAGGATATTGGGTGTTGACAAGATTAGCAAAGTCCTTCCAGTCCTGTAACGAGCCAATGAGATAATACCCATCTGTATCTTGACTAAGAGCCCATGCTCCTGTACTCGTAATCACGAGGGTGATCAGCGTGATGAGGATTCGTTTTGTAACTAACATAGTGTTTTGGTTTTTATTATTATAAAATGGTTAATAGTATCATTGTGCAAAGATACGAAAAATCTGATTAAGCGAGAAGAAAACAAATAAATTTGTTTACTCGAGCGTGAAGATTTTATGCAATAAACGAGAGAAATGCAAAAGAAAAACTTGTTTTTATTCCCCAACTTCTTTCGTTATTGCGGTTTTCTTTGTACATTTGCATGTTAAAACCTAACGATGATGAAAGAAACGATTGTAAAGATTGGATTTGGGGTGATGGGAATCATCATGCTAACAGGGTGTCAGCCAAGGGTGCTGACCGATATTTTGATGACATATCCAGAGAAGAGTGTTGAGAACGTGGTGGTGTATGAGCCCGAGGACTCCATCCCTGCGGATGCCATGACCTTAGGATACGTGGCCGTGATTGACCGTGGTACGACCACCCATTGCAACTATGATTATGTGAAGTCGTTGGCCATCAAGGAATCTGCCAAGGTTGGCGGTAACGGTTTCCAAATCGTACAGCATCAAACGCCCTCTTTAAGGCATGGTTCCTGTCATCAGATTGCTGGTAATATCCTGTTGGCGGGGAAAATCGATCCCGATTCACTGGTGTTCGTTACTGAAAATGATTTCGTTTCGCAACTGGAAGCCATGCAGGAAGCAGAGGAGCGATTCTACCAAAAACAGATCCTGTCGCGCCCACCCACCAACAGGTTAAGGGCGAACTTTGGTTTGGGATGGGATCCCGATAAGATTGAGACGTATGACAACCTGTACCGCCCCAGGTTAGGAAGCAGTGTGCTGGCAGGCTACGAGTGCCTGATCTTAGGAAACAACACGTATATGGGCTTCACTTATATGCACCACAATGCCACCTGTTCCAAGTTAGGGTACTACCGCATGGATTATATCGGAGCCACAGCAAGCTGGTCGGAAGTCTTTGGAAACAAGCGTAACTGGCTTTACGACATCAGTTTCGGTGTGGGATATAACCGCTATACCATCAAGAACTTTCATAAGCAGAGCGGACTGGGCTTTCATTTCACCGCTGATGTAGATTACATGATTACACGTCATCTCGGCATCGGAATAGAGGCTGGATATGTGGTAGGTACTTTCAAGCGACCTGATGAGGTGATTGTCAAAGAGGAAGAGGACGTGTATGCTAGGGGTGCATTGCTCTTGACTGGCGGTTTGAGGTGGTATTTCTAAAAGAAAATTGCTAATTTTCTTTGAATTTATCTCGTTTATGCTTACCTTTGCGGTTGTATATTGGCATATTTATATATGACAGACATATCGAATTTCGATTTACTGAATAAGATCAACACGCCCGATGACCTTCGGAAACTCAAGGTGGAAGAACTTCCAGAGTTATGTAAAGAGTTACGTGAAGACATCGTGAAGGAGTTGTCGGTAAACCCCGGTCACCTCGCCTCTAGTCTTGGCGTGGTGGAGTTGACCGTTGCCCTCCATTACGTATATAACACCCCCGACGACCGTATTGTTTGGGACGTGGGTCATCAGGCTTATGGACATAAGATACTGACAGGACGCAGGGAGCGTTTCTGCACGAACCGCAAACTGCACGGCATCATGCCCTTCCCTTCCCCCAAGGAGAGCGAATACGACACGTTTACCTGCGGACATGCCTCAAACAGCATCTCTGCAGCCTTGGGTATGGCCGTGGCTGCCAAGCAGGAAAAGACCGACGGGAAGATGAGGAAGGTGGTGGCCGTGATTGGCGATGGTGCCATGTCGGGCGGTCTGGCTTTCGAAGGACTGAACAACGTGTCTTCATCCCCCAACGACCTGCTCATCATCCTGAACGACAATAACATGTCAATCGACCGCTCGGTGGGCGGCATGAAGGAATATCTCATCCACCTGAATACCAACGAGACGTATAACCGCATCCGCTTCAAGGCTTCGCGGTGGCTGCATGGCAAGGGTATGCTGGAGGATAACCGCCGAAAAGGACTCATCCGACTGAGCAATGCGGTGAAGAGCGCGATCAGTCATCAGCAGAACATCTTCGAAGGTATGAACATCCGTTACTTCGGACCCTTCGACGGTCATGATGTCAAAGAGGTGGTGAGGATCCTACGACAGCTGAAGGACATGAAGGGACCGAAGCTGCTGCACCTGCATACCCAGAAAGGTCATGGCTATGCACCGGCAGAGAAGGATGTCACCGTGTGGCACGCACCGGGAAAGTTCGACCCCGATACCGGCGAACGCATTGTGAGTAACGACGGTAACAAGCCGCCGAAGTTCCAGGATGTGTTCGGAGAGACCTTACTGGAGCTGGCCAAGCAGAACCCCAGAATCGTCGGGGTGACACCGGCCATGCCCACAGGCTGTTCGTTGAATATCATGATGAAGGAGATGCCCAACCGCACCTTCGATGTGGGAATCGCCGAAGGACATGCTGTGACGTTCTCGGCCGGTATGGCCAAAGACGGACTGCAGCCGTTCTGTAATATCTATAGCGCGTTCGCCCAACGGGCATACGACAATATCATCCACGATGCGGCCATCCTGAACCTACCCGTGGTACTCTGTTTCGACAGGGCCGGACTGGTTGGAGAGGACGGGGCCACCCATCATGGTGCGTTCGACATGGCAGCCTTGCGCCCCATTCCGAACCTCACCATCGCATCGCCTATGGATGAGCATGAGCTACGCAAGCTGATGTACACCGCCCAGCTGCCCGATAAGGGTACCTTCGTGATTCGCTATCCGCGCGGCTGTGGCACGATTGTTCAGTGGCGCTGTCCGTTCGAGGAGATCACCATAGGTACAGGAAGAAAGTTGCAAGACGGTAACGATGTGGCTATGCTGAGTATCGGACCAATTGGTAACGAGGTGACCAAGGCCATCTCTCATCTCTCATCTCTGAGTATTGCCCACTACGACATGCGCTTCCTGAAACCGCTCGACGAGCAGATCATGCACGAGGTAGGTAAGAAGTTCAAGTATGTGGTCACCGTGGAAGACGGAGCAAGAAACGGCGGATTAGGCAGTGCCGTATTGGAATGGATGAACGACCATCATTACTATCCGCAGGTTGTACGCTTAGGACTGCCCGACACCTTTGTGGAGCATGGCACAGTGGACGAGCTGCGCCATATCACGGGCATCGATGCAGAATCCATTGCCAACGCCATCAACAAGCTCTTGTCTGATCAACCATCAACCACCTAATCAAAAACTATATATCAAAGCATATGAAGATCATCATTGCAGGCGCCTATGCCATTGGAACCCATCTAGCTCAGTTGTTGTCACGCAACCACGAGGACACCGTGCTCATTGACAGTGACGAGGAGCGACTGGCCAGTATCAGCAGTGAATACGACCTCATGACGGTGCATGCTTCAGCATCGAAAATCCAGACGCTGAAAGATGCGGGGGTGTCGGGGGCCGACCTCTTCATCGCCGTGACGCGTGATGAGAACCTGAACATGAATGCCTGTATGCTGGCCAAGGCCCTGGGTGCCAAACGTACCGTGGCCAAGGTTGACAACTTTGAATATATTGATCCCAAGTTGGACGGTTTCTTCGAGAAGGTGGGCATCTCGTCACGTATCTACCCTGAGAACCTGGCAGCACGAGATATCGCCAACGGACTGAAGATGTCATGGGTGCGTCAGCGGTGGGATGTGCACGACGGGGCACTGGTCATGTTAGGCATCAAGCTGCGCGAGACCTGCGAAATCCTGAACGAACCGCTGAAGGATCTCTGTAAGCCGGAATCGCCCTATCATATCGTGGCCATCAAACGAGGCGACGAGACCATCATCCCGCGAGGTGATGATGTGCTGAAAATCTACGATCTGGCCTACTTCATGACCACCCGTAACTATATCCCCTATATCCGTAAGATTGTGGGAAAGGAGCACTATGTGGATGTAAAGAACGTGATGATCATGGGCGGAGGAGCCTCTGCCGTACGTGCCACGGAACTGATGCCTGAATACATGAACGCGAAGATCATCGAGTTGGACGAGGCCAGATGCCAGAAACTGAACGAACTGGTGGACACCGACCGTGTGATGGTTATCAACGGCGATGGGCGCGACCTCTCCTTACTCAACGAGGAGGGTATTAAGAATACACAGGCCTTCGTGGCGCTGACGGGCAATGCCGAGACCAACATCCTGGCTTGTATGACTGCCAAACGACTGGGTGTGCGCAAGACGGTAGCGATGGTGGAGAACCTCGACTATGTGAGTATGGCAGAGAGTCTGGATATCGGTACCATCGTGAACAAGAAAGCCCTGGCCGCCAGCTATATCTACCAGATGATGCTCGATGCCGACGTGAACAATATCCGTTTCCTGATGTCGGCCAATGCCGATGTGGCGGAGTTCACTGCACAACAGGGCTCGAAGGTGACAAGGAAGAAAGTGTTCGAGCTCGGGCTGCCTAAGGGGGCTACCATCGGTGGACTGGTACGGCACGGCGAGGGATTCCTGGTATCAGGTAATACGCAGATCGAGGCTGGCGACTCCGTGGTGGTGTTCTGCCACGATATCCACATGTCGAAAATTGAGAAATTCTTCAAGTAATGCTGAACTACAGGATCATCTATAAGGTTATCGGTACGCTGCTCTATATCGAGGCAGTGATGATGATGTGGTGCATGGGCATCTCCCTTTACATGAGGGAAGACGACTCCATGGCATTCATCATTGCCGTGACCCTTACACTGATGGGAGGTATCGGACTGCGGTTCCTGGGCAGGAAATCGGAGAACTCGTTAGGCAGACGCGAGGCGTACCTGCTGGTAACCCTCACCTGGATCATCTTCAGTCTGTTCGGCTCACTACCCTTCATCATCAGCGGATATATCAGTGATTTCACCAACGCCTATTTCGAGACCATCTCGGGCTTTACCACGACAGGATGCAGCATCCTCGACGAAGTGGAAGTACTGCCGCACGGACTGCTGTTCTGGCGTACCATGACACAGTGGATAGGTGGCTTGGGAATCGTGTTCTTCACCATCGCCATCATCCCCTCGTTGATGGGCGGTAACGTGAAGGTGTTCTCAGCAGAGGCCACAGGTCCGATACGTGCCAAGATGCACCCACGACTGAGTACCACGGCCCAATGGATCTGGAGCATCTACTTGTTCCTGACCGTTGGATGCGCCCTCTGTTACTATCTCTCGGGCATGGGTCTGTTCGACTGTCTGAACTACGCCATGACCACTACCGCTACAGGCGGTTTCTCCACCCATAGTGATTCCACGGGATACTACCATAGTGCGCTCATCGACTATACGACCATCGTTTTCATGTTCCTCTCGGGAGTCAGTTTTACGATGCTCTATTCGTTGATTTTCAAAGGGCGCGTCAAGCAGTTCTTCAAGAATACGGAGCTGAAACTTTACTGCTCACTGATTATCATAGCCACTGCGTTTATCACCTTCTTCCTGCTCAGATACAACCACTATACGCTGGGCGAGGCCATCAAAAACTCGTTGTTCCAGGTGGTTTCGTTCATCACAACGACAGGTGTCTTCAATGATGATGCAGCCCAATGGCACCATATCACTTGGGTGGTACTCAGTGTCTGCATGGTTTTCGGCGGATGTGCCGGCAGTACGGCGGGCGGTATCAAGTGCGTCCGTGGCGTGATGATACTGAAAATCATGCAGAACGAGTTGAAACATATCCTCCACCCCAGAGCCGTTCTTCCCGTGAAAGTAAATGGCATCAACGTAACCTATGGTCAGCAGATGACACTGATGGCCTTCTTCGCTGCCTATTTCATGTTGGCGCTCGTATCTTATTTCATTATGATCCTAACCGGTGTGGACAGCACCAACTCGTTTACCATTGCCCTGAGTTGTGCAAGTAATGTAGGACCTACCCTGGGACTGGAAATCGGTCCTACGATGTCATGGAATATTCTACCTGACCTTGTGAAGTGGTTGCTTTCCCTGCTGATGCTCATGGGACGTCTTGAGATTTTCACAGTGGTGGTACTCTTCACACCCTCGTTCTGGAAAGACCATTAAACAACATAACTGATAAAATGCAACCGTTAAAATTTAAACCTGTATTGAAAACCACCTTATGGGGTGGCGACAGAATTATTCCCTTCAAACACCTCCCCGACAAGATGCAACAGGTGGGGGAGAGCTGGGAAATATCTGGCGTAAAAGATTTTGAAACCGTCGTGAAAGACGGTCCGATGGAAGGCAAAAGCCTCAATGTACTTGTTCATGAAATGAAAGCCGACCTGGTGGGAAAGGAAAACTACCAGCGCTTCGGGGATGAGTTCCCGCT
>JAEEWT010000023.1 GCA_016287755.1 Prevotella sp.
GGCGCAAAGAAAAGAGGCAAAAGAAACATCCACCCTAACCAAACCTTCCCCTATATGGGAAGGCTTAACCGCTCCTACTCGTCGCTCGTTCATTAAGGTAAGCTCGCCCCATCAAAGGGGCGGCTTGCTCTTTTGTCGGCTTACGCCAGGTCGCTGGTACGGGATGTCGTGATTACGAGATAACGTAACATCGTGATAACGAAACCTCAGTGGCATTTCTCGCGCCACCGCGCCACCGTACCCCCGCGCCTTCGGCTTTCCCCCTCCTCATGGAGGGGTTAGGGGTGGCTCCCCCCATCCCTTTGGGAGGGCTGGGGTGGGCTCCCTCCCCTCAACCACAAACGCCTGTCGCGAGTCAATCATAGCAAGATGATCAAATTCAATCTTGTCATAACCCTCATTCAGTCGGGTATGTCCGAACACCTGAAACACCTTGTTCAGACCATACGCCTTGGGCGCTTCATCTATGTCATGCTCCTGAATATCAGCCCACAGCACACTACCCGTCTTCTCACCAAACCACGACCTACGTCTTCCCACGGTGCCCAGCATCTCCTGTCCTACGCCATCATCATCCAGCTGGTTAATCCTTTCGATGATGTCCGGATCAGCAATAGAAACCTGATGATCCGGCAGCTTCCATACCCTGTCGTTCACCTTCTTCAGCCAATAAAGCGTCAAGCCAGCATGCGTAAACACATACGTTTTCCCGTTCACCTCCTCCCAATGAGCAATCTTGAATAAATCCCTGTTTTCATAGAAAACCCTGTGGTATGTGTTCCAATTCCCGAGATCCTGTCTGCTTCCCCCTGCCAATTGGTCAAAGATTTTCGAAGCATAATGCTGGTCATGATTCCCCTTCAGCAGAACCACCTTCTCCCTGTTGTTCCGCTTCAGCTCAATAATCTCCATCAAGTTTTCATAGATATCGTCAGCCAACCCCGTTTCACCACTATAGGGATCAAGGTAATCGCCCAGGAACACCACCCTATCCACCTCGTCCATATACTTAGCCACCGGCTCCTTCCAGAACAGGCGGCCATGCACATCAGGTATCACCAATACTTTCTTCGTCATACTTTGATCCATCATTCTTTCAACTCTTTGCTACACCCCACAAAGATAACCATTATTTCCCAAAGTAATAACTTTTTTATACCTATAAATCATTGAGGGATTGGCCTTGTTTCAATGCGTTAAACCCCTAAGAAACCTTGTCACATTGTTGGCGAAAACTATGGCAGTTTGTGCCTAAAGTGTACAGAATTAGACCAAGTTTAAACAACAATATTATTCCAGCGTGATATTCTCCACCTCTTCCACATCCTCATGGAGGAAGAGCTGGGCGTGTTTGCGGAAGGCAACGGGGTTCTCGGTGGTAAGATAGCGGCAGGTGGCGTTCTGCGAACAACGTGATTCGAGTTCAGGATGGCGCAGCAGATAGTTCTTTAAACTGTTGGCCACATACTCACCCTGCGGGATGATTCGGATGCCTGGATCGGTGTATTTGATGATCTTGGGCATGAGCAACGGATAATGGGTGCAGCCCAAGATGATGGCATCGATCTGCGGATCAAGACGCATCAGCTGATCGATACGCTTCTTCACGAAATAATCGGCCCCGGGACTGTCTGCCTCGTTGGCCTCGACGATGGCTGCCCAAAGCGGACATGCCACGCCTGATACCTGGATATCGGGAAAAAGCTTTTGGATTTCGAGATTATAGCTCTCGCTGCGGATGGTTCCTTCGGTGGCAAGGATGCCTACATGACGGGAACGCGTGAGATTGCCAATGACCTCGGCCGTGGGACGGATAATACCCAGTACACGACGGTCGGAGCCTACCAACGGCAGGTCTTTCTGCTGAATGGTGCGCAGGGCCTTGGCAGAAGCGGTGTTACAGCCTAAGATGACCAGTTGGCAGCCTTGCTCGAAGAGTTTCATCACTGCCTGACGGGTGAACTCATACACCACATCGAACGACCTGGAGCCATAGGGTGCACGGGCATTGTCGCCTAAGTACAGGTAATCGTACTGGGGCAATAGCTGGCGCACCTGATGAAGAATGGTAAGGCCGCCATAACCGCTATCGAAAATGCCAATGGGAGTCACTTTAAGATTTCCTTCAAGAGGGGGGTAACATCCTCGCTGGTGGCAGGATCGAGATACGGGCACGCATCGTTGTCGGTGTTCAGTATCAAGGCATAGCCACGCTCTGCTCCCAACGTCTTCACTGCCGTTGTGAGTTTCTCTTTCAAGGGCAGGTAGGCATCGCGGCGTGCCGCTTCGAGCAGCCGCTGTGCCTCCTGCTTGAATGAGAGGTTCTTTTCCATGATCTCCTGCAGTTCTGCCTGTCGTTTCTGACGAATAGGAGCGGCAAAGGTCTGCATTCCTTCAAGGAACTCCTCGTATTTCTTGTTGAACTCTTCCTCGGCCCGCTTCATCTCATCTTCAAACTGATTTTGCAGCTGAGCAAGGTTCCTTTCGGCAATGGAATACTCCGGCATGGCACGGAACACCTCGCCATAGCTGAAATAGCCATATTTTGCCTGTGCGCTCACCAACATGGGTGCAACGACGAGAAGAAGGGAAAGAAAGAGTTTCTTCATATACGAGTGAATGGATTACTTCAACTTGTTCAGTTCTGCCTTCACGTCAGCAGTAACATCCTTGCTGAGTGTATCGCTGATATAGATGGGCTGACCCACACCTTTCTCCATGATATAGACATAACCGCCAGCCTTAGCCACGTTCTCGATGGCCTTCATGATCTTCTCCTGAATGGGCTGCATCTTCTCGGCCTGAGCCTTCTGGAAAGCCTGCTGGTTGTCCTGCATAGCCTGCTGGTACTTCTGGATCATCTGGTTGATGTTGGTCTCAGTCTCCTGCTGCTTGGTAGCATTCATGGTACTCTTGGTCTTCTCATACTCGTCAGCCTTGCGGTTGATCTCGTCCTGCATGGTCTGCAGTTCGTTCTGATACTGCTTACCAAGGGCCTCGAGCTCGCCGTTTACCTTGCTTACCTCGGGCAGTGACTGGATGATAGCCTGAGTATCAACATGTCCAAACTTCTGTGCGAATACTGCCATAGGAGCGAGCAGCATCAGCATTACAATAATCTTTTTCATCTTTTCTTATTGGTTAAATATAATTTAAAGTTCAAAGTTCAAAGTTCAAAGTTATCTGGCGTAGCCCAATTTCTTGAGCACCTCGTTACTGATATCAATCTTCGGACTGCCGTAGATGATGCCGGAATCGGTAGAGCGGTCGAGTACCATGCTATAGCCATGGAGTTCGCTGATATCCTTTACAGCATTGTATATCTCGTCCTGGATAGGTGTCATCAGGGCCTCACGTTTCTTGAAGAGCTCGCCTTCAGGACCGAAATACTTCTTCTTCAGCTCGCTGGCATCCTTCTCTTTCAGCATGATCTCCTCCTGCTTAGCCTTCTTCTGCTCTTGTGAGAGGAACACCACCTCGTTCTGGTAGTTCTTATACATGGTTTGTGCCTCTGTATTGAGTGCTTCCACCTCAGCCTGCCATTTCTTCGACACCTGATTGAGCTGTTCGTTAGCACGTTCGTAGGCTGGCACATTCTTCAGAATGTACTCCATGTCGATCAGCGCGAATTTCTGCGCATTTGCCGTCATCGCTACTATAGCGAAGAGGGCGACCATCATTATCTTCTTCATAGGCATTAAAACTATTAGTTCAACGTTTATATAGACGATCATAAAAACAAAAAGTTAATATGCCGCCTTAATATTTAACTCTTTTCTGCTATTTCCTAACAACTTACTTATCAACTATCAACTATAATTGTCAACTGAGTTTTCAATTCTCAATTTTCAATTCTCAATTTTCAATTAAACTAGAACTCCTGTCCTAACACAAAGTGGAACTGACTGCCACCTCTGCGGTAGGCACCATTCTCGTACACCTTGTCGAAACCGTAAGCCCAGTCGATACCCATCAAACCAACCATCGGCAGGTAGAGGCGGACGCCCACGCCGGCAGAACGTTTCATGTTGAACGGGTTGAAGTGCTTCGGGTTATACCATGCATTACCAGCCTCAGCGAAAGCCACACCATAGATGGTGGTGTTACCCAGCAGGAACGGATAGCGGATCTCAAGAGCCAGACGGTCGTAGGCATAGGCATTAGAACCGCTGCTACCACCCTCACGGGCTGCCGTATAGGAGAGAGATCCGTTTTCGTAACCACGGAGTCCGATGGTCTCTTCTGCATAGCTGCTTGAATAGCCGCTCATACCGTCACCACCCACATAGAAGGTCTCGAACGGAGATTTCTTATATTTGTTGTAAGAGCCGAGGATACCGAACTCCACGCGTGTTACCAGCACGAAGCACTTGGTAGCATTGGTAAGGGCGGTATAGGTCTTGCTTCTGAACTTCCACTTATGATATTCAATCCAGCGGTACTTATCCTGCATCTGCTGGGTATAGTCGGCTGCCTGATAGTCGGTGGCCAGGTGCTCATAATCCTTCTTGTCGAAAGCCGACCATGGCGGAGTTAAGGTTACCGATGCCATGAACTCAGAACCAGAGCGCGGGAACAGCGGGTTATCGGTAGAAGAACGTGAGATGGTGATACCCAAGTTCAGGTTGTTACAGTTACCGTTCTGAATCAGGAAGTAACGCCAGTTTTTCAGCATATAGCGGGTAAAGGCCAGCTCCACACTCAGATGGAAGTAGTCGTCCGGCCAACGCAAGCGCTTTCCCCATGCCACGCTGGCACCAAACAGTTTCACGTAGGTATCGGGGTCCATGAAGTTCTCCATGCTGTAGCCATAGTTTCCGTAGCCGCCATAGCCATAGTTACCATAGCCATACATGTAGTTGTACATGTTATACTGATAGGCCGTGTTGTAGTAGTTGCTCGACACGTCGCTCTGCTTGGAGTAGAAGGCACCCACGGTGAACTGGATGGGTCGCTTACCGCCGAACCATCCTGTAGAGTACGAGGTGTTGTACGACTGGTAGTAACGGGCGTTGGTCTGCGCTCCGATGGAGAGCACCTCACCATCACCGATAGGCATGATACCACGGTGTTCCTTGTTCTTGTTGAACAGGTTGGCCATGGAGAAGTTATTCAGTTTCAGTCCTACACGAGCAATGACACCCGTCTGACCCCAACCCAGAGAGAGCTCCACCTGGTCGTTTGATTTCTGCACCAGGTTCCAGTTAACGTCAACGGTACCATCCTCACCGTTCGGCTGCACATCAGGACTCACCTGCTCAGGATCGAAATGCCCGATAGAGGCAAGCTCACGGGCGGTACGCATCAGGGCCTCCTTCGAGAAAAGGTCACCAGGCTTGGTGCGCAGCTCACGACGGATTACATTCTCGTAGAGACGGTCGTTACCATTGATACGCACATGACTGAGTCGTGCCAGCGGACCCTCCTGAACGCGCATCTCGATATCGATGGAGTCGCCCACGATATTCACCTCGGTAGGATCGATGCTGGAGAACACATAACCGTTGTTCCAATATAGGTTACCCACAGCATCATCGTCGCCACGCAAACGCTTTTCCAGCAATGTCTGGTTATATACGTCACCACTCTTCATGGTGAGCAGTTCGTTCAGTCGGTCGGTAGTATATACGGTGTTACCCACCCACTTGATATCGCGGATGTAGTATTTCTGACCCTCATCCACCTTGACATACACATTGACATGCTTGTCGTCGTAGTTCCACACACTATCCTCGAGGATGGTAGCATCACGATAACCGTTCTCGTTATACTTGGCAATCAGCTTCTGCTTATCCTCTTTCCAACGCTCGGGCGTGTATTTCTTCTTCTTCAGGAATGTTGACATCTTACCCGCCTCATGGGTAGACGCGAAGGCACCTTTCTTGAACAGTCCGCCCTTGATCTTCTTATCGCTGATCTTCTCGTTACCCTCGATAGTGATCTCGTGTACCTTCATCTTCATCTTTTTATCGACGGTGATATCAAGATACACCTGATTCTTGTTGGCCACATCGTCGCGCTGCATGATGGTAATCTCAGCATTCTTGTACCCCTTGTCATCGAAATACTTCTTGGCAAGGATCTTGGCGCGGTCGATCATGTTCGGCGTGATCTGATTGCCCTTCAGCAAGCCCAGTTTCTGCTCCATGTCCTCACGCTCGCTCTTCTTCAGACCGATATAGTTGATATCGGTAACACGCGGACGGACAGACAGGTGGATATGCAGGTAGATCTTATCACCGATGAGCGAGTCGGCAGAGATGATTACCTGTGAGAACAGACCATTACGCCAATAGCGTTTCACCGCTTCGGTAATCTCATTACCGGGTACGGAAATCGCCTGTCCGACAGACAAGCCGGAAACACCTGTAAGGACATAATCCTCATACCCTTCCACACCAGATACCGCGATGCCCGCAATGGTACATTCCCTGGGCATTCCAGCGTAGGTGATATCGGGGTTGACAATCTTTTCCTGAGCAAAGAGAGTGCTGAATGATAAAGGGGAGATGATGAATGACAATCCTATCACCCATCTTTTCCACACCTTATTATATATATTCTTTATGATCATCTATCGTAAGTATGTATTAATCATTCTGAGACATGGTCTCACGTTCTATCTGAGCTTCTGTTTTACCGAACCGGCGCTGGCGCTGCTGGTAGCTGATGATGGCCTGATGCAGGCACTCCTCATCGAAGTCGGGCCAGTAGGTATCGCAGAAGTAGAGTTCTGCATATGCTATCTGCCACAACAGGAAGTTGGAGATGCGCAGCTCGCCGCCCGTACGGATCAGCAGATCAGGATCGGGCATGAAGTTAGTCGTCAGGTGCTGACTGATGAACTCCTCGGTAACATCTTCCGCACGCAGGCCTCCCGTTGCCCAGTTCTTGAGGATATTCTGGGGCAGCTCCTCCATATCATGCACCTCGGTCACGATCTTCTTCACCGCCTCGGTGATCTCCCAGCGACTGGAGTAACTCAGTGCCACCACCATAGTCATCTTAGCGTTCTTGGCCGTACGCTCCTCTGTCTCGCGCAGTTTCATACGCACATCGTCGGGAATGCGTGTCATGTCACCGATGACGCGGAAGCGCACATTGTTCTTCATGAAGATCTCCTCTTCAAGTGAAGTCAGCACCAGTCCCATTAATGCGGAAACCTCGTCGGCAGGCCGGTTCCAGTTCTCGGTAGAGAAGGTATAGAGCGTGAGGTATTTCACGCCAAGGCGAGTACACTCCGAGGTGATGCGACGAACGGCTTCCACACCAGCCTGATGGCCGAAGTTCCGCTCTTTTCCTCGCTCGTTAGCCCAACGCCCATTACCGTCCATGATGATGGCAATGTGCTCAGGAATACGGTTCCTATCCAACTGATCAATCATCTTTGTCATTGTTACATGTTTTACATTTCGCCATGAAGCTGTACGTCAGTGTCAGCTGCAATGCAGAGAAGCAGTCGCGGTTCTTGAACAAACCCGTGCTTTTGATACCGTAGGGATCCACCACGCCGTCAAGCTTGTCAGATGTGGAGAAATGCATCGCCCACTCCACGCCTAAGTTCAGACGGGCTCCCATCTTATATTTGATTCCTGCTCCGATGGGCAGGTTTCCTGCGAATACGCTTCCATCGCTTGTGTCAGCATACGAAACACCCAATCCAGCAAAAACGAAAGGAGTGAGTCGTTTGGCACCACGGTAGTCGAGTCCTGTGCCATAAGGCCAGAAGTTATACTCATAGCGAACACTTAGGTCGGCCAACTGGTTACTGAAGGAAACGGGAAGGTTCTGCTGCTCCGGATAATAGGTTGCAACATCGCGGAGGCTTCCTTTCAGCTTACCATACGATGCTGTTGCGGCCAATGCCATATACGGGTTGAAAACCCTTCTCAGCAGCACAGAACCCATGGGCTCCATATTACTGGTGATGCTCCCGTTATAGTCGCCTTCGTAGCTCATCATGCCTACACCGCCACCAATCTCCATGCGATACTCGTCTTCCCACTGGGCAAACGCTGCCACAGCGGTGATCAGGAGGATCAGGGTGCAAAGGGATCGGCGGAAGGTCATCATTGGCAATTCTCAGTTTTCCTCGACACAAGGCGTTATTATTACTTCTGTATGTTGGCCCAACCCAGACGGTTCAGTCGGCCTCGCCATACCTGTCCGTCACCGAAGATGATCCACAGACAGTTGCTGGCATCAACTGTTGAAGTGAATGCCTGATTGCTTCCAGCCATTCCTTCAGGTACGGGATAGGTCTTACTGCCCTTCCAGGAAATACCACCGTCAAGGCTTACATATATCTTCGAGAAGGCACTCTCTGTGCAGGCTCCGATGCCATTACCGCCGAAGGCAAGTAAGATATCACCATACTTACAGATGGTGACGTTGGAAAGACGCGGCAGAGAATAGATATTATCTGTGGTTTGGGTGTAGAACATCCAGCTGTTGTCTTCTGCATCGCCAGACAAATCCTCTACCTTACCCCACACCACTGCATAGCCATCGTTCGGATAGGTTTCTGTGCTGCGGTTACCGGCAATCACCAACCGTTCAATATCCTTGTTCGTACGCAAAGGCAGAACGGCATAGCTGATATCGCCGTCGGGCAACCATTCCGACGGAGTGTCCATCTTCTCTTCTGTCCAAGTGACACCCTGATCGGCAGAGGCCATCAGTGCTCCTGAAGTGCTGATTCCGTAGAGCTTCTTTGTTCCTGCTGCCACCAAACGACTCAAACCGGTGGTGCCGACAGTCTCCCAGTTGGAGCCATCAACCGAACGTAACAGCTGCTGATCCTGCAGGATATAGAGGACACCGTCTTTGGTCAGGATATTCTGATAGGCATTGACCGACTGTGAAAGGCTCTCGGGAAGAGAGAGCTCTGTCCATGTCTTACCATTGGTATTGTCGGTAACATATCCCACCAATTTTCCGTCCTTCTGTCCGAAGGTGAAGAGCTGACTGCCACAAGCCACTGCCTTCATACCGTTCATGGAAGAGAAATACTCCTGCTTACCCATGTCGGCCCAGTTGAACACATCGGCCTCCTCCTGATGCACATTTACACGCACCGTATAGTAACGGGTAGCCTTACCGCTGTTGGCAATGGCCACCATCTGACGAGGAGCAGTGAAATCAATGGAGTCGGTACTGGAATAGGAGAATACGGAATCGCTGACAAGACTCTTGATTCCTATCAATCCGTTGTTCTTGGCAATAACCGTGCACGAAACACGTCTTACATCTGTTCCATAAGGGAGAGAGTCGGGATTGTAGATCTCACGCTTATCCTGATCGATATAGAACTGATAGCTGCTACCTGCTATGGTTGTCTGATAGACGCTGTCAACACCCTTTGACGACAAGGTGTGCATCGTTCTGTTCAACGTTCCTAATGTGAACGACGAGATAGCAGAGTCATCATAATAGGTAACCTCGTTATCGTCTGAGCTCAGACATGACGAGAACGCTACGATGGTTGAAATCAATATCGTGAAAGGTATTAATATCCTTTTCATTATCTGTTCTTTTTGAAATTTGACTGCAAATTTACTGAGAATTCCGCAAATAGGAATCCTTTTAAGTGCTTTATTATGCAAAATATTGATTAAATGAGCATTTTTTAAGTATTCTTTAGAGTTTGGAGAGAAAAGGGCAAAAAAAAAGAGGACGATATGAATCACTCACGTCGGCCTCCTGAAAACAATTCTAACGGATGTTGGTGTTAACTAAAGTAACAATACTAAGTATTGTCATAACAAATGTTACCGCCAGCATCATAGTTGTTTCAAAATCTAATAACATAATCTTTACCTTAAATCTATCAAACTACTAACCTATGAAAACTTTAACGGAATGCATTCTCACGAATGCGGGTGCAAAGGTAATACATTTTTAGAAAATATACAAGAAATAACAGGCGATTTTTTTCAAAACCACCTGTTATTTTTGATATATGTCAAATCAACGACTTGACAAAGCTTGCTTTTAGCGCACTACTTTGCGTACGGAACCATCCTTCATACGGACGATCTGCACACCCTTCTGCTTACTGCCTCGGGTTAGTACCTTACCATCGATGCTATAGATGCCTTGGGCGTTCTCGCTGTCAGGAATCTGGTTGATACGGGTAGTGATACTGTTGGCATTAGGATTCTCTGCACCAATGTTGTCAAGACAGAAGAAGGCAGGGGTGGTCATACCCCAGCTGTTCCTACGGGAACTGGTTAAGAAGAACGATAAGCTCTTCACTGTACCCAAAGAGCTCAAGTCAATCCATCGCCAGTCGTTGACATAGTAATGAGCAGACTCATCGGCTGATTGGTAATCAGCCAGATAATACTCAATGCTGTTGCCGTTGTCGGCCGAGATGGTCAGCTTGAACCAGTCGCCTGTCTGGAATCCCACATTACCTGTGGATTCTCCTGCTGCCGTTCCATCGATGGTTGACATACCATCACCATGCAGGATGGCGTCAACCACCCAGGCATTGTTGGTGATGTACATACCAGGAATAACAGCACCATCCTCGTTGTTGATCACATCGATGGTTCCTCCCTGCGGATAAGCTACGAGGAAGGTTTCAGAGTTATCCACACCACCACCTACGGCATTGTTGAACTGATCGGTGATGTAGGTCTCGAACGTGTTCGTAGTGGTCTGACTATAAGCATAGTTACCCCAGTATGGTGTGGTGGGTTCACCCATCCATGTGTCATCAGCAAAATTACTGAAGCGGAAACTACCGCTGACAAAAGTCGTTCCTTCGCCGCCTTTGTCGTATCCCTTGCTGAAGTCGCCCATCCAGAAGCCATCCTCAGGATCGACATACAGATCTTCGAACGTTGCCACCTGCAGATCACCTTCGACGATGGCGCGTACACTCATCGTACAGCTCTGTCCTGCAGCATCAGTCACTGTGAAATAATAGTCGGTCGAAGTCGTCGGCTCGGCAGTAGCCATAAAGAAGTAGTCGATATCATCTGCACTCTCATAGGTTTCTGTCTCCAGAACGTTGTGCTTCTGATCCATCCACGTCAGGGTATAAGGAGCTGTACGCTCATCAACGGCAACCATTGCAAAGAGAGACACCTGTTCACCAGCATCAATACGCTCCTCGGTGTCGGAGTTATTGATATAGATCTCGGCAGTGGGCTTGTCATATACCGGTGGAGTGACGTCCATAGTGAATGCAGCGGTCTGACTGATGTTTTCTGCCTGAACGCCTCGCAGACTGACGGGCAGGAAGTAAGCAATGTACTCGGCATTGTCTTCCAGTGCCTCCACCTCAATGATAGCCTCAGCGTTAGCAGTCACATCCTTCTTCGTCTCGCTTGCCTTCAGTTCTTCAGCTGTAGGAGCAGTCACGTCAGACTTCTTCACCAGATAGTAAACTGTAGCTGCAAGATCGGTCTTCACTGAGAACGAAGCCTTGCCATCGAGGTGTGTCAGCACCTGGGGATAAACTTCAGCCATCACAGGAGCTACATCAGCATTCGTGTCATACTCGTAAGCACCGATAGTGATACCCTCAGTAGGACGAACCTTACCGTTGATATCTGTGGTTACATAGTCGAGAGCAACCGCCGTGAGCAAATCACCGTCGAGGGTGTTGGCAGGCTCAAGTACGTTTTCGCTCAAGAAGCTAACCTGTTTGTTGATGCAGTTGGTAGCGCCTGTAGCAGTTACAAATTCGTCAAACGTCTTGGCGGCGCCTATGGAAGCGAAGTTGGAACCATTGCTGTACATCAGGTTGTTTTGGAATGTGAGTTTTGCAGCATTAGCCTCACTATTCAGATATGTTGCGAAATTATTGGCTTCATTCTGGATAATGTTGTTTACAATCGTAATGTTTGGCTCATCTCCACTGATGTTAGACTGGAAACGTAATGCCGCTCCACTGTTACTACCTGTCAGGCGGATGGTGTTATTGGCAATCATCAGGTTTGTCGTGTTAGCATTGCCCACATATATGCCGTTATAGCTAGCATTGAGTGTGGTCATGTTTATCACGTTGTTGGCAATAATCATGGGATGATCTGCAGTAGAAGTCAGCTGTCGCAGATACATGACGGCGCAGTAGGTCTTCGGAGCCACATTAAACGTGTTACCCGTTATCTCTAACGGTTCGTTGAACTCATCGCGCAGTTGCATGTCAAGTATACCATTGCTTATCTTTGTCTCTGCTGTTGCCTCGATGATAACAGTATTGTTACGAATCTTGGCTCCCAGCTCGTCCATCACGTAAATGGCCTTGGAACCTTGGTTCTTGAAGGTGTTACCCTCAATGATTCCACCTACCTCCTTGGGCAGTGCCACATAGTTGGTGCCACCCATCTTGATACCTATGAAACCGCCTTCCAACAGACAGTTCTTGACAGTGAGGTAGTCGTTGTTTTTATTCTCCACATCCTGTACATAGTGGTCAATGAGGTTGATGTCGGCTTGATTGTCGATTGTAGTAGACGTATGGAGATAGCAGTTGTCAATCGTGATATGACGGCTCTCATTCTTCACCATCACCACGGCATCATATTTCTGATCGGTTGTGGTAATTTCCAGATTCTTCAGTGTTACATAATTAGCTTCGTTAAGTGTTACAACTCCGTAAACCTTCGAATACTGATCATCGCTGTAGCCGCCAGAGGTGTACTGGTTGTGATAGATCTTCACATCGCGCTCACCGCTTTCACTCTCGATGGTCAGCGTGTTCGTAGCACCCATACCTATAATATTAGGTACGCGAACCTTCTCGTTGTATTCACCTGCTCTGATCTTCAGCGTCACGGATCCATCCATGCCTAATGAGCCGATGTCGTCGATGGCTCCTTGGATAGTAGCGTAGTCAGCGCCCTCGCAGCCCACGATATAGATGCCATGCTTACCGCTGGCTACGGTGAAGGAAGCTGTGGCAGGTTCGGCAATTTCAATGGTATTTCCGTTCACCACCACGCTGTTAACAGTGGCTGTGGCTGTCTGATTAACCTCAGCATCTGATTTTACATTGTAGGTGAGCCAGAAGTAGTAGGTACCGCTTTCGGTGATGCTGTATGAATCACTGAATTCACTAACGGGAGAGAAAGCGTCTGTCGTACCTGTCTGGTAGATGTGATAAGCATCGACAGCCACGCCGTCAATACCCGTGATGTTGAAGTATGTTACCTCGGCAGGTGTCAGCTCGCCCTTGGCTTCCACCACAATCTTCAGCATCTTGGCATCGGTCTGACCTTTCAGCACTTTGTTGACGCTGATGTCTTCGGTTGTGACACCAGTTACTACCACATCGCTCTTCTTGTAGCCTTCGGCCTGAATGGCGAAGTTAACAGCACTTGAACCCGTGTAGAGATATTTGATGGTTACAATACCACCATCTTCCGAAGCATCAGAGATATAAGGAGTAAACTTAATTGATGTGCCAGAATAGGTAGTAATCAGTTTCTCATCGTTTACTTCATTTCCTTTATATATAGAAAGCTTTGCTACGTAGTTGAAATCAAACGATACGCCTGTCAACTTGATACAATCTGCCTCGCCTGTAGGAGCCAGCGTAACGATGGCTTCGCTAACCTTTGCTCCATCGCCCTCAGGACCACCATCGTCGTAGATGGCAACGACCTTACCCAATCCGAGGTTCAGTGTACCATGGTTACCTTCAGTCATCAGCACCTGATTCTTCAATGTGCGAGCACCTTCCGGATCGCCAGATGTGGCCTCAATCGTTGAACCAACTGTAATGGAAACCACCTTCGCATCGATGGTGCTGTTCTCCTCAGCGTCGCTGTTCACATCAACCTTCACTACAAAGGTGTTATCGCCTTCTGCCAGTGTGATGGCTTCGCTGAAGGTCACGGTTACTTCTGCAGCGGCAGCAGTCTCTCCGAGCTTTGTTTCGCCCTGCCATACGCTCACCTTACTGATATTGGCCTCTGTGCCCTTCAGGTTGAGATGGATACCAGTCATGGAGATCGCATTGAGGTTTCCCTCGGTCTTTACGTTCACATTCAGCAGTTCCTGGTCGGAAGCACCGATAGAAGCATCAGCTGTACTGGCTTGAGTAGCCTCGATAGCAGTCACTGCCATGTCTTTCGAGAGATATTCACTGACAGTGGCTTTCCAGCCGTCGTTGGTGCTGTAACTCTGGTTTGGATTAAATACGACGGTCAGCGAACCATCGGCAGCGGTCGAACGGATAATTTGACCCGGACCGTTGGAGTAGTCGCTCTGCGTGGTCGGTTCCCACAGCACCTCACCAGTGGTGCCTTGGCCGTTGTAAATCTTAAACTTTGCAGAAGAAGAAACGTTGTAGCTGTAGTAGTATATCTTGAACGACTCGAAGTCTATCTGACAAACCATACCCTCATGCTTCGGGATGAAGATGTTGATGCGGTCGTCGGTGCCCGTCTCGTAGGTGGTCGAGTACTCGCTCTTGGGCTTTGTTTCAAAAGCCAGCGAGCCATTGACTGTCTTCGTCACCGTTCCCTGGTCAGCATGGTTAAGCACCATATTCTTCACCGTGCGCTCTACAGCGGTAGGCGAAGTAAGCGTCTCTGTCTTCTCAACATTGTTCACCAAAGCGGTTACGCTGTTGAGTGTAGCACTTACTTTCTGATCGTTCAGAGCCTCATCGCTGATGGTATATTTCAGCGTGAATACATTACTTCCTTCAACCAATGCCTGTGGGGTTGTCAGGTTGATTTCGAAGGCAGAACCTTCTACTGCGGTCTCGCCCACCTTGGTGGTACCGAAGTAGAGGGTAGCCTTATCAACAAGTTCGGCGGTCTCGCCTGCAGAGAAGACCATCTTGGTCACCTTCATAGCGGGCTCGGTATTCGATGCATCCACCGTGATGGTCAGCATGTCCTGATCAGCATCGCCACCAGCAACTGTCCCCGTAGAGGCTGCAGCAGAGGTTATGCCATCAAAGTCCATGGGCTGCGGGGTAAACAAGCTGACGGTTGCCTCGAAACCATCGGCAGCAACATCGTTAGAAGCATCACTGAAGAGAACAACTGTCAACGAGCCGTCCTCGGCAGTAGAACGAACAAGCTCTGCTTCACCCTGTTGCAAGGTCTTAATCAGATTACCGGCATTGACCTCTGTACCATTGTAGATGCGCAGTTCCTGATTGTAGAGACTACCATGCCAGATTTTGTTGGAAGTAAAGTCAACCATTACCTTCTTGCCTTCAACGCCAGAGAGGAAGGTTACCTGACCGTTGGTCTTCGACACAATGCCGCCGTCCTTACCACCTTCGTCGTAGAACTGCAACGGGGTTTCACCCACTGTAATGGTCTGCGGTGTGGAGGTCATGATGACCAAGGCGGGGTTCTCTACTTCTACCGCCGTTGCTGCGGTGAAAGGAGTGATGCCGTTAGGCTGTCCCACGGTGGCAATCTTCGTGATGTCCACCTGAACTTTTGCACCCACTGCAGCAGTGCCGAGGATGTCGCCCTTGATGGTGAACGTGGTAGTGCCTTCAACGGGAACCTCGTTCAGCGAGAACTTATAGCCTGTGCCGTCTTCTTCCACGGTAGCCTCCACCTGTGTGTCGCCCTTATAGAGTTTCAGGGCTGTGGGATCCACCGCGTCGTCGTTCTTGGTCATGTTGAAATAAATGCCCGTCACGTTATCGGGGTTCATCACGCCCTCAGCGGTGACGTAAGCATTGGCCAGTGTGATGTTCTGCTTCGCAGTGGGTACTGACACAACACCGTCATAGTTGGAGCCAGCACCTGTGATGGTCATATTCTCCAATTGAACGACCTTCACCTTGGCAACCCAACCTGCGCAGGTATTGGAATTTCGATGCAGGAAAGCTACAGAAAGTGCACCATCTGCAGTGCTTGAGGTATAGACAGCAGGTAGTGTGGGCTTATTACTGTTGTTAATCTTCTCAGCTATCAGTGTGCCCATCATGCCATTGAAACTTGACGAACTGTTCACTCCATTAGTCGTAGTCGGGAAGGTGAAAGCATTGTCGCTATCGGCAATGCCGTCATAGATATTAATGTAGAGTGGATAGCTGGCGCTATACTGGTTCAGGCCTATCTCCTCGAAAGTAATCTGAATGCTCTTACCTGCTTCCACGGGCTTGAACACGAGGAGCGATTGAGAGTTGTAGTCATTATTGGCTACAATGTTCTCCATCTTCCACGGGTCATAGAACAGAATCTCTTCATCTGTTCCAATCTCAATGACCTGCTTTCCAAACTGCGGCTGCACAGCTACCTTAGCGGGTGCTGCCACAGCCACACTGGTTCCTGATGTGAAAGAAGATATACCAGAGGCGTTGGCCACGGTGGCTACCTTCGTAACAATTACCTCAGCCTTTGCTCCTGTAGAAGCCGTAGCAAGGAAATCACCCTTGATGGTGAAAGTAGTAGTGCCACCTCCATCAGGAGCCTCGTTGAGAGTGAATTTGTAGCCATCGCCATCAGCGGCTACGGTGGCATTCACTTGCTTGTTGCCTTTGTAGAGCTTAAGAGAGAGAGGATCTACAGCACCTTCGTTCTGTGTCATGGTGAACCAGATGCCCGTCACGTTGTCGGGATTCATCGTGCCTTCAGCCGTCACAAAAGCATTAGCAAAAGCTATATTCCCACGTTCTGTAGGAGCAGCAATAATACCGTCGTAATTAGAGCCAGCGCCTGTTACGGTCATGTTCTCCAAAGTAACGCATCTTACCGTTGCTTTCCAGCCTGAGCATGCCTTTGCATAACGCCATAACATACCGACAGACAACTTCCCATCGGAAGACGTGGAAACATACGTAACATCAGAATATGTGCCGTCCATTTCCGCTAATACTGTGCCTTGAGGCATAGTGGAATTGGCCGTTACACCACTAGTAGAGGTGGCATACGAAAACGATCCATCGGGATCGGGGTCGCCACTGTAAACGTACACTTTGCCTGGCCAGCTGCTTCCGTCATTTTTCACATCGCAGCTTTCAAAGGTAATTTGGATGCTTTTACCTGTTTCTGCAGGCTCAAACACGGTTAACGACTGTGAGTTGTTGCTACTTAAAGAACCAATGTCTTCAGTTCCTTTCCAGTCGTAGAACGTAATCACTTCGTCGGAAGCCACCGTGATGGTTTGCTTACCGAACTGCAGTTGCGTCACCTCTCTATCGGCCATAGCCTCAATAGGCACACCGAGCAAGGCCGTGAGCAGCAACAGCATGAAAAGTTGAAATTGCTTCATAAGCGTTGTTAATTAAAAGGTTAATGTATATTTACTTTAATTCTTTCCTAATTTCCCCGTTGGGTCGTCGGACAATCAGCAGGTTACCCATCTGGTAGAGCACCTTTTGATGTTGCAAGACAGGAGTAGCAATCTCGGTGACAATTCCGCTGTTCATGGCTTGGATAGAGGCTGCGAGGTGTAGATCCTTTGCTCCCGCCACCTCCGTACTCGTCTCGCCCAGATTACTAACCGTTTGGTTCATGGCTGTATAGACACGCACGAAGTCGATGCTCTTCAGGGTGACAGGCTCCCGTGTTGTTGGGTTTACCGCCCATGAGATGTCGAAGCCGCAATCGTAATCATCGTTTATCTGATTATCCACATAGCCATAGCGCAGGAAGAAGAGCACCCACTCCTTCTTGTATTTCCCTTCCTGTCTGTACCATGCATTCCGAGGTAGTTTGGTACCGCTGAACGTCAACTGCGAATCACTGATCCATTGTGGCCAGTATTCCTGTGCATGGTACTCATCCAAGCGGTTCACCTGTCCGCATCTTCCTTGATAATCGGTCCAGGGCACCGCCTTCAGGTCTCCGTTCCGGTAGTAGGTAATCTGGTAGTTATAGATCAGTCGGCGCTCCCAGTTGAGTGAACTGTTCACAGATGCCGCACTGTCCACATCAGCGCTGCCCGACAGTTCATACCAGGTATCATCAGGTTTTCCGTTGTGGTTCGTATCCTGACTCACCATCACAATGCCCGGTTCTGCCGATCCTCCCACCAATTCCTTAAAAGTATTCGAGCGGATACTGTTACCAAAGACGGCAAAGTCGCGCTCTCCTTCCACATTAGCGATGGGGTGATCGAAGTGGAAAGTGATATAGCCACCATAGGCACCCAGACACACTAAGCCCCGCTCGTCAGGATCATCCGAGGCCAGATAGGCAGTACATTTCGCCGCCATGGTCTGCGCGTTGTCGCCCTCCTCGTAGGGCGGCATGGTGTTGATAAACTGTCCAGGGGCCGGGCAATATTCATCCACCGCCTGGATTTCCTCACTATAGTTTCCTGTCTGCGCCTTCGCCATCAAGCTCAGCATCAAGCACATTACTATTATCACTCCTTTTTTCATTTCTCTACGAATTAGTCGAATTATCGGAGCAGTGAGTGCCAAAGATGCTTGTATCAATTTGGCCGAGTCGTGACGATAATCGCTGAAGGCAATTTGGCGAATTAATTTTCCAACACGCGTGCCCTGGTATATCACCCGTTCTCACGCTCCAACGCAGCTCACCCTTGGGCGACAAGCAGAACAGCTCGCCGCTCGACACATAGTTCTTGGCGTCCATCAGATAGACATCACGAGTAATGGGATGCACGATGATACCATAGGGTATGGTAATGGAAGGCAGGTTCGAGGCGAAGTCGGGCGTTTCCATCTGCATGGTCTTAGTGTTGATGATGCCATAGCTCACTGTGTTCTTCTGAGTAGCCTCACTCCACTGCGCCCCATAGAAATAGAGGGAGTCGCCTACGATGCAGAGGTTACTGACAGGTGTATCGAAGCATTGCGCCACCTGCATATCACCATGACTGTCGGGCCTCAAGCAATAGAGGCGTGAAGGCACATCATAATAGTCGCCCCGAGAGGTTGCCCAAAGCTGACCGTGATGATCGAAACGCAGATGGTGTAGGTTTACGGCCACATCAATCTTCCGCTCCTCGCGGAACGTCTTCAGGTCGATGACACTGATGGTGCGGTCGTAATCGGGTATCCTATAACCACCACTGTTGGCCACATACAGTTTCCCGTCTTTTATGGCCATCTCTTCTGGCTGCCAGCCCACATACACCGAATCCACTTTCTGCAGCGTCAGCGTATCCACTTTGTAGATCGTGCCCACCTCAAGGTCTTCAGGGTCAAGCAGCGGACCGTAGAACGAGCTGACATAGGCATAGCCGTCATGGAAGGCCAACGAACGACAGTTGGGAATGTCGATTTTACCAATGCGCTTGCAGTCGGCTGCCGTGGCCACCTCCACTTTGTTCGACATATTGATGACCATCCACAGCCTACTGCCATAGATGGCAATGTCGTTTCCCACATCGCCCAATTCCTTGATGGCATCAGGGTTGCGCTCTGAATAGATATTCCGGTTATAGACAGGCGGCGTTTGCGAGAGATCCAGATAATCAAGCGTACACTTGTTCGAACCCATGTTTCCTTCGCAAAGCAAATAGAGTCCCAAAATGTTTTCTCCATTCACTTCGGTGGAATCTGGTAGCTTTTCCTTCTCGCTGTTGATCACCTCATCATCGGTTCTACAGGCGCTGAGCAACCACATCAACGCACAAACCATAAAAACACCTTTCTTTCCCATATCTCTAAGTCCTATATTAAAGATTCAAATCTCGCATCCCTATATCACATCTCCACAGTGAGTCCTACCGCATAGTTCCTCTTGGGCATGGGGTAGTTAAGAATGACATCATAATCCTGATCCAGCAGGTTGTTCACCTCGGCAGTCAGTCGGCAGCGCTTCTTCCCCCACTTAAAGGAATAGCTGCCATGCACATCATTGGTGTACCAAGGTTGCATATAGTTGTACCGGATATTCTCTTGCTGGTTATAACGCTTACCCACATAGATAAAACTGTAATCGAGTGTCCAGCGGTCACTGGCCACTCCCACCACCAACGAGCCGCTATGCCAAGGCACATAAGGAATCTGGTGATGATAATAGGTATCGGTGGGGTTGGTCACATCCCGGGCATCCTGATAGGTATATTGAGCCCGCACATCCAATCGCCACGTTGGCGTCAGCTGTTGGATGACTTGCGCTTCCACATCCATTCCCTTGATATGCACACGCCCTAAGTTCAGCATGGTCCAGCGGAACTGCTGACCTTTGGGATAGGCCACAATCTTATCGTGTACCGTATTATAATAGACATCCATGCTCAGTGATACCCGAGTGCTGCGAGGTTGTGACAAGGTAGAGTAGTTAACACCTATATTATATTGGATGGCACTTTCGGGATTCAGTGCCGCATTACCCATATCGGTATAGAAAAGGTCGTTGAAGGTAGGCATACGGAAACTCTTCTTGACATAAGCCCTCACGGTCATGGGCACGGCCGACCATGGTGCTACATTCATGAAGAGTGCGGGTGTGAGCGTTTGGGTACTCTTTCGGGAGACCAAGGTGCGGGCATGATCCTTGATGGAGTTCCCCAACAACGAGGCCTGAATGCTGAACCTACGGTGATTATAAGCTGTGGCCACACTCATCAAATTGGTGAAACGATGGGGATAGGCGAAAAGGGGCAGGTCGGCACGTAGCGTATGGAAACGGAAGTCGTAACTCAGTGAAGCGCTCCAGCCTGGAAGCAGTTCCACTACGTTCGACGAGGACAGATAGACTTCCTGCTGACGATAACGGTTATCGACATGGCGTGTAGTGGAATCGCGGTTCACATAATGGGTGTTGTAATAAGCATACTTGGCCAGCCATCGTGTGGAGAAGGAAGATGAAATGGCCTTCTGTCCTGATAGCTGTACAAAACTGTTGTGATCGCCCTGACGCTCTCCTCGCCGCCATACATTACTGACGATGGCTCCTGGAATGCCTCGCTGGGAATGATAGGTATAGCCTTTCAACGCCCAACCGCCCCCGTTAAACAGTCCGTGAAGGTTCCCTTCCAGTCGTACCGCCCAGATATCTCCATTCTGTCTTACTGCAGTAGTATCGTATGCCACACTGCCATCAGCATTCTTCCTACGATAACGGAACTTGTATTTACCGCTGGATGAGAGCACCTCGGCATTCAGGGATGAGCAGAGGGATGCACTGATGCGCTCCTCCCACAGGGAAGAGATACGAAGCATGTCGCTCGAGGCAAGTTTCACTGCAGTGCGCAGATGACGGTGTTCACCTTCGCTGAATTTGGGTCTGCGGGTACGGATATATACCGAGCCTGCATTCCCGAACTCTGTGGCAGGTTGGAAGATGGCACTTTTCTGTCCGTTATACAACGACACCTCCTCCACATTGTCCAGGGAGAACTGTCCTAAATCCACTACCCCATTCTGGGCATTACCCACTTCCACACCATCGTAGAACACGCCTACATGGTGACTGCCCATGGAACGCACATTCACTGTTTTCAATCCGCCCACGCCGCCATAGTCTTTCAGTTGCACACCAGAGAAATAGCGCAGAGCATCGGCTACGGATAAGGACGAAAGGCGTTGCAATGCCTCACCTTTCAGCGACTGATGAGGGATTACTTCACGATAGGTAAGCTGTTGCGTCACCACTACTTCAGCCACATGCTGCATACTGTCCAGCTTTCCTTGCTGGGCAAACATACAAGCACACGAATAAAAGGCCAATGCTACCGCCACGGGCAGTCTGCTGGCATGAACCATAGTGATACGCTTTCTTTCCGTCCTAACCCCAGAGTAACGGAAAAAGGTTTGTCCACCGGACGTCCGTTTTGACGTCCTGACGACACAAAAGGCAGGTCTTCTGACTTGTTCCCAAGCAATACGCCTTCCCGAAAATCTCAGTGGCTTATGTGTATTGCTCCAAAAGGAAACTTACAGCTGCGGGACAGTTGGGGACTCACACCCCATTCCCTTTTCATCGCTTGCGCGAACCTTATGCGATTGCAAAGTTACAAACAATATTCTTAACTTCCAAACTATTTTTTAATTGCTTTAGCGTTTTTCAGCCCAACATCTAACCCTATGTGCTTGAAACGCCCTGCTGCAAAGGGTTTGAGGTGGGTTAGATGATGGCTAAACATCTAACTAACATCTAACCCACATCTAACCCAGATATACCTTATGCAACCTTTTGGTGTGCAATTTTGTAATACGAGATGTTTTTACGTAATACATGCTCAAACCCCATTTCCCGCATAGCCAGTCCTATATGTATCCTTGTACTCCTGTCACTCTTTACAGACGGATATTCCTGCTGGATCTCCCTGAGGATATCCCCGCAGTTCATGTACTTCGGCAACTCACCTTCCTTCGGCAAGCGGAACGTGGCATTTACAATCTCGGCTATGTCCTTCTGTTCCATGTAGTTCAGGTTGAGCTCCTGGATTCGCTTCACCTCCGCGGGGGTGAACCAATAGGGCGCCTTCAGCTCCATCAGCTCGTGGAGCACCTGGGCATACAGCTGCCCGTAGTCGATCTCTCCCGTGTTGTCAATCAGCTGGTCTTTGGGCACCGTCAGACAGATGTACCGTCGGCTGCCCGTGGCATCGGTCAGCGGGTGCGGGTTGTTCGTCGTGGCCACGAACGAGGCATAGCGGGGCCTGTCCTCCTGACTGCATCCGAAGATGGGTCTTCCGTTCACCTTGCTCTTCGACAGCGTCTGCTTCAGCGCAGGATGCTGACTCGGTCTTATCGCATCCAGCTCATCCAGGTTCACCAGCAGGTTGTTCGTCAGCGCCATCTCCTTGTCGAACTTGTTCGACAGGTTCAGGTGGTCGAGGTAGTACTGTCTGAGATGCGGAGGAAGGATCCTTGCCACGAACGTTGTCTTACCGCAGCCCTGGGCACCGATGAGCGTGGGTACGCACTCGTTTCCGTGGATGGTATCCATCTGCAGCCAGTGGGCCACGGCCGAGCGCAGCCAGGTGGCCAGATATCCGTGCTGCTCGCTGCTGATACCGGGTAAGCGTCCAAAGAGTGCCGCCACATGGTTCTGTCCGTCCCATCGGGGCAGGCGCCCTAGGAATTCCTTTACCGGATCGAATGCGGGAACCTCCTCGGAGTTGATCAGCTCCATGATCTCTGCCTTCGGACTCCCCTTCTCCATGACAGCCTCACGCTTGGCCCTGATCACGATGCTGTTGAGGGCCGCCTGCGTGAGCGTCCTGTAAACAGGATCTTCGGCAGGCAGTGCTGCAAACTCCACCTTCCCGCTCAGCACATTGCGGCGGAAAAGGTAGTTGTCTTGTAGGAACAACTCGGTTGCGAGTGTGTTTTCCTGTGTGTTACTCATGGTGTTGCCACCCATCATAATTGTGTCATTCATAAATGGTAATAAAAGATTAATTGTTAATAATTGTTAGTAGCGCTGACACTCCAGGTTACCCCTTCATGTTTTGCGCCTGCAAAGGTACGAAAAAAAACCGGGAAGACCAAAAATCGACCCCTCATAGCGTGCAAAAATCTGTTAACAAATCACCATCTTTCTGTTAAAAAACACTGAACGCCGTAAACGCTCCCAGTGATCAAGGCAAACGCTCCCAGCGTTTGACGTTCCCGCTATCAGCGTTTGAGGCACTTTTTACCAGAAACTGCCATAGTTTCTAACGCAAACTGCCATAGTTTACTTCTTCCCACAAGGGATTACCACTAAATACAGTTCGTGGTAATTTGGTGTGAGAGAAGTTGGTTGAACGGGATATGTAGGTTAGATGTAGGTTAGATGTAGGTTAGATGTTTGAGCATCATCTAACCCGCCTCAAACCCTTTGCACATCGATGTTTCAAGCATTTTGGGTTAGATCTTGCCACCGTTTTCTCCACAACAAGGCTAGTTAGTGCCTCCAACCAGCCTA
>JAEEWT010000017.1 GCA_016287755.1 Prevotella sp.
TAGGCTGGTTGGAGGCACTAACTAGCCTTGTTGTGGAGAAAACGGTGGCAAGATCTAACCCAAAATGCTTGAAACATCGATGTGCAAAGGGTTTGAGGCGGGTTAGATGATGCTCAAACATCTAACCAACATCTAACCATCATCTAACCCACATATCCCGTTCATTTCCCGTTTCATTTCCCGTTCAACCAACTTCTCTCATAACCAAATTACTACGAACTGTATTTAGTGGTAATCTCTTGCCTCTTGCTTCTTATCTTCTTTCCCCTCGGGAAATGAAAGAAACTATGGCAGTTTCTGGTTAAAAGTGCCTCAAACGCTGATAGCGGGAACGTCAAACGCTGGGAGCGTTTGCCTTGATCACTGATAGCGTTTACGGCGTTCAGTGTTTTTTAACAGAAAAGGGGTGGTTCGTTAACGGATTTTTGCACGCTATGAGGGGTCGTTTTTTGGTGGTTTCGGAAAATCGTTGTAACTTTACAGGCGCAAAGCATAATAGGGTAACCATGTGGGAAATGGGGTTTAACATGTGTTACGCAAAAACATCTCGTATTACAAGATTGCACACCAAAAGGTTGCATAAGGTATATCTGGGTTAGATGTTGGTTAGATCTGGGTTAGATGTTTAGCCATCATCTAACCCTCATCAAACCCTTTGCAGCAGGACATTTCAGGCACATTGGGTTAGATGTTGGGGTAAAATTAGTGGGTTTATTAATCAGCACGCGCTGAACGCGGATGGCCATAGGCGAGAAAAAGTCTAACGAAGTGAACTTTTGTGAACTTTTTCCTCGCGTATTATTTGGAACTTTCATTCGTAGTATCTATATTTGCACAGGATTCGTGGGGACGTTTCAAAAGTGTCCTTTCCGATTCACTAAAGAAGTCAACTAAATATGTAGGCAATGATGAAAAAGTTTATGTGTTTATGGTGTGTTTTCGCATTTGTAACAATCACTTTGGATGCTCAAACAGACAATGAGATGAAAACACAGGGTTTGTCGTTTTCCGACAATAGAACCGATAGCGTTTCGTCTCGACATTCCAATGTTTTTGATACCGGACATATCATTCTTGCATATATCATGAGAGAACGCCCAGATACCCCCAGACTGTTTGATCCTCAAATGCCTGCATTTTGGTTAGGTAATATGACGTTGTGCGATGGCTTTATGGGGCACAAACCTGATGGAGTACCATTTAAAGATGGTTTCTTTCGGCAAAATGAAGCTGGCTTTACTTTGATACAATTGTCAAAAGGACTTAGCCATGACGTTTTTGGTGTTACAACGGCTCTACAGGTGACTCTGGGAACCATCGGATTGGATAGAAACTATGAAGCGATAAGAGAGAATGGTAAAATCTGTTTTGTTGACACAAAGGAAGCATTAAAATCAAGTGTTATCAATTATACTTCCATAAGAGTTCCTGTTCTTTTGGGTATTCAAGACAGAAGGCACAGATTCTCTTTGCTCTCTGGTGTGGCACTCGACTTTTGTATACCAGGTCGTGATCTATACTATTATTGTCATCAGGATGAAGATAAAAGCCACCATAGGCGAATCCATGCTAATTGCTTTTCTGCTAACTGGCAGGTTATGGCAGGCATTGGTCCTTTGACGATTGGTTACACTCAAAGTATATTTCCTTTGTTCAAACTGAGTGATGGTAGTGGTATTTATACTAACTCTTTGTCCATTGGTCTAGACCTTTGGTACTTGATTAGATAATTAGTGGAAAGAAAAGTAAACTTTCCTTTTGCATTTTGCTCGTTTATCCGTACCTTTGACTTCGTCGAAGGTACTCACGCTCGACAATACAAAATAAATGCGCACTTTTATTTTGTATTGTTCTCACTTATTCGTACCTTTGCACCTAAATTATAATAATAAGGTATAACAATGATTCTTTTCTTTAAAACTCCGTCAGAGAGTGTGATAGCAACCGAGGTTGATCATCAGCTGGATCAACAGGAAATCAATGAGTTATGTTGGCTTTATGGAGATGCGAAACTGCTTGAGGGCAGTGAGCTGCCAGGTTTCTTTGTGGGACCGCGCCGTGAGATGATCACCCCGTGGAGCACCAATGCTGTGGAGATTACACAGAACATGAACCTGAAGGGCATCTCGCGCATTGAGGAATATTTCCCTGTGGAGAGCAAGGATGCCGACCATGATCCGATGCTGCAACGTATGTATGAGGGTCTGAACCAGCGCATCTTCACCGTGAACATCGAGCCACAGCCGATCAAACACGTGGAGAACCTGGAGGAATACAACGAAACGGAAGGTCTGGCACTTAGTCCTGAGGAGATTGAATACCTGCATAAGATCGAGAAGGAGCTGAAGCGCCCGCTTACCGACAGCGAGATCTTCGGTTTCGCACAGATCAACTCTGAGCACTGTCGCCATAAGATCTTCGGCGGTACCTTCATCATCGACGGAGAAGAGAAGGAATCGAGTCTCTTCGCCATGATCAAAAAGACCACGGCCGAGAATCCGCATAAGATCCTGTCAGCCTATAAGGACAATGTGGCCTTCTCAGAAGGTCCGGTGGTAGAGCAGTTTGCCCCAGCCGACCAAAGTACGGCCGACTGGTTCCGCATCAAGGATATAGAGAGTGTGATCTCCCTGAAAGCCGAGACCCATAACTTCCCCACCACCGTGGAGCCATTCAACGGAGCCTCAACAGGAACGGGCGGTGAGATACGCGACCGTATGGGCGGTGGTGTAGGATCATGGCCGATTGCCGGTACAGCCGTTTATATGACAGCCTACCCTCGTCTTGACGACTCGGAGATTAAAGATGAAGCATTAAAAATTAAAAGGGATTGGGAGAACATCCTGCCGGTACGCGAATGGTTGTATCAGACTCCCGAGCAGATCCTGATCAAGGCTTCGAACGGTGCCTCCGACTTCGGTAACAAGTTCGGTCAGCCACTGATCTGCGGATCTGTACTCACTTTCGAGCATCAAGAGAAACCTCTCACCTCTGACCTCTCACCTCTCACTTCTACGAAGTACGCCTACGACAAGGTGATCATGCTTGCCGGTGGCGTAGGTTACGGCACCAAGCGCGACTGTCTGAAAAAGGAGCCGCAGAAAGGTAATAAAGTAGTAGTGGTTGGTGGTGATAACTACCGCATCGGACTGGGTGGCGGTAGCGTGTCATCAGTAGATACGGGTCGTTACAGCAACGGTATTGAGCTGAATGCCGTACAGCGTGCCAACCCCGAGATGCAGAAACGTGCCTATAACCTGGTGCGTGCCTTGGTGGAAGAGGATAACAACCCGGTAGTGAGTATTCACGACCATGGCTCAGCCGGTCATCTGAACTGTCTCTCTGAGCTGGTTGAAGAGTGCGGCGGACGTATCGACATGACCAAGCTGCCCATCGGCGACAAGACACTATCGGCCAAGGAAATCATTGCCAATGAGAGTCAGGAGCGTATGGGACTGCTCATCGACGAGCAGCATATCGACCATGTGCGCCGTATTGCCGAGCGTGAACGTGCTCCGCTGTATGTGGTTGGCGAGACCACTGGCGACGCCCACTTCTCGTTCGTTCAGGGCGATGGCGTAAAACCCTTCGATCTGGATGTGGCACAGATGTTCGGTCATTCACCCAAGACAGTGATGGTTGACAAGACCGTGGAGCGCAAATATAATGATGTGGAATACACTCAAGATAAAGTGAATGAGTATCTTGAGCGGGTGCTGCAGCTGGAGGCTGTGGCCTGTAAGGACTGGCTCACCAACAAGGTTGACCGCTCGGTAACGGGTAAGATTGCCCGTCAGCAGTGTCAGGGTGAGATTCAGCTTCCCCTCTCCGACTGTGGTGTGGTGGCTCTCGACTACCGTGGTAAGAAAGGTATTGCCACAGCGTTGGGACATGCTCCGCAGGTGGGTCTTGCTTCGCCCGAGGCTGGTAGTGTACTCTCTGTGGCCGAGGCTTTGACGAACATTGTTTGGGCACCCTTAGACGAGGGATTGGAGAGTATCTCACTGAGTGCTAACTGGATGTGGCCCTGTCGTTCGCAGGAAGGTGAAGATGCCCGACTGTATGCTGCCGTGGAGGCATTGAGTGATTTCTGTTGTGCCCTGCATGTGAATGTGCCTACAGGTAAGGACTCCCTGTCGTTGAGTCAGCAGTATCCCAACGGCGAGAAAATCATCTCTCCGGGAACAGTCATCGTCAGTGCTGGCGGTGAGGTAAGCGATATCCGCAAGGTGGTGTCGCCCGTAGCTGTTAACGACAAGAACAGTTCTTTCTATCATATCGACTTCTCCTTCGACGAACAGCGACTAGGCGGTAGTGCCTTCGCACAGAGTTTAGGTAAGGTAGGCAGTGATGTACCTACCGTGAAGAACCCCGAGTATTTCGCCGACTGCTTCGAAGCTGTTCAGGAAATGATTCGTCGCGGCTGGATTCTGGCTGGTCATGACATCTCTGCAGGCGGTATGATCACCACCTTGTTGGAGATGTGTTTCGCCAATACCCGCGGAGGTATGCATATCAACCTTCACAACCTGGCTGGCGGCGACATCATCAAGAACCTGTTTGCCGAGAATCCTGGTATCATCATCCAGGTATCGGATGAGCATAAGTTCGAACTGAAGGAGTTCCTGGAAGATGCCGGTGTTGGTTTCGCCAAGATTGGCTACCCCACTCCCGACAGTCGTACACTCGTAGTGAAGAAAGATGAGCAGGAGTTCACCTTCGACATCGACAAACTGCGCGATGTGTGGTACAAGACCTCCTATCTGCTCGACCGCAAGCAGAGTTTCAACGGCTGTGCTGCCGAGCGTTTCAAGAACTACAAGCACCAGCCGATAGAGATGAAGTTCAACAAGGACTTCACCGGTAAGCTCTCTCAATATGGTCTTGATCCTGACAACAGGAAAGACGTGTCTCTCCGTCCCAAGGCTGCCATTATCCGCGAGAAAGGTACCAATGGTGAACGCGAGATGGCCTACAGTCTGTATCTGGCCGGCTTCGACGTGAAGGACGTGATGATGACCGACTTGATCAGCGGTCGTGAGACCTTGGAAGAGATCAGTATGATTGTGTTCTGCGGTGGTTTCTCCAACAGCGACGTACTTGGTTCCGCCAAGGGATGGGCAGGCGCCTTCCTGTTCAACCCGAAGGCCAAGGAAGCCCTGGATAAGTTCTATGCCCGTAAGGACACCCTTTCTTTAGGTATCTGCAACGGCTGTCAGCTGATGGTGGAACTGGGATTGACAGGAAATACGGGAGTGAAGATGTTACACAACAATTCGCATAAGTTCGAGAGTGCCTTCCTCAGTCTGGAGATTCCACAGAACAACAGTGTGATGTTCGGCAGTCTGAGCGGCAACAAACTGGGCTTGTGGGTGGCTCACGGAGAAGGAAAGTTCCATCTGCCCGAAGCTGAGAGTCAGTACAACATCATCGCGAAGTACAACTACCCCGACTACCCCGCCAACCCCAACGGGTCTGACTATAACGTAGCAGGTATCTGCTCTGCCGACGGTCGTCATCTGGCCATGATGCCGCACCTGGAGCGTGCTATCTTCCCCTGGCAGAATGCCTGGTATCCTGCAAACCGTCGTCAGGATGAGGTAACCCCATGGATCGAGGCCTTCGTCAATGCAAGACGGTGGATAGAGCAGCAGAGATGAGAGATGAGAGATGAAAGATGAGAGATAGGATGAATATCTTAGTAGATCTTTTCAAGACATTCTTTAAGATTGGCATGGTCACCTTCGGCGGCGGCTATGCCATGATTCCTATTATCGAGACCGAGGTGACAGAGAAACACCAATGGATGAAGAAGGAGGAGTTGCTCGACCTGATTGCCATTGCCCAAAGCTGTCCCGGTGTCTTCGCCATCAACATCAGCACTTTCGTCGGCTATAAGCTGCATAAAAGAAAAGGAGCGGCGTGTGCGGCTTTGGCCACTGCCCTGCCCTCGTTCTTCATCATCCTGATCATTGCCATGTTCTTCCACCAGTTTGAAGACAACAAGGTGGTGGCAGCCATCTTCCGCGGGATACGTCCTGCCGTAGTGGCCTTGATTGCCGTTCCTACCTTCAACCTCGCCAAGAGCGCGAAGATCAACCTTTCCAACTGCTGGATTCCCATTGTGGGTGCCCTGGCCATCTGGGCCTTGGGGGTATCACCCATCATCATCATCCTGGTGGCCGGACTGGGTGGTTATGTCTATGGTCAATATGTTCAACCCACAGAATAAAAGCAGACTGCCATGATTTACCTGTATCTGTTCATCACGTTCTTTGAGATCGGTCTCTTTGGATTCGGCGGCGGCTATGGTATGCTCTCGCTGATTCAAAACGAGGTGGTCTATCATTGGCACTGGATGAACACGGCGGAATTTACCGATATCGTTGCTATCAGTCAGATGACACCGGGTCCGGTAGGCATCAACTCGGCCACCTACTGCGGCTATACAGCGGTGGTGAATGCAGGATACAGTACGCCTATGGCCATTCTGGGCAGTTTTACTGCAACGTTTGCATTGGTACTGCCCTCGCTGATTCTCATGATCCTGATCAGTAAGATGTTCATGAAATACATGAAGACGCCGTTAGTAAACAGCGTCTTCACGGGATTACGTCCTGCCGTAGTAGGTTTGCTGGCAGCAGCCACGCTGATGTTGATGACTCCCGAGAACTTCTCTACTCCCAGCATCAACCCGTGGCAGTTCTGGATCAGTTGCTTCCTTTTCCTTGCCACGTTTGTTGGTACCAAGTTCTTCAAGATCAATCCTATCAGAATGATTGTTTACTGCGCGGTTGCAGGACTTGTTCTACTATATTAATTTTTTGTGGAATGTGGCTTAATAGCCGTTACGAAAAGGGCACCGATGATCAGCAGCACACCCGAGACAATCATCATCGTACTCTGATGACCGCCAACCAGCTTGAATACCATTCCGCCACATAGGGCTGCAATGATCTGCGGCAGACAGATAGTACCATTGAACAAGCCCAGATAGGCACCCATATGACCGTAGCCTTGGAGGGCATTCGTGACAAAGGTGAACGGCATGGCCAGCATGGCAGCCCAAGCGCAACCGATGAGCAGGAACGGAATGATTTGTCCGTACTGATTCGGCACGAATGGAATGAGTGCGAAGCCGATACCACCGATGAGCAGACTCAACGCATAAGCCACCTTCGTATTCTTGAATCGCGGCAGCATGGTAGCCCATACTACACTACCCATGGCCTGAATGGCATAGAGCACACCGGTCCAGTTACCAGCTTCCTGATAGGCTTCCGAAGCCGAGTCGGTGGTTCCCCACACGGTTTCAGATACAGCATCCACCACATAGGTCCACATGTACAGCAAGGCTGCCCAGCAGAAGAACTGTACCAATCCCACTCTCCAGAAGGTGGCGGGAGCATTCTTCAACAGTTTGAACCAATTACCGCTTCCCTCTTCTTTCTTGTTCTCTCCGTTATACATCGCATATTCCTGCGGCGGCCACTCTTTTACCTTGATAGTGGTATAGATTACACAAAGGATGAGGATGGCTGCACCTACATAGAACGACCAGATGACGGAATCAGGTACAACACCTTCCGGGGCTACGTTCTTCAATCCAAGCCATGTGAACACAAACGGGAAGAGGAATCCTACTACCGAACCGGCGTTGCACAGGAACGACTGGATGGAATAGGCCTTCGCCTTCTGTTTCTCATTCACCATGTCGCCTACCAGCATCTTGAACGGCTGCATAGCCATGTTGATACTCGTGTCTAACAGCATCAGCATCAGCAAACCGAAGATCATCACAGCCGAGATGCTCAGTCCTAACGACCCGGAATTGGGCAGCAGACACATCACAGCCACTGCCACGGCGGCTCCTATAAATAAATAAGGTATACGACGACCCCAGCGGCACCAGGTCTTGTCAGACAAGGTTCCGACAATCGGTTGCACAAGGATACCCATCAGCGGCGGGAGAATCCAAAAGAAACTCAGTGAATGGGGATCAGCCCCCAACGTTCTGAAGATACGCGAAATGTTCGCACTTTGCAGGGCATACGCAATTTGCACGCCAAAGAAACCGAAGCTCAGGTTCCACAGTGGCCAAAAGCCTAAATCAGGTTTTACTTTCATACTATCTTGTTTTTAGTTTCAAATAATCATTCCACATTCCTCATTCCACATTCCTCATTCCACATTCCACATTCCACATTCCACATTCCACATTCCACATTTACTTCGTGGTTCCTCGCACAACAAGTCGGGTGCGAACCACCTTCTTCACTACCTTGTCCATCGGTGTAATGCCCTCGACAAGGTTCACCAGGATATCCACAGCTTCCTCGCCAACCATGTGTCCCCGCTGTTCCACGGTGGTAAGCATCGGTTCGCAGGCAATGGCTCGCTCACCATTGGTAAAGCCACAGATGCTGATGTCGGCAGGAACATTGAATCCCATACGTTTCGCCGTATAGAGAATACCGATGGCCGTATCGTCGTTCACGGCGAAGAAAGCATCAGGACGGTCCTCCCGAGATAGAATCTCGGGTGTGATCTTCTCTGCTTCCATACGGTTGTCGCAGAAAAGGCGCAGACTGTCGTCCGGTCTTAATCCGTTCTTCAGTAACGCATCAACGTAGCCATTGTAACGGTTCTTCGAAATCTCCAACTGCATGGGCGACCCATAGAAAGCAATGCGTTTGCAGCCTGTCTGGATGAGATGGGTGACAGCCGTAAAGGCACCCATGTAATCATCCACCACCACACGGTTGGTGTTGATGGCCGTACAGATACGGTCGTAGAAGACAAGGGGTACATGACTGTTGATGAGTTTCTTGAAATGGTCGTAAGCCACCGTATCCTTTGCCTGTGAGACAATGATGCCGCAAACACGGTTCTCCATGAACGACTCGCAGATGCGTACCTCACGGTCGTAGCGTTCTTCACTCTGGGCCACCATGATACGATAGCCACGCACCCGTGCCTGCTCCTCGATTCCTGAAAGGATCGTAGAGAAATAGTAATGGGCTATCTGCGGTACGATTACACCGATGATCTTCGGGGAAGATACCCGACTATGTCGGAGCGACTCTGCCAGGTAGTTAGGATAAAAATTATGTTCGCGCGCATACGACTTGATACGTTCACGCTGCTGGATACTGATACGAGGACTGTCTTTCAAGGCTCGCGAAACAGTTGCAACGGAAACACCCAGTTCCCGTGCAATATCTTTCATCGTTATGTTCGAGTTCTCGTTCATAGGCTATTTTCTTTTTGCAAAGTTATGCAAAAGATTGTTTCGGTAGTTCGCTTGCAAATATAATAATAATGTATGAAACGCGCAAACGTTTGCGCAATGTATTTACTTGATTTATATCATTTTTTCATACACCTTAACGAAAGTAATACTAAATTTGCAATCGAAAAGTCTATACTACTTGTCGATTTTGGAACTAACGAGATTTTATATTTTATATACTAACTTTAAACAATAGAATGATGAAGCAGGTAAAATTCAGAATGCCTTTAAGGATGCTCGCACTCATATGTGGGCTGATCCTTTCTGCTACGGCCTTCGCACAGCAAATCACTGTGAATGGCCATGTGAAAGATGCTACCGGCGAAGATGTCATCGGCGCTACTGTCCGCGTTGTCGGAACACAGACGGGTACGGTGACTGACTTTGATGGTAACTTTACGATCAAAGCTAATCAAGGCGACCAGATTTCCGTTTCCTTCATTGGCTATCAAGATGCCGTTGTGGCCGCAGCGCCGCAAGTGGAAGTCTTGCTACAAGACGATGCCGCCCTGTCATTGAACGAAGTGGTGGTCATCGGTTATGGTGTAGCCAAGAAAAACGACTTAACCGGTTCGGTAACAGCTATCAAGCCCGATGAGAAGAACCACGGTTTGATTACCAATGCACAGGAAATGATGCAGGGTAAGATTGCCGGTGTAAACATCACCTCTGGTGGTGGTACCCCTGGTGGCGGTGCTACCATCCGTATTCGTGGTGGTTCGTCACTGAATGCATCTAACGACCCGTTGATCGTGATCGACGGTCTGGCCATGGACAACCAGGGTATCAAAGGTGCAGCCAACCCGCTGACGATGGTGAACCCGAACGACATTGAGAGTTTCACGGTGCTGAAGGATGCTTCAGCTACTGCCATCTATGGTAGTCGTGGTTCTAACGGTGTCATCATCATCACCACCAAGAAGGGTCGTAAGGGAATGGCTCCCAAGGTGAGCTACAACGGAAATGTTTCTTACTCCGTGAAGAAAAAGACCCTTGACGTGCTGGACGGCGATGAGTATCGCAGCTTTATCAAGTCGTACTACGGTGCCGACTCAGAAGCAGCCTCTCTCTTGGGCAATGCCAACACCAACTGGCAGGACGAGATCTTCCACGCCGCTGTATCCAGCGACCATAACGTAACCGTACAGGGTGGTATCAGTAATATGCCCTACCGCATCAGCGTGGGCTACACCGACCAGAACGGTATCTTGAAGACCTCTAACTTCCAGCGTACAACGGCCAGTGTGACCTTGAACCCCTCGTTGCTGCAGGACCACCTGACATTCAACATCAACGGTAAGTTCATGTACGCTCATAACCGTTATGCTAACGGTGATGCCATCGGTGATGCTACCCGCATGGATCCCACACAACCTATCTACTCTTCAGATCCGAAGTACAAGAACTACCACGGCTACTGGCAGTGGCTCGACAGTGGTGCTTCTCTGAAGGATGAGAACTATGCTACTATGTGGAACCGCAACACCGTTGCCAACCCGCTGTCTCGTCTGTATGAGAAGAACGACCGCGCCAACTCATACGACTATATGGGTAATATAGAGGCCGACTATAAGATTCACGGCTTTGAGGATCTGCGTCTGCATGCTAATGCCAGTGGCGACTGGGCCAACGGTACGCAGGATACCGACTATGCTAACTGGGGTCCGTCGAACTTCTACTATGGCAACAGCGGTTACACCTACGAGAGGAAATATAACCTGACCTTCTCAGCCTATGCTCAGTACTATAAGGATTTCCTTAAGACACAGCACTTCGACATCATGGGAGGTTATGAATGGAGCCACACCAAGTACTGGGGTGATTCATTCTATGCTGGAGTCTATCCCAGAACCACCAACCAGGTGATTACCCATGATGATGGTACTACCGAGCCTGCTGCAGGCAAGCCCTATAACGGAAGCACCAGCATCTGGAAGTCTGAGAACTACCTCGTCAGCTTCTTCGGTCGTGCCAATTACATTGCCTTCGACCGCTATATGATCACTGCTACAGTACGTCGCGACGGCTCCAGTCGCTTCAAGGAGCACTGGGCAACCTTCCCCTCTGTGGCTCTCGGTTGGAAGATCAACGAAGAAGCCTTCCTGAAGAACGTGAAGTGGATGGATGAGTTAAAACTCCGTCTGGGATGGGGAAAGACCGGTCAGCAGGATGGTATCGGCGACTATAACTACTTCGCCACCTATAATGTGAACACAACCAACGTCAACGGACGTTATCCGCTTATCGGTGTCAACGACAGCGGTTTGCTCTACCGTCCCGATGCTTACAACCCCGACCTGAAGTGGGAGACCACCACAACATGGAATGCAGGTCTTGACTGGAGCTTGTTCAACAACCGTGTCAGCGGTAGCGTGGATTACTACTACCGTAAGACCACCGACCTGATTAACGATGCTTCTGTATCGGCAGGTTCGAACTTCCGTAACATGGTACGCTCGAACATCGGTTCTTTGGAGAACAGAGGTATCGAGGCTTCTTTGACCGTACGTCCTGTACAGACCGAGGACTGGCAGTGGGAGGTTACAGCTAACTTCACCTATAACAAGAATAAGATTACGGAGCTGACCGGTGAGTCTTCACTCGTAATGACGGGTGGTATCTCATCAGGAACTGGTAACCAGTGCCAAGCACACTCCGTGGGCTATCCGCACAACTCCTTCTATGTGTTCCAGCAGGTTTACGACCAGAACGGTCTGCCACTCGAAGGTGTCTATGTAGATCGTAATGCCGACGGTGTCATCAACGACTCCGACCGTTACTTCTACAAGAGTCCAGATGCTCCTTACACCGCAGGTCTGAGCTCACGTCTGCAGTTCAAGGACTGGGACTTCGGCTTCGGTCTGCGTGCAAGTTTCGACAACTACGTATTCTGGGACAAAGAGGCAGGATACTCCAATGTATCTAAGCGCTACGATTCTTCTTTCGGCTACCTGCAGAATGTTATCCCAGGTGCCATCCAGCGCAACTGGTCAACCTACGACCACGCCTTGTCCGACTACTTTGTACACAATGCTTCATTCCTGAAGTGCGACAACATCACACTGGGTTACTCCTTCGATAACCTCTTCAAGGGCGGTAACTACAGTGGACTCTCCGGACGAATCTATGCATCAGCTACAAACGTGTTCACCATCACCAAGTACGAGGGTATCGACCCAGAGGTGTTCCCAAGTAAGGATCAGTGGGGTATCGACAACAACATGTACCCCCGTCCATTTACCGTACAGGTGGGACTGAATCTCAATTTCTAATAATGCAAGGATTGAAAAATTGTAGTTCTTGAAACAATATAAACAATGAAGATTATGAACTTAAGATATTTCAAAAACATGATTCCCGCTGCAGCGATTCTCTTTGCTGCCGTAGGACTGAGTTCTTGCACGGGCGACCTCGACGTCACACCGATTGATCCCAGTAAGACCATGGTTCCCGATGAGGCATCTCTCTTTACCAAATGCTATTCGAACATGGCACTGCAGGGTCAGACAGGTGCTAATGGCGACTGCGACATCGACGGTCTCGATGGTGGTACCGCAGGATTTGTCCGTCAGCTTTGGAACAGTAATGAACTCACAACCGATGAGGCTATCTGCGCATGGGGAGACCCCGGTATTCCCGCATTTAACTATAACCAGTATGATGCTTCACATCCCATGCTCAAAGGTTTCTACTATCGTCTTTATACAGGTATTGCATTCTGCAACCATTATCTGGAAGTATGTGCCGGCATGGACGCTACCCACGAAGCTGAGGTTCGCTTCCTCCGTGCCCTCTACTACTATCATCTGATGGATGCGTTCGGTAATGTGCCGTTTGCTACCGCACTGATGTCAACACCTCCTCCCCAGATCCAGCGTGCCGACCTCTTCAAGTGGATTGAAGAAGAACTGCTGGCTGTGAAGGATCAGCTGATGGCACCTGCTGCTCGCAAGGATTCCGACAATGGCTATGGACGTGCCGACCAGGATGCAGCAAACTTGCTGCTGGCCCGTATGTACCTGAATGCAGAGGTCTATACAGGCACCGCCCGCTGGGCAGAAGCCAAGGAGTATGCCGAGAAGGTGATCAACGGTCCGCACAAACTCTGGACTACTGGCACGAACGGATTCAGCGCCTACCAGATGCTCTTCATGGGCGACAATGGTAGTAACGGTGCTTCTCAGGAGGCTATCCTCCCGCTGTTGCAGGATGGTGTGAAGACAACTGCATGGTGTACTTCTCTGTTCCTGATGGCTTCCACATGGAAGGCAGACATGGACACTGAGGGCAACTACAACACCAGTGAGCTTTGGGCTGGTAACCGCGCCCGCATCCAGTTGGTGGCAAAGTTCTTCCCCAACAACGATGCACCGCAGGTGAGCATCAAGGACATGGCAGTGGCTGCCGGTGATGACCGTGCATTGTTCTTCGGTATCGACCGTGAGCTTTCCATCTCTACACCTACAGAGTTCACCTCTGGCTATTCAGTAGGAAAGTTCCGTAACACATACGCAGGAGGCGGCAGTCCTCATAACTCACAGTTCATCGACACCGACTTCTTCCTGATGCGCTCCGCCGAGGCATACCTGATTGCCGCTGAGGCTGATGCACGATTGAATGGTGGTACGACAAGCAGCACTGGTGCCAACTACATCAACGCACTGCGCGAACGTGCCCATACCTCTACCTTTAACAGCTATACCACAGAGCAGATTCTCGACGAGCGCTCTCGCGAGCTCTATTTCGAGGGCTTCCGCCGCACCGACTTGATCCGTTACGGATACTTCGGTGGCTCAAACAGCGGCAGATATCTCTGGGAGTGGAAAGGTGGCTCACAGAACGGTGCAGCCTTCTCGGCCGACCTGAACCTCTTTGCGATTCCTGCTGAGGACATCAACGCCAATCCGAACCTCACGCAGAATCCTGGCTATTAATGTGAATCGTCTGTAAGAAACAAAGCATTAAGATTATAAAGTATGAAAAAGATATATCAATTGTCAATGCTGCTGCTTGCCGGCGCATTTGCACTGACTGCCTGTACCGACGACAACGAGTCGAACCCCACGCTGACACAGCCTACACAGTTCGTGCTCAATGAATTTGCCGTCAATGGAAATATCGATCTGGAGAGGACTGCTTCCTTGGCGCTCTCTTGGTCACAACCTACAGCCTATAATGATTTCAATGCCCCCGTGGTACCTACCTACACGGTAGAGGTGTCACCGACAGGCTCTTTCAACAAGGCTTTCGACGTCAACGCCGAGGATAATACCGGAGCTGACTTCTTCACCATGGATGAGACTTACACTAGTGGTAAGAATGTGGAACTGAATGCAGAGACCATCGACCGTATGCTGATCCAGCTCAATGGCTGGAACGAGGCAGGTAAGGTTCCTTCTATCGTTGATCTCGCCTTCCGCGTGAAGGCTGCGATCAGGGATGCTTCGTTCCGCGAGTACTACCCCATCTACTCGAATGTGGTGACCATGAAGGCTGTTCCTTATTATATTGAGCTTAAACCGGCCGCACCGATCATCTGGTACATGGTGGGTAACTGCATCGGTAGTGCTTCCTGGAGCAATGATGCCAACGGCGTCGGCAAGGGTCTCGTTCCGATGTTCCTTGTACCGAATGGAGAATATGACAAGGCCACAGGTGGTGGTATGACCTCTTTCACAGGTTACTTCCCCGAGGACGGTCAGTTCAAGTTCGTGCTCACACCGGGTGACTGGAACACACAGATGAACTTCACCAACGTGAAGAATCCGGGTAGCTTCCTCATTGACGCCGACGGTGACAACCACAACATCGGCATTGGCGAGAAGGGCTACTACACCATCAATGTGGATACCCGTACCAACGAGATCATCATCGAGAAGTACGAGAAGGATGTGAAGGTCTTTGACCAGCTCAGCATTGCAGGTACCTTCAATGATTGGTCTGACTCTGACATGACACCTGTCTTTACCCTCGACGGCGCAGAGAACCACCTCTGGTCATTTGAGGTAAACGGTGGAGACCATCTGAAGATCAAGACTCCGGGCAGCTGGGAAACCAACTGGGGTTATAAGAACGGTTTGGCTGGAGAAGCCGACGGTGACGGCAACCTTGTCATTCCCGACGGCAAATACCTCCTGCTGTTCAACGATATCACCGGTGACTACATGTTAATCGAACAATAACAGAATAAAGAGATTACGATTATGACTAAGAAAATATTATTCGCAATAGCATTTGTAGCGTCGATGATTTCCTGCACCGACGACTACAAAGACTGGGCCGATCCGCAGAAAGTTGACCAGCCGGAAATCGTATCCTTCGGCGACGGCAGCATCTCTACCGTTGGAGTCATCGACTTCAACAGTGTTAAAGACGAGCTGGTGAAGGTGTGTAACATCACCCCACCAACGTCTACCGATGCTTCCTACACCCCGATATATACCATCTCGCTGGGTGAGAATACCTATAACATCAATGCCGACGGTACTATGTCAGCAGCTGATCTGGAGAACTACATCATCAGTCAGTACGGTCGTCGCCCTGTAGAGCGTGAGGTGGCTGCTACTGTCAGTATGTGGCTGAGCAATGGCAAGACTGCTGTGAAGTCGGCTACATCTGGTGAGTTCCATATCAAAGCCATCCCGCAGGCTCCGCAGATCTCTGAGAACTATTACATCGTAGGTGGTCCGAACGACTGGTATGAGTCGGCTGCCAACAAGATGTTGAAGTTCACACACAGTGGCAAGGACGTTTATGAAGATCCTATCTTCACCGTCGTATTCAATGCTTCTGAGGGTGACACCTGGTTTGCCATCGGTGATGACGAGGCTTGTGAGGCTATCGGTAACGACAATGACTGGTCGAAGTTGTTCGGTACCACCAAGGGTAACGGTAACACCGACCTGACAGGTAATCTCGATCGCCGCTACAACCTCTCTGATGATGGTTCATTCTGTGTTCCCGCAGGTAACAGACTCATCAAGGTTACCATCAACATGATGGACTATACCTACCAGATTGAGCCGCTGAACATCGCCGACAACTACTACCTCATTGGTGGTCCTGGCGAGTGGAACAGTTCAAAAGACATGAAGTTCTCACACAGCGACAAGAGTGTGTTCGATGATCCTGTATTCACCTATACATTTGCCAGCACGGGTGGTGAGATGTGGTTCGCCTTTGGTGACGACGAGGCCATGGATGCTGTCGGCGAGGGCAACTGGACAAAACTGTTCGGTACAACAGGAGCCAGTGAAGACCTGAGCGGTACCTTCGACCGTCGTTACAACCTCGACGGTGACCACTCCTTCCATGTTGACGGTGCAGCGAAGTTCTACAAGATCTCCATCAACATGATGACCTACACCTATGAGATCACTGCGTTGAACTTCGAAGAGTATATCTATGTGCCCGGAAATGCACAGAAGTACAACACCTCTGCCGCAGGTATGCCCGACTACGGTTGGACTCCTGAACTGGCACCAGCCTTGTACTCTGCAAACTCCGACGGAAAGTATGAGGGCTATGCCTACATGGATGGTGATTTCAAGTTCACCAAGCAGCGTAACTGGAATGCTGAATACAACTATGAGAGCTTCTCCTCTTATGATCCGATCTTCTCTGTTGGTGAAGGCACGAACATTAACTGTTCAGAGCCAGGTTACTACCGACTCGTTGCTGACGTAGCCAATGGTTCACTCACTGCCACCAAGCTCACTTGGGGTCTTGTAGGTCCTGCTACAGCTGGTGGATGGGACGCAGCAGCTTACACTGTCATGAGCTACAACATGGCTGACGACTGCTGGGAAATCACCACAGACCTCAATGCCGATGAGTTCAAGTTCACCACCAATGGCAGTTGGGACATCAACCTGGGTGGCAACTCTATTGATGACTTGACAGAAGGTGGTCCGAACCTCCGAATCAACGAGGCCGGCACCTACACCATCAAGTTGTATCCCAGTCGTACCCAGAGCAACAAGATGTATGCTACCATTGAGAAAAAGTAATAACGATAATTTAGGTGATTATGAAAAAGATCAATTATATCCTTGCCGCGGTGGCACTCCTTCTCGGAGTGTCCACTGCTCAGGCACAGAGTGTAGAGGACAACTACCCCTATAACTTCATCACGATACAAGGTGGAGCACAAGGAACGTTCACCAACTACGACTTCACCAAGCTCATCACCCCACAGGCTGCCGTTTCCTTCGGTCGTTACTTTAACTCGAAGGTTGGTGCACGCGCCCATTTCCAGGGCTGGCAGAAAAAGGGTGCCATCAATGATACGTACAAGTTCAATGCGGTTACTGGCGACCTTGACCTGTTGATGAACATGAGCAATATCATCAACCCGAACCGCACCAACGACAAGCTCGACTGGGTGCTGCTGGCTGGTTTCGGTGTGAACTACGGATGGGATTTTGATGAGTTCAACGCACAGAACCGTGCTACCTACTTTGTTCAGAATCCTGAGCTCTGCGGCACGAAACACTCCACCTATAACGGACGGTTTGGTACGCAGTTCAACCTGAACCTCTCGGAGAAGATGGCCATCGGTCTTGAAATAGATGCGAACTACAAGAACGACGAGTTCAACTTGAAGCGCAACTACAACCCCGACTGGCAGCTGACCGCCTTGATCGGTCTGACCTTCAAGCTTGGTAAGAAGAAGGCAGCACCTGCTCCTATCGTCTATGAGGAGCCGGCTCCTGCTCCCGCTCCTGCACCACAGCCCGTGGTGAAGCCAGAGCCTAAGCCAGAGCCTAAGCCTGTGGTGAAGCCCGAACCGCTCGAGGAGACCTTCTTCTACAACATCCGTCTCTCAGATCCTGATCCCGAGGCTAAGCTCAACAGGATTGTGGCATGGTGTAACAAGTATCCTGAGAAGGGTATCACCATCAAGGGTTATGCCGATCGTGGTACAGGTAATCCGCAGATCAACGTAGGCTATGCCAAGGCACGTGCCGAGAAGGTGGCTAAGGCATTGCAGGAGAAAGGACTCTCTGCCGACCGCATGACTGTCAGCTCTTACGGTGACACAGTACAGCCGTTCACGGAGAACGACCTGAACCGCTGCGTTATCGTTGTGGGTGAATAAATCCAAAACTGCAGGAGTCTGAATTCTTCGAACTCCTTATACAAAAACAAGCTCCCAGTCTGTAATGTTCAGACTGGGAGCTTGCATAATCTCTCCTCTCTCCTCTTTCATCTCTCATCTTTCCTCTTTCATCTTCTACGCTGATCGCGGTTACCCCACTTCTTGTCATAGCGTCCTTCTGTATCCACCTTACCACCGAACATATTCAAGCGGTAGCGCACATGCAGCATGGCGTACGAGTTGATGCTGTTATACCGTGTATCACTACGACCGGTAGCACCTACCCAACGTTCATAGTTGCTCTGCTGAGCCAGCAGGTCGTAGAAGTTCAGCGCCACAATCAACGACTTGCTCTTCAAGAAGGTCTTGGATATCTGACCGTTCCATATCAACTCGTTGGTGTTCGACGACGGATCGTTATAACCCCGTCGGCTACGCTCATGCAGATCACTGCTCACCTCGATATCAAGCGGGAGTCGTAACAGGAATCGTCCTCCGTAGTTAAACTGCCAGGTGTCAAGATTTGCAGTAGGCTGTAGCTCATTGCGTGAATGCTGGTAGTTACACCATCCATCGAGTGTAATTTCCAGCCAGTCGTTGCGGTAACTTACATTCAGCCGCTCAGAGATATTCGTCGAGCGCGTCGTATTCTTCTGTGCATCCGCTTTCTGCTGTGCCACATAGCTCACATAGTTATTGTATCGCACCCTCGTATCGGTACCCACATTCCAATGAGCGGTTGTGTCGATGGCTGTATTGAAGGTGATACCACTGTTCACATTCCAGTTACCATTGATATTCTCCGGTCGTGAGATGCTTCCACCCGTCTCAGCATTGTAGCGCACCAAGTTCGAGATGCTGTTGCGCGTATTGCGGTAGTTGGCATATATCACGATGGAACGCTTGTACTTACTGATATAGTTGTTATAATACAGATTCAGCGAGTTGGTGAACTGCGGTTTCAATCCCGGATTACCCTGTGTGATGTAGAGCGGGTTCGAGTCATCGGTGATATCCAGCAGTTGGGTGATATCCGGCTGTCGGGTGTCGCCACGATACTGGATACGGAAACTGCTCTGGTCGGTGAACTTATAGCGGAAATCGAGCGTAGGTGTCAGGTTCGTTACGTTCCTAACTGTATCCACATAGATTCCGCGGTAGTCCTGAATATAGTTCGAGTGCTGCGGCTGAATCAAGAATCCCAAGTTATAGTCGTATTTCTCCTGATAATAGCGCAGCATCATCCTGATGTTATGCGTGTAGTTCTTATATTCCGAGTAACGACTCAAGTTCCTGTCGAGGAAGCCATCCAGCGATCCATATACCGGTGAGAGCCATGTATCCCAGTCGCGGTAATGAGGAACGATACCCGCGAAGATGTTCTGTGGCTCATGACTGAAATCATAGGTCTGACGGTCGCTTTTGTTCTGGTTGTACCGCAGTTCGTAGCTCGTCTGCAGGTGCGCCCCCTTCCAAAGCGGTTCGCTGTAGTTCACATTGAGCACATAACCACTATTGTCGCTGGGTGTACTGTTATATCGGGCCGTGTAGTAAGTAGAGTCCTCGCCGGCGATATTCTTGATACGGAACAGATGCACCTCGTTGTTCGAAGCGCTCTCATTCTGGTTATCGCCTGCGCTGCCCTCCACGCGGAAGGTGATATTCCTGCCTTTGGCATTCAACCGGCGGAACAACTGCAACATTCCCCAGGCATTCTTGTTCTCCCCGTACGAGAGACTGGCCTGACGGTTATAGTTTACCAGGTAGGGATCTAATGCGCTTGATGAAGCTGACGTACCCAACACCCCCAGCGGATCATCTACATACAGATAGGGATCATCCGAGAACGTGGCAGCCACGGACGTCTGAGTTCCATCGTTTTTTCCCGTACTGCCGTTGGCGCGTACCAAGATGGTGGTCAGCGTATCCGGTTTCCACTCCACGCGGAAGTTCCCGTTCCAATTATCGCTGCGCGACATACTCTTCGAGTTGTTGTTCGAGAAGGTACGGTAGTCCTGACTGTAGAAGTTCTCACTCGTATTCTCGTTCTCGTTGTCACCATCGCGATGGTTCCAACGGATACTCAGATCCACCTTCAGTTTCGTTCCGTCGTCATAGTTCAGGTTGGTACCTAACATTTTCCGTGCGTTCAGACCGCGGCGGTTCCACCAGCCCGCATTATCCTCCTTGTTGTTCAGGTTCCCCATCAGCACGAAACGCGTCTTGTCGGTAAAGCTGCTACCCATGGCACGAGAAGCATAGCGGTGCTTGGTACCACCGGCCAAGTCGAGGTTAGTCATGTACCCGCGGTTCATACCCTTCTTGATGGTGAAGTCGAGCACCGTCTCCTTCTCCCCGTCCTCAATACCTGTGATACGAGCTTGGTCGCTTTGCTGATCGTAGAACTTCACGTTCTGGATGATGGAGACAGGCAGGTTCTTCAGCGCCGTCTCCACATCACCGAGCATGAACTCCTTACCGTCGAGCAGGATCTTCTTCACCTCCTTGCCATTCACGGTGATATTACCGTCCTCATCCACCTCAGCACCAGGCATACGTTTGATGAGCTCCTCAATGGCAGAGCCTTCAGGTGTACGGAAGGCATCAGGGTTATATACCAGCGTGTCTTTCTTCACTACCACCTGTGGAGCCTGTGCTGTGACAATGGTCTCTTTCAGCATCACGCTCTCAGGCGACATCCGCAGACTGCCCAGTTCCTGGTTCTGGTCACGCCTCAGGGTCACCTCACGCTCGATGGTTTGGTAACCTATGGAGGAAATCTTCAGACGGTAGGTACCGTTCGATGGTGCCTCGATAGAGAAATTTCCCTTGTTGTCACTCACCGTTCCACCCACGAAGGTACTGTCGTTGGCAGTAAACAGCTGAACCGTGGCCTGCAAGACCGGTTCCTTCTCATCAGCATCCAGTAACTGACCGCTAATGGTCAACCGCTGGTATTCCGTCTGCCCATGCATTACGCAGGGCATAAGCACCCCCAACAGTATAATCAATAAAGCTCTGTATTTCATCTCTTATCTCCTTTCACAGCATCCTTCAATGCGGAACCAAAGATCACATATTGTGTATTACCGGCAATGGTACCCTCATTCTGTCCCCAGAGGAATGGCCAGTCGTCGAAGTTCTCGAAATGGTCGGGCTGACGGAACAGCAGTCCTGGCGCCACATTACCTGGGATGAACGAGAAGTCGGCACGGTTGTTTCCATAGAACACCTGCTTCGGACGGGTGGCACCCACTACAGCCACAAACGAGTAGTTGTGGTAGGGATGGCAGCCATAGAGCCAGTTAGCCACGCGATACACCTCCTTCTCAGGAACGATTTCGGGGAAATAGAGATGGGCAAAGCACACCGTTGTTCCAAAGCTGAGTACAGCATTACCGCCAGCCCAGTTACCCAATCCGATAGGTACCCCATAAGGATTCTGCGTGTCGAAGTTCTTAATGTATTCCTCGTACTTCTCCACATAGGGGCGCAACTGCTTCCGATAAGCCTCATCCATATAAGGAACAGCATCCAAGGCAGTCTGCATGGTATTGGAAACATTCCTATCGAGCGCCTGCCAGATCTGCTGCTGGAAGTTGTCCAGATACTGCTTCTCCTTCGTAGCCGCATAGAGCTGCAGGTTAGTAGCCAGGTCACCACGGTTGTTACGACCACGGTTCTGACGGCGGTTCTCATTATTACCATTATTGGCGTTGTTATTGCCGTTCCAGTTCCCCTGACCCTCGAACGCTTGATTTCTACGCTGATTCATCAGGTCGGTAGCCTCCTGCATCAGTCGTTTCGACTGTTTCAAGGCACGGGCGGCCAGATCGTCGTTGTAGCCTGTGAGTGCACGACTGGCAGCTGCGAACATCGTGGCAGCCTGGAAGTCAAGACTCGGATTACGGGTGGTAAAGGCCCACATGTCATCCGGTGTACCGCTGCGCTTACCGTCGGCCGACACCTCGTAAGGCTTCAGACTCGGATCGTAATGCAATCCGTCGGTGATGCTGGCAGCGTCGCCCAGATGATGGTAGTTATCGAGAATGGAGTTAGAAAGCGTCGAGGCCATGTGTCCGATCTGCTCAGCCTGTGCCACGAGGTTCAGTGTACCATGCTCAATGAACTGCAGGATATCAGGTTTACCATCAGGTCGGTGCAAGTCAACATAGCGCTGCTGCTGACTCACGAAGGTCTCATCGCGCTGCGGCTTGAACAGTTCCCATGTACGGATGAAGTTCTGTACCACATTGATATTCGAACCCGTCTCGATGTCAAAGTCACCTGCATCAAAGAAGCCACCGATATTCAGTCCTGGAATCAGTTCATAAGGCTTATACTTGGTATCTGTGGTCTGACCCTGTCTGTGCAGGTCGAAGTGATCGCTGGGCGGTGCCTGCAGGTAACCCTCCTTGAACGGTTCACCATGCCAGGTACGATAACCCTCGGTCACATACATGTGGTTCATATGGATGGGTACCCACACATCAGTGGTAGCATCCGTAATCTTGTCATATACATGCTCATCAATCAGGAAATCATTGGTACGTGTCTTACCATACTGGATATAATAGACACCCGGCTGCTTGACTGCAGAGAAGTCGAACTTCACATAATTATATTTGAAGTAAGGACCCCAGTCCTGGATATTCCCAATGAAGGCCTGCTCCGTTGTGCCATCCGGCTTGATACGTATCAGTGAGGCTGTAGCCTGCGGCTGATCATTCTTGTCGAGCTCAATCACGGCCACCTTCGGCTGATCAGGAGTATAACCCACTTGTGAGAAGCCAATATTCGGCTCACGTATCCAGTTAGGAATAGCATGAGGTTCCACAGTCCATGTGATGACCTTACCCGTCTTTCCCTTCGGCAGCACACTGCGCAACACGAACCAGCCGTTCTGGGCCAGCATTCTTCCATCGAAGAGTTTCAGTTCTGCATCATCGCAACTGATCGTGATCATGTGTTCAGGATCATCAGTAGCCATCACGATGCGATGACCCGTCTCAAGAGGGATGGGATCCACAAAGCGATCCGTACCACGGTCATCGTAGGTCTTGAAGCCCTTGAACTGACGAGGCTTCTCACTGTTGGGGCGGGTAATGGTCTGACTCGTTGCATAACGTGGGAAACGGTTCAGACGACCGTCCATGATGAAGGTCTTCAGCCAATATTTCGAAGGCAGGAACTCCAGATTAAAACCAGCTTCACCAGCCAGTTTTTCCGGTACGGGCTTATCGAGCCATACGGCAATCTCCACTGCCTTACCCTTGGCGGTTACCACCACCCTACTGTCAAAGTCGTAGTCGTCATAACGCATGGCCACCTCAATACTACCATCCTCACGGTTCACCTTCCTGCTGGTCATCTTCGGCACGAGGTCCCACTGTTCAGGCGTATTGTTCAGTCGTACGGCACCACCTTGAACAGACCGTACGCCGTGTTGTATAATCTCAATACCCGAGTTCTTCTCGTCATTGAAACCACCGTTGAAACTGTTGCTGAATACCAGAATATTCACTCCCTGACGTTCGAAGTACTCGCGGTCGTTCAACTTCAAATCCTGTGCATGACCAACAGTAACCCCTGTCAGTAACATGGCAAATAGCGATAACAAGTATCTCATATCCTATCCTTTATTATATTAATTCTTTTGCTTTTTCTTGTGCCTCAATCACACGGTCGCACCACGCATCAAACTCCGGATCTTCCACCTGCAACTCAGGATGCTCCATCAGATAGGCCACGCAGCGGCGAACACCCTCATCAAAGCGGGTAGTGGCCTTGAAGCCAGGAACGGCGCGTTTCAGCTTACTGCAGTCAAAAACTACCGTCACCGTCTTGTCACCTATGAGATTACCAGTCAGGTCGTACCCCTCCGGAGCCACCTCAGCCAGGAAGTCAGAGGCCACATAGTAGGGATGGAACGCCACGCCCAAGGCATTAGCGGTACACTGGTAGATCTGAGTCCACGACAACGACTCATCGCTCATGATCTGGAAAGCCTCGCCGATGGCTTTCGGATTACCTAACAGTCCGATGAAACCGCGGGCAAAGTCCTCGTTCCACGTCAGTGTCCATAACGAACTGCCATCCCCATGCACCAGCACACGCTTTCCTTCCATCATGCGCTTCAGCACTGGCCAGCTACCCTTCGGTCCATGCACGCTCAGGGGAACAGCACGTTCGCAGTAGGTATGACTGGGTCGGATAATGGTGACCGGGAAGCCATTCTCACGGTATTCGTGCATCAGCAGTTCCTCGCAGGCAATCTTGTTGCGCGAGTACTCCCAGTAAGGATTGGCCAATGATGTGCCTTCCGTAATCATATGACTGGCTGCTGGCTTGTTATAGGCTGAGGCCGAACTGATATACACATACTGTCGGGTGCGCCCCTTGAAGAGTCGGATATCCCGTTCCACCTGAGCGGTCACAAAGCCGATGAACTCACATACGGCATCAAACTGTTCATTACCTATCTGACGAAGCACCTCAGCTTCATCGTCGATATCCGTAATCACTTGTCTTACATTTGCCGGCACCTCGTCTTTACGGGTTCCTCGGTTCAGCAGCCAAAGATCATGTCCGCTGGCTGCCAGCTGACGGGTAATTGCACTACTGATGGTACCCGTTCCACCTATTATTAATATCTTCATAATCGTGTATTATTGAATTATTGTATGATGTTTCAACGGAAGATTATCGGAAGAACCTCCAACGGAAATGACAAGTTGCCCAGGCTCCATCATCCACGACTGTGCCGACTCATCCCAATGACAGAGATCGGATCGGCGCAGGGGAATGGTAACGGTCTTGCTTTCACCTCTCTTCAGCGCCACACGACTGAAACCTTTGAGTTCCTTCACGGGGCGTTCAATATGTGAGGTGGGACGCGACACATACACCTGTGCCACCTCCTCGCCTTCGAATTGGGTATTGTTGGCTAACGTGAAGCTGACATCAAAGCCATCGAGGGTAGGTGTCACTTTCAGATTACTGTATTGGAACGTGGCGTAAGAGAGTCCATGTCCGAAAGGATAGGCCACCTCAACATTCTTACAGTCGTACCAACGGTAACCAACAAGTAATTCCTCTGCATATTTAGCCACAGGTTGGAATGAATTACGAGCGGTGCGGGCGTTTTGTCCCTGATTCACCAGACCGACGAAGATGTCGCCCTGACTATTGTCAGCTTTCTGCGGATAGGTGCCTGTAGCATAGGCTGGCACATCTTCCAGTTTCTTCGGCCATGACATGGGCAGTTTGCCAGAGGGTGAGATGGTGCCCGCCAGCACTTCTGCGAGAGCCAGACCGCCCATAGAGCCATTGAACCACGACATCACGAGAGCAGGCGAAATCTCATTCACCGTACTGATGTCAACCGGACCGCCCGCTACAATAACCGTAACAAGGCGCGGATTTGCCTTGACGAGTTCTCTGACCAGTTCATCCTGTCCTGAAGGCAGGGTGATACTCTTGCGGTCGGATCCTTCCGTCTCCACCTCTCGGTTATCACCAGCGAAGAAGATCACCAGGTCGGCTCCCTTTGCCACCTTCACGGCCTCAGCCATTAATTCCTTATCGGCAGACTGCTGCGGACTCTGTCGTTTATTACGACTATCCCTGTCGAAACTCTTGTAGCCCGGTGCATAGGTTATCTTTGTTCCACCACCAAGAACGGTCTGTAAGCCTTCAAGGGGTGTAATCTCCTTGCGTGTCTTCACACCAGCACCAACACCGCCAAGAGCCATCTTTGTCACAGCATTCTCGCCGATAACAGCAATTCTTTTCACTGATGTCAGATTGATGGGCAGCAAGGGCCAAGGTTGTTTCATTGCAGCCTTCAGCGCATGCTTACCGATGATGGGTTCGTTCTTCAGTAGTACGATAGAGCGCCGTGCCACCTGTAGGGCTGTCAGCATCTCTTCGTCATTACCTACAGGCTTACTGTTCGCTACAGCCTTGTCGATAGGTTTCACCGTCATTCTTACGCGCAGAATCTCCCTTACACGCTGGTTAATAATCTCCTCGCTTACCTTACCCGTCTTCACCGAATCGAGAAGTGCCTGACCGAAGAACCGGTTGCCGGGCATTTCCACATTCATGCCAGCCGTCACCGCATCAACGGTAGAATGTACGCCACCCCAGTCGCTGATGACCATACCGGGGAATCCCCACTGCTCACGGAGAATGATATTGAGCAGGATGTTGTTTTCAGAGCACCATCGACCGTTCACCTTATTGTATGCAGCCATCACACCCCAGGCATCAGCCTCGCGGACAGCCATTTCAAACGGTCTCAGATAGATCTCATGCATCGCCCTGTCAGAGATCTGCACATCCACAGAACCGCGGTAGTCCTCTTGGTTGTTCAATGCATAATGCTTCAGGCAGACCGCCGTCCCATCGTCCTGCGAACCTTTCGTGTAAGCCACGGCAAGCATTCCGCTCAGCAGCGGGTCTTCACTTAAATACTCGTAGGTTCGTCCGCCTGTAGGGATGCGCTGAATATTGATGGCAGGTCCGAGAATCATATCCTTTCCGCGCATCCGGGCCTCACGGCTCATTCCTCGTCCGTAGGCATAAGCCCAGTCGGTGCTCCATGTAGCAGCCAATGCCGAGCCTGTGGGGAAGAACGTGGCAGAGTCGGTTGTCAGGTGGGCTGAGTTCCATGAGTGTGGCTCCATCTCCTCCCGAATACCAAACGGACCGTCGGCATATTCCACATCAGCAATACCCAATCGTGGGATACCTGCCGAGGAGAACATGTTCTTACCATGCAGCATGGCAACCTTCTCTTCAAGCGTCATACTCTTGATGATCGACTCAATCTGCTGTTCGTTTCCCAACAGGCGCGTGGAATATTTCCCCACATTTGAGGGTTGGGCTACAACCTGTATGGCGACAGTGAGCGCAACGACTGTCGTCAATAGGATCTTCTGATGATTCTTCTTAGTCATATATGTTATTTTTCAATCCTTCAATTCTATTATTTGCGTTTCCTCAGATAATCCGACGGCGTACTACCATACATCATCTTGAAATAATGAGCGAACATCTTGGCCGAGAAGCCCACCATGTCGGCCACCTCCGAGATATTCGTCTTACCCTGGTCGAGCAGACTCTTCCCTCGTTTCATCTTGATGATGCGGATAAACTCCACTGGCGACTTACCTGTGATGGCCATGAGTTTCTTGTATAGATGACCGCGTGTCATTCCCACAGCGCTACTCAGCTGCGATACCGAATACTCCGTATCCCGCATATTCTCCTCGATCAAGGCAATGATATGACTGATCAGTTCCTCGTCGAGCGAGCTCACGGTAATCTCACTGGGTTTGATTTCTATTCCTGTAGCCACCTTGTTATGCACATTCTGCGACCACTCTAGTATCTTCCGGATGCGTAATCGTAATACCGCTAAACTGAAAGGCTTGGTAATATAATCTGCCACACCCTCTTCCAGTCCGGCAACAATATTCTCCTCCCCGCTCTTGGCAGTCAGCAGCACTACCGGGATATGCGAATAGCGGATATCGTTCTTGACGTTTCTGAAGAAGGTGATACCATCCATCACAGGCATCATCACGTCACAGATCACAATACTCACATCGTCGTTCTTGGCTAACTGATCGAGAGCCTCCTTGCCGTTTGCCGCAACGAGCACATGGTACTCATCATCCAGACTCCTTTGCAGGAACAACCGGGCATCCTCATTGTCATCAACCACCAGAACAACAGGCTTCGTAGAAGTCTTTTCCGTTGTGGACTGCTCTGTCAGGAATGTAGCATCATTGTCAGTAATATCTTCAATCAACGCATCATTGGATTCTGTGATAGGCAATGTCACTGTGAAGATGGTTCCCCTCGGATTGTTGTCAGTCACATCGATACTACCTCCCATCATATCCACGTACTGCTTGACGATATGCAGACCCAGTCCGCTACCCTCTTGCTCCTGTCCATGTGTTTCCTGAATGAAGCGGTCGAAGATATGACGCTTGTCGTTCACGCCGATTCCCGTATCTGCCACACTGAGAACCAGCGAAGCGTTTGGAGAGGTTGTCGTTGTGAGGGAAACAGTTACAGAACCATTATCAATGTTGTATTTGTAGGCATTAGACAGCAAGTTGGTAACAATCCGTCGCATCTTGTTCTCGTCGAAGTCAATCTCCACGGCTTCCTGCGGCAGTTGCATCTGCAACTTGATCTGCTTACGTACGGTATAGAAGGTGAAACCCTGAACGGTCTGCCGTACAAAGCTCACAATATCGCCGTGCTTGAGATTCAGTTTCTCCTTTCCCACATCCAGTCTGCGGAAATCCAACAGCTCCAAGACAAGGTCATAGAGCTGACGGGCATTCCGCCAAGCCACATCCACCTCTGTCCGAATAGGTGCCGGCAGACTGGCCTCGCGTATCTTCTCCAAGGGAGCAACCACGAGTGTAAGCGGTGTCTTGAGGTCGTGACTGATATTGGTAAAGAACTGTATCTTCTGTTCTTCCATCTCATACTTCTTCAAGTTGATTTCCATCTGCTTCATGGCAATCTCTCGTCTTTGTCTGTACGACAAAGCCCTATATACCAGATAGACGGCTCCCAATAGCAACAATAGGTAGAAGAGTAGTGCGGGTTTCGACTGCCACAGAGGTGGTGACACCTTGATAGAAAGCTCGGCAATCTCGCTCTCCATCACACCAGGAAGCTCTGCTTTCACCTGCAGTACATACTTTCCTGGCGTCAACGACGCAAAGTAGAGTGAACTGCTGGGTGCTCGCGACCATTCCTCCTCGCCCTTCAGACGGTACAGGTATTTGATCTTCTTGCTGAGCGCAGGTGCCATAGCCGATACCGAGATCCTGAAGCGGTCGTTGTAATCCACGCTGATTCCTTTATCAGTTGGGTACACCTCTTTTCCGTTGACGCGTATTTCCGAAAACTGCATCATCATTCGGGGATATTGAATGGCAATGCTCTCCTGCGGGATGCTCACACAGCCTGTGAAGCCGCCCAGCAATACCGTACCGTCGGCTGTGGTCAAGGCAGCATTGTTCGAGAACGCCACGTTTTGCAGTCCGTCGGATTCAAGGAACGGATAGCACTTATAGCTCGTTTCCCTTTTCTCATTCACCTGCATGGTGATGCAAGTCAGTCCGTTGTCAGTGCTAACCCATACGCACGTCCCTTCTCTGTCTGGATTACTGATTCTGTCGGCTGCCATGGTCATGGCTCTCACAGCGTTGTGCGACATTCCGTTCTCGGTTGTGAAATGATCCAACGCACCATCTTTGGGATGATAGATCCACAGTCCGTTCCTGGTGCCGATCCATAAGTTACTGCGGTTGTCAACCAGCAGTGACGAGACAAAAGAATTCTTCAGCTCATTGATTGGCTCCAGTTGCAAGAACTGTCCTTTTGTGCAATCATAAGCGGCAACTCCCATGGAGGTACCTATATATAATACACCGCGAAGGGCGTCGCTGACTATACAGAGCGTTCCGTTCGACGGCAGTGGCGAATTCTCTGCAGTATAGTTCACAGCCTTCCCTTGCGGATTGATTCGCACCACGCCCCTGTCAACCGTGGCCACCCATAAATTATCGTGGATATCTACAGCCATCGACTTCACATATTGCAGGGTGGGATTATCGGCATAGACGGGTGTGAATCCTGATCCGTTAAATTTGGCGATGCCGCCACCATAGGTACCAGTCAGGAGCGATCCGTCAGCACGCAGCACAAGCGAGGTCACAATGTTCGAAGGCAGCTGTCCGCGCAATGCAGTGTAATGCACCTCGCCCCCTGCAGCGGTCTTCTGCATGATTCCCTCACCGTCGAAACCGATCCACAGATTACCCATCTTGTCCTGCACCAATGCACTCACATCCTCGTATTCGCCTGTTGAAACAAGACTGAAAGTAGGACTGCTCATGTCGGCAAAGGCGGCACCCAACTTGGCAGAGCCTACCCACATGGTATTATTGTTGTCAAGGTAGAAACAGTATATATGACTGCTTCGCATCAAGAAGGCCTTAATGCTTGTTACCTTGTTCAAGGTCTGTGAACCATTCTGATAGGCAAGCACCTGTATGCCTGCGTTCTCTGTTCCCACCCACAGGTTTCCTTCGTTATCCTCTGCCACGGCATTCATAAAGACGTTTCCCATCTGAGCCAGTTCCGACAGCTGCTGCCAACGTCTGGTCTTCAGCGAGAAGAGCCATTGGGTTCCTGCCTGCGAGTGTGAGTTGTATATCCACAGGTTCATCTGGTTATCGAGATACACACGGTTGTCACGACTGTATGTCATGTTGGGAACCTGAGTAACAGGAATCAGCCGGTTCTTTCCCTCTGCCACCTCATAGACCTTGTAGTCGGCTGTGACCACCACCACGGTGCCGTCCTTTGAAACGATATGACGGACGGGTGACTTATTATAGCTCGAAACCACATGGAGTTTCTGAACGGAATAGTCGTAATAGAAGAGTCCGGCATCGGTGGCTACCCATAGGTTGTGTTTTTCATCCACATAGAACACCTTCATGCCCCCCTTTATTCCGAGTGCTGCCAGTTGAGCTGTACCATCATTCTGCCAGGTATCGGTTACACGTGTATAGGTATACAATTCTCCGAAACTCACCATCCACAGTGTCTTGTCGGCCGTTTCCCTCACCATGGAGACATCATTGCTGCTTCCTCCAAACTGCTGAGGCATATAGTTTCTGAACAAGTAACCGTCGTAACGACTGAATCCGTTGATGGTGGAGAACCACACATATCCATAGCTGTCGCACACTATGTCTCTCACAAAATTATCTGCCAAACCGTCTTTCACGTCAACGGTACGGAAATAGAATCCAAAAGCGGAGCTTGTTAAAAGGGGTGAGAAGACCACCCAGATGAGCATGGTAAGTAACTTCTTCATATTACTTGGGTTTACCATACAAAAGTAATGAAAAAAGCCATGACTTCCTTTTACATCTCTTTTTATTTGGTGCCCCTATAATTATTTTTAACTTTTACCATCCATGATGTATCAAATACCTTCCTGAATGTATTGACACCTCCCAAAACGTTGTGGCATTTCCAAAGATTGCAAAGTTTCAGTGTACTGATTCGTAAATATTCCCATGTTGGGAATAAAACGTTCCCATGTTGGGAATAAAATGTTCCCACGTTGGGAAAATGCAACCGTTTGCATGATTTACACAAAGAAAAATAGTGACAAGGCATACAACCCATGCAAAAAATGCTTATCTTTGCACAAAAGTAACCTAAACATTTTTCTTTCATGAAAAAACTATTGTACCTATTTAGCATCATTGCTATCCTAGTGGCGTGTAAGCCTTCAACTGATTCGAAGCAGGAATCTTTCAAGATGCCGGCAGTAAGCGATGTGGCCATGTACCAGGTGAACCCTCGGGTGTTTGCTCCGGAGAACTCACTGAATGCAGTGGCCGACCGTATTGATTCCATCCGTAATCTGGGTGTGAACATCATGTGGGTGATGCCCATCTACCCTATCGGTATAGAGAAAGGCAAGAACTCTCCCTACTGTATCAGCGATTATAAAGCCGTTGCTCCTGAATTCGGTACCATTGATGATTTCAAACATCTGGCACAAGTTTGTCATGAGCACGGTATGGGTATCATTCTCGACTGGGTGGCCAACCACACAGCATGGGATCATCCTTGGGTGAAAGAACATCCTGACTGGTACACCCATGATGAGAAAGCCGATACGATTATTCATCCACGTCCTTGGGACTGGTATGACGTGGCCGATCTGAACTACGACAACCAGGATATGCGGGCTGCGATGATTGATGCGATGAAGTTCTGGATTACAGAGGTGGGCATCGACGGCTTCCGCTGCGATGTGGCTGACGGTGTTCCAGCCGACTTCTGGAAAGATGCCATCGACCAGTTGCGTTCTGCTGCTAAGGGTCGTGACATCCTCATGCTTGCAGAGGGAAAGCGTAGCGATAACTTCACGGCTGGATTTGACATGAACTACGGTTGGGACTTCAAAGACTCGCTCGTACAGGTGTTCTGCAAGGAGAAGCCCGCATCTATGCTATTCGAGGCTGATAAGAAGGAATATGACAGTATTCCCGACGGTAAACGGAAGATGCGCTTCACCACCAATCACGACCATAGCACGGAGGTGACACCACCCGTTCAGTTCACCAACCTGCGGGGATCCATGGCTGCCTATGTGGCTACTGTTTTCCTCCATGGCTGTCCTTTGGTTTACGGTTCGCAGGAAGTGGGTTATCCAGAACCCATCAACTTCTTCAAATATGTGGCTGTTGACTGGAATGCGAATCCGGCACTCTATCAGGAATATGCCACGCTAATCAAGGTGATCAACGACCAGGAGGCTATTCGCAACGGGAGTGTTGTTCCCTTCCCCGATGATGACATCCTGCTCTTTGAACGTAACACCGACAAGGAACGAATCCTTGTAGCGGTAAATGTACGAAACGCTGAGAAGAAAATGACTACTCCTGCCGATTGGAACGGATATAAGGGTGTGAGTCTGACCAACGGAAAGAAGATCACTCTCGGCGAGGAAATCATTCTTCAACCTTTTGAATACATCATCTTAAAATAATAAGCAATGAAAACGAAGATCAGATACACACTCGCCTTATTGGCGATTTGGCTGGGTACCAATTGTGCCATGGCTCAGGGATGGCCGCAGAACTACGGCGGCGTGATGTTGCAAGGGTTCTACTGGGACTCGTTCGACGATACGCAGTGGGCATTGTTAGAGAGGCAGGCTGATGAGCTGGCCAGCACGTTCAGTCTGATATGGATTCCGCAAAGCGCTAAGGCTGCCAATTCCACCTCGATGGGTTATGATCCCCTTTACTGGTTTTCCAACTACAATTCCTCGTTTGGAACAAAGGAACAGCTCGTTTCGATGATAAAGACCTTCAAAGAGAAAGGATTGGGAACCATTGCGGATATCGTCATCAACCATCGTAGCAATGTCAGCAACTGGGTGGACTTCCCCAAAGAAACCTATAATGGAGTGACCTACGAACTGAAATCCACCGACATCGTGGCTGACGATGATGACGGAAAGACAAAAGAGTGGGCCGACAAGAACGGCTATAGCCTTAGTTCCAACACCGAAGGAATTAGTGAGGTGTATGGCGGTAAGTGTGAGGGCTGGGGTGGCATGCGCGACCTTGACCATGCCAGCGAGAACGTACAGAACAACGTCAAGGCTTACCTAGGTATGCTTCTCAGTGATGAGTTCGGCTATGCAGGTTTCCGTTACGATGTGGCAAAGGGTTTCCCCGCTAAGTATTTCGGCATATACAACAACGCCAGTAACCCCACCTATTCTGTGGGAGAGTTCTGGGATGGTAATGCCACCAACTGTAAGAAATGGGTAGATGCCACCAAATACGACGGTAAGATACAGAGTGCGGTCTTCGACTTCCCCTTCCGTTATACCGTGCGTGATGCTATCAACAGCAACGACTGGAGGAAACTGGCAAACACCAGTGTCATGGCTGATGCTTCCTACCGTCAGTATGCCGTGACCTTCATAGAGAACCACGATACGGAGAAGCGTTCCAATGCCGAACAGGATCCTATCAGGAGGGATACGCTGGCCGGCAATGCTTTCCTGCTGGCCATGCCGGGCACACCCTGTGTGTTCCTCAAACACTGGCAGGCATACAAGTCTGAGATCAAGGCAATGGTAGAGGCTCGTAAGGTGGCGGGCATTACCAATACCAGTACATATACCAATATGCGCAGTGCGAACGATTATTATGCCAACCTGATCAAGACGAACGATGATAACCGGCTTATTGTGGTTGTGGGAAGCAATACTAATGGTTACCAGCCCAACAGTCAGTGGCAGGAGATTCTCTCGGGCCATCATTACAAATACTACCTTACCAAGAAGGCTGAGGTGGCTTGGACAGATAAGATGTCGGGCACTTACAAGGAGGCTTTCAACGTACGTCTTATTGCTGTATCCGAGAACAACAATGCGCAGCTGGTTTATACACTCGATGGCTCGGAGCCAACGGCAGCAAGCACAAAAGCCGACAACGGCACCACGCTTTCTTTCTCTGAAGAAGGTACTTATACCTTAAAGGTAGGATTGTTGGTTGACGGCAATGTGAAGAGCATCATCACACGTTCGTATACCATAAACCATCCTGGGCAATTCGTCATTCCTGCGTTCTGCACCGTGGGTGAGAATGAGGTATGCGCCTTCTTCGAGGCTCCTGTCAACTGGACATCTACTATTGCCTGCTGGGCATGGTGCGATACGCCTTCTGAGAATTTCACTTTCTCACAACGCGGTGGCTGGCCAGGTGTTGACTGTGTAAAGATCGGTACAGCCGACAATGGCAACGATGTATGGAAATGGTCATGGGACGGCAAAAAGGAGAAGAACTCATCGGCTACCCAACCTGCCAAGATCATCTTCAGCAATGCAGGTTCACCACAAACAGGCGACCTTCCCTTCCAGAATGGCGGCTACTATGATAAGGACGGACTGAAGGGCGTGGTGACAACAGACATCGAAGATATCAACATCAACCGCAACTCATCTGCACTTATCTATACCATCCAGGGCGTACGTCTGCCAAAGGGTGTTTCACTTAAGAATCTGCCGAAGGGTGTTTATATCGTAAATGGTAAGAAGGTTGTCAATTAGTACGTACAGAATGGATGTAAAGAAACTGTTTACTACGATTGCAGCCCTGATGTTCTCCATGCTAAGCATGGCTCAGGATAAGGGCTGCTGGCCTGAGAACTACGGCGGCGTGATGCTGCAGGGGTTCTACTGGGATTCGTTCTCGGATACGAAGTGGACCAAACTGGAACAGCAGGCTGATGAGCTGGCGCAGATATTCGACCTGATATGGGTGCCCAACTCGGGTAACTGCGGAGAAGGCAAGGGTATGGGCTACATGCCTATCTGGTGGTTCGACCACAACGGCACATTCGGCACAGAGGCCGAGTTGCGCAGCATGATCAACACGTTCAAGAGCAAGAACGTAGGCATCATCGAGGATGTGGTGATCAACCACAAAGCAGGTGTAGAAAGCTGGTGCGACTTTGCTGAAGAAACTAGGAACGGTCATACGCTCGTCTGGTCGTTGGCTGATATCTGCAGAAACGACGAGGCTAAAGACAATGGCTACGAGCCAACAGGTGCTGAAGACACGGGCGACAATTTCGATGGAACTCGCGACTTGGATCATACCAGTGAGAACGTGCAGCAGAACGTGAATTGGTATCTCGACTTCCTGCTCAACGACTTAGGCTATGCGGGCTTCCGCTACGACATGGTGAAAGGCTACAGCGGCTGGTACACAGGAATGTATAACGCCACGGCAAAACCGCAGTTCTCTGTAGGTGAATACTGGGACAACTACGATAATACCAGTGCATGGATTAACAAGACAGCAGAATACGACTATGGTAATGGTAAGTCGGCTGCCTTCGACTTCCCCCTGAAATTCAGCATCAACAATGTATTCGGCAATAGCAATTGGAACGGGTTGTCCGACAAAGGACTCGTTGGCGTGGAAGATTATCGTCGCTGGTCGGTAACCTTCGTTGACAACCATGACACCTATCGTGATCACAACCGCCTCAGCAGTAATGTATTGGCGGCCAATGCGCTCATTCTAGGCTTACCAGGCACTCCCTGCATTTTCCTCACCCACTGGAAGCACTACAAACCCCAACTGAAGAAAATGATTCTGGCTCGCAAGGCTGCTGGCATTACCAACCAGAGTAACACATGGGATTGGGAGAATGTGACTGGTGGAAGAGTCATTGAGACAGAAGGAACCAACGGACGTATACTCGTTATATGTGGATATGTAGTTGGCAATGAGTATCTGGACAAGCACATCAACGACTACTATAAGCTGGTGGTGAGTGGTGATGCGGCCAATCCCAACTTCGCTTTCTATATGAGCAAGGATCTCACCATACCCGATGAGTTTATTGAGACAGAGGTTACTGACGGTATAACCATCTATGTGGATACCGACCCTGATGAGACTAATGCCCATCTCTACACTTGGAAAGGAAGCGAACCGTTGACCACTGCATGGCCAGGCGACAAGGTAAGCAGTTTCAAAACCAAGACGGTGAAGGGCAAGACCTGGTACTACCGCACCTACGACGCCATTACGCTCAATGCCATTCTGAACAACGGCAATAATGGAGATGGTAATCAGACGGTAGATATAAAGGACCTTGTGGGCGACCAGTTCTTTACCTATACTGGCGGAGGAAACTATCAGAATGTGACTGACCAGTATATCGATTACATCTACCAGGACCTGCCCGAATGTGCTGTCAGACAAGAAGGTACTTATGCCTACTTTGAGAACACTGGTGATTGGGACAACGTGTATGCATACGCTTTCTACAAAAACGGTGAGGAATTCGTCGGCTTTACAGGCGATTGGCCTGGTGAAGCGATGGAAAAGGTGGGTCAGTCGGCTAACGGCCATGATGTTTACCTTTGGACTGCCACTGCTGGTTCAACCACTCCTACAACCATCATTTTCAACAATGGTAACAATGGTAAACAGACTGAAGACTTAGAGTTTGTGAACGCAGCTTATTACAATGTCAACGGACCCGTGGAGACCATTACTGTGAGCACCAAGAATGCACGCTATGCTCAGCTATTCAACCGCGAGTATACAGCAGGAGGACGCTACACGGTGTGTCTGCCGTTCAGCCTCAACGAGGAAGAAACGGAGTCGCTCACTGGAAAGATGTACGAAATGAGCGGATACATGAATGGATTCTTGCTCTTCAGCTCAGTTGACCACGTGGAAGCCTTCAAGCCGTATATCTTCATTGCCGATGAAACAGGCAGACCGTTCTACAAGTTTGCCAAGAAGGGAATGGAGAAAGGTGAGGCGCAGACTGTTACAGTTGGCGACTTCTCGTTCATTGGATCTGACGACAACCAGACCGTTATGAGCAACAATGCGACCACCTGCTATGACTACAACAATAACGCATTCGCGGAGATTGGAACCGAAACAGGTATGGGTATTCTACCTTATCGTGCCTACTTCACCAAGAATGCCAGTTCGAGTGCCACACTCAAAGGCATATTGTTCGACTATGAAGGCGTAGCCACAAGCATCAATCCCTTAAAAGAGGGATACGGGCAGATGTCAAAGGTAGAAGGTCAAAAGGATGGTTGGTACATGCTTGATGGCAGGAAGCTGCAAGGGAATCCAAATGCCAAGGGAGTGTATATTTACAACGGCAGAAAGGCCGTGATTAAGTGAGTAAAGTGGAAGCTTGCTTTCACTTTCGAGCGTGAACGGGCTCGAGCGTAGCTCAAGGCCATTGTAAGATGAGAGATGAGAGTTTCTTGGAAATTCGTCTAATTCGTCTAATTCGTAGAGAAAATATGAAGTTGAGAGATTTATTATTAGGTAGTTTACTGACCTGCAGCATTGGATTGCAGGCGCAGAAGTATGTGGGAGGAGACATTTCCCTGCTGCCGAAATATGAGGAAGCGGGAGTGGTGTATAGGAATGCAGACGGTCAGGCGGTAAGCGATGTGCTCACCTTCTTCAGCGAGGAAGGACTGAACGCCATGCGGGTACGACTGTTCGTGGATCCGTCGCACGACTACGACAAGGCGGTGTGCCAGGATCTGGACTTCGTGAAGAAGCTTGGTAAGCGCATCAAGGAGGCGGGTATGCAGCTGATGCTCGACTTCCACTACAGCGACACCTGGGCTGATCCCGCCAAGCAGTGGACACCAGCTGCGTGGAAGTCGCTCTCCAACGAGGAACTCTACCAGAAAATCTACGAATACACCAAGGACTGTCTGCAGCAGATGAAGGCTGCAGGAGCCACTCCCGACATGATTCAGACGGGGAATGAAATCTCGTACGGGATGCTGTGGGGAACGGAAGCAGAGGCCAAGAACAACCAGAACAACCGCTGCTACACCAATTCTCCCGAGGCTAACTGGAACCGTTTCATCAATCTGTTGAAACAAGCAGGTAAGGCTTGTCGTGAGGAATGCCCGCAGGCAAAGATCATCCTGCATAATGAGCGCACGCCCAAACCTGCAGTCATGACAGATTTCTTCGACCGTATGAAGGCGGCTGATGTGGATTATGACATCATCGGTCTGAGCTACTACCCCGACTACCATGGTGATCTGAACTCACTGGAAACAGCACTGAACACCTTGGAAAACAAACAGTACGGTAAGGACATCATGATTGTGGAGACAGGCTACAGCTATGCCTGGGCCATAGGCAGCGACTTCAACTACTCATCTACCTATCCTTATACAGAAGAAGGACAAAGACGATTCACGGCTGATCTCATCGCACTGCTGAATAAACATACATCAGTGAACGGACTCTTCTGGTGGTGGCCCGAGGACAATGGGAACAAGGATGTGACACAGCGTTGGTGGAATGCTGCCCTATATAACCATGATACAGGAAAGCCATACGCTGCTTTCTACGAACTGAAGAAGTTCGTAGGTGCAGGAACGGGAATAGAAACCCTTTATATTCCAAAGGAGGGTAAAGTTCAAATTTCAAAGTTCTTTGCGGAGCAAAGCGGCAAAGCCGAGCGCAAAGTTCAAAGAAATGGTAGGTTCACCGTTGATGGAAGGAAACTGCAAGGAGAGCCAAACGTAAAGGGTATATATATTATGAACGGTAGAAAGGCGGTGAATTAAACATCCGTCTCATTTGTTTTATTCGTGGAGGAAAAGGAAAGGCACGCCTCACGGCGTGCCTCCATGATAAACAATCTATCTTAACCTTAATAACTAAAAAGAGAGTAATTACTTAAAAAGAGAGATCCTTTCCGCGATAGAAATCTATCAGTGCATTCTGATAGAGGTATTCGTACTTGGCTCTTACAAGATCGCTTTCCGCCTTCATGAGGTTGTTCTTGGCCTCGTTGAACTCCGTGATGTTCGCCTTGCCGTACTCATACTTCGCAGACATCAGACGGAAGGCTTCCTCCTGACTGCGTTTTGCCTGCTCACTACTGTGGTATTTCGCCTCAGAGGTTACCGCATTGTAGTAAGCCTGCTGAATCTCTTTATACAAGTTCTTCTTCACATTATCGAGCTGCAGCTGCTGGTTATACTGATTCAGCTGCGCATTCTTGATATTGTTTCTTGTCTCAAAACGGTTGAAGATGGGAACGTTCAGACTCAGACCTAAGAACTGACTGAAGTTGTTGTTCAGCTGCTTGAAGAACTTGTCACCAGGTAAACCACTGGTCTTGTAATAGTTCGTCCCGAGACCACCTGATAATGACAAACTCGGCAGCTTGGCACTCTTGGCAATATCGATGTTCTTGGCAGAGCTGGCCAGACGTGACTGCTCGGCCTGTATCTCCGGCTTGATGATCAGCGCCTCCTGATAGATCACATCAGGAGAAGGAAGAGTATGGACCTCATTCCACAGCTCCTGGTTTACCTCTCTTGAGATGGTAAAGCCCTCAGGTGACGGCAGTTCCAGCAGTTGTGTAAGCGACAGTAACGATAAACGATAGTCGTTGTCAGCCTGTGTGGCAGTCAGTCTGCTCTGTGCCAGCGAAGCCTCCTGCTGGGCCACCTCCGTACCACTCGCCTTTCCGTTCTTCATCATCTCCGTCAGACGGTGCACATGCATCGAGTCGATTTCAATCTGACGGTTCGCCACTTCGCACAGTTCCAGGTTATAGAGAATCTGCACGTAAGCCTGCGCCACCTGCATACGTATATCATTCTTCGCCTTCTCCAAGTCGGCTGTAGCCGCCTCAAGGTTCAGCTTCTGCATCTCCAGCGTGCGGGGTATGCGGTAGCCCGTGAACAGAGGAACACTGGATGAAAGGTTGAACGATGTACTACTCGTGTTCGTATTCGAATAAGTATTCTGTGCCGTCAGTCCACGTCCAAACGAGAAGCTCTCGGAAGCCGAGGCCGACAGGTCGGGCAGACGACTGTTCTTTGCCGTGTTCACATCCAGTTCTCGCTGCATGCGACTCACTTCCCGCTGTTTCACCTGGATATTATGCTCCACCGCATAGTCGATGCACTGTCTCAGCGACCACTGCTGCTGGGCCAAGACACTGGCGGGCATCAATAGCAACGCCACCGTGGCTGTTATAAATATCTTCATATATATATTTGACAATTTGACCATTTCACAATTTCACGATTTGACAATTTCACGATTTGACAATGGGCAATGGTTAATTCTCCACCTCATCAGCCACCACCATCGGTCCACGCACCTTATCCTTCAGGGTAAGACCCGATTTGATCTCGATGTTCACACCATCGCTCAAACCCGTCACCACCTGCTTGCGTTCATAGGTCTTCTCCTTTCCGTTCTCCTTGATGAGATAAACGAAGGTAGAGTCGCCGCTGAACTCAATAGCACTCTCGGGCACGGAGAGAGCCTTGGTGGCATGAGCCAGCTCAATCTCTGCCGTTGCACTATAGCCCGAGCGAATCTTACTACCCTTGAGCACCTGAACAGCAGCCTTGATCTCAAACTGATTGGCACCATTGTTCTCTACCGCCTTAGGCGAAACATACTCCAGCATAGCGCCGAACGACAAGTCCTGCAAGGCACCGATGGTTATCTTCATCGGCATTCCCGACACCAGCTGACCCACCTCCGTTTCATCAATGTTTCCACGGAAAATCAGGTCGTTCATGTTCGCCACGCTGGCAATGGTAGTACCGTCGTTGAACGTATTACTCAAAATGACGCTGTTACCCACCTTCACCGGAATATCGAGAATCACACCCGAGACGGTGGAACGCACCAATGTCGAGCTCGCCTTGGCATTACTCTTCGAGACACCATCGCGCACAACAGCCAAAGCATCATCAGCCGCCAGCTTCTCCTGTTTAGCCTGACTCAATGCCAGCTTAGCCTTGTCATACTCATCCGCCGACACCAGCTTCTGGTCATAGAGGTTCTTCTCACGGTCGAAATCAGTCTGAGCCTGCTTCAGGTTAATCACGGCCAACCGCACGCGCATCTCGGCGCTGCTCAGCTGACTCATGTCTGGAATCACCTTCACCTTGGCAATCACCTCACCCGCCGACACATAGTCGCCAGCCTCTTTCAGCAGTTCGGTGATGATACCCGAGATCTGCGGTTTCACGTTCACCTCATTACGTGGTTCAATCTTGCCAGTAATGATAGTCGTTTTGACGATATCAGCAGTCGTGGGTGTAAACTCGTTATACACTACAGGTTTCGGCTGCGATTTCTGCCAAAGGAACACAAAGGTTCCGATAAAGATCAGCGCCACAATGGCGGCAATAATCAGTTTACTGTACTTCTTCATATGTCTATTTTACAATTTTACCATTTGACAATTTTACCATAGGCTCTTTACTCATCCCTCATCGCATCCACAGGTTTGATGCTCATGGCGCGGGCAGCAGGAGCCAAGCCTGCCAGCACACCCACCGTACATACCACAACGGCAGCGAGGATAGCTGTCCAGAATCCAACCTGGAAGTGGGTGTTCACTATTCCGTCCTCAGTATTCGCCACCTCCAGCATCTGGAGGATCATCACGCCGAAGAGGATACCACTCATTCCCGCCACCAATGTCAGAAGGATACTCTCAGAGATAATCTGACTAAGAATCATCTTGGGTGTGGCGCCTATGGCCCTGCGGATACCAATCTCAGTGGTTCGTTCCCGCACGGTAACCATCATGATGTTCGACACGCCGATGGCACCTGCCAATAAGGTTCCCAAGCCCACCAGCCATATCAGGAAGTTAACCCCTTTGAACATGTTATCCATCAACTGGAACAGCAGTTCGGTATTGAATATCATCGCTCCCTGCTCATCAGTAGGATCTACATAATGCGCTCTGGCTATGGTCTCACGGACACGATCAGTAATCTTACTCATCACTACGCCCTCACGACCAACAGCTGCAATCAGATCAACCTCATTACCACGATTAAACAACGCCTGCATCAGTGTAATCGGCATGGTAATCTGCTCTTCAGCCCGTCCGTTAAATGACGCATTACTCGTACTATAATTCACGCCTACCACCTCGAAGTAGGTGGAGTCAACGCGAATCTTCTTCCCGCAGGGGTCGCCCCCCTCCTTGAAGAGGTCTTTGTAGATCTTCTTCCCTATCACGCACACTTTACGATGCTCTCGCACATCCATCTCGTTGAGATAGCGCCCATAGTACATCTTGGGTTCCATCACCTTGGCCAAATCAGGCACCGTACCCTGTATTCGGGGACTCGTCTTCTGGTCACCATAGTAAGCCGTATTACTACCACCCCAACGCGAGAAAATCATAGGCACGGCCACTTTCAGCTCAGGCACCCTTTGCTTCAAACGCTCAATATCTTTATAGTCCATGCTCCACCAGCGCCCTTTGCGGAATCCCTTGTAAGGCTTAGTGGTCTGATTGGCTCCTATAATGATTGTATTCTGTGCAAAACCCTCGAACGTGTTGTCGAGCTGTTCCCTCATTGCCTTTCCGCCTCCCATCAGACCAATGAGCATGAACACCCCCCAGAACACGCCGAATCCCGTAAGAAACGAACGCGCCTTGTTACGTGTCAGCGTATCGAGGATTTCTCTGTATGAATCTAAATCTATTCTCATATGATATATTATTTCTAGCCGAGCTAGTAGTACTAGTATTACTAGGATTGTTAATCAGCGCGCAGTGCTTCTATCGGACGAATCCTACTGGCCTTGAAGGCAGGTATCAAGCCAGCGATGGTTCCTGCGATTATCATTACCATGGTAGCCTCGAAACACACATCGAGTCCTACTGTAGGATTCACAAAGAGCGTCAGCTTCGCCACACCCAGGTCGGTTACTTTATGCCCCAGCGTAGCATCCATATACTCATTGGCTGCAATACCCAGTAGCATACCGATATAACCGAAGAAGGTAGTAATGATTACACTCTCTATGATGATAAGTTTCAGTATTGACCATGGCTTGGCGCCAATAGCCTTGCGAATGCCGAACTCATGCGTACGTTCCTTCACGGTAATGAGCATGATGTTCGAAACGCCCACGATTCCGCTCAGCAGCGTAAAGAGTCCTACAATCCAAAGGAAAGTGCGTATAATGCCCAGACCCTGTTGCATCTGGATATTCTGCGTATAACCGTTCCATATCCATATACTCCGCTCATCTTCGGGATGAGCCTGATGGTTAGCATTCAGTCTGCGACGGTAAACGTTCTCAAAGTCCTCGTTCTCTTGCATAGTTGCCAAGCCGTGGAAGGTAAACTCGATATTTCCCAGAGCATCGGTGTTCGCACCGAAGATGCTCTTGATGGTAGAGTACGCAGAGAAAGCGTTCGATTCGCCATCGCCACGACTCTTATAGATTCCCACCACCTTAAAGGCGAAGTTACCCACCTTCACATACTTGCCAATCAGCGTCTTGTAATCCTTGGGGTCCAGTTCCTTGGCCTGAGTGTCACTCAGCACCAGCACCTTTCGTTTCTCGCGAAGGTCAATATCGTTGATGAACCTGCCATAGAGCAGATCTTGTTTCAAAATCGCAGTATGAACGGGATAGACACCTGCAATCTGCATGCTCATATACTCCTCACCATGAGTAACCATTGAACTCACGTAGTAAACAGCTCCTACGTCATCAATGGTATTCTTGAATTCCGAATCGGTAATGGTATAGTCCTTCTCGTTGATGCTGATATAGCGCCCCTCACTCAGTCCGTTAAAGGGTTTCGAGGTCTGCCCTCCAAACACCTCCATCGAGTTGGTAAGGACGTCGCCCGCCTGCTTCATCGTGGCGTTGATCAAACCGTTACCTGCCCCCAGCAGCACGATCAGCATGAAGATTCCCCATGCCACGGCAAAGCCTGTCAGGGTGGTACGCAGCTTGTTACGCTGTGCTGTTGACCATATTTCTGTGATGATATCTCTCATATATTTCTAGTTTTACTAGTATTCCTAGTCTTACTAGTTATTTCATGATGCCTCCCATGCCGAAGGGCGAGGCGTTGTGTTCAAGATTCACTTCGATATTTCCAATGATTCCATCTTTGATGTGCACGATCTTGTTCGTTTCATTGGCCACACCACTCTCATGCGTCACCACCACGATGGTCATCCCCTCTTCGGCGTTCAGTTGCTTCAGCAGCTGCATCACCTCCACAGAGGTCTTGGAGTCGAGCGCACCCGTCGGCTCGTCGGCCAGAATAATCTGCGGATGGGTAATCAAGGCGCGGGCAATGGCCACACGCTGTTTTTGTCCACCCGACAGCTCATTAGGATAATGGTCGGCCCAGTCTAATAACCCGAGCCGATCCAAATAATCCATAGCCAGCGTATGACGTTTCTTTCTGGATACCCCCTGGTAGAACAGTGGCAGTTCCACATTCTCCACAGCGGTCTTGAACGAGATGAGGTTAAAGCTCTGGAAGATAAAACCAATCATATGGTTTCGGTACTCCGCCGCCTTCCGCTCACTCAGGTCCTTGATTAACGTCCCTGCGAGGGTGTATTCACCTGAGTCGTAGTTATCGAGGATTCCCAGAATATTCAATAAAGTTGACTTGCCCGAGCCGCTGGCTCCCATGATGCTCACGAACTCACCCTTATCAATGTCGAGGTTGATGCCCTTGAGCACATGGAGCGGCTGCGCACCGAAGTAGGTCTTGTTAATGTCTTTTAGATGTATCACTTGCTAATACTTATTTTTTATCGTCTTTTTGACGAATTAGACGGTTGCAAGGTTGCAATTATTACAAACCCTGCATGTCTTTTAACTTTTCTTTTCACTGAACCGGTTCCATTCCTCCCCGATCTCAGAGATGTCGATACCTAACAGCTGCATGTGTCGGAACATCTCGGGCAGCTTCTCTTTCATGAACAACTGCTTGCGTTCCTTCAGGATCTTCTTCTTCGCTCCTTTTGTAACGAAGTAACCCAGTCCGCGCTTGTTGTAGATGATCTCACTGCGGGCAAGCTCATCATACGCCTTCACAGCCGTGTTGGTATTCACCTGTAACAGTACGGCATATTCCCTTACACTGGGGATGCGTTCATCATCCTGATAAGTCCCCGCCAGGATCTCGTCGCACAGGCGGTCGGCTATCTGAATGTATATGGCTTTGTCGTTATTGAAATTCATAGATTCGTTCTTTTATTATTGATTACTTGATAATTCTTGAACATGCGGTAGCTCAGACGGTAGTTGTAGATAATCCATGCCAGCAGCACGAGCTCCACTACCCAAACCATGTGGTTCACGCTTAGCGTATTGTCTTGTACACTAATCAGAGCACCGAAGTTTTTTATCCATACATCTTCAAAGAGAGCCCCAATGAGCAGTAATCCTGCACTGGCAATGACGAACCCGTTCTTGCGGAACACCGATCCTGCTGCGATATAGCAGGAATGTACCCATACGATGGTTGTCAAGGAATAGATAAATACTTCGATCTTTAGTGCGATGCTCCCATTGGAAGGGATGAAAAAGAGGTGCAGACTTGTCAGGCTTGACACATACGGCAGGTCTTTGAACATCGGAACAATCACCATGCGCAGCACATCAGCCACCACATAACCTAAGAAGATGCACAAGGTCCAAACCACTGTCACGTAAACGAGCAGCACCCAGTATTTTTCCTTGTTCGTTGCCGGCAACATCAGGAACGAGATGGCCTTCTGTTTCTTGTACAACTGACGGAACACTCCCGACAGGACAAACAGCGTGGCGATACTCATACCCACCAACAAAATCGATCTTACCACGAGAAGTGCGTGCTTATAGTATTCAGGAGTAAAGCCCATGGTATTGGTATTTCCACCAGACGTCTTGACCACTACTCCCGTCAAGGTGACTATCATCTGCAGCAGGAACACACTGGTAGCCGCACCGGCGAACCACATCAGCAGCTGTTTGCTGTTGGTACGAAGGTACCAGTTCAGCACCCTGAAGAACCTTTTGAAACTGAATTTTTCCATATCTTAATGATTGATATATTTAGCAATGAGCTGACGGCGGCAGAACAGTCGGAACGACAGCCAATAACATATAATGATGATTGCGATGTTCATCAAGGTTCCCGGCCATGAGGTAACTTTGAAACCAGCGCCCGTAACATTAAATCCATCGGTACGCCAATAGATCACTCCTGCAATAATGGCACTCAGTAACCAGAGTACTATACTGGTGAACACCCATGAGTACTTGCGTGTGCGGAAGAAGTTGGCCCCCAGCAGATACATGCTGTGTATGGCAAGGAACGATAGGATGATACTGGACCAATGCTCAAATTTCGTCATGGACGAAAAAGCAGTAGTGTTATACACATAGGCTATTACCGATTGTGCGTTCGGCGCATCGTAGATCAATGATGTCAAATACTGCACTGCATCGCCCACAGGAATGGTCAGCAATATACCCAATGCTATTGTTATAGCTGAGAAATAGCGTGCAAGGAATTTCTCCAGGTTGCTGGCAGGCAGCATCGTCAAACTGCGCCAATCGTCGGTTGTCTTCATGGCATAGTGCATACCACTGGCAGTGATAACACCATCAATGATGAGGAACATGGCGATGATTGGAGGGAAGATATCTAAGCGGGCTCCGTTCGAATCCGCAACCCCCAGTCGAATGAAGGCGAAGCAAAGCGATGTACCCAAGATAGCCGACAGCACCTGATGCATCCATTCATGCTTGTCGTGCCTGTAGGTCCAAATCAGCAGTCGCTTAAACCTTTGTATATTGAAACATTTCATAACCAATAGTCTATTATCATTACCACTTAACAGATCTTCCCTGTGGTCACTGCGTCGAACAGCAGTTCCAGGTTCACCTGCGTTTCCTCATCACCCTCCTTACGGGGAACAATCACGGCGTTGCCTTGCAGTGAAGGCTCAGCATAGATCACGTCGTCGCCCATCTGTCCTGGCTGGCGGTATTCAAACACATACTTGTCGCAGATATCGGCCACGCTGGCGTCCAAGAGCATCTTGTCTTGGTCGAGAATCAGGATATGATCCAGCAGCTGCTCCACATCATGCACCTGGTGCGTACTGATAATCAACGTACGATCATCGGTCATGTGGTTGGCCACTACCCTGCGGAACTGCGCCTTCGAAGGAATGTCAAGACCGTTGGTAGGCTCGTCCATCAACAGCAGTCTTGTACCGGCTGCCAAGGCGAAGCTCATGTACACCTTCTTCTTCTGACCCATCGAGAGGGCGTCTAACTGTAGTGAGGTAGAGAGCTCGAAGTCGTTCAGACAGTTCTCCAGCACCTCTCTGTCGAATCGCGGGTAGAACGGTCTGTTGATCTCGATATATTCGTCGAGCGACATGGCCGGCAGGTCGAACTCCTCGGGAACGATAAACATCTCTTCAAGCATCTCGGGACGGCGCTTACGACTCTCAATCCCGTCGAAGCTCACAGTTCCGCCTTGCGGACGAAGCAGTCCGCTAATCAGGTAAAGCAAAGTACTCTTACCCGTTCCGTTCTTGCCCAGCAGACCGTAGATATTGCTCTCTGGCAGGTTCAGACTGAAATCCGAGAACACCGGAGTCTTACCCCCTGCATACTTATAACTGATATTCTTAATTTCGATCATGGCTTATATTTTTTGTGGAATGAGGAGTGTGGAATGTGGAGTGAGAATTGCTTCAATTACATTTCTCTTGCCTCTTGCTTCTTGCCTCTTGCTTCCGATTAATATTTCAACTGTCCAATCTTTATTACCTTGTTGCTAACAACAGTCCATCAGTAGGATTCATCACCAACATACTGTCAACCCACTCAAACTGCTCCTGGCTCTCATGGCGGCGCAAGTAGTTCACAGCCACCACCTGATCGGTTACATACTGGTAAACAGCCTTCTCCATGGTGGGGAGGTAAGCCTGCGTACGCTTGTCCCATACACTTCTTGACAACTCATAACCATCCTCATTGTAGATCAGATCCAGACTATAGTCATTCTCCCATTTACCCGACACGCTGTTCCAGCGCATCACCTCTTTCTTCACCAGACGGTCCTGCTCGTCGTAAGTATAGTTATACGCCAACTTCGATGTGAGCACCTCGCTGTCTGATTCATAAACATACATCGTTGTCACCTTACCGTTCTCCATGTCGGCATTGTAATAATACGATGAGTTGCTGTTCTCTGCTGCACTCAGATACATACTGAGAATTGTAGCTGCTGTAATGATTGTCTGCATAACTGTATATTTTTAATGATTACTTATTCCTTTTTTATTACCATCTCACCCCTGTTTTGTTGAGTGTAATGGTGTACTACTTTAATAGTACACTGCAAAAGTAGTGCTTTTAGGAATACGCTCCAAATATTTCGGCAACTTTTTTTCGTGGAAACGTAATATTTAACTTTCGTTTACATTTACACCTTATTATATAAATAAAATACCCCTCGTCCATTGGAGAGGGGTATATATAAGAGAGAGGGTTGGGGTAATACTTACTTCTTCGTAGCGCGTACCAGATAGACAATCAGGAGGATGTAGGCGATGAGGGAGCAGAGCTCGGAAAGAGGATTGGCCAGCCACGTCTCGTTGATGGGGTTGAAGCCCACGAAACGGAGAAGGGCAGAGACAACACCCATGAGCGCACCACCGGCAATAAAGCCGCTGGCAAGGAGAGTACCTTTCTCGCCACGTTCCTTGTTTACTTTCTCATCCTTGCTGCGCGAGGTGACGTACCAGTTCACGGCTCCACCTACCAACAACGGGATATTCAGTTCCAAGGGGATGAACATTCCCAAGGCGAAGGGTAAGGCAGGAACCTTGATGAAGGTAAGGATAAGGGCAATGGCTGCACCAATGGCATATAGCAACCACGGGGCCTGCACACCACTCATGAGGGGTTCGATGACGGCCGCCATGGCGTTTGCCTGAGGAGCAGCGAGCTCACCGCTGGCAAAATCGTAGGTCTTGTTCAGCAGAAGCATCACGCCGCCCACAGTGGCCGCACTGACGAGTACGCCTAAGAACTTCCACTGCTCCTGTTTCTTCGGCGTGGTTCCGAGCCAATAGCCGATTTTCAGGTCGGTGATGAACGAACCAGCCACAGACAAAGCCGTACATACCACACCACCCATGATCAAGGCAGCCAGCATACCGCCAGAACCTTTCAAGCCCACAGCCACCATGACGACAGAGGCAAGAATCAAGGTCATCAGCGTCATTCCGCTCACAGGGTTGCTACCCACGATGGCAATGGCGTTGGCCGCCACGGTGGTGAAGAGAAAGGCAATGACGGTAACGAGTAGGATTCCCACAACGGCAAACAGTAGGTTATCCATCACGCCGAACCAGAAGAAGAGGAAGGTGATGAGGATGGTGACAATAGAGCCGATAGCGATAATCTTAAAGGCAATATCGCGCTGCGTCCTGAGCAGGTTCTTACTCTCGCTACTGCCGCCCTTCATCTCCTTGGTGGCCAGACTCACTGCGCTCTTGATGATGCCCCAACTTTTCACAATACCGATGATTCCAGCCATGGCAATACCGCCAATACCTATCGACTTAGCGTAAAACTTGAAGATCTGCTCGGGAGTCATATCACCCACTGCCGTGGTAATACTGGGATCCCAGGTGTTGAGAATATCATGAGGGAACAAAAGGGCCATGCCCGGCACGATGATCCACCATACAGCCAGCGAGCCCAGACAGATGATAAACGCATATTTCAGTCCGATGATATACCCCAGACCTAACACGGCAGCACCTGTATTCACCTTCAGCACCAGCTTGGCACGGTCGGCCAGATCGGCTCCCCACCCTATCATGCGCGTGGTGACATTCTCGTTCCACCAACCGAAGGTAGCCACGAAGAAATCGTATAAACCACCTATGATACCTGCGATGAGCAGCGGTTTGGCCTGCGAGCCTCCTTTCTCACCGCTTACCAGCACCTGTGTGGTGGCTGTCGCTTCGGGAAAAGGATACTTACCGTGCATGTCGCTCACGAAATACTTACGGAACGGAATCATGAACAGGATACCCAGGATACCGCCAAGCAGCGAGCTCAGGAAGATATTGATGAACGAGGCGGTCATCTCAGGATACTTCGCCTGCAGGATATAGATGGCAGGCAGGGTGAAGATAGCACCAGCCACCACGGAACCCGAGCAGGCACCGATGCTCTGGATAATGACATTCTCACCCAGTCCTTGCTTACGGTGTGCCGCTGTTGACACACCCACGGCGATGATGGCAATGGGAATGGCTGCCTCGAACACCTGTCCCACCTTCAGTCCGAGGTAGGCGGCAGCGGCCGAGAAGAGCACGGCCATCAGAATGCCCCATGTTACCGACCAGCCGTTCACCTCAGCATACTGCTTCATGGGCGACATTACCGGCTCATACTGTTCTCCTTCTTTCAGCTCTGTGAACGCATTCTCAGGCAGCTGAATGTTGTTTTTTTCTTGCATATTGTTTATTTAATTTTATTATCGAGGAGGGAGGAAGGAGGAGGGAGGAAGGAGAATAGCACAGAGATATAGGCATCATATACAGTATTCATTATCAAACCACTTGTACTCGAAGCATATCTCTTACTTCTTGCCTCTTGCTTCTTGCCTCCTGCTTCTTGCTTCACTATCCTTGAAGCATATCTCCTTCCTCCTTCGTCCTTCCTCCTTCCTCGAAAGTCCGCCATCACGTAGTGGCGGGCTTAGAATGCTTATGACTCACCTTAAACCGGTCGAAGCCCTCGCCATAGACGCCGATGACGGCACTCTGACTGACGAACGCGTTGGGGTCAATCTCATCGATGAGTTGGAAGATCTTTGCACTCTCGCTCTTCTTGGCCAGCACGAACAGCATCTTCACCTCACGTCCGCTATAGAAACCCTGTCCGTTGATGACGGTACAGCCGCGGTGCGGGTCGAAGTTGATGCGATGACCAATCTCCTCATACCGCTCGGAGATGATGAAGAACTGCACGCTTCGGCGCATGGAGTTCACCACCTGGTCGATACAGAAGGCCGTGACATACAGCACCACGTAACCATAGATCACCTTCTCCCAGTCGCGCAACACAATATAGCTGCACGAGATAATCACCACATCGCAGATCAGGATCACCCTTCCCAAGGAGATATCGCGGTATTTGTTGATGATGGCGGCAATGATATCAGTACCACCCGTACTACCATTCACGCCTAAGCCCAGTCCTACACCACTTCCGCAGAACACAGCACCCAGAATGGCCGCCATGAAAGGCTGGTCGTGCAGCAGATGCAGGTTTGCCGTGAACTCACGCGTCAGCGTAAGCGCCACAGTAAGCACCATCACCGCATAGACCGTCTTCACGCAGAATTTCCACCCCAGGATGCGCAGGGCGATAATCAACAAGGTGGCATTGATGGCGAAGTAGGATACCTGTGCAGGAATATGCAGCGCACTCCATTCAAGGATAGACGAGACACCTGCCACGCCTCCCGCAGGAATGCCGTTAGGTAACAGGAATATCGACCAGCCCACACAGTAGGAAAGCATGGCCACAGCGATAAAAAGATAGTCGCGCACCTCTTTCCACACCTTCTTTTTCTCCAGTTGAGGTGTATTCATCATTTCTTTTCCAATAAGCGTTCAACCAGTTCCTTCATACCCTCAGAAGCCCCTTTCTGGATATGCTCGATATGGCGGTAGCCGGTCTTCATCACTGGGTTGGGATCAATGAGATAGACAGGCACGTCGGGTGAGACATATTGTACAAGTCCTGCTGCCGGATAGACCACCAACGAGGTACCGATGATGATGAAGATATCAGCCTTGGAAGCCTCCTCGGCGGCAATGCTGATGTTGGGCACACCTTCGCCGAAGAACACGATGAAGGGGCGCAGCAAAGAGCCGTCGCCAGCTTTCTCGCCCGGTTTCACTTCGAGGTCGTCGCCGCCTAACGTCTTCTGATAACGGGGGTTGTCCACATCCCTGCTGGAACATACCTTCATCAGTTCCCCGTGCAGATGGATGACATGCGTCGAGCCTGCCATCTCGTGCAGGTTGTCCACATTCTGCGTGATGACCGTCACCTCGTACTGCTCTTCGAGCTTGGCCACCAGCTTATGACCTTCGTTGGGCTTGGCAGCCAACAGTTTCTTACGCAGCATGTTATAGAAATTATTCACATATTCAGGATCATCTTCCCATGCCTCATGCGTTGCCACACGACTCACTGGATAGTTCTCCCAAAGACCGTCAGCATCACGGAAGGTGCTCAGTCCGCTTTCCACAGACATTCCCGCACCTGTCAACACAACAATTTTCTTCATGTTCCTTTTCCTTTCTATTAGGTTCCCGCAAGCTCCGAAATACGGAAAAACGGGTTGATGAATCTTAACAATGCACAAAATTACACATTTTTCTTCAATAAAGGCGATGAAATTCAAGAAAATGTGTAACTTTGCACGTTATTAATAATATTTATAATTGAAGATGAACAAACTGAGTTATTCGTTAGGTCTCGGCATCGGTCAGCAATTGCTGCAGATGGGCATCGACGAGTTCGATGTGAACGACTTCGCAGCAGCTGTCAAGGACGTGCTGGAAGGAAAGGATCCGCAGATAGGACACCGTGAGGCACAGACCATTGTACAGACCTATTTCCAACAGCAGGAAGAGAAACTGAACCGCGAAAAAGAAGCGAAAGGCAAGATTGCCAAGGAAGAAGGCGAGAAATATCTGGCAGCCAATGCCAAGAAAGAAGGTGTGGTAACCCGCGAGAGCGGTCTGCAATACCTGGTTTTGAAGGAAGGAACGGGCAAGAGTCCGAAGGCCACCGATAAGGTAAAGTGCCACTACGAAGGTTTCCTGATTGACGGAACAGTGTTCGACAGCAGTGTGCAGCGTGGTGAGCCGGCTGTATTCCCCCTCGACGGTGTGATTGCCGGTTGGACAGAAGGTCTGCAGCTGATGAAAGAGGGTGGTAAGACCCGCTTCTTCATCCCCTACCTCCTGGCTTACGGTCCGAGTGGCGCTGGCAACAGTATTCCTCCGTATGCCGCACTGATCTTCGATGTGGAACTTATTGAAGTTCTTTGAACATTGAACTTTGAACTTTGAACTTTATGATTTGAACTTAGTTCAATTGTAAAATGGTGAAATTGTAAAATTGTAAAATCGTAATTTAAATAGATAAGAAAAGCAATGAAAAAAGTAACAATCGTAGCCGCTATGGCTATCGTAGCCGCCGCTTTCACATCATGCGGCAACCCCACTCCCAAGGCTAACCTGAAGAGTGATCTCGACAGTATGAGCTATGCCATGGGTATGGCACAGACACAGGGTCTGAAGGACTATCTGGTACAGCGCCTCGGTGTTGATACAGCTTACTTGGACGACTTTATCAAAGGTCTGAACGAAGGTGCTAATGCTGGTGACGACAAGAAGAAGAACGCTTACTATGCAGGTATCGAGATCGGTAAGCAGGTGGGCAACCAGATGATCAAGGGTATCAACCTCGAGATCTTCGGTGAGGACTCAACCAAGACCATCTCCAAGAAGAACTTCATGGCTGGTTTCATCAGCGGTACAACAGGTACTAAGGGTCTGATGACTATGGAGCAGGCTGGTGAGCTGGCACAGAAGCTGATGACTGACTACAAGAAGGATCAGACCGAGAAGCAGTTCAGTGAAAACAAGGCTGAAGGCGAGAAGTATGTTGCCAACTATGCCAAGGGTAAGGACGTGAAGACACTCAAGGGTGGCGTTCTGTACAAGGTAATCAAGGCTGGTACAGGTGCTCTCCCCACCGACACCTCTATGGTAAAGGTACATTATGAGGGTAAGACCATTGACGGTAATGTGTTCGACAGCTCTTACAAGCGTGGCGAGCCTGTTACTCTGGCTGCTAACCAGGTTATTCCCGGTTGGACCACAGCGCTTACCAACATGCCCGTTGGTTCTGTTTGGGAGATCGTTATTCCGCAGGAGCAGGCTTACGGCGACCGTGCTCAGAGAGGTATCAAGCCTTTCTCTGCACTGATCTTCAAGCTTGAGCTGCTGGGTATTGAGAAATAATCTTTTCCATCATGAAGAGAATCATCCTTATAGCACTCACCGTCATGGTGAGTGCTTCTTTCTATACAGCATCTGCTCAGAAAGTAACACTAACCACCCCTTCCGACTCCCTTAGCTATGCTGCGGGAGCATCCATGACCGATGGTTTGATGACCTTCCTGAAACAGCAGTACGATATGGATGAAGCCTACCTCGATGATTTCCTGAGTAGCTTTGAGGAGGCCATGAAAAGCGGTGTTGACGGCAAGAAGAAAGCCTACAGTGCCGGTATCCAGATTGCAGGCATGGTGAAAGAGCGCATGCTGCCGTCTATCTCTAATGATTTGCAGGGTTCCGACTACACCATACAGGAGGAGTTGTTCACGAAAGGCTTCATGGCCTCACTGAAGAAAGACTCCACCGTCTTTGGTCAGGATCCCAAACCTTACTTCAACACCCGCATGGGAGCTGTTGTCAATGCCAAGAAAGAGGCTGTGCGCAAAGCTGGCGAGCAGTTCCTGAGCGAGAACAGTAAGAAGGCTGGTGTGCAGGTAACCCCCAGCGGACTGCAGTACAAGATCCTGACAAAGGGTAAGGGAAAGGTGCCCACCAAAGACGATCAGGTGATTGTGAAATACGAGGGCCGACTGATTGACGGAACGGTGTTCGACAGCAGTTACAAACGCGCAGAACAAACCAATAAGTTCCGTCCTACGGATGTCATCAAGGGTTGGACCGAGGCGCTCACCATGATGCCTGTAGGAAGCAAGTGGGAGCTTTATATCCCACAGGAACTGGCTTACGGCGCCCGTGAAACTGGTGATATTCCTGCCTACAGCGCACTGATCTTTATCGTGGAGCTGGTGGGCATTGAAAAATAGTATCAGGTCCGTTTTCCTGACATATATGCAGCATTTTGACTGAATTTGCACAATTTTCATGTCAAAATGTTGCATATTTCATTTTAAATACCTATTTTTGCTAACAGATTTCATTACTTAACAAGAATTAGGCAATCAAATGGACAAGATTGACAGTCTGGACAAGAAAATCCTGAACATCCTCTCGAAAAACGCGAGGATTCCTTTCAAAGACGTAGCAGCAGAATGCAACGTCTCCCGTGCAGCCATCCACCAGCGCGTGCAGCGTCTCACCGACGAGGGCGTGATTACTGGTAGTGGTTTCGATGTGAACCCCAAATCGTTGGGCTACAGTACTTGTACCTATGTAGGCATTAACCTTGAACGTGGTAGTATGTATAAGCAAGTGGTGGAACGACTCGTGCACATCCCCGAAATTGTGGAATGTCACTTCACAACCGGTCCGTACACCATGCTCGTCAAACTCTATGCACGCGACAATGAACAGCTCATGGACCTGCTCAACAACCAGCTGCAGGACATCCCCGGCGTGGTGGCCACCGAGACGCTCATCTCGCTGGAGCAAAGCGTGAAGAGAGAGATACCCATTGCATTGGATTAATAAAATGGAGAACTTTAATCTGCAGTCGCACCTCAGTAAGATCTATGCGACATTCCCCGAGGCCGACCATCGACCTCTTATAGGTATTACCAGTAACTTCACCGATGGGGATGCTTCCCTGCGTGACAGGTATTACAAACAGGTGATCCAGGCAGGTGGAACGCCTGTGATTATTCCTCCTGTGGCCGATAAGAACGTACTGGTGAACACCCTGGATCACCTCGACGGTCTGCTGCTCAGCGGCGGTGCAGATTATAACCCTCTGTGGTGCGGCGAGGAACCCTCACCCAAGCTGCACGGCATCAATGCCGAACGCGACCTCCCCGAGATGCTTATCACCCGACTGGCGTACAACCGTCAGATTCCTATCTTGGGTATCTGCCGGGGAATACAGACTATCGTGATGGCCCTCGACGGTCATGTGGCACAGGACATCAGCGCCACTACCATCAAGCATTCGCAGGATGCGAATCGCAACGAGCTCACCCATAGCGTGACCATTCATAAGGACAGTATCTTATACGATCTGTACAAAACGCAGAACATCTATGTGAACTCCTTCCACCACCAGGCCGTTTCCGACCCCGGTTCGCGCTTCCATGTGGTGGCTACGGCTCCCGACGGTACCATCGAGGCCATCGAGAGCAGTGAATTCAAACCTATCTTAGGTGTGCAGTGGCATCCCGAATGGCTGGAAAGCGGACTCCCCTTGTTCAGCTGGCTGGTGAAACAGGCTACGAATTTCCAGGTGGCCAAACGTCTGCATCATAGGATTCTCACCTTGGATACGCACTGTGATACGCCGATGTTCTTCCCGCAGGGTATTCATTTCGAGCAGCGCGACCCGCGTATCCTCGTCGACCTGCATAAGATGACCGAAGGTCGGCAGGATGCTGTCATCATGGCGGCTTATCTGCCACAGCCCAAGATCGGTGAGCAGTTCTCGCAGATCGTACCCTTCGACGTGAACAGTCCGATGGCCTATGCCGACCTGATCTTCGACAAGATCGAGGAGATTGTGCGCAACAACAGTCGGTATATCAGTATTGCCCGCACGCCCAGCGACCTGTACGAAGACAAGCGGAAGGGGCGCAAGAGCATTATGTTCGGCATTGAGAACGGATTGGCCCTGAACCACGACGTAGCAAACGTCAAGCATTTCGCCCAGCGAGGGGTGGTATATATCACACTTTGTCATAACGGGGATAATGATATCTGCGACTCGGCCAAGGGATGCAACACACACAATGGTGTGAGTGCCTTCGGCGAGAAAGTGATTCAGGCCATGAACGCCAATGGAATGATGGTGGATCTGAGTCATGCCAACGAGAAGAGCTTCTACGACGCCCTGGAAATCAGTCGTACACCCATTGTATGCAGTCATAGCAGCAGTCGTACCCTGTGTGACCACCCCCGCAACCTCACCGACGACCAGATGCGGGCATTGGCGGCCAAGGGCGGTGTGGCCCATACCACCCTCTACCACGGTTTCCTGCGCAAAGAGGGAGAGGCAACCATCCTTGATGCGTTGGCTCATCTGGAGCATGCCATTGCCGTCATGGGCATAGACCATGTGGGCTTGGGTACGGATTTCGACGGCGACGGCGGTGTGGTGGGTATGGCCAACAGCAGCGAGGCCATTAACTTCACCCTGCACCTGCTCAGGCGCAAATATAGTGAACGCGATATTGAGAAGATCTGGGGCGGCAACTGGCTGCGGGTGATGGCTCAGGTGCAGCGCATAGACAGATAAACAAAAAAAACGAATACACGATGATGATCATCAAGAACCTGAAACGATTCCTTCCTTTACTTCTACTCCTGCTCGTGGCTTGTAAGAGCAGCAAAACCCATCAGGAGGTGCTGGTGCTGAGTTCTCCGGCAGGTCCTGCCTTCAATGCCGACAGTGCTTTCAGCTATTGTCAGGCACAATGCGACTTCGGTCCGAGAACGATGAACAGTGCTGCGCACGACCAGTGTGAGGCGTGGATCATCAAGCAGTTCCAGCAGTTCGGCTGTCAGACCGTCACCCAGAAGACCGTTCTCCAAGGCTATGACGGAACGGCACTGAACAGTACGAACATCATTGCTTCCACTCAGCCCGACAACACCACGAGGGTGATGCTCTGTGCCCATTGGGACAGTCGGCCGTGGGCTGATAACGACCCGGACGAGAGGAACTGGAAGACGCCCGTGATGGCTGCGAACGATGGAGCCAGCGGCGTGGCCGTGATGCTGGAGCTGGCGCGGTTGATACAGACTGCCGACTCGCTGAAGGTGGGGGTTGACTTCATCTGCTTTGATGCAGAAGACTGGGGTACGCCGCAATGGGACACCAACACGTATAACACCACAGGCGATGTGTGGGCATTGGGAGCAGCCTATTGGGCCAGTAACCCGCATGTAGCAGACTACAGACCACGCTACGGAATCCTCCTCGACATGGTGGGTGGCCAGGGGGCGCAGTTCTATCAGGAGCGTTTCTCCAAGCAATATGCGCAGCCTATATTAAATAAGGTGTGGGCAGCCGCCAAGGTGGTGGGCTTCGGCAGCTATTTCCCCGACAGCAGCGGGGAGTATATCACCGACGACCATACGCCCATCAATACACAGGCACGTATCCCAACCATTGATATCATTCCCTTCTATCCCGATTGTCAGCAGAGCGGGTTCGGTCCTACCTGGCACACCATCAACGACGATATGGAGCATATCGACAAGAACACTCTCCAAGCTGTAGGACAGACATTGGTGCAAGTGCTGTATTCGGAAGGGAAAACAGATTAAGCCAGTTTCTCAATCTTTAAGGTCTGATCACAATAATCAACCACTGCCGGACGGTGGGTGATGAAGATGACGGTCTTGTCGCGCTTCTGCAGGATATTCTGCAGCAGCTGCCGTTCCGTGTCGGGATCAAGGGCGCTGGTAGCTTCATCGAACAGCATGATGCCACGGTTGCGCAACAAGGCACGGGCAATGGCAATGCGCTGCGCCTGACCCTCACTCAAGCCGCCACCGGATTCGGCACAAGAGGTGTCCAAGCCCTTGGGCAGATCAAACACGAAGCCTGCACAAGCCTGCATCAGCACCTCCTTCATCTCCTCGTCCGTGGCGTTCAGCTTTCCTAAACGCAGGTTCTCACGTATGGTACCGCTCATCAAGGTGTTTCCCTGCGGTACATAGACAAAGTTACAACGCATGCGGGGAGAGAGGGTTTTCTTCATCTTCTCATTATAGATGGACACCTCTCCACTCTGCGGGCGCAGCAAGGCCAGAATCAATCGTACAAGGGTGGTCTTACCTGCTCCCGTCTCGCCCAAGATAGCCGTACAGCTACCCGGGTAGAAATCAAACGACAGGTTGTCAATCACCTTCCCGTCGGTAGGTTCATACTCATAGGAAACCGCTTCCAGCTGCACCCCACACGGTCCTTCCAGCTCTATGGGCTCTCCCTGCTCCTCCATGGGATCCTCCTCCAGCTCCATCAAACGCTCTGCGGCCGTGAACACGCTCACGAAGGCAGGCACCAGCTTGGTCAGTCCACGTGCCGGTCCCTGAATCCTGTTCACCAGCTGCAGGAAGGCGGTCATACCACCGAAGGTAAGCGTACCGGCCGACATGCGCAGGGCCGACCACAGGAAAGCAACCAGGTAACCCAAGGCGAAGCCGAAGTTCAGGATCAGGTTACTGAACACCGAGAACATCGTACGTTTCACCACGTTCTGCCGCAGCTCACTCTGCGTGTTCTCCAGTCGGTCAACCATCATCGTGTCACTCTCCAGCGTCTTGATGAGCATTCGGTTCTGCACCGTTTCCTGTAATACGCTCTGCACCTTCGAGTCACTGTCGCGCACCTGTCGGGTAAAGTGCCGCATCTGGTTCACATAAATCTTACTCACTGCCAGGAACAGCGGTAACATCACTATGATGATGACTGCCAGCCACTTGTCCATGGAGAACAGATAGAAGAACGCACCGAGGAACATGGCCAAGGTGGAGAGGGCGCCGGGCAAGGTCTCAGTAAGGAAACTCACCACATTACCCACATCGCCTTCCAGTCGGTTAATCACATCACCGCTGTGCATACGTTCCTTTCCGCGCCATTCAGAGCGCAGGATTCTGTCGAGCATTCGTTGCTGCATACGGTTCTGTGCGCGTATTCCCAAGATGTTCCGCACCCAGATACTACTGATGCTGATGGCGAAATTAGCCAGTATCAGCAGTCCCATATACGCCACAGCCCAATAGAGGGAGCCTTCAGCTGTATGAGAGGCCACGTCGATAGCGTGCTGAATAGCCCATACCTGAGCCAGACTCACCACCACGCTCAGCAGTCCTAACGAGGCATTCAGCACTGCTTGTAGCTGATTGCCCCGCCAAGCTCGCCACAGCCATTTCATAATAACCTTCGCGCTGTACTTGCTTTCCTTCCTACTAAAATACTCCCTTATATTCAACTTTGAACTTTGAGCTTTGAACTTTGCGCTCGGCTCTGCCGCTTTGCTCTGCAAAGAACTTTATGATATGCTTTGTGAGACAGAAGTTTTGACTTGATGGTAACTTCGAGCGCTCCCTCCCTTTTGGGGAGGGTTGGGGAGAGGCTCCTTCTATCGTTGATCCAACCCCCACATCATCTTCTCCCTCAGGGTGGAGAAATACTTCTGTCCGCGCCGTTTCACGATATGAATGCCGTACGGCGCCTTACGGATGGTGAGTCGTGTACCCTCCTCACAACGCTCCGACCTGCCGTCGATGGCAATCAGGAAGTTATGCGAACGACTCTCCACGGTGATGGTAATCTCACTGTCGTCCTTCACCACGATGGGACGGATGTTCAGACTATGTGGAGCAACAGGTGTCAGACAAAAGATTCCTGCCTGCGGCACAATGATCGGTCCGCCGTTCGAGAGCGAATAGGCTGTACTACCCGTGGGTGTACTCACTATCAGACCGTCAGCCTGATAGGTTACCAGGTATTCACCGTTGATACATGTGCGGATAGAGATCATCGAGGCATTGTCGCGTTTCAGCACAGCAATATCGTTCAGCGCCCGCGGACAGGTCTGCAGCTGCTGTCCCTCCAACTCCACCTGAATCACCGCATGGTCCTCTAAATCATACTCCCCACGATACAGCGCGTCAATGGCACTCTCTATCTCCTGCGGACTCACATCCGCGAGGAATCCCAGGCGCCCCATGTTCACACCCATAATGGGAATACCCTTACCACCCACAAAATGAGCCGACTTCAATAACGTTCCGTCACCTCCCATGGAGATCACGAAGTCTGCATCGAAGTCATTCCCTTCGAACACCCTCGTCACCTGCACCTCCAGATGCTGTCCCTTCGTGACGAAGTCGTAGAACTCCCGCTCCATAAACACATCTGCCTCCCGCTCAGAGAGATACGAGAGTATTTTCTGGATGCTGGCCGACTTCTTCGCCTGATACACATTACCGAAGATGGCGAACCGTAGTTTCTTCTTTCCTTCCTTCTCCATGCGCATTCCTTTTGACTGCAAAGATACGATTAAGCGAGGACAATACAAAATAAATAGGAATTTATTTTTATTGTCGAGCGTAAGTATCTTCGGCGAAGCCAAAGTACGATTAAGCGAGGACAATACAAAATAAATAGGAATTTATTTTTATTTTCGAACGAAAGTATCTTCGGCGAAGCCAAAGATACGATTAAGCGAGGACAAAACAAAGAATAATATTGTTTTTCTTTAATTTTGTCGAGCGGAATTTGAACAACATCTAACCCTAATCTCTTGAGACATCGATGTACAAAGGGTTTAAGACAGGTTAGATGATGCTCAAACATCTAACCATCATCTAACCCACATATCCCGTACATATCCTGTTCATTTTGTTATTCAGGTGAAACATGGGTTAAATGTAGGTTAGATGTACGGGATATGTTTAAGAAACATCTAACCCACGCCAAGGCCTTTATGACAGGGCATTTCAGAGATGTTGGGTTAGATGTTGGCATATTTTCGCAGATTCATCATGATTATTAATTATTCCCAACGTGGGAACTTTTTATTCCCAGTGTGGGAACAACTTGTTTCTATGCAGGGAACTGAGAATCCCTTATTCTGCATAAATATTCAGGCATACCAAACACCGAGAGAGAAAACGTCAAACGCTGGGAGCGTTTACGCCATTCTCTCCCTCAAAGTGCCATACTTTCTAAATAGCTTATTATGAATATGCATAAGTATGCATTCCCATAGTCCCACAACCCTCACCTGTCGCTATAAGATGCCAAATTGGAGTATCAGTTGGAGATCGTAACTATATAGTGAAATGGAATAGGTGTTTGTGTTGTAAGATACCGATAGACACAGCATTTCAAAGCAGTAACAATTAGCAAAAGGCTAAAATTTTCGGGTTGAAAAAATGGCAAAAAAATGACGCCCTATAGAGCGTCAACTTTTTATTCTTAAAAGTTTACAAAATTTCGACATCAGTTTCAAATCGTAACCACTTTATGTTTTCCAAGGGAGAATTGTCCAAAATCTTACAATCCACACAAGAAATCTACTTGGAAACTAATGTGAATAATGTGCATAATTCTCCCACTAATATGGATATTTTTTCCCGCATCCTACATTTTATTCTTGAAGTCATCTTTTCTGGCAATATTGCCCCTGATGTAAAAAACAACACATTAATATAAGAATGCCATCTATACAGCAAGAAAAACGCTATCATTTGCCAATGAAACTTAATTTCAACACTTAAAGTATTGTCGTGTGAAAGAAATTTTGTATCTTTGCGGTCGGAAATATTTGTTATTATTCCGACCATAATTTATATACAAAATCAATGGAGAATGCAGTAGTACAACAGATTAGGAAAAGGATTGCTCGCAGTAAGTTCGGCGAGATATTCTTTGTTTCTTCTTTCCCCCAGTATGATGTCGAGTACGTCACCAAGCTGCTCGCCATCTTTGAGAAAGAAGGATTGATTACACGAATAGCCAAAGGTGTGTATGTCAAGGCACGTAAAACACGTTTTGGCATCCTTTATCCTTCGGCTTACGAATTGGTGAAAGAAATTGCCAAACGAGACAAGGCAAAAGTTATACCAACTGGAGCCACTGCCGCTAATCGCTTAGGATTCTCAACGCAAGTACCCATGAATACTATTTTTCTGACTACTGGGTCTGGGCGAAAATTGAAATTAGGGAATCGAACAGTGACTCTGAAGCATGGGGCACCTAAGAACTTTGCATTCCGTGGACGTTTGATGCCAGAATTGGTACAGGCATTACGTAGCATTGGTGAGCATAACATCACTCAGGATGTTGAAGCGAGGATTGGACAACTGTTCACGGAAACTCCTGAGACTGACACCATAGAATATGATTTATTGTTGGCTCCTGTATGGATGCGACAAGTTATAAAGAAAGGAATAAAGCAATGAGCAAATGGATTGATTTCTCGCTCGATGAGCGAAAGGCGATGATACAAGGTGTGACCGAGGCACGGCAAATTGATGAAGCTGCTGCAGAGAAGGACTGGTGGGTAACGGCAGTGTTGTATACCCTTTTTCACACCAGTGTAACAGAATACCTGTTGTTTAAAGGTGGTACGAGTCTCAGTAAAGGCTGGGATATCATCAACCGATTCAGTGAAGATATAGATTTAGCATTGAGCCGTGACTTTTTTCTGAACGTCAAGCAACTCTCTTGTGCAAGCTGTACCAGTAATACGCAAATACATAATCTTCGAGAGAAAGGACAAGACTTTCTTTTTGGAGAGTTCAAGGACGAGTTATCGGCAAAACTTGTCGAGATGGGGCTTGAAGTAACTGTTCTCACAGACAATGACATAACCAATGAAAATGGTGAGCCAAGAAAAGTGCCACACGACAAAGACCCTTCTGTGCTATACGTGCAATACCCTTCACTCTACAATAGCCAAGCGGCATACGCTATCCCTACGGTAAAAGTGGAGATCAGTGTATTGTCGATGTCTGAGCCCTACGAAATGAGAAGAATTTCATCACTTATAGAGCAAGCGTATAAAGATAAAGATGAAGATGTTGATTCCGACCTCGTTCAAACAATTCGTACCGTCAGCCCTGCCAGGACTTTCTTGGAAAAAGCCTTCCTTTTATGCGAGGAGTTCCAGAAGGACGAACCGAGGACGCATAGAATGACACGCCACTTTTACGATTTGGAAAAACTGATGCATACCCCATACGCAGAAATAGCTCTTAATGATTTGGTGCTCTATCATGAGATTGTGGAACATCGTCGCAAGTTCTATCATGTTGGTTATGTGGATTACGACAAGGAGCTACCTGCCAATATTCAGATTGTGCCAAGTGATGAACTGATGTCTGCTTATGAGGCTGACTACAACGAGATGAAAGAAAGTTTCATATATGGGCAGTCATTAGATTTCGAAGAGTTAATGGACAAGTTAAAGCTTCTTCAAGAACGTTTTCGGTTTTTAAAGAACATATAAATGAACATTTCCTGAAAAATGGTTGAACATAACAACTAACATCAATAAATAAATATTTAACGGCGCGTTTGGGGGAAGAGTTTTAATCATTAAGTAAGATTAACGAGACTTATTTGTATAAATAATGGCTATATATAATCAAGGAACATTAGTAGGAATAGTGGGGTATAAACAACTTTATCCCAAAGGAGAAATGTACCCCCTTGAAAAACTCCTTGCAGGATTACCACGAATCTGGGCTATAAGGCTGTGCTCTAATATGTACAACAAACTTGTAGGTAAGCCATTTTACAACCCCGATTTTCGAGATGAAGAAACGACCCAAATAGATGTTCCACGATTCTTCTTCGGTCCTAACAACCTGGACCAGTTACTTGATGTGATTCATCGGTATAAGCAATATTATGCTATGGAGGTAGCGAACCAGAAACAGCCCATGAAATATGCGACTGGTTGCGAAACACCGCTACTATTGCTGAAATATATCATGGCGATGCCTGAAAGCGATGGCACGGATGACATAGGAATTTTAGAGAGGGAACTTTATAAGGCGTTTATGACTGCCAATGAATTAACTTTTAACCGTAGTCAAGGCGAACCACCGTATAAGAAAGAAGAGGATTTGGAGCTATATATCGCTAGCCTCTTGATGTCAAGATATTCATATCAGGATTTCTTCAATGAGAAATCAGAATTGGATGAATTGGTTAGAAATCAAGCAAGCAGAACAGTCAAGTTTTTCAGATTCGTAGCAAATCATCCACAACTGAAAGACCTACTTGAGGTTTTTCTAGATAAATACCAACTGTCAACATGGAATGACTATGTAACTACATATTTTAGCATTCAAGCTTTGGCTAGGGATAAAACGGGTGTGATAGACTTTGAAAAACTGGAGGATGTCGATGGACTATTATCAGAAGAGATAGTCAATAAGGACTCCATTGATATCCATGAAGTAATACCACTGACGGACAATATAGATTATGAGGCTTTTCGGAAAAGACCATTCGTCAAGATAGCACCTCACGAATATGCTGTCATAGACGTTTCATTTATGATAAAGAGGATGTTCGATGGGTTGTATTTTGATTTTAATGAATTGTGGCAAAGTAAGCATGGAAATGACCTCCAGGGTTTTAATAGGATATTTACCACTGAATTCTCTGAGGAAACCGTTCTTGTTAATTGTTTAAAAGAGGTGGCTGCTTCGTTCGGCTGGCTATCTCTCACTGACAAAGAATGTAAGTCACTGATTCCTGAAAAGAAATTGAGTTCACCACCAGACTTCTATATCCGTGATGGAAAAGATGTTATACTCTTTGAATGCAAGGATATCAGAATACCAAAAGAAATAAAGGCAGATGGAACGACAAAGCAACTTATAGATGAGATCGATAAGGATTTTGTTGGGTATCTAGATACAGAGAAAAACAAATGGCGTTATAAGGGTGTTGGTCAGCTGGTAAGGAATGCTAAAAGGATACAAGACGGCCTGTTTGATTGGGATAAAAATGCTGATGAAGACAGTAGAATATACCTTGTGCTTGTTCTGGCAGACACCAGGCATGTGGATGGTGGATGGAAGAACTACTTGAACAAAAGGATGTTTGAGGAGTGCGCGCGCCAAAATGTGGAAGTTAGTAGAGTTTGCCCATTGGTGTTAACTGATTTAGGCATACTCATTACCTACAAGCACAACTTCAAGAAATATGGTTTCCTACATTATTTCGTGCAATATTTCCAGAAGACAAGTTTTAATCCTAAGACTCTCTTTGTGGGTGACTATACAACGAATATCATGAACCAGACAATGTCATTTGGTGTGTTTATGAAAGGTGAGAAGATGATAGGCGGAGAGGAACTAAGTAATGAAGTTCTGGCCACTGTTACTAAACATCCCAAGAAGTTGGGATATCATTCGTATGTGACAAAGACTGTGGAATATTCAGATTTCTATAATGACAGAGAGAGAAACACACAAGCACATCTAAAGGGAATAAACAAACGGTGGTTGATAGAAGGCGTGATTCACATGATTAGTGTGGATTGCTTTGACAGTTTCTCGATGGATGCAAAACGGAGCTTGCAGATGATGTTTCAAAATTATAACGAGAAGAGCGAGGTAAAAGAACACTTCCGTAAGTTGAAACAAGTAGAGGATAACTATCAGGGAACATGGCTAACGCTGATAAATCATCAGGCTTTGTACAGATTGTTGAAGAAAGTATTGATGTTGCCCAATGAGTATGCTGGTATTGGAGAGACTTTTGAAGCTTACGAGGCTCTGCTGAAAGCTATACTGACAGAAAACAGTAATGAAATGAGGCGTGAGAAGGGCGTTCTGGAAAAGATAGACGGAGAAATAGAAATACGCGATGCCAAAATCATCATGCAACAAGATGTGTTAAATCTGGATCAGTTCGGTGAAAACAAAAAGGAACTGGAGAAAGCTCAAATGTTGAAATATATTGCATTATGTGAATTTGGAAAAGAACATAAACAAGTTGGGGAAGCAATAAAACGAGTGGTTAATAGATATGGATTCCAAAATGAGTTCAGCTATATGCTATTGGCCCAGATGCCCCTTGCAGTTTATCATGAAAAAGAAAACTTCAAAGAAGGATTATACTATGTTCGTAAACAGGACTATGTGGAAACCGATGCGATAAGGCTGTGGAACGAATTTGTAAACTATATATCAGATAAATGTATTGACATCTGGGACACAGAAAAGATGATATCCATTTTTACAGAGCAAGAAATGTTGGATAATACCTGTTTCAGAAAGTATCCTGTCTTGAAGATGTCGGAAGATGAGTATTTGATAGCTTCACAACCATATTATTCACATCTTATATATGATGGATTTTGGTGGAGTGTAAAAGAAGATTTGAAAAAAGTTCTTTCAGACAATGCTATCATGAATTTGCTAACTAAAGAGTTCGCCGAGAAAAAATTGTTCTATGGATTGGTTAGGCAGATGATAGGAGACAAACGTATCAGAATATATAATGATTTATGCTTTGGAGCTCAGCAATCGGCACCTGATGCCGCTATCAAAACCAGACATCATTTGTTCTTGTTTGAATTTAAGGATATGAGGGTGCAAAGGGAAGCTGCAGATGGTGGGAATATGGACATGCTGATGAATTTCATAGATGACAGACTAAATAAAGAAAAGAAGACTAGAGGTAGGAATAAAGGACTGCCACAACTTGTGAACAATATGGAGGATTTCTTTACAGGGAAACACCCTTGGAAGGAATTCTATGGTAAGGGGAAGGTCGTCGTTCATCCTATTATAGTTGTCAACAGTCGTTTGTTTGGCGTGCGAGGAATTAATTATCTCATGAATCAAAAGTTAAAGCTGAGAATTTTAGGGAACGAGATTCTTAAAGCACATGAGAAGCAAATAGGTGATTTGCTGGTCATAGATTACGATATGCTGATATTAGTTGCATCGTGGTCGTATAAAGATTTCGGACAATTCCATAATCTCTTATATAGTTATCAAACTCATGTAAGAAACGGACGAGACATGGTAACACGGTGTACTTCCTATCGGCATTTTGTGATGAATAAGTGGGAAATGGGGATGAAAGAGAAAGATAAAAAGAAGTTTGAATGTGGTTATAAAAAAGTCATTAGAAATATAATGGGGATAAAAATGTAAAGAGAATAGAATGAATTCGAGAAGATACGTAGAAAACTATTATCTTCTGGATAGCAACATTTTATTACATATAAAAATCATTAGATAATGAAAAAATCAGATATTTATTGGCAAACATATATAAACCTTGAGAAAGAGGTTATTGAGATGTCAAAGTACATTTTTATAACAGACGAAAAAATCATAAACAGAAACGGTCTAGAGGTGGTAGAGACATGTTCTACTCAATTGCTGACATTTTCACCACATATAGCAGATCTGTTGGTACGCTGTTGCGTTCAAATAGAAGCAATTTCAAAGGAGTTGTATTTTGATCTCAATGGTGAGAAACAGAGAGGCGACAATACAATTAAGTTTGATGAAGACTGCTTGAAGTTGATAGATATAAAATGGGAAACTCACAATAAACGTGTGCTTGTGGTGGCTCCTTTTTTTAATCTGACAAAAGATGAGAATCGGGTGTTGAGACCACTTAAGGAAGCCCATAAGCGGCAAGGGACATACTGGGAAAAAGCTTATCAAGCGGTGAAACATGACAGGTATGCTTGTTTGTGTGTTGGTAATGTTAAGGCTCTTATTCAGGCACTGGCAGCTCTCTATCTATTAAATGTATATTATCGCAGGGAAACTTGGATTATTAAGTATCAGGATTTAGGTAAGCAAGATTATAGTTTGGGATCTGCGCTATTTTCGGTATTAAAACCGGTAGTAAATCAATTGTGGGAAGGCAATAATCCCCAAAAGAGTGAAAGCCCTTTTGTTGTAAGTTATCAGGATGATGTTTACAAACAGATTGATGATATTAGACGTAAAGAGTTTGATAACTTAAACAACTATTGGAGACAACAACCCGAATTACAAGAACCTGCATTCTTAGCTCAACTACAAGAGGCTTTTAAAAGAGGGGAAAGGGTTATGCAAATTTGGGAACTGGCAAAATATAGACTCAATAAATCAATTCCACCAACATTGCCCTTCGATGTGCGAAAAGAGCGTCTTATCAAAAGCGAAGCATGGAATTGTTGGATAAACCAACATAACCAACATCTTGCGCCTGAGGAATTAACGGAAGAAAACATTCAAGACGAGATAAATGAAGTAGGTGTGAGATGGGGCATGGAGATTATGAAGCGGTATCAGAGATTGGAATGGGTACACATTGCGACGAATAGTGGCCTTTGTAGGGTATATATCCCCTAATTATTTATTGTGGAGTATGGGATTTTTAGGAAATATCATTCAAAAACATTTGACACACCAAGCAAACAAACACTTCAACACCTACAAGGAGGGACTGGATCTGGAGGTTCTGCGGCGGTACTGCGAGGAGCATGGAGAGAAGAGGACGTTTCTGCGAGGTGAAGTATTGGAATGCGAGGGTGAACCTTCGCAGTGGTTAGGCCATGTCGAAAAGGGATGCTTCAAGTATAGCGTAAGAAATCTTTCTGAGCAGAAGGGCTATATAACAGGCTTCGCCTTTACGGATGAGTTTGTCGCCGACTTTCCAAATTGCATGGAACATCTATGTGCAAACGTTTCGATTATTGCACAAACGACAAGTAAGGTCTATCTGATTGACGGTAAAGAACTGAAACGCCTCTTCGAGATGAACAAATATCTGAAGGAAAAGACGAGTGAGATATACAAGCACTTGTTTCTTCAGATTTATTCGCAGCATCTCGACTCCTACCGTCTGACCGTGAAAGAGCGCTATATCCAGTTGCTCAATCGCTGTCCTCAGATTGTTCAGCAAATCAACTTGAAGGACATAGCATCTTTCTTGAAGGTTACGCCGACAACTATCAGCAAAATCAGGAAAGAAATCACCTTTTCTGTATGAAACTCTCAAACCATTTTGAGAGTTTACTATTATAGCCCCATTTCTTGGCATTGTTCTTTGGTGATGTTTGAGCAAAGTGATTAACTTTGCATTCTGTTAAACATCATAATAGGACAAAATATGAACATTATCATCATTGGAGCCACATCTGGCATAGGCAAAGCCCTTTTTAAAAAATATGTGACTGAAGGTAATCTTCTCGGTATCGTTGGACGAAGGACGAATCTATTGGAAGAATTGCGCCAACAGCATCCCGACAGTACTTTCACCACCACAGCAGACATCACCAAACAGATTGAAATCGAACAGGCCATTCATGAACTCTTTGGAAAACTTGGAAGCATTGACTTAGCCATTGTCTGCTCTGGCACGGGCGAGATCAATCCCTCTCTCAACTACGACGTGGAACGCCCGACGATTGACACCAACGTCACAGGCTGGACTTTCGTCATTGATACACTCTACCACATCTTCGAACAGCAAGGTCACGGTCACCTCGTAGCCATTACCTCGGCTGGTGGGCTGCGTGGTGAACCGATGGCACCTGCCTACAGTGCGACGAAAGCCTACCAAATCAACTACATGGAAGCCCTGCACAAGAAGGCTTTCAAGTCAGGCAGTAACATAATCATTACCGATGTCCGTCCCGGTCTCGTTGATACTGCTATGGCAAAAGGCGAAGGTCTCTTCTGGGTGATGCCCATTGATAAGGTTGCCCGTCAGATATACGCAGCCATCCATCGTAGAAAGTCGAAAGCCTATGTCACCAAGCGATGGCATCTCCTTGCAATCATCAATAAGAACCTGCCATTCGGTCTATATAAGCGATTGTAAACTCTATCATTAATAATCCGTAAAAGTCGCGGTGAGATATCATCACTTACTTTCTCACATTCTGCTGATTGCATACCACACTTCGAAACTTAATGGCGAAGAATCCTATACCTTGTTGAGCGGATGGTTTCTTGGATGATGGCCATGATGCCGCGCCGACCTTACCCATTATTCGCCTCCAAAATATACCCTCGTTTCTTTAGTGACACGATGGAGATGGAAGTGTCAGCTTCGAGCATCTTGCGGAGATATGTAATCTGCACGTTAAGAGCGAGAGAATTGGCGTAGCTATCATTACCCCAAACGGTTTGGAGAATGGTGTCACGCTTTACGGTCTGGCCTATGTTCTGTGCAAGGATGGTGAGGATTTCCGACTGGCGAGCTGAGAGATGTTGCACCACTCCGTCAATCTCTATGGTTGAGAGATTGCTGTCAAAAACTGTCTGACCGATAGTCATGCGAGTGGAAGGTGCGGACTGGCGATGCTCAAACCTTTCCTTAATCTTAGCTATAAGTTCTTCAGGATAGAACGGCTTGGGGATATAGTCATTGCCTTTCAAGTCGAATCCCTTCAGCCGGTCTGCCTTTTCTGTACGGTCAGTGAGAAAGAAGATAAGAACGTCACGGTCTTGCTCGCGGATGAGCCGTGCCAACTCAAAACCATTCATCACAGGCATGTTGACGTCGAGCAGCACCAAATCGGGCCGAATAGCAGAAAACGCCTCCCAACCCTTGCGCCCATTCTCGGCGTAAGTTACTTCGTAGCCCTCCACCTCCAGGAACTTCCGCAGGAACTCGGAGTTCTGGCGGTCATCGTCAACGAGCAGAATCCTAATCTTTTCCATCCGTCTGCGGTATTATAATAGTGAATGTTGTACCCTGACCCTCGGTGCTCTCAAACGTAATCGTACCTCCGTGTGCTTCCACCAGCAACTTCACATAACTCAGTCCAAGCCCGATACCGGGGATAGCCTTGTCCTTCGCTGTCTCGCTGCGGTAGAACTTGTCGAACACATACCGCTGATCTGCTTTTGCAATGCCGATGCCATTGTCTGCAACAGTAATTTGTAGCAGCCCGTCCGTGCGTTGTTGATAGTCAATTCTGATAGTCACGGCCTCATGGGAGTATTTGATGGCATTCTCCAGCAGGTTGCAGATAATGTTAGCCAGATGAATACGGTCTGCCCTTATCTTCAAATCATCATCACCTACGATTTCCATCTTCAACTCCTTGCCTGTAGGACTGTTCTGCTTGCCGATACATTCCTCTATCAGTCCGCGCAGAGAGAAGTCTGACTTTACCAATGGTATTTCAGTAGCGTCGCTCAGTGTGATGTCACGTAGTTTCGAGAAATACGAAGTCAGGTTATCCAGTTCATGATACGAACTGGCCAGTATGCGCTGTTTACTCTCTTCGTCCTGCATCATCCTTTCGTTGCCCATAAACGACACGCACATCTTCAGCGTCGATATGGGTCGCTTAAGTTCATGAATCATCGTGTGCAGAAACTCCTGCCTAATGGCCTCGATGTGCCGTTGCTTGCGGATAGTCAGTATCTGATAGACCAGACAGAAGATGAGGAACACCGATAGTAGCACAGTCATTAGTAATGTATAGGCCATCCGACAGATGACTGGCGAAATACTGATGGCCGTTGTCACCACAACCTCCTGTCCCTCGAAGATGTCGTATGGATAAGACACTTGCATGACGGGGTGCCAAATGGAGCCATCTGCTTGCATGGACGGTTGCCAAATCATCGTGTCGGCTTTCGTGGTTGTAATGCTTTGAGCCGCTATGCTTCTTGACCGCAGGATGCTGTCGAGCCGTTCCTTTTGGAATGGATGCTGATGGTCAACGGTGAAGCGGTTGAGGGCTTCAACCAACTGGCTTGTTCCCATGTCTTCGTGGCCCTTGCTGTCACAAGTAAACACAAAGTATTCCAAGCCTTTGGGCAGTTTCGTAGGAAGGCTGTCATGGAGGTTGGCTATATAATCCAATAGATATGCATTGGCATCTGATCCTTTGGGAATATAATGTAGCGTATCAAGTGCAAAGACTTCATACCTCCATGTCTCAACAGCATCGTCCCCCTTTATTTCGTATGTTTTCCTAAAACGGTTACCGTAGAACCTTGGAGAATGTGGCAATGATTTCCTGATTGCTAATTCTTCTTCAGCACAGGCAATAATCATACTGTACAGTTCACTTTTGTATTCTTCAAGCGACATTCGGTAACGGCTGTAAAGCCAGTAGCCCTGCACGATGCTGTAGACTATGATGGCACAGATGGTCAGACCATATATGAACTTGAATCTTCTTTCCATGCTGCAAAAGTACATATTTATTATGAACCCGCTCCAGAAAGAATCCTAAAAATACCAAACAGTAATAATTCAGTAATAATTATTTTCTTTTTACGGGGTATAATAGCCCTATCTTTGCACCCAATTTCACATCAAAACGTAAATAAAATGAAGAAAAGAGTATTATCTATCGTTCTCGCCTCTGCCCTTGTCAGCACAATGATGGCACAAGAAGTAGAGCACAGGAAGGAAGTGTATGTAATCAAGGCTGGCAAAGCCTCAGCCATTAACACTGCCACACCCGTTGAGCAGAAAGAAATCGGCAAGGCAGTGATGGAGTTTATGTATGACTACAAGTACTTGACTGACACAACCGATGTGAGTCAGACTGAGACCGACCGAATGACACTGCAAGTGACTTATGGTATGTCGAAGTTTACGAGTTTCCGGGCTATGCAGATTGATTCACTTATTCGCGTCTCAACGGCTGAACAGATTCAGGCGAATCCCGACAGGTACATAGGTGGCGAGACCTTCAGCATCTACAAGAACTATCCGCAGGGGTGCTTCACCGTCATCGACAAGGTTTCCACAGACTGGTTCCTTTATGAAGAGGACATACCCACGCAGGAATGGACGCTCACCGACGAGACATGTGAGATATTGGGCTATGAATGCAAGAGTGCTGTGTGTGACTTCCGTGGCCGACGGTGGACGGCATTCTATACAGACTCTGTGCCTGTAGCCGATGGACCGTGGAAGTTTGGTGGTCTGCCGGGGTTCATCATGCAGGTCTATGACGAGGGGCGTCAGTATGAGTTTACCTGTGTGGGCATCAACTCAAAGGCCGACCGAGCCATCACCATACCCGAAGTACCGTTCAACAAGACCACTCGCACCAAATTCTATGCTACCAAGTTAAGGTTTGACACCGATCCCTTCGCATATATGATGAATGTAAATGGTGTCAACGTGCAAGTGAAGGGTGCCGACGGACAACCTCGCACTGACATCACTCAACAACGAACTTTGCAATACGACTACATCGAACGCGATTGGAAGTAATATCTGATGAAACGACTCGCCATCCTTTTATTATACGTGTACCTTCACCTGCCCCTCTGCTACGGACAGGTGAAGGCTCTTGTTGGCTCCGTGACCGACGAGGAAAGTGGCGAGCCTGTGACTGGTGCCATCGTGCAGGCTGTCGGCGGGAAAAATTACACTTTCACCACCAATGACGGGCGTTTCTCCTTAAAGGGCGAGGCACGACAAATTCGTGTACAGTCAATGGGCTATCGTAGTATCGTGGTAGATGTTACTGAAAGCCCTATGCACATCAAGATGAAGCCGGAGGCCACACAACTGAAAGACGTTATCATCAAGGCTCCCGACATTATCCAGAAAAGCGACACACTGGTCTATTCCATGAGCAAGTGGGCGCAAAAACAAGACCGCA
>JAEEWT010000018.1 GCA_016287755.1 Prevotella sp.
GCGATGACACATGCTGTTTTAACCTTGGTAAAGATAGATATCTTTTCTTCAGGCCTTTCTACATAGCTAATGAAGATGTTATTTACATCATCCTTATTTACCCAGTCTTGCAATAGGGCTGGTGGCAACCCATATTTCGTTGCTACTTCTTCAAGAGACAGGTCTCCTTTCTTATATTCTTCAACGATTTTTTTCTTGAACTCTTCTGTATATCTGGTTTTAGAAGCCATATCTTTTTATTCCATAAAAGTCTGTAGATCCGTTAATCTGTAATTCCGTAACTCCCACAAAGTGTGTTCCGTACTTCCGTCTATCCGTAGCTCCGTAATTCCATGCTTCCAGCATCCTTTAGATGTCCTCACACCCACATAAGCCACTTCCATACCGGCACAACGGGTATTCCCTCTTCCGTGCCCTCCTCATCATACGTAATCAGGAGGCAGTTCCAGTCTTCGTGCGCCTTGGCATACTTCACCAGTGGCAGCATCTCCCTATTGTAAGTGGTCTCCTCCCTGATGTTATACGACACCTGAATGGCCTGTATCAGCCAACTATCTGCTACATATCCCGCATTGTTTACTAACCAGGCATTGTTTGATGACATCTTTACTGATACTCATATAAATTCTATTTAATAAGAATCATGTGATTTTATTAAGTTTGATTTACAAATGTAGGCATTTTCTATAAAATGCAATTAATAAACTCTAAGTTTTTGAAGTATTTTCACACTTTTTATCACATATCATTGACCTCAAGCACAGCAACTATTATTTGTTTCATTGTTATTCCATTATTCATCGTTTATTATTTGGTAGGGCAGAGAATGAATGATTCCATGCGGTCTTTATCAAATCTATTCTTCTGATTCATTAATTATCAGTATTCTATATACTGGTTCCCCACTTGAACCTTGATCTTCAAATATACATTACCGACTTCGTCTGACACATCAATCAAACTATCGTTGAGAAATGTGAGGAATCTACATTTTTCGTGGGAGAACGTATAACTAATGGTTCCTGTTTCCTCAGCTGACTTATATGATTGGGGGAAGAAAGTTTTTTGAAAGTCTTTCATGGATTCATCAGAAAGCTTGAAATAAGAATGTAACCAAGCACTAAGATTATAATCAACCTCTGCTTTGTCATTTTACTATGGTATTTCATATCGAAAGATATACTGATTTCATAGATTCTTCCTAATCTCAGTCAACCAAACTAGTACACTTGAAAATGATATATGTTTGAATAACAGAATCGGGGATTTCTGTGTTTATATCTATAGGATTATTGTATTTTAGAAAATAATCCTTGGATACATAATTAACATGATCTATTCTAATATCAGAAATGAATCGCTGATACTCTTGTAAGATGCTATTTATGTCTGAATAGAATTGGGTCTTCTTTATATCATTAACAAGCATTTGGTTATCATGGTTCGGGGTATCCAACCATTTCTTGGATATACTTATCGTTGTCTCTCCTAAACCGACAAAGGGAATATCAATTACAGTTAGTGGACTATTATTATATATAGAATGTACTGTGTCCAGCATGACTTTGAGGATACTTATTAATTGACTATATGAGGGTCTTAGAAAAGACTCTTTATTGTTATAGCTCTCCATTATAAACTGAAGATGGATTTCATTATGATTTATTAACCTTGTTGCTTCACAGATAACATTCATCGTATCACTTCCAATTGTCGATATATACCGTTTACAGTCCATCTGATTGCTTTCATAATACGAGTCTCCTTGTATTTCATGTACATGAACAGCCATGTCAGCACAGGAGTTCTTTTGACAGGAACATACATTTATTGTCAACTGCAATATAAGCATGACAAGGAAAAAGGGATGTACTCTTTTCATTATCTATATTATTTGGTTTCACTTTCGTTTGGGGGCAGGGGATCCTACTCACTTGTTATTTACGTGGAGTGTTTCCAATTCAATACATAAATCATCACAGAGATTAACAGTATCAGGATAATTCGCCTGACTTAGAACGACATCCTTCTTCATATCCTCAACACTCATATTATATAACAACTCAAAATAAATGCTTTTGACTTTCAGATGATAAGGATGTATTATATCACTGATGTCCGAAATTAAAATACTTTCTTCCAGAGCCCTTTGATAAGAAACTTTGTCATAGGTTTTATTAGCAGGTTTTATTTTTGTGTACATCTCAGAAACACTCATGCTTGCATCACCTAATGCACTCATTTGAATGTATAGTCGCTTCAATTGATCTTTACTTTTCTCCTTGTTCATATATGAAATAACTTCCTTCAAAAACACCAGTTGTTCTGGATATGATAACCTGAAATATTTCCCATCTTTATCCTTACGGACATTTGCGAATGAAAGACTATAGCCCCTTCCTTGTCCTGTAAAGTTTGATGATATCTCACATACAGATAAACTGTCGTTAGATTTCCATCTGAAATCAATGACAGTAATATTTCGAAATGCTTCGTGTGAATGTAGTTCACCTACATATAAATGTCCATGACTTTTATCCCTGCTCGCACATACGTCCTTGCAGCTGTAAGCAAATAGGATAATAAAGAATCCTAAACCAATAGATATATTTTTTGTACTCGTACTCATATTATGCTAACAATATTAATAGAAAACATCTATCTTCCCATTTTTATTACTATAGGGGACTGTTGCCGAACCACCCCATTTACCGTTGTAAACAATATCAACATGACCAGTTACTCTTGAATCATTAAAGAATCCATCATTGTGAATAAAAGCTATTCCATTGATAACTTTTCGAGTATTATTAACTCTGATCCTTCTATACTTATTGAGATATGAAGCTACTGCAGATGCTTTAATGAAATAATTATCTCCATTTGAACCTTTATACGTTATATTTGGAATATAAGGAATTTTTAATCCAGCTTCATTTAAAGCATAACTCAACCTTATTGCACAACTGTTTTCAACTTCACCAGCCATAGCACCAATTTGTCCTCCAATTTCTTTACATATTCTGTATGTCGGTTTTTTATATAATCCTTCTTCTCCAGGAGACCATGAAGTATCCAAATATGCATTATAGATGTCTCTTATATTTTTGTAAGTTAAATAACTATGCATCATATCATTGAACAGCACCGAGAACGCGCCTGTCACGGCCCCATTGGCGAACTTGCCGCCACCAATCTCCGATACCGTGCCGCTCAGGACGGCGTTGGCCGTCACACAACCTGCTGTTTTCAAGGAACTCTCATACTTGGTGATCAGCGAGCCGCCGGCACTCGACACGGCACCCATCATCATGCCATGGGCAATGTTGCCGCCCTGCAACCCCTCCTGAATCCCTTCCGTAAAGGCATGCTTGAAGAGCTGGGCTATCAGGTCGGTGTCGGCAGAGGCAAAGTTGGCCAGACCGCCGACGGCACCCCAGAAGGCACCCGTGAACGTTGACTTGGCAATCTGCCCGATGTTCGCACCATTCAACAAAGCTCCTGTCAAGGCACCTGCCGCACCGCCTACTGCCCCTGCAACGACAGCCACAGCCAGCCCTGATGCTCCTCCAGCTGTTACTATGGATGCCGCTATACCTACAGCAGAGGCCACCAGCGACTTCCAGTTCCTGCTGAACCAGCTGTATCCGGAGGGATCTACCAGCGAGAGCGGGTTGTTCAGGCAGTATGCGTACCGGTTGAAACTCTGGGTGTGGTCGGGTGCCTGTATGAATGGATCGGGTGAGAGGAAACGCCCGATGACAGGATCATACATGCGGCCGTCCATATCCACCATCTCGAAGAGATCCAGATGCTCATGTCCGGTGAATCCGAATGCGTTCCATGCACTTGCATCAGCTATACTGACATAGTACTCCCACGAAGAAGGGTCACGACGCCTGCCCCATGCGTCATAGCTGAGTTCCTGCACGATACTGCCGTTGCCAGTGGCATAGGCAATGACCGATCCCAGCGGGTCGTGGATGAGATAGCGCAAAACGGAACTTCCCTGACTGGGCTTCCGATACACAGCTATAGCCCTTCCGCCTGCAAAGATATAGTTTATTTTTGTAACTACATCGTTTTTTATGTTTTCTTCATATAATTTACCAACATAGTAGCGTGTCTCGGTGGTTGATCCGGAGGTCTGCACGGCCATGATGCGTGATTTCAGGGCTCCATAGGTTATGTCGAGCTGGTCGCTGCCCTTGCTCACATGGGTGATCTTGTTAAATGAGGAATAAAGGATCTGATCCCACACTACGGGCTGATAGCCGCTGCTGTCAAAATACCGTAGATGGTTGCCATGTGAGAAGTATGTGAAGTTGGTACCCACACCTGTCTTAGAAAGGATGTTCCCTGCCTCGTCGTAGGAGATGGTCTGATACCATTGTCCGTTGTGCAACACGTTGGTAACACGGTCAAGAGCATCATAGACGAATGCCTCAGAGAGATTGCGATTCACGTCACTTCTGGAAGACATGTTGCCCGCAGCATCATATTGATAGCGCCAGTCAATGGCACTGTTCGATGTGCGAATCCTCGATGTCCATCCCTTCTGTGCATTGTAAGTTGTCAGGATGTTGAGTCCGCTGCCCAGCTTTTCACTTTCTATCTGACCACGGGCATTCAGGGTGTTCAGTGTCCAGTAGATGGTGCTGGAGGAGGCATTCTTCACTTGTACCAGTATGCCGTTGTCGGAATAGATGTTCTTGATCTTGAAGTTCGACGGATAGGTCACCACGTCGGTCTTTCCCAGCGTATTGTAGGTTGTAAGCGTGTTGAACGTCTTGGTGCCGATGACCTCCTTCTCCTTGGTAACCCGCCCGTAGGCATCATAGTAGTAATCTATGGAGTGGCCGTTTGATGACTGGATTCTGGTAACAGCTCCATAGAAGCGCGTGTCGTAGGTCGTTGTTATCGTCATGTCCTGCCTCGTCTCACATATAACGCGGCCTCCGTTGTCATACTCGTAGCTTACCGTCACGTCTGGTTCCTGCTGCATCTCCGTCACCTCGCCGAAGGCATTATAGGTATATGTGGTCGTTCCCGTTGCATAATCGGTTTGTGTCAGCTTGTTGCCGAACACGTCGTAGGTCATGCGTAGGATCTCCTTCGGAGCCGTGATCTGGGTACAGTGACCGTCGGCATTGTAATAGTAGGTAACGGTGCTCCCGAGCGCATCGGTGACCTTCTTCAGGTTGCCCATGACATTCATCTCCCTTGTGGTGTAGTGGCCGTTGGGATCCCTGGTCGTGGTGGTGAGCCCGTCGTAGGTCATCTGGTAGTAACTGCCGCCTGGGGCAGTCTGTCGTACCAGCCTGCCCATGTCGTCATACTCATTGGTGTTCCAATATACCGTCTCGCCGGGGAAGTAGGGCTCAGATGTCTTCAGTACCAGTCCCTTACCATTATACACCACGTCGGCATAGATCTTCTGTCCACCATGCGATTCCGTAACCTTGCGGATTGTTCGGCCAAGACAGTCGTAAAACTCAAGGACGAAGGGCTGCCCTGTCGCCTTGACGTACTGGAAGTACAGGGCATTGGCAGGTGCATCCGTCATTCCTGCGCTCCAGCCCGTAACCGTCTGGACGGTATCTATAGGAGTACACGACTGTACGTTCCTGCCGAAACTGTCGTATGTGTTTGTCGTAATGATCCCGTTCTCGTCGGTAGATGAAAGTAAAAGACCTCTTGTCTGGTCAATAGTGTTTGTCGTAGTGAACCCGAGTGCGTCGGTCTGACTCGTGACGAAGCGGCCCTTGACATCATATGTACTCTGAGTCGTTCGCGGTGTTACGCCACCACCGACGGCCTCGGTTGTGCTCTGCGTAATGTTCCCATAGGCATCGTGCTGGTAGGTTTTCTTCGTTCCCTTGGCATTGTCTGGTTCGATATATTCCGCTGTTAGCAGACCGGAATTACTGTCGTATTCGAATTGAGAGGTACGCGTGGAGGTGTAGCCTGATATTGACTTTTCCACAACGGAAGATGTCAGTCGTCCTAGCAGCCAGTTGGTGTAGTCATCCGAGTAGGTGTTGGTTGTTGTTATCATCTCTATACCTGTATTATCGGTTGTACTGCCTGTTACGTTGCCATAGCCGTCGTATTGTGTAGTTGTCTGGACACGTGTCAGAGTATTACCCGTTCCGTAGTCGTATGTCATTTCATCAGTATATACGGGTCGGAAGCTGTATATACTTCCACCTGATCCAGTTACTTGAGTGTCCAGTGAGTTCGTTATGTATGTTTTTGAAACGGACTGACCGCAGACTTGTGTTTCCGTATAGCTCACGGCGGTTAGGAACTGGTCGGAGTCATATTCCATTTTGGTAACCGTGGCTGTTTCCGTATCCTCATCGTAGGCCGTGAACTTCTCAAATCCCAGCAGTCCTCTTCCGCGTTTGTGCATCAGGGCATTCTCATAGGAATAGGTTGTTGTCCTCTGCCCACCCAAGCCGTTGGGCGCTTTGACCTGATAGACGGCAGGCCAGGTGGGACAGCATGAAGAAACGGGGTAGCTAGCCGTGTTGCCCCTTGTGTGGATTGAGGTGTTCGTCAGGTTGAGATAACTTATCTCCGTAGTGTTACCCAGACCGTCAGTTATCGAGGAGAGTAGGTAGTTAGGCCCAGTTGAGGCTAGGTATATGTCGCACCCCTTCGTCGTCGTTGTCGTCCAGTTTGATGTATTCAGGATATCCATTCTCCCATCACCGTTGAAGTCGCCCAAATAGTAGTTGGCTCTGTCCAGCGGGGCAACGCTGGAACTCGTCCCCTGCGCATAGGTTATGCCCGTGCCGTCGTTGAGATAGACATGTGGTGTTACGGGGGCTCCTCCAGAGGATGTCTTGTCTATCGCATAGTAGTCATCGAAGCCGTCGCCGTTGATGTCCACGAGGAATATCCGCCTGTCATCCGACTGGAACTGCCTGGCTATATCAAGACTTTGGAAGGTTCCGTCGCCTTTCGAGAACTGGATGATCCACTCGCTCCATCCGCCAGGATTAGGATTATTGTCCCATCCCGTCAAGAGCATGTCGGTCTTTCCGTCGCCGTTCAGATCACCGAGATATAGATGATGCTCTTTCTGCGGCCATACTGCCGTTCCTCCTGAAATGAGAGATCCCTGGCCGTTGCTCTTCAGCAGCTTGTAGCCGTTTGAGGTCAAGTTCATCACATCCGTTAGTCCGTCACCGTTGAAGTCGACGAATTCCACACGATCCCACTTCTCGGCAGCTGTGCCCGTCACAGTAGAGGATAGGGGTGTAAGGGTGGTTCCGTCGTAAGACGACCTGATGACGGCATAGTTCTTCGAGTTGGCATATTGAATGAACAGATCGGCAGCACCGTCTCCGTTCACCTCCACGGTATGGACAGAGTATTTCTGCGAACTGGTATGGATGACTGGCTGCTTGAAGAAAGCCAGTCCGGACGAGGTGACATTGGAGAGAAACAGGTAACACTTGTACTGACTCGACTCCTTGCAAACAGTGACAAAGTCGTCCCTTCCGTCACCGTTGTAGTCACCGCTGGAGGCCTGAAGAAGTGTTCCTGTGGTATAGTCGTTAACTGTCAGGATCTTATTATATTGGGAGAACAGATGATACTGAAGCGTGCCCGACCTTGATGCAACCGTATCCTGGGCACTTGTCTTCACTGTGGAATCCAGCGAGTCCTCAGTAATATAAGACAACGAGTCTGGAACAGATAGAGCGCTCTCTGAGGCAAGTGAGTCTCGTTCCGAAGTAAGGCTGTCCTTCTCCTCTGTGGAAGACTGATAGTCTGAATTCTTACTTGAACCGGTAGTATATGGGAACGTAAAGAACTCAGAGATGCCGTCACCGTTGTAGTCTCCAACGACAAGGGTCACATGATCAATGAGCTGGGTTACGGAGTTCTGGGAATGGCTTATCCAGTCGACGGAATTGTTGGAGGTGTTGTACCAGTTGAAAAGTGTAGGGTTCTTTTTTGTTCCGTCTGTCGCTATCTCGGTAAGCTGGGCGAGCTGGCGTTTGTGGTGATCCACCCTGTACAGGGCTGTCAGTTTCCTGATGATGGTGCTCCCGTAGTATATCCTTAATGAGCTGACGACCTTCTGTCTCCTCACTGGTTGTCCGTAAATATAGGTTGTCGGGGCAAACGTGTTTGTTGTATAGTAAAACCTGACGGAAGCATAGGGCGATAGAGAGGTATTTGAGTTTCCCGTGTAATTAATCCGTGTGGGATAGATGTCATTGGTTGCAGCATCACCTGAATAGGTGACGGTGTAGTAGTTTCCTTTTGTGTCGCTAACCTTGGTGACAAGCCAGAAAACCGGTTTTGCAGATGTCGTATCGTTAAGGATAAGCTTGCTTGACTTGTATAGGTAGGTCAGTCCGTCCTTCGTCTTGACCGTGAAGGTATTGGGATTATATCGGTTACCACTTGAGGTAATCTTGGCGTATGTATTGTTCTGGGTACGGTACTCATAGCTGGTACTACTGATGGCACGTTCAAGAACGAGACGGTTGCCGTCAAGGAGGAAACGGTCGTTGCTGCCGAACGACACATAGCCTGCAATCCCGTCGTCATGGACATTCCTCGGGGCACGGCTGATCATTGAAAGACCAGTGAGGTCGAAACCGTAGCCGAAAAGGCCGTCTTTTGTGGAACTGTCATAGACAATCGACAGCTTGGGAGCCATCCCGCCCGTGCCTGCAACGGTGGGGATAGGTATCTCATAATTGAACTGTCCGTTGGGAGTTACATTGAACTCATCGTTGATTTTTCCTACGATACCGTTAGCAGAGCCTCCGTAGATGTAATCGGAATATGGGAGGTCTTGGCCAAGGGCACATACGGTGCATAGCCACAGAGCTGTACATATTATCCTATTTCTCATCGTTCCTTAATTCTTGATGATTTTCCATGTTGCTTTCTTCTCTTCATGAATGACCTGAAGGAGGTACAGACCGTTTGGATGGTCGCTGAGGTCAAGTGTCATGCTTATTTCTGTACCTTCTTTCTGTATAATGGATTTCCCACTTGTGTCAAACACTTTACAGGTAAGCCCCCCTTCATATAGGTGAGTTGTCCTTATGTTCACAATGCCGGTAGTGGGATTGGGTGACACTGTCACCTGACTTTGTAAGTCTTCGGCCATGGGATCATTTGCGAAAGACGGTGCAGGCATTTCGTTTCGCGTACTGGTGACGTATCGTTTCACAACGTTGCCACGTTGGTCATGATTATACGTATACCTCTGGCAAAAAGCCTTTCCACCATATAGGGATATGATGGAAAGACACAACAAAAACATCCGTTTCATTCCTATGCTTCTTTCATTCTATAACTCTATTTCACCACTGAAACAATAGCCGCCTGCATAGAGACATAGTTCATAAGTACCGCTGAGCATGGAAGGGAGGATGATGGTTGTTTCGTTAGAACCAACAATATTCGTATACACTACGCATCCATACTCGTCCTTGATAGACATCGCATACTCCGCATGCCCCGATGTAAAAAACAACGTATAATTCTCAATAAACACTGTGGGAATCTCAATTGGACCTCTCGGAACGTCATGACCTATGGGATTAGGATCTATCTTACCAACCGTAAAATCTATCTCCTCCATTGCTGTAACTTGGCCAGACATCAAAAAACAGGCCACAAGAAATAAAAGTACTCTTTTCATATTCATCTTGTAAATCGTTTGAAATGACGAGTACAAAGTTATCATGATCCTTTCATTAGTACAAGGATTTTTCCGACAGAGAGTTTAGTAAAAGTTTAGTAACTATTTCCTTGCATTTCAATGAATTACATCAAAAATAGTCAAATGCTGTATAATAAAAATATACGTATTGGATGAAGATGATAGCAAAGAGGAAACAAAATGAAACGAAGAAATTTACCGTCTAATAGATTTTTCTCAGTTTCATTGCCAGTTCTTTGGAACTACCCTGCTCTTTGAAAACCTTTCTCATGACTTCCCTACTCACTTGAGAAACCATTGACTTTGACAGCATTAACATGCCAGATATTTCAACGGGCTTAAAATGCAGGCGAAGGAGTAAACAGACATCATGTTCATGAGCATTTAAGATAACACTATTAGATTCCATGAAGTCATCGAATCCAGGAAGATATTCTTTTACGAGTACATTTATCGTTTGTTCATCTTCTCCTGTCAGTGCTTGACCCTTGATGGCCTTTGCTGCTATTCGCTGATACGATGGAGACCCTTTCAACGACCGCTCAGCAACGGCCGTGTTAAAGTATGCCAGCTTGCCGTATTTTCCAATACGAGCCTTTAATGAATTGATCTCCTTTTCTTTTTTCTCAATTAGATGTTGGTATTCTGCAGCATGCTTTCCAAGTGCATCCTTTACCATGCGCATCTGGCGGAGTTCCTCCAAGCAGATTTCATATCGCTCCAGTCTTTTCTTAACTCTCCTATTGAGTCTATATAATAATAGGAATAGAAGGGTCGTTGACAAGAAGATGGCAATGACAAGTGCGCGAAACTTCGTCTGCTCCAATCTTGCTTTTTCTGATTCCTTTCTGGCTATTTCCTGGTGACGTGTATAGTCATACATTGATCTCGTATGCTCTACCTGCTCTGTATTCATTTGGGTATATAGGGAATCGTTCATGTCATAGGCATAGCGATAGTATTTGGCTACAGAGTCGGGGTTATGGTACTTTTCATACAGAGTGGCAAGACCTTTCGCTCCAGCATTCTGGTTGTTGTAGTCCTTCCCTTCTGAGAGTTCCTTGCGGAAATAGTATTCAGCAGAATCATGCCGATTCTCCTTGAGATAGAGCATCCCTTTGAAATAGTAATAGACCTCACGACCTTTTGCAATGTTCCCATCATCATCGAACAATCCGGAATGCTGTTCATATAAAGCCATGTATTCCTTGGCCTTCTTTAACTGTTGTTGTTTTACCAAAATGACCGCTGCACGGCCTTGGGTAATTGCTGCATCTTTTATCATCTGGTGCTTATAGAACCATGTGATTAGGGAATCAGCAACGAATAAGGCCGAATCATTCCTTCCCTGATCTTCATAGGCTCCACATAACTGTTCATAATGGAACATGGCAGTTAAGGTGTCACCAGCAAGAAGTGAAAACTTCACAGCATGATGTACCATGTCTATCTGATGGTTGGCTAAGTCTTGTTGGTAGAAAAGACTCTCCATCTGTCCATAGACTTTGCTCATGAGTGAATAATTGCATTCCTTACTCGTCGTATCGGCCTGTTCCACCGCATCCTGATAGCATTTCAGTGCCATGGGGGCCTCGCCCATGTCACGGTAGGCACAGCCGAGGAGGTAGTGGGCACGCATCCGCTCGTTGGCGGAGCCGTGGCGGTCGTAGTAGCGTACTACCTCTTTCAGGATACTGTCCGACTTGATATCCACGTATGCTTTGTTCATCGCATCAGCCAGGAGAAGCTGGTAATACATCCTGTCGGCCTTCCTTGCCGTTTGCATCGTACTGTCCATCTGTTCCAGCAATGCTAAGGCACTGTCAGGACAAACGGCACACAGACTATCAACCGCAACCAACGACGTGGGGTAGCGGTGATGCGTGCAGGAGAAGAGGATGAGCAAGCACAACGAAAAAGATAAACAAGTACGTTTCACACTGCAAAGATACGATTAAGCGAGCACAATACAAAATAAATGTGAATTTATTGTTATTGTCGAGCGTGAGTATCTTCGGCGAAGCCAATGTTACGATTTAGTGAGTGAAATACAAAAAGAAAACTAGTTTTCTTTTTCATTTTCGAGCGGAAGTCCCTTCGGCGATAGCCAGGGTACGGATAATCGAATAGTGCATTTTTACCCCGACATCTAACCCTATGTGCTTGAAACGCCCTGCTGCAAAGGGTTTGAGGAGGGTTAGATGTTGCTCAAACATCTAACCTACATCTAACCTACATCTAACCTACATCTAACCCAGATATACCTTATGCAACCTTTTGGTGTGCAATTTTGTAATACGAGATGTTTTTACGTAATACATGCTCAAACCCCATTTCCCGCAAGGTTACCCCATTATGCTTTGCGCCTGTAAAGTTACAGCTATTTTCCGAGACCACCAAAAATCGACCCCTCATAGCGTGCAAAAATCTGTTAACAAACCACCCTCTTTCTGTTAAAAAACACTGAACGCCGTAAACGCTCCCAGTGATCAAGGCAAACGCTCCCAGCGTTTGACGTTCCCGCTATCAGCGTTTGAGGCACTTTTAACCGGAAACTGCCATAGTTTCTAACGCAAACTGCTATAGTTTCTTTCATTTCCCGAGGGGAAAGAAGATAAGAAGCAAGAGGCAAGAGGCAAGAGATTACCACTAAATACAGTTCCTGGTAATATGGTTATGAGAGAAGTTGGTTGAACGGGAAATGAACGGGATATGTGGGTTAGATGTTGGTTAGATGTTTGAACACCATCTAACCCTCGAGAAACCCTTTGCACATCGATGTTTCAAGCATTTTGGGTTAGATGTTGGCCTGTTTTTTGCGAATGTTCATAAAAAGAACATCCTATGTCATTTTTTCTTGTAAACATTTGGTGTTATACAAATAAATAATTATATTTGCAGTCGACAAAATTGCGGATAGGCGCAGAAATATAGAACCGATGGAAATAAAACGTGATTTTCTGCTTGATAGACTGATGAATTTGAGACATAATAACATGATCAAGGTCATCACCGGTATGAGAAGATGCGGCAAATCGTATCTACTCTTTAATCTTTTTTCAGATGCTTTGAAAGCAGAAGGCGTGGATGAGCAGCATATCGTCAAAGTAAATCTGGAAGATCGCAGAAACAAAGCCTTAAGAGATCCAGACAAGTTACTGGAGTATATTGATAGTCGATTACAAGACGATAAAATGTATTATATATTACTTGACGAGGTACAACTTGTGAGCGAGTTTGAAGACGTACTCAATTCATATCTTCAAATAAAGAATGTTGATGTATACGTAACAGGTTCAAATGCACGGTTCCTCTCGAAGGATGTTATTACCGAGTTTCGTGGTCGTGGTTTTGAAGTGAGAGTGCATCCTTTATCTTTTATGGAAGTCCAGAAGGCCCTGCGAGAAGAACCAATTGAACAACTCTGGGAAAAATATCTAACATTTGGTGGATTACCACAGGTTGTGACTATGACTTCAGACAAGGAGCGTGTCGCCTATCTTAAGAATCTTTTCAAACATACTTACCTCAAGGATATTAAAGAACGTTATAATATCAAGCTTGATAGTGATCTTGAGGATTTGATAAGATCTTTAGCTTCAACTATTGGTGGTTTAACCAATCCAAGAAAAATAGCTGATACGTTTCGCTCAGTGAAGAAGAGCACAATAAGCCAGGACACCATAAAAGCTTATACCGATTATCTACAAGATGCGTTTATCATAGAGCGTGCTTTGCGTTATGATATTAAAGGGAAACGCTATATTGATACTCCGTCTAAGTTCTATTTTGAAGATTTGGGACTCAGAAACGCCCTTCTTAATTTCCGGCAGGTGGAGAAAACTCATTTGATGGAAAATGCCATTTATAACGAGTTACGTACTCGTGAGATGTCTGTTGATGTGGGTGAGGTAATTTGGAACACTAAAGATATAGAAGGCAAGAAAATAAGAAAGACTCTTGAGGTGGACTTTGTTTGCAATCAAGGGTATAAGAGATTATATATCCAATCGGCTTTCAGCATTCCTGATGACGAGAAACGTGACCAAGAATTACAGTCGTTGAGAAGGATTGAAGATTCGTTCCAGAAAATTGTAATTGTTGGTAATCACAGCCCTCGTTATCAGAATGAAGATGGAATCATATTTATGGATATCTATGATTTCTTAATGGATAAAGATAGTGTAGAATAAGATACAAAATACAGAAAATGACAAAAGCATCATTAAAAAGACTAATAGATCAGTAGCTTTGGCTATAGAACGATCAGAGAAGAACATTGACGCTGCTATGAATGCAGGAGAACTTGAGAAACAGTCGTACTCGTATGTGTATAAGGTGTTTAAGAGATATAGAAATAAGATAATATGTATCCTTGAGGAACTCCTGCTGCTATTACGCAAGTGGAAGCTTATACGCATTGAATCATGACTGAAAACCATATGGCATAATTATATATATAGGTGTCACTACCTGTTGTTTGTCGAATGCTTACAATACATATAGACGACGCAAGTTCTGTTTTTAAGAAACAATAAAGCATGGTATACCACATTAGGTGGGTCCTTACAAGACTTATTATTGATGGACAATGCTGCCGAATTTATAGATAGTGGGTTCTTAATAGCAGTAATAATCCTTTTCAAGTGTCTCCAGTTCTACTATTTTATAACACTGTCAGATAAATCAAACATCAAATGATAAATAGTTATTTCCTTATTATTGTTATTATGATTATGTTTGGAAATATACGAATAATTGAAAGTGTTTGTCATTATTATATTCGTCAAAGGCATTGTTACATTAGCATTTACTTCAATTCCCTTATCGTTTGTCATTGTTTGGGATAACAGCCCATTGATATTTCCACAAGTATTCTCATGAATATCCATCTTTTCAATGACAAAACCTAGCATTCCACAGCAATCATTATATGTCGAATAGAAGCCAGTAGTAAATCTACAGATACCATTCCTAATATATTCTGCATTTAATCCTGTAATACCTAAAGTATTATTGTTGTCAAGCCTTTTACATTCTATTATATAATATGCGAGATCATCTTCGAATCCGTTACGAGGCATAACCTTAATATCCACTCTTCCCATGTGTTCTGGTACTTCTTTTTCAAAATGAAATTCATTAAGAGGTGTATGAGAACTCTTATATTGAGGATCCTTTAAATATTTCACGAACTCATCCCTAATCAGATTCTCATCGTTAGGCAGATTACAATGGCTTTCGATAATAGAATTATAGACAAAGATACAACCCCGGCATATTTTACAGAATTCCGTGTTAATGTAGTCTTGAGTATATTCAAATCTTAACGTTTCCATGACTTATTGTCTCTTTGCTTTTAACATCGCGTCTGCAAATCCATCGGCATCTTTATATGCAATAGCCCTATGCCAAAGGCGTTTCTCATTCGGCTTAAAAATATAAAAACCGTCTTTTTCAAAATCACGAACATCTTTCTGAACAAACAGACGGTCAGTAATCTTTGCAGAAGATAGATGTATTATGACGGACAAAAGATCATCATCTCCAAAGTTGTTTTTTTCGATGATATCTTTGATATAATTCTTTTCGTCAATTACTCTAAAGAAGATACCGATATAATGTGGGTCATAGATAATCTCTGCTACGAACCTATGCCCATTCCTGTTAAAGTTCTCTCCGAACTTGTTGAGAAACACCTGAGCATATTCTTTCAAAACTGTATCTTCTCGCCGTATCGGTCGTGTGGCCGATTCTATATCATGCTGTATAATCAAGGGAATGGTAATCGTATTGGTATAATCTATCAAATCTACTTCTTCTTGATTACAATCGAGTCCTTCAGTAATAAGCGAATCGATCTTCTCATACAGCTTTTCTATTTGTTTTGTACATTCAGGGCTATAAAAAACAGAAGACCCCTTTCCTGTTAACAATCTTTCCAACTTTGCCGCACTATCAGCAATAGCATCATTGTCACAATATGGCACAACAAATCTTTCTTCATCGTGTGTCTCTTCACGTTCTATTCCAGATGATGCGAAGGTCATAAGGTTATAGTATGCGAAAGAAGACGAATTCAAAATACATGATATCTTTCTTAGAATGTTTATAGCATCGTTACTATAAACATGAACACCAGTTAATGAACTCTTGTATACACCATCAATCTGACAGATAGAAGAAACGGCCTTTAAGTCATTTTTCGTTCCTCCCCTTATTAATAACATAGGGGCTTTATATATTTCTTCAGCAATGCTTTTCTCCTTGTTTCGATACACATAACCAACATTGGGTGTTACCCATTTTGATTTCTCATCGTATAATATATACCCTCTATTTACATGTCCTGTTTTAATGTAATTCCATCCTAATAATTCTGATACATCATGTTTGTTAGATCCATCTTTTTCTTTGATTCCTTGTTTGATAAAGTAGTTTAAGGACTCTAGCTTTTGTTGGATTGACTCATACGTATCTAACCTTTTTATAAAATTATAGTCAAGATAAGAACCATAAACTAAAATCTTCCAAAGTCTATCATCTGCTTTTAAACGATTTTGTTGAATATACTGTATATCGTTTTTTGTCAAGCCAAATAACCTAAACAGACGGAAGAGTCTACTTGGTTTCAAGGAAATATGTTCTATCCTATTATTGTCGGTATTTCCTTTATGCGCATGACGATAGAAAAGAATACAAGGAGGTGCAACTGCGTCACCCATGGAATTATTGAATATTTCTTTCCTTTCTGAGGCCATTTCAAAAACCCTATCAATATAGAGATTGTCCAAAATATACTTTCTGAAGCCTCGACTTTTCACATTATACAGGGCTTTGCTTGTAATAATTAAAGCCATTTTTGTCTCTGGCCCAGTAAAATCCATAGTCCTAATAACAAAAGCCTGAGCAATTTCGTTGTTACAAACAATATTTTCAACGTTTTCAGTTTTTTGTCTTATTTCTACATATATTTGATAAGGAAACTTTTTTCTCCTACCATTCTCATCTTTCTCAACCCTTCCCCTATTCCATGGTGGATTACCAAGGATATAGTCATAAGGAATTTTTCTATCAATCAGTCTATTCAACTCTTCGTTATCTGAGTCGAACGTATCTGCACAAATAAAGTTCTCTCCCAACATCGTAGGGAATTTGAAATCTTCAATGTCTGCAGGATCCTGATAGTCAAGTAATGTTAAATAAACAGAAAAAATAGCTACCTGTATTGCGCTTAGGTCACTATCTATTCCAAAAATATTATCTTTCGCCAGTTTCTTAAGTGCATCTTGGTATTGCCTGGTATTCAGCTCTTTCCTGCTGAGATTATTAACCGTGATATATTTATCTATTATACGTCTCAGGGATTCCACGAGGAAAATACCAGATCCACATGCTGGGTCTAAAATTTTACAATCAACAGTATAATCGTCATTGGCGAGTTTCTTTCCCACAGTTTCTTCAACAATATAATCAACAAGGAATGTCGGTGTATAATATGCACTCTGTTTTTTTTGATTCTCACTTCCAATAAAACGCTCATAAACATTACTAATAAATTCGACGGGGAGAATAGAGAAGTCGTATAACTGAAATAAAGATGTCTGACCAGTAGCAATGTCATCACCATGCAACAGATGGATTATTACATTTAATGCTTCTTGAGGAATCTTCTCAAATTGTTCCTCTGTTAACTTAAACATATCCCCATTAAACCCTCTCTCCTTGCTTTGCAGTGTTTTAAGAAAACTCCACACCTCTTCTTTGTCTTTCAGCAAATCGCAAAGATTATCATTTGTCATGCACACTTTTTCCCCCTTCAAATTAACACGCACCTGCCTGTCTATCAAATATCGAATAAAGATAATCTTTCCAATAAGAGCATTCACCAAATTCCTTTCCAAACAAAAATCAGAACACAACTTGTCTTGTGTTGACGTAATGTTTGCTAATAAATGATAATCAACCCTATTGGAATGAGATAAATCTTTATGGTATTTCTCCCAACTCTTACCCGTTACAAGTTCATAATATGTAAAATCGGATAGTTTATCAACACCACCGAGACTCTTTAGGAGAGATGTATTCTTATCAATGTCGAAACCATTTAATATGTCTACAATACCTTCAGAAACAATAATAGCAATAGGAGACTCATTAAAATTCCATATAGCTTTATGCAGTGCCGTAGAATTGTCAGGATCTTCAAAAAAAAGAATCAAAGGTTTATTATCATAAAAGAAAAAAGCCTTTAAACTTGACAGAATCTTATTGCTTTCTAAGAGTCTGTATACACGACTAGGAAAAGACGTTTTTTTCTTCCATTCATCATCAGATGAAATGGTTATCAACGCATCACTTCCTTCAAGTCCTAAACGTTTGTAGATGCTTTGTAAATCCATATTATTTGCTATCGCTGCCTTTTGCTAGCAAAGATACACAATAAAATGGAAATAGCAATGGCTTTTCTTGAAAAAGTAGAGAATTTTATTGTTGATTGTTGATAGAACAAATATAAATCTTGTATAGGAAAAGAAAGTATCTTTGCTGAGCCGAGCAAACAGTCCGGGCTCTGCATGTCCAGCATGACCGAAGTGTCAACTAAAACAGTACGGCTTTTTCGCTTGTGTCTATCGATTCAGTACGACAACTACAAAAGCGTCTACAGAATCAGCTAATGAAGAGAAAAAGTGTCTAGTGAAATCAGGAAAAGTCACCTACAAGCTTAGTTGAAGCTCCCAACCAGCCTTATAGCACCCAGTTATCAGCCTTATAACCTATAGAAATCAGCCTAGTTGGAGGGCAATATAAGGCTTGTAGGTTTTGCAGGTCAAAAGACGTTGTGAAGGTGTGAAGAAAGTGATTATAAAGAATGCTCCGCTATTAAGCCTAATCAACTTATTGTCAACAAGTTGATGGCGGAGCAATACTCTTTAAAATCATCCGCCCCGAATCTTTTGGTAATCATGTAATTACATTGATATGGCGGAGGATTATGGATTAGTTATAACTGATGCTATTTTAAGTATCGAATGCTTACGTAAGATTTAGCTTCTCATCGATGTCTGCTATATATAAAAGAATGTCCATTCTTATAGATTTTGTAGAAATTCCTTCTTTGTTAATCTCTATTATATATGTCAGCATGGTGTTACTAACATAGCCTTACCAATTGAATTGTCTATACTGTACTTATATCAAAGTCCATCAACTCATTAACAACTCTCTCAAACTTTTCAATCAGCGCAATTGTCATGCTCAATTCTTTCTCCGTATAAGTGGGCAAACCATGCAAATGGGCATGTGATAATGGGTGCATGGATAGTTTTTGGAATATCCGCAACTCCTTAACAACAGGCAACACTGTATGATTAAAAAACTTGTTGGCGCGATAATCAGCATACTTCCGACGTAGAGTTCTCATCATTACGTCGTTTATCTCAAGTTCCATGATACCCTTCATGTGGTCAATCATATCTTCGGAGGTCTTGAAATGATGTCCATCATCTTCATGCAGATAAACAGTTTTTCCACTCTCCAAACGTTCCAAAATATGGCTGCATTCATTCTTTCCACCCACATGAACAATTTTGGAAAACTCATGTAGTAGTTCCTCAAAATAGCTGCGAATGTCGTTGCCCAGGTTTTGAAGGTCTTCAGAGCCAGACTCTAATCTCTCTCGCAAAATCTGGCATTGTTTCTTTTCTTTTTTCTTGGGTAATTTGTGCTCATATACTTTGTGTTTGCCTCCACAATCATACACATTCATGTATTTCCATTGCCCACACTCCTTTACTACATTGTTGATGGTATATATCCACAAGTTGTAGAAACTGATATTATGGGTGAATATAAACTTTTGATACTTCGTAAAGTTGTTTTGAATATAACGCATTAGCAGAACCCGATTTGAAGCATCCAGACTAGTAATGATATCATCAAGCACCAAAATCCTAACTTTTGTTTCATCTATTTCTTCTAATGCCCTTATGGTATTAAGCAGAAGGACAAGTACTATCAGGTTAATAATTGCCTCATTAAAGTAGACTCGGATATTCTCAATGTATGTATCCTCACTCCAAGGCCCTTTCAGACTTAACTTCAAGTCATTCTCTCGTGATATTGTCACTGTTACGTTTTCTTCTTTGAATGCATTCTTAAGGTCAGAATTTACAGAATCTTCAATTATCTCCGTCATTACCTGATTATCCATCAGTGCGTTCACATCACCATGGATGTAAATACTATTCAAAAGTTCTTTATATGAGATATAATTTCCCACTTGGATGTCACTATAGCATATCATACTGACGTGATAGTCCTGGTAATCAGCATGATTAATGAAGTCCTGATACTCTTCGCTGTTAACTCTTATATTGTATCCTGCATTTCCTCTGTGGTCATATTGATTGGCAAGGTATGTCTCCAATTGTGCTCGTTGCTCATCTGGCGTTGCACCTATCCTATGTTCATTTGCAATGCGTTGGTAAAAGAATACCAGTTTTAGTGCATCGTAAACGGAACTCTTGCCAGCCCCATTCTCTCCATACAACAATAGGCTCCGTTTGTCCAGATTTAAATCCACAGCTTCTTTAAAAGCCTTGAACCTTTCAATTCTTAAACTCTCTATTTTATCAGCCATACACTACACTGAAAAGAAATCATACAGTCGTTTCTTTATTTCTTCATTACGCTTCATTATCAGGTCTTTATTAACTCTGATACTACCGTCAAGCAATTGGCGTACTTCCAAAATACCAGAGTTCAAATAGTAATTTGCTTTCTTATCACAACTCAAAGAACGGCGATTAATATCCAGAACAACCATGTTACCAAGACAATTCAACATCTCTTGGTATTCCTCCTGCTGGTCTGGAGCATATCTTTTGACATCGTTTTGAGTATACACTTGATCAATACTATAGGAAGAAAGTAGTTCCTTGGTCGTCAGATAATAAGCCAATAAAGCATAACCCTTACGTAAAGTGCCCACCCAGTCGAATCTTGTAATATTGAGATCTGAAATTCTATTCTCGCCTATCTCCTGCTTATGTGTTATCTGTTTAATATACTCATACATGCGGAATTTTACCGTAGTGGTACTACCCATAAAATAACAATAGCGAATTAAAGCTTTTATCAATTCTATAAATTGGCTACTATCTTTTATTATATTCTCCCATCCGTATTCAAACAGATAGGTTGCCAGCACGTATTTCGGATATTGATTGGTGTATGCATTGATAATTTGCATCCATTTGCCTAACTCATTTTGTTGGCTAGCACTTGTGGTCAAGAACTTCAGCACCCAAACCATTTTATTCAAATCATCCAATATGTCTTTATATTCCTTATTCTGTAATGGCGAGAATTTTTCCAATAGGAAGAATTGCCTTAAACTTTTTTCGCCATAAGTAATGTTGTTTCGTCCTCTGATGATGTGAGAATAGTAACGGAATATGTCATCAATTGTCATACCCACATCTTCAACAAGAGATTTCAAGTCAGTCCAATTCTGTATAAACATATCCTTCTCCTTTACGCTCACTGCTTTCCTGTAAAGGCGTTCCTTAAAAATATCGGCATCTTCCAAGTCCATGCCTCGATTATTCAGTGTTTCGAAAATCACCAATGCCCGGTCACTTGCATCTTCCATATCTGTACCCGTTAACTCTATAGGAAGTACAGACACATTGTCCAACACAAAGAAGATGAAATCCTTCATTTTTTCATCATCATACTCATTGCGCTTAGCAAGTATCCAATTGTACAAATAGAATAGATTGATCTTGATTCTGCTTTTTATAATATCCTCTCTAATATTTCCTTTTTTATCAAGTGCATTATTATACTCCATTTCAAGTTGCTGCAGTGTCATTTCATGAATGTAGGGAATGTCTTTCGGGTCATCTGTCTCAAAGACTTCTGATACTATTTTAGGATACGTCTTATCACCTTCACGGGCAGGCACTGCAACGACCTTTTTTAGATCATTTAGCCCAGGATAAAGCAGATACATCACCTTGAACATCAACCAGATGGTCAATAATCTTTGCTGTCCATCAACCACTCTAGGGCGATTTTTCTCCACGGGACTCTTGGCCATAAGAATGTTCCCTACAAAAAACTCCTTCCTGCCTTCAAAAGCCTCTACTATATCCGAGAATAACTGCGAACATTGGTCATACTCCCATGAATAGGGTCGTTGATAACTCGGTATGATAAATCTGTCGCCAGTCCCGAAGATTCCCTTTAAATCCTGCTGTGACGCTTGTAAATTCAATGCCATATTATTTCAATATTATATTAATCTAATATTAAATACAAAGATACGAAATATTCATCAACTTGAGATAGAAGAAGAGTATTTTTATGTCTTTTTTGCAATTGTGACTCGGATTAGTCAGTTTTCCCACCTCTGCCTTGATCTTGACAGCATACTTATGACTAAGATGCTTTGCAGATATAACTCTCTTATCAGATGTATCAGAGAACTATCACAGATCCAATGGACACAATTAAAACAAACGATCTCATAGTCTTTTATGTTCAGGCTTCAAACTGCCAGCATTATACAATTTCTTGTTATGGTATATGAAATGAAACATTAGTTTCTCTTCCAGATAGTATTTGGAAGGCTTACGATGCTTGCGCTCCGTTAACTCCATCACTTCCTTGTATCTTATCATCTAGCGTTCATCCTATTTCATTTCCACTAAATATCATATATCGTAAATGGGGAAAACTTATTCCTGACAATACTTATCATAAGACTCTTTATAGATACTTCTTCGTCTTTCTATGAACTCTTCTCTGCGATCATGTATATCTTTCAACTGCTGGCTAACATGTTTATAGACAATCTTTTGGGCAGGATTTGGAAGCATCCTTTCATCATATGGATCTACTTCAAAATCCTCATCATCTAGAGCAGACTTCACCAGTGCTAGCAAATCCTCTTTAGTGATGTTTACCACATCCACCCACTCGGTTCCTCTAAGGAAAAGACCTATATTACTTTCTATTTTTAAGTTCTTCATACATTCCACTCCTTTCTTTGTATATTTTCTCTCCAGCTTCTAGACTGGTAATTGTAACATCAAAATTATCTATTTCATCACCATTCACTGTTACCAATTTCTTGGCATCAGGATACCCGCTATAAAGTCTAAAGACTCGTTCGCCATTTTCTATCTTCTTCTCAGCATATATGACGTAATTTGGCTTTATAGACTTTCCTATAGTACTGTTATGAGTTGAAACAATGACTGGCATGACACTGGCCATATTCTTAATGAATCCATTAATCTGGTCACTAAGGAATACATTGTCAAATGATGATTCAGGCTCATCAATCAACAAAATATCGTATAGTTGAGCATCCTGTATTCGCTGAATAAATATAAACTCCGATCGCTCACCACCTGATACTTCTAGTCCATCACTGTTCATAACTTTATAATCTATACCTACAAATGCTTTATGCAGTAATGAACTATCTACTCCGTAATCTTTCAATTTACACAAAAAATCCACAGGACTATCATATAAATCATAACAATCATGAAGAGATGTGGATATACCACCACGTCTTTTTATATCAGAAACATTCTGATACGGATTCTTACTTATTCTTATCGTGAAAGTTCCCTTGGGTTCCGTAAAGATTACGGATGGTTTTTTTATGGCATTAACAATTTCTTCAAATTTCTTTCTCTTCACTTCTCGAAGCGCCATATCATATATATTAATCTCAGGGACCTGAGGGATGGGTGAATATAGTTGCAATTCATTCTTTACACTCTCAATAATAGAATTGGCTAAACCCTTCTGGTCGTTTTCGAAAATAGTTTTCCACAACAATTCAACCAGCGCTTTCAGTAAACTTTTAAGGGAGTCCATGCTGACATGTTGATCAACAATAGCCCGGAACTGCGTTGTTTCTATTAAGCACAATGTTGCATCTATCAAATTCTCCAGCTCTTCTGTATCCTTAGTTGAGAAAGTACTCTCTTCGTATAATGCAGTCTTGGAGAAAAGATCCTTTTGATTCTCCATTTCTGCTTTTTTTAGTAAACATGAAAGATACTCTTCAATTTTGTTTTCATCACTATGCGCGGTTGGCTGCAACACTATGTCGTCTACAACATCTTTAAATGGCTTCATATATTCAGCCACTTTACTTTCCATTTTCACCTTGTCATCACCAAACAATTGGTCAGCCCCAAATTCTCTTCCATTATTTAGCAACTCAAATTGCTTAATGTACTTGGCCCTGTTACCGTAAATTTCATGTATTTTATTCATGGTATAGCTCTTTCCTGTAGATCTCTTACCATACATGATATTTAACCCTGTAGAAATCATTTGTCCATTATTGAATATCTGGAACAAGTTATTTCCATCCTTCTCGGACAATTTCACCTTGGTTTTGTCTCTCAAACACAACTTTAATGATGCAACGTCAACTTCATTTACTTCAAGGAATGTTTGGCGTATGGGGTAGTCTGATGGCGTTACACCTTGTTTAAACCGGAAATCACTGAATAGTACAGGAGTCAATCTCTCTTCTGCATTCTTTTGCATAAAGAGGAATTTCTTTACGCTCGAAACTTCACCGGCGAAAATATACTCACCAAGGGCTTCTATAATAGGCTTAGGAAGTTCTGGCGATTTATCGTAATGAGGGATAAGAAGATATTTGCTTAAATCCGTAAAAATGTTTTGAAACTCTTGTAATGTAAGAGTGTCTTGGGCTGTTTTTATCTTTTCATTCACTGCAGCACATTTAGAGATAAACTCCATGATATCCCCGTCGTTATTGGCAATCAAGAGTATATGACCTCCCTCCAGGTCAACCTCTATGCCAGGTAGCACAGTAGTAGGAGTCAGTTCTTTTACTATAGCCATGTAATTACCATAATCAAATAAATTATGATTAGTTATCGCAATCACATCTATATTCAATATACGAACATACCCTTTTAGCACATCCATGCTAAAATCAAACGCACTATCCGAAACGCCCTTTATAGTATGTACATGTAGGTCACACTTCTTCATATTCTAACCCCATCTTAAACATATTTTGCAATTGAGAACTCTTCCCTATCCAAAAGTTCGCTTTTAGAAAGAAGCAATCCGTAACCTGTGTCATAGGCTGGAGATGGAAAAAGATTATCTTGGGTAAGGAGGGTCCCATTACCAAGCCAATCAGAAACTTTGTCAATTCTCGCACGCAGAATTCCTAACACATCAGTTGCCATGTTATAGTCGTAACTGCGATCTTCATGGATTTTCTTTCTCAACACAATTCCATGCTGGGCATGAGGACGCAAAAAAATGGAGGGTAGTGCATCTCTGAGATCAACTTCAATATAGTTCTCCGATTCATACACACCATCCTTTTTCAGAGATTCCCCATAGGGTGTACCTATTAATAGAATGTATTGATAGAATTCTTTATCTTCCAATGGCCCCTTGGTAGCAAACTCCTCAAATGGAATAATACGCTTTTCATAATGGTAATAGGTCTGCAGAATGGAATATTTTTTGCACTTGTACAACCCCATCCAGAGTGCAATCCAATGGTTGTCGACCACATCAATATACCTTGTGGGCACACCATAGTGTTGCAGTACACCTTCTATCTTATGTTTATTTCGTTTCAAATCTCCTGTCTTTGAAAGTTTAAGGTTCTTGAACAATTCATCATCAGTCAAAACGTCATCCATATAAGCAATTAACTTCTGCTCTGCCTTTGAATAATTCTTTTTACCCCTTATAAACGATGGATTTAAATTGTCATGTAGATGGCATTCACCCCGATAATACACATTACCATATTGCCGGTTATTGAATTTGACATGTCCAATTAATTGATTCAATCCATGTATAGTATTAACTTCAAAAACAGGTACTTTGTGACCACACCCAAATGTATGTTCACCCACATATATGGTATCGTTTACTTTTAAATTTTTGTTCAATACAACCCCTTTGTCCATTATTTTTATCATTCCTTAGTTCCGTATTTCCGTTCCTCCGTAGTTCCGGCATCCTTTAGATGCCCTCACACCTCCATCAACCACTTCCACGCTGGCACCACAAAAACACCCTCTCCCGTGCCCTACTCATCATTAGTAATCAGCAGGCAGTTCCTGTCTTCGTGCGTCTTGTCATACTTCACTGGTAGCGGCACCTCCCTGTTGTAAGTTGCATCCTCCTTGATGCTGTGTTTCATATAACTATATATAATTGTTATTGCTGTCCACTTATCACGACCTTCTTCCCCCCTTGTATATACACTCCCTTCTTTGGCGTGCCTTGCACTCTGCGACCGCTGAGATCGTAGATATAACCAGCATAATCTTGTGATGATGTGGGTGCCTGTATGCCGGTTTGGTATTCATCCAGAGCGAGGATTTTCCCAGAGAACACCTCTTTGTATCGGTCAATCTCCGATGTCTCGACATATAGTGTTGTCTGCCCGTTCATACCTGCAAATAGAGACCTGTTTATATTTCGATTGTCAAGGACACCTCTTATAACCAAAGCATCCAATGAACAATTCATAAATGACAAGGAACCAATGAAAGTAACGTTTGCTGGTATGTCTATTACCTTCAAGGAAGTACAGCCGAAGAAGGCTTGCTCACCAATGTTCTTCACACCTTTCGGAATCTCAATCGATTTCAGACTGGAACAATCCCTGAACATGTATGCCCCAAGATAAGTTATACCCTCTGGAAGAGTCACTGTCTCTAGTCTGCTGCAACCACCAAAACAGCCACCACATAACTCACTGACAGAAGCAGGCAATTCAATAGAAACAAGGTTCTCAATAGATGAGAAGGCACCAAATCCTATCCATGTTACACCATCTGGCACGGCATACGATTCCGCCTTCATCCCTCCTGGACAAGCGTACAGTCTCGTTCCGTCCTTATTGAAAAGTATTCCTCCGATAGAACGCATGATCGGGTTTTCCTCCTCCACCTCGATGGATTCGAGAGCGGTACAACCATCAAAAGGATTCATGCAGTCAGATGAAGCTTCTCCTGCAATATTCGGATCGTCAGTAAGAACATGATGAACAACTTGGTCTATCGTCTTGGGTATCTTTATCCTTGTCAACTCCTTACTGAAACGAAATGCCATGTGAGCAATACCTTTCACTATATAGGTTTCTCCATCGTAACTGATCTCCGATGGGAGCTCTAATTCACCTGTCCATGTATTCCCGTTGTCTATTGCTGCCTCATGGGTTTCAGGGTACAAGTAGTATTTCAAACCGTCGATTGTTACATTCTGGGCTGCGGCATACGTCAGTGCGGAAAGACACATCATGAATACCGTCATTCTCTTGTTTATTATGTTTATTATTTCCATCATAAATGTTGTATATTAATAATCAGTGCAAAGATATGAAAAAAAAAGATACGATATTATGAAAGTGGAGTTAATTAATTGATTTCCCCACTCAAAATATTGACATCAACACCTAACGGAGCCTCAAAGTCCTTACCCGAGGCCATGTTGATCTTGCCGCCATTCTTTATGATTACTGTGCAACCTGGGACCATGGTGATGTCAGCATCCTGAAGCGTACCACCGTCAATTTCCAGTATTCCACCTTCGCATACCCTTATCCTACCGTTTCCTGTCAGCGTGGTAGTCCCCGTAATTGTCAGTTTTCCTCCATTCACGATACCTATTCGATATGAAGTTGAACTATTGGATGAGTAGGTCACAGGTGTTTTGATGGTAATACCTGCGGGCAAAACATCTAGGTTACCATAATCGTCAAGAGAACCATAGTTAATGTTCGAGTCATCTCCGTCAGGTGTGTCAGGAACCCACGAGGGGCAATGTGAAGGTTTAGGACCAAGCCCCCAGAAATACAAGCCGTCACCGTCATTGTCAGTAATATTGATATCTGTATCGGAATATAATAGTGATGATATAGGCACTTTTGCATAAGATGGAGTCCTAAAGCATGATTGGTCATTGAATAATACATAGGAATAACCCTTATGATCGTAATACTTATCTGTACCATAGCTGTTTTTAAAGATCCAGTATGTCTTGCCGATCCTACCATCTCCACTTGAAATGACATCAAAATTGTTGGGACTCTGGTAATAACTTCCAAAATAACGTATTGTATCGCCTTCATGAAGGGTAGCATATCCAACAAGTACCATCGCATGTCCATGATAATTATCATTAATATACATATACCCTGAAGTTAAAGGTCCGTATTTTATTAATGCCTTTTTCACGGAATCATTATTGTTGATGGTATGATCAAGAACAGATGAAGTACCGTTCATGGTTATTGACTCACTAAAACTCTGTTTGTTACTGCACGGTTCGTCGGAATTGGAAAAAGGGAATGATATTTCTTCAGAAACACCATGGTTTGAAATCCAGGTAAGTGCGCTGTCTTCATATCCTCCACCCCCATTGCTCCCGCATCCAGAACAGGAAATCACTTCTTGCTCAGACAGATCATAATCAATTTTATCGTTATAATATAGATTAACCAGTGCTTCCGTTACGCCTACAGCAGTAAATGCCCAGCAACTACTTCCTGTGCTTTGATGTTTTACCGATGTCATCCAATTAATCCCATGTCGGTTTCTCCAATCAAAAGAGTCCACATAAGAAGAATTATAAGTTGACATTAATTCTGTACGTCCTGTTTCTACTTCACCTATTTCAAAAATGCCTGTTGAATAATATTCAAATCCTAAGGGAAAGCACCGCCCGTCCATGCCAAGAATCTTTTTCTTGTCTTCCCATGGTAGTAATGACATTTCTGTTGCCTCTGCTCGCCATAATCTATGGTGTCTTTTGTTGTTTTCATTGATATTATTTGCAATAAACTCTATCTGTTTGAGCCTGTTTGCTTTTAACAGATTCTGGTATTCTCTTTCACTATAAGGCACTTCAGATTTCTTTTTGGAAATCTGAAGTGCGACTCGTTCTAATTCTACAATAGCATTGTCCATATAAATACGTAATAAACACGGATTAATATGAGGAAGATATTTTGTCTCCTCGCAATAGTCATATAATGACATTGTATCTACATCATTGTAGATTCTACTCGTTTCAAGAACAGTATATTCTTTACCATTTTTGTCTTGAAGTAGAACTCTGACAAAACTTTTCGGAGTTGGTAGAATGATTGTCCCTGATAGCGCCAATCCCTCAATGGTTCTACTGGAATCAAGAACTATTGAATCACAATCATGATGGCGAGATAATAATATATATTCTATTTCTCCGCCTTTTTCGGAATCTAACTTGAAATAACTTGATTCAGCGGATACCTGAGCTAAGATATTGTTATAAAAACAAAAACTCGTCAAGATAATAAACAAACTCTTTTTCATAACTACTTCCTAATTATCATCCTCTTCGTATCAATCTCCTGTCCGTTGACAATCAGAGAGTAGAGGAACATGCCCTCGCCGATTTCATAACCTCTAAAGGAGACGCTGTCCATACCCGATGATACGGGCAGTTTCTTGACGGGTTTGCCCGTCATGTCGAAGATGCAGATGTAGGCATCTCTGGCATCGTCGGCCAAAGTGAAGTGGATGGTGGTTTTTTCCTTGAACGGGTTCGGAGTGTTCTGGTATAGCTTGTTCTGGCTGATAGACGAACCATCAATGACAGTTGTGCTGCGGACTGCAGCCTTGGCTCTTCCTGATGATGACTGCCCTTGCAGAACCTCAATCTTCTCATTCAACTCGTTTATGCTTTGTACCAGCAGCGGGATCATCTCCACATAATTGATTACCTTGCTGCCGTCCTTGTTCACATACACCAGGTCGGGGAAGACCTCTTCAAGTTTATCTGCATCAAGTGCATAGTGGCTCTTTGTGTAGAACTGCTCGTCTATGATGTCAGGTTCTGGTGTTTCCATTACTTTGGATGAATCTCCATCAGGGTCGAAAATGGTTTCTTCTTCCACGGGCATAGCAGGCCGCTCCTTCTGGTAGGTGGTGACATTGAGACCTGACAGATTGTTGGCCATAGATATGCCCCTTAGCGATTGACCGCCCTCTGATGAGTTTGATGAACTGGCCGATTCACCAAGGAGGGCTCCCTGAATAGTGGAGCCTGCAACGATGCTGCCCGTAGCCTTTACGTTGCCACGGAAGAAACCTGCGTATTTATCACCCGTGGATAAGCCAGTGCCCATGTCGTTATAAACCGTGCCGTAGACAGCTGCACCTGTGGAGATAATACTCTGATAGATACCACCCAAGATGCCTATAGATTTGGTTCCAGAATCTGAACTGGCTGTCCCCAATACACCGATACTGGTAGTAGCACTGTTGCCAATACCCTGTATACCTACAGCCTTAGTTGATGCAACGGCAGTGAACTGACCTCCTGTAACTGTTGAGTTATTGTTATTACTTATTGCAGATACGGTTATTCCGCTTTTCCCGCCAGTGTTGCAACTGACAAAGTACGTTCCACTACTCTGAACCTTAAACTGTGCACTTGCAGAAAGGGCAAGGGCGCAAAGACTGATTATAATTATACTTCTTTTCATAGGTAGTAACGATTAATTTAATAGGAATGGGAAACTTCATGCTTCCCATTCCGTAATGAATAATGTTGCTTTACAGATTTATGTACCCGTAGAAACAGATGTTGCCTTGGATAATCTGGATTTCATATTCTCCAGAAAGAGTAGAGGGTAAAACCAAGCTGGTTGCACCAGTAGTGATAACTGTGGAGAACACCACGTTTTCGTTCTCATCCAACAAACGCAAAGTACAACCGTCACAAGGAGTGTAAAAGAACAATGTGTGATCCTCAAGGCTGATCTCGGGAATAGTAATGGGTATCTTTTGTCCCCCAAGACTTCCATTTTCAGGATCCACAACTCCTACTCCCAAATCAATCATGTCAGGGTTGGCATAAACGCCACCACAGCAAAGTGACAACATGGCTGTCAGTAACGAAATAATAAAACTCTTCTTTGTCATAGCTTTATTGTTTTGAGTTATTGCCGCAAAGCTATAACAATCAAGATTATTTTGCAAATAATTGGAGGCCTATTAATTCATCAAAGTTCATATCGAAATGTTAAATATGTTAACGGTGGGGGTAAAATGCCGATGGAATCGGCATTTTTGGACATTGGGAATGGAAATATCTAAAAGTTCTTTTTTTAGCATAGAAACCAATAATTCGGAATTACAAACTAGGCATTGTATTATACTTAATGGTCAGATTCTTGTTAAGTGTGCGGGAGGATGGCTCGTTAAAGAGGGTTTTGTTAAGAGCTGATTTGGTATTGGATACCCTCGGGCTTGTGATATCCAGCATATTTGCTTGCTCATTGTTACCAACGCCTAGAATCGTCAAGATACAGACACGGATGTTTTGAGGGGTGTTGCAATACAGACATAGATCGCGATACAGCTCCGTGTAGGTATTGGCAAAGACGTTTGTCAGTTCCTTCCATTCATCTTCTGTTACAGGAGATAGTGGTTTTCTTGAGATTTCGCGGATTCGCTTTACAATGGGGTCCTCGGCAAATGCGGCGGCAACTGCCAAATGTTTGGAGATGGACTTTTCCTGTTGGAGTTGTTCTATTCGTTTTTGTAACTCTTTGTTCTCATCTAACAGACATGCTTTCTCGTCCTCGTATTCCTGATTAATATGAGCGATCTCGCCTTGCGATTCTGAGAGTTTCAGGTGGAAAGCGGATATTACTTCTCGTTGGCTTAATTCCAACTGTTGCAGTTTATGCAGGTTCTCTTCGTATTCAAAGGTGGTATCTGCCAGTTCCGTTTTTAGCTGGTTCATCTTCTCCCGATTCTTTCTCCACAACAGGAAAGATGCGGAGCAACCAATGGCTATTAGTACAATAGAGATGATAAGCCCCATCAGTCTCTTGTAGGCTTTAATCTCATTTTTATGTGCCTCCTTTTGCAGACGGTTGTAGTTGTAGGTTGCTGTCATCTGGGCTACAGTTTCTCGGTCTTTGAGGGCAATGGAGGAGTCGTTGGCCATGCAGTATAACTGGGCGTATTTGGCAATGGAATCTGCCTGATGATGCTTGGCGAAGACGCTTAAAAGGCCTTTATACATTGGATCTTGATCAAGGAAAGACATTTTTGGCCGATGGATCTTACGGTAGTAATACTCTGCGGAATCGAGCCTGTTAATTCCCTCATAGTACTTACCTTTATAATAATAGTACTGATGTTGTGAGGGTGGGAGTTCGTGGTGCTCATCGAATAACTCTGATTCAGCTTCAAACTTATCCATCAAGACCTTGGCCTCTGCCAAACGCTGGGGTGGGTCGGTATAAAGGTGCATCAATACTTTTGAAGAGAATAATGCTCGTTGGGTATAACCATATTTACGATATTGTTCTATAGCAGATTTGAGAATGAGCTCGGCACTATCTTTCTTGTTTAACAAAATATAAGCTCCTGCAGAAACATCCTGATTAAATATACCCCATAAAGGCTGATTGGCACGGAAAGCATAATGACTTGCTTTTTTCCTAGCTTCTATTTCATTAGTCAAGAGAAATTGGTAATGGTATAGATCTGCCTTTTGTGCATAGACATTACTCAAGGTACGGTAGTTGAAATTGGCTACTGTTGTATCTGCCGCATCGATGGCGTCCTGATATTTGCTGATAGCCATCGGTGCTTCTCCCATATCCGTGTAGGCACGGCCCAGAAGGTAATGGGCGAGTACGCGCTCGTTAACGGTGCCGTGGCGGTCGAAGTAGCTAACAAGCACCTGGCAAAGGGAATCGGAAGTGAACTTGTCGCTGGTCTTGTTCACTGCGTTCTGCCGATGCAGCTGATACTGCATGCGGAAGTGGCGGGAGAACTCAGTCTCGTGCTGTCCCAAGCTGTCGAGGATCAGCAGGGCAGAGTCAGGGTGTTCGTCCATGACTGTCTCTGCCCGCAACAGGGCATCTTTATACTCCCGTCTTGTTCCGCAGGAAACAAGGATGCAAAGGGTCAAAGCGAAGAAAGCAATTCGTTTCATTTCCATTCTTTTTGTTTATGAGTGTAAAGATAAACAATTTTACGCAAACTACCAAAAGAAATAGTACACGAAAGAATGCATGGAAACGAATGACAAACTATTTGTAATGATATGTAAAGCATGAAAACGATTGTCCGAGGCCTGCCGACACTAAACCTCGCTGCCGTATCGGTTTTATTCAGGAAGAGGAAAGATAGAAAACAAGAACCACCCATCTGCCAGTTGTGACATGATGGGTGCTTCTTGACATTAGGCAGAGCTCATAAGCGTGAAGGAACTGCGTGTTGGGAAGACTTAATAAGTATAGAGCTTGATGTGGAGAATTTTCCACTCACCCACGCTGATGCGGGCATGACGACCTTGGTGGGTCTGGTCGCCATTATGACGGCGGAGATAGTGCATGGTGCCGTCAGAGGAGATGGAGACTTCATCAACTGACAGCAGACCGAGACGGGCTCCTCTGAACTTGGTAGTTGAGGCATTGGACTTTGTGCGTTCTCCTCCAGCTTCGGCAAAGCCATCCTCGCCTAATTGTTTCGATACGTCCTGTTGCTTCTCTGTGGATGTCTTAAAATCGATGACCACCCCACTGCCAGCCAATAGGTATTCATACTTGCCAAGACGGATAAGCATGGCACCGCCTTCTGGCCAAGTGGAACCATCGGTGGCGCGTGAATCCCATGGTAGCGTGAAATAATGGCGGCAAGTCATTACGACTCCCTTGTCGTCGATGATTCGTTCTTGATCGTCTTGGTCGAAGAGTAATCCCCAGGAGCCATCGCCAATCTTTTTATAGGAAGAGAGATGGAATACTTGCGAAAGCAGGTCGTAGGCTTTCGTTACCGTTTCGGATTCGTGATCAGAGGCTTGGTCGATAGCAAAAGGACTGAAGCCTAATGCCTGGTGTTCGCCGAAGACATAAAGGGCACGCACACCGCTGTTCTCACAGCATCGGCTCTCAGGAATGAAGAGTCGGTTCTTGATGCTTCCTCCATCTTGTGGACGTAAGGGCATGGCATATTGTGAAGCCCATGACTTGAAGCCTGTATCGTAGATATCAGGGGCGAGGATGTCTATACTCGGAGCACCTGCTTTCCAGATGTCTGCAAGGTGAGCCAACGGACCGGCTGACGGGTATTCGCCAGGTTTGCGCCCCCGACTGTTCATCGCGGCATTCACATAGATGGGGATGTCGTGGATGCGTCTGACAGTCTGCGCCAGCTGTTCCACATAGCAGGCATAGTGCCAGGCCATGAACTTCTCGTCGGCATAGTCATCTGTGCCGAACACTTCACTCCATGATCCTTGCTTCTTGATGTTTAGTGCTTTGAGTAAGGCTTTGGGAACCGACTGCTGATGAGCTTTCTCTGCTAATGGCGAGTGGTCGCGTGCCGATTCCAGCATGCCAATCTCGTTCTCTATCTGAATCATGATCACCACCTCGCGCTGAGGGTCTTTTTGGGCGATATGCTGCATCAGTGCAGAGAATGCCTTCTGGTCGGCCTGCAGTACATTGTCGCTGAAACATGAGGCAATCTCCAGTGGCTTTCCTTCGGCTGTCATCGCCCTTGGAAACCGTTTCACGTCGCGTTTGAACCACTCTGGTGCATAGCACGACATGGAATTCTTCCATGCTCCGAACCAGAGAGGTACAATCTTCAGTCCTTGTTGGCGAGCCACATCGATGGTCCGGTCGATAAGCGTGAAATCCATCTGACCTTCCATGGGCTCCATCAGTTCCCAATAGACCGGTACGAGCACGGTGTTCAGTCCTAACTGTTTCATGCGTGGCAGTACCTCGTCGATATCACCGACTGACGTAGCAGCTGAATTACTCAACTCTCCGCCAAGAATCACAAAGTCTTTTAGCTGAGCATGGGCGCAGAGAGCCAAAAGCAGACTCATCAAGATGGTTGTAATTCTTTTCATGCAGAAATCGAGTAAATCGTATTGTTGTTATTTTCTTCCGAAATCAGCGGGAATCTCGCCCCATTGGGCGGTTTCCCATTTGACGATGGGGTTGTGGAAGGTATGGGTGCGGAGCCAGTTCTCGGCGCGGGCGATCACTTGGTGCAGCTGCTCTGTTTCGGGATTGCGGGGAAGGGTGGTCTTACAACGCTTTTTGTTTACCCAAAGAATGGCATTGTAGCTGTCGCTATAGATGGTCTTGCAGATTCCCATCTGCTGTTGTAAGGCCAGTGCATGAACGATGGCCAGGAACTCCCCGATGTTGTTGGTGCCAAATACCGGACCGTAATGGAATACCTGCTGACCCGTAGCAAGGTCAATGCCTTGGTATTCCATCATGCCTGGGTTGCCACTGCAGGCAGCATCAACAGCCCACGCTGAAGCACTTACCTCTAAAGGTAAGGGCAGTCCTGGAGCCACCCCCGACCCCTCCATAGGGAGGGGAGAAGGGAGCTCGTTATTGATCGTTTGTTCGTTTGACATGAGTTGTTCTTTTATTGTTGTGAAAACAGCCTCGGAATTGAAAAGGACCTCTTCGTTTGTAAATCTAATGACTTTGAATCCTTGTAATCTCAAATCCTCAGTCCGTTGTGTATCTTTGATCATTTGTCCTTCTTGGAGATGGTATTCCCCATCAACCTCAATGACGATTTTCTGATGAAGACAAACAAAGTCAACGATGTAGTCTTTGATAATGTGCTGCCTCCTAAACTTATGTCCTGACTGCCTGTTTTGCAGGAATTTCCACAAGAGCGATTCTGCTTCTGTAGGCTTGCTCCTATTCTGTTTGGTAAAGGCCTTGAGGATTTCATATTCCTCATTTGCAGTTTGATACGGGTATGTCATTTTCGCTTCTCCCCTCCCTATGGAGGGGTCGGGGGTGGCCTACATTCGTTCCGGCACCTCGATACCCAGCAGGGCCATACCGTTCTTGATGATCTTGGCCACGTTGCGGGCAAGGATGAGGCGGACTTGTTTCTTCTGCTCATCCGGCTCATTGAGGATGCTGTAGTCGTGGTAGAACTGGTTGAACACCTTCGTCAGCTCGTAGCAGTAGTTAGCAATGCCACTGGGCGAATAATCCTTGCCAGCCTGTTCTACGGCTGCACCATATTCGCTCATCTTCTGGATAAGCTCTACCTCCTTCGGAGATAGTTGACAGTTGACAGTTGACAGTTGACAGTTGTTGTTATCTGCTTTTCTTAGGATGCTGCGGATGCGAGCATGGGTGTATTGGATGAACGGTCCTGTGTTGCCGTTGAAGTCGATGCTCTCTTCAGGATTGAAGAGCATGTTCTTCCGAGCATCCACCTTCAGGATGAAGTATTTCAGGGCGCCCATACCCACGATGTTGGCAATTTCGTTGCGCTCCTCCTCGCTCATATCGGCGAACTTACCCAGTTCGATGGATGTCTTCAGGGCATCGTCCACCATCAGCTGCATCAGGTCGTCGGCATCCACCACGGTACCCTCACGACTCTTCATCTTACCGTTGGGCAGTTCCACCATACCGTAAGAGAAGTGTACGAGCTCCTTGCCCCACTTGAATCCTAAGCGGTCGAGCAGGATGGAGAGTACCTGGAAGTGGTAGTTCTGTTCGTTACCCACCACATAGATCATCTTATCGATGGGGTAGTCGTTGAAACGCATCTCGGCAGTACCGATATCCTGTGTCATATACACGCTGGTACCATCGGAACGGAGCAGCAGCTTCTTGTCGAGTCCCTCGTTGGTGAGGTCGGCCCACACACTATTATCTTCATGGCGCTCGAAAAGACCTTTGGCCAGTCCTTCCTCCACCTTTGCCTTTCCTTTCAGATAAGTCTGACTCTCGTAATAGATCTTATCGAAGCTCACACCGAGTTTCTTGTAAGTCTCATCGAAACCTGCATATACCCAGTTGTTCATCTTCTCCCACAAGGCACGCACCTCGGGGTCGTTCTGCTCCCACTTCACAAGCATCTCATGAGCTTCTTTGATAAGCGGAGCCTCGGCCTTGGCTTTCTCCTCATCCATGCCCTGAGCCATGAGTTCCTTAACCTCCTCACGGTAGTGCTTGTCGAAGAGCACATAGTAGTCGCCAATCAGGTGATCGCCTTTCTTTCCGCTGCTCTCAGGAGTCTCACCGTTGCCCCATTTCAGCCAGGCCAGCATCGACTTACAGATATGAATACCGCGGTCGTTCACGATGTTGGTCTTCACCACCTTGTTACCGTTGGCAGCCATGATCTGTGCCAGCGACCACCCAAGGAGGTTGTTGCGTACATGTCCTAAGTGAAGGGGTTTATTGGTGTTGGGAGAAGAGTATTCAATCATGACCAACGGAGAATCTTCCGTGGCCGCTTTCTCTCCATAATGCGGATCGGCATCAATGGTGTTCAGCAGATCCAGCCATGCCGTTTGCGAAATGATGAGGTTAAGGAATCCCTTAACCACGTTGAAGTCGGCTACCTCAGCGATATTTGCTTTCAGCCATTCGCCGATTTCCTGTGCTGTTGCTTCCGGACTCTTCCTTGAGAGTTTCAGGAAGGGAAATACCACCAGTGTGAGGTTCCCTTCGAATTCTGCTCTGGTCTTTTGCAACTGTACCATCTTCTCGGGTACATCCTGTCCATACAATGCTTTGATGGCCTCCATCACAGAGGCTGACAACTTATTCTCAATGTTCATATCGATATGCGCTTTTGAATTTGGCTGCGAAGTTACGACAATTTAGGCGGACTACCAAATAATTCAAAAAAAAAGTTTGGCGTGACATCTCGTCAGGCCAAACGAAAAAAGTATAATTATATTATGAAACGATGATAAGCTAACTAAAATCGCTGCAAAGGTATGGCTTTTCTTTGAAACGACCAAATAAAAAGGAAAGAAATTTTTCAGATTCAAACAAAATCGTACAATATTTCTTCAATTTGAAACAATTATTCCTCTTTTTCGATGAAACGATAAAGTTTCCGGTAGAAGGGATGCTGAGTCAGCGTACTGGTATCTCCCAAGATGATCAGTTTCATGCGAGCCCTGGTAATGGCTACATTCATACGACGAAGGTCGCGCAGGAAACCAATCTGTCCTGAGTCGTTGGCACGAACCAGTGAGATGAGGATGATGTCCCGTTCCTGTCCTTGGAAGCCATCCACGGTATTGATGCTGATATGACTCCTGTACGGCTTGAAAAACGGGCGTTTCTTCACCTGTTGCCGTAGGTATTGTACCTGTGCCCGATAGGGAGAGATGATGCCCACATCGATATGCTCGTCTATGATGCGTTGCTTACCGATCTTTTCGAAGTATCGCTCCAGGACAGCCATTGTCAGTTCGGCCTCCGTCTTGTTCACACGTCCGAAGGTCTCACCGATGAATTCCTCTTTCGCATCGATATCCGATGTGTCTATCCATTCAATGGGTTCGTCATAGTCGAGTATGCCTCGGTGCTTCACCTCAGGGGCACTCTCCACCTGTCCGTGGTAGAAATAGTCACTGGAGAAGCGCATGATCTCATCGTTCATGCGGTATTGTATCCGCAGTAGGGTCACCACATCGGGTTTGTTTTCCACGATGCGCTCCATCAGTGTCTTGTCAAGACCGCCATGCATGGCCGCCAGACTCTTGATGGTGGGTGGTAGCTGACAATGGTCGCCGGCCAGAATCACACGGGTGGCCTTCCGGATGGGAATCCAGCAGGCTGCCTCCAAGGCCTGTGCCGCCTCGTCGATGAACAAGGTTCCGTATTTCTGACCTTGTAGCAGACGGTTGGCACTGCCCACCAAGGTGCAGGCAATGACACGTGCCTCACCGAACAGCTCCGCATTGATGCGTATCTCCAGTTCGGTGGCCCGACTTTTCAATCGTTCAATCTTCTGGTGGTATTTCTCGTCACCCCGTTTGCGGTGTTGCCTGATCTCACGAATTGTCTTACGGATAGCCCACAGGGCGGGGTAGTCGGGATGCGCCTCAAACCTACGTTCGTAAGTAAACGACAGCATTTTATCGTTGACCTTACTTGGGTTTCCGATGCGCAAGACGTTGATACCACGGTCGACCAATCGTTCACTGATCCAATCGACAGCCATATTACTCTGCGCACACACCAATACCTGGTTCTCGCGCATCAGCGTCTCATAGATAGCCTCTACCAACGTGGTGGTCTTACCCGTTCCCGGCGGACCGTGGACGATGCTCACATCCTTGGCGCAGAGCACTTCGTTCACCGCATGTTCCTGCATCTTGTTCAGGTAGGGGAAGCGTAGCTGACTGAACGTGAACCGCTGGGCCTTCATCGAAGGCGTGTAGAACAGGTCGCGCAAATAGGACAACCGGTTTCCCTTGGCCTTGATCACCCGGTCGAGTGCCTCGAACATCATCTTGTAGCTGGTCTCGTCGAACGACAGCTGCACGCCCACAGGATTGGTGCTGGCAAGGACATCAGCGATAGGAGCTGCATCAGGGACGGTTACCACCATGCGGTTCCCATCCACATAGCTCACCGTTCCAGTAAAACTGAGATGGGTCACGGGTTGGGGGTGGCCCGATATACGAAAAAAGGAGACGGGGCGACCGAACTCGAAGTTATGTTCAATCTCCTCGTCTCCTGTGCGGAATACCTCAATACATAATTGGTTCAGACTGTTGTAATAGCTCTTGCCAGGTTTCAGGGGAAACCACGCATCACCTCGCTTGATTCTTCGCTGCAGCCCCATGGTCTCGGTCTGCTTGCGGAATATGTCCTTCTCGCAATTATACTCAATCTCCAGCAGCATACGTTGCTGCTGGAGAGCGAGAATGGGGGAGGATACCCTCTGTTGCGAAGGACCTGATGCCATTGTAAAACAGTCTGTGTCGTGGACGATTACTTCACCACGAAGTCAAGACTCTGCAGGTCCTTGTCGAGTGAAGAAGAACCATAGAGAATCTGATAGCGTCCAGGACGGGTAGAGAGTTCATCGATTGACGGGTCGTAGTACTCGAACGACTCTCCGTCGAGGGTGATGACAGCCTTGGCGGTCTGACCCGGTTCGATACTCACCTTCTGGAAGCCCTTGAGCGACTTGATCGGTGCTTCGGGATAGTCAAGAGCCTTGACATATACCTGTACGATTTCATCACCAGCACGCTTACCGGTATTGGTAACAGGAACAGTCAGCGTTACAGTACCGTCTTCCTTCATGGCCTTCTTTGACAGCTTACCCTTTCCATAAGCAAAAGAGGTGTATGACATACCATAACCGAAAGCATACTGCGGCTCACCGCGGAAGTAACGATAGGTACGGTTCTCCATGCTATAGTCGAGGAAGTCGGGCAGATCGTTGTTGGAACGATAGAAGGTTACCGGCAGCTTACCGCTCGGGTTGTAGTCGCCGAAGATCACATCAGCCAGTGCCTTGGCACCACCCTGACCAGCATACCAAGCCTGGAGGAGGGCGTCGTACTGACCGTCAACACTACCGAAGGCGATGGCAGAACCAGAACAGTTCACAAAGATAACGGGCTTGCCAGTCTTGTGCATAGCCTTGACAAGCAGTTGCTGTACTACAGGCAGTTCGATGTCCTGCTTGTCACCACCCTCACCTTCCATGCGGGCAGAGATACCACCGATGATGATGATGGCGTCGGCCACCTTCACCTCGTTGGCCAGATCAGTGAAGTCAGCTAACTTACGCTCGCAGATATCACCGCGCAGCATGGCGAAATTGCCATTGCCACGACCATATTCAATCACTACGTTATAGTCCTTGCCTTTCTCTACGGGGAATGATTTGTAATCAGCGCCACGGCGTCCGAAGCCACCGAAACCGCCAAAGCCACGGCGACCGCCGCCCTTGTTCTCTTCCACTACCTCGTCGTTTACCTTCAGAACATAGCCGTTATCGGTAGAGAGTGTGTACTTCATCTCACCGGTGAAGGTGGCAGTATATTTACCGCTGATGCGTACTGAGAGGTTATCGTTGTCAACACCCTCAGCAAAGCCCCATGCACCGAAGGTTGAGAAGTTCAGCTCGTTATAGTAGTCGGTCTTGACAGGCTCGCCAGACAGTTCCTTGTTGTTCCAGAACTCTACCTTCACACCCTTACCGTCGTTGAAGTCCTGCAGATGATGCACGGTAGTGTATTCGTCGTTCAGCTCACATGCCTTCTCGTAGATGATCTTTGCATTGGGCACAGCCTGACGGATACCTTCGAGCAGTGAGTGCTGGTGTGCTTTGGTAGGTGTGCCGCCGTAGTTACCGTTCAGCAGCTCCACGTCCTCAGCATTCGGACCGAGTACAGCCAGTGTCTTGATATTCTTTGAGAGGGGCAGTACGTTACCCTTGTTCTCCAACAGTACCATGGATTCGCGGGCTGCCTGAGTAGCCAGCTCGTCGTTCTTCTCACTGCTGATTACCTCGGGCTTGAGGTTTGCCCATGGAATCATATCAGCGGGGTCGAACATACCCAGTTCGAAACGACCGTACAATGTCTTGCGCAGATGACCATCCAGGGTGCTCTCCTTGATCAAGCCCTTCTGCAAAGCCTCGGTGAGCACCATGAACACCTTACCGCACTCCAGGTCGGTACCGTTGAGAACGGCATCAACCGAAGCAGACAGCGGGTCCTTGTGTGTCTCATGCTGACCTCTATTATAGAAATTATTGATAGCATCGCAGTCGGTAAGCACAATACCATCGTAGCCCCATTTGTTGCGGAGGATATCCACCAGCAGACGGTCGCTGGTACAGCAAGGCACTCCCTCGTAGCGGTTATAGGCGCACATCACCTCACGTACATTACCTTTCTTTACCAATGCCTTGAAGGCGGGGAGGTAGGTTTCCCAAAGGTCGCGCATGGAAACAACTGCGTTGTAAGAGTGGCGCAAGGGTTCCGGACCGCTGTGTACGGCATAGTGCTTGGCACAGGCGTGTGTCTTGAAATACTTATCGTTGTCGCCCTGCATACCGAGAACAGTCTCTACACCGAGAACAGCATTCAGGTAAGGATCCTCACCGCAGGTCTCCTGACCACGGCCCCATCTCGGATCACGGAAGATATTCACGTTCGGACACCAGAAGGTGAGCTCGGGGTTGCCGGGATAATAGGTAGCACCCATCTTCACGTTGAACACATTATGGTCGGAACGGTTCCAGTTGGCACGTGCCTCATCGGAAACGGCTGAGAACACCTCACGAACCTGCTGCGGATTGAAGGCAGCTGCCATACCGATGGGTTGGGGGAATACGGTGTAGTCGCTCTGGCGCACACCATGACAAGCCTCGCTCCACCAGTTATACGAAGGAATGCCCAGACGGTCGATTGAAACCGACTTGTTCATCATCAGTCCTACCTTCTCCTCTGGGGTGAGCAGCGAGATGAGGTTCTCCACACGCTCTGCGTATGACAGACTGGTATCCTGATACGGATACTTGCTCACAGCACCACCCTCGTTGGCAATGGCTTTCACTGTAAGGGCACCGAGAGAGATACCGTTCACGTCGCGCAGGTTTACGCTACCGTTCTTTACGCCCGTTGACTTGGTCGGATTCAGCGTTACCAGCACCTCTGCCTTCTCACCCGGCATGATGGCCTCGGTGGGATAGACGGCCTGGATACAGTCGCAAGTACTCACGAACTTTCCGATGGTAACAGGCGCCTTGGAAGTGTTCTGCATGATGAAGGTGTGGCACACGGCACCTGCTGCCGCATTGATGGTACCGAAGTCCCATTCGTATGCGTTGAAGGAGACAGGACTCTTCTTACTCTGAGCCCAAACAGGCGCTGTCAACAGCAGCGCAAGAATAGCGATAATTGTTTTTCTTTTCATGACTGTCTTTATGAGAATTTGAATAATTGTTTGCAAAAGTACAATTTTTTGATGACAAAAAGTAATGATTTGGAATTATTTTGTATCTTTGCGGAAATATTACTATTAAACTATTATTAAAATTATGTCAGTATTAATTGTTATCATTATCTTAGCCATCGTGGTATTTGGCTATTTTATCTCAACCCAGAGGTCGTTGGTGAACCTTGATGAGATGTGTAAGAACGCCTTGAGTCAGATCGAGGTCCAGTTGAATTCCCGTTGGGATGCATTGTTGGCCTTGGCCAAGAGTGCTGCTCAGTATGCCAAGCACGAGTCGGAAACGCTGATCGAGGTGATCCGTCAGCGTCGTGGCGAGGATGTGAATTCCGCTGCCGACGTGGCTGATCAGCAGAGTGCATTGCAGTCGGTATTGGGTCGTTTGATTGCCATCGGTGAAGCCTATCCCGACCTGAAGGCCGCCAATCTTTACAAGGATGTAATGGATGGTGTGCAGAAGTATGAGGAGAATGTGCGCATGTCGCGTATGATCTATAACGACACCGCCACCAAGATGAACCGTATGGTGCGCCAGTGGCCGTCGTCTATCGTTGCTTCTATCCTTCACTTCGGTCAGAAGGACTATCTGAAAGCCGACGAAGAGCAGAAGAAGAGCTATCCTAACCTCGACGAGGCATTCAAGAAATAAGGAACCGAGGATGTAGGTAACAGCATGGGAAACAGAAATATCTTCCTCAGCCTGCTCCTCCTGCTCTGTTCGTTTCCTTCCTCTACCTTCGCACGCCCTAAGCTCAACGACCTCGATATCCGCGTGGTACTGAGCAAGAACGGCGATGCTTTCATCACTGAAACGCGAAGAATGGAGATTGATTCGGAGGGGACGGAGTGCTATATCGTGATCGGTAACCTGAACGGGAGTGAGTTGCGCGACCTGCAGGTAACCGATGAGAATGGTGTGACCTTCGAGAATGTCGGTCAGTGGGATATCGATAAGAGTCGCAGTTGGAAAGAGCACAAATGCGGTGTGGTGACCACACACGGCGGCTATGAGCTCTGCTGGGGCCTCGGTAAGAGTGGCAGTCGTGTCTATACCACAAGCTATGTGGTGACGAACCTGGTGCGTGGCTATGCGGATTCCGACGGTTTCAACTTCATGTTCGTGGCAGAAGGAGTTAGTCCGTATCCTGATCATGTCAAGGCGACCATCATGCTCGAGGAGGACACGCTCGATACTGATACTGCTACATACCACCTGCCTGATCTGCTCACCGAGCAGAATACCAGGATATGGGGTTTCCGCTACCGGGGCGATGTGAACCTTGTGGGTGGTAATATCGTGGCAGAGAGCAGCGAACCGTTCTCCAGAAGCAGTGCGATGATCGTGATGGCACAGTTCGAAAAGGGATTGTTTAAACCCACCATGGTCAGCAACGGCCCTTTCAACGAGGTGCGGGAGCGGGCTTTCGAGGGCAGCGATTATATCGAGACGGGTTCTGATGAACTATCGCGCAAGGATCTCCTCATCTTATTCGCCCTCGTGGCATTCCTCTTCCTGATGCCTATCCTGCTGATTGCAGGCTATTTCTATTACGTGTGGCGGGCAAGGAAGAAGGTGATGAAGGATCTGCTCTGGTATCGCGACATTCCCAACAACGGAAATCTTCAGTGGGCGAACGATGTACAGAACGCCTATAAATATATAGGTACTGATTACAACAACCTCCTTTCGGCCTGTATCCTGAAACTGATTAACCAGGGGTCCATCACCATCGACAAGACGATGGACAATAAGGGGAGGACCGTGCAGAACTTCGTGATTCATGATCTGAAAGATGCTGACACGCAGCCGAAGTTGATGCAGATGGTGCATAACATCTTCAAGAATGCGGCAGGTAATGATACCATCCTGGAACCGAAGGAGCTGAAGACGTGGATGAAGAAGACCTATAACCAAAGTGTGGTGGATTCCTTCATCCAGACTCTCCATACCAAGACGAGCATCTATCACTATAAGAACGAACGTGAGGAGGTGAGGAACCTGTTCGGACTGAAGAAATTCCTCAAGGAGTTCTCGTTACTGGATGAACGACATGTTCACGAGGTGGCCCTGTGGAAAGACTATATGATATATGCCACGCTCTTCGGTATTGCCGATCAGGTAATCAAGGATATGAAGGCCATCAATCCTGATTATTTCAATATGGATCATGTGGCAGAACAGATGGCTGACAACCTCACACTGCCCACTATCTATTCCACCCTTCATTCCAGTACGACACGGGCTGCCGTGAGCAAGGCCGAACGTGAAGCAAGAGTCTCCGGTAGAGGCGGACATGTTTCATGGGGCGGCGGAGGCGGCTTCTCCGGCGGTGGCTTCGGAGGAGGAGTTAGATAGAGGCAAGAAGCAAGAGGCAAGAGAAAGGAAGCAAGAAGCAAGAGGCAAGAAGCAAGAGAAATGTACTATGATATAGAGCCTATATCTCTAAAGTATTCTCTTGCTTCTTGCCTCTTGCTTCTTGCTTCTAATAATCTAAGTTTCTACAAACTTTCCAACATTTTGATCAATGCTTTTCTGCGTTCAGGCCAGGTCTTGAAGTCATCGGCCTTGAGTGTAGGTACTTCACCCATGCCCTGCTGACCGCCCTGTCGCATCTCACCAATCATGATCATAACGGGCTTGATCTTCTTATCGGCCACGAGCTTGTCAACCACGGCATCAGCACCACCAATCTTGAACCAGCTCTCCACGGTGTCGTCCTTACCGGGTACTAAACGGATGAAGGCGGGGCGCTCACTGCGGTCGGCTGTAGCAGGCATGTAGGTAGCCCTGTTGCGACTGTAGCTTACCGTTCCGTGAGGAATGTCGCCCATAGCGGCAAAGTTATACTCGTTAGAGGGATGGTTGGCAATGCTGGGCTTGAAGCCCTTTACGGGTGCCAGATACATATCGTTGGGGTCGGCAACGGCCATGCCATCCACAGAGAAATAATAGGTGAACGGCTCGAAGAGGTTGGCCGACTGCTCCTTCTTGAGTTCTATCGACCATACACCGTCAGCGTCTTTCGTCATCGGCAGGGGCTTGTCGAAGATCTCAGCACAGAAGGTTACCTGCTGGGCATTCTCGGCCTTGAAACGGAAGATGATGCCGTCTTTCTGGTAATCAGGAGAGGTGATAGGACGAGGGAATAATCTACCCATTACAGCAGGTGTCAGCTGCTGCTCGTTACCTGTGGCAACAGGAGTGGGCTGACTGTCCTTCAAAGCTGCCTTGGAAGCCTCGGGGTTGAACAGCAGTGGCATGGTCTTGGTGAGGAAATACTTGGCGTTCATCCAGGTATGACCGAACTTGTCGTGTGTGAACTCCTTCACCGAGCGGATTCCCTTCTTGTCGAGGTGCTCCATGTAGTCGCGTGCAGTACCGAAGAGAAAGTCGTCTGTACCCACACCTAACCAGAACAAGTGAATCTTACTGTTCGTATCATCGGCATTGTCATATACACCACCGGGCAGTGTTGTCGAGGTGAATGAGCTATAGCTGCACAGATAAGAGAACTTGTCGAGATTGGTCAGACCGATCATCAAACCCTGGTTACCGCCACGTGAGAAACCACCAATGGCCCGATGGTCGCGGTCGTTGATGGTGCGGTAGTGCTGCTCCACATAGGGCATCAGGTCGTTGATGACATCCTTAGTGAACACATCTCCGCCAAAACGCATCTGGGGAACACCAGCCTCTGCAGGCACTGTACTCAGCAGCTTCGACGGGTTACCATAAGGCAGTACGATAATCATCTCCTTAGCCTTGCCTTCAGCCAACAGGTTGTCGAGAATGTAGTTCATTCTTCCCACCTTGTAGTACACCTCTTCGGTATCAGTGGTACCACTGATCAGGTAGAACACGGGGTACTGCTGGTCGCGGTTGCGCATATAGCCTGGCGGCAGATAGACGATGGCCTGGTTAGTGGCTCCTAAGCTCTTGGAGTAGTAATGGATATAGTTTACAGAGCCGTGGGGCACATCCTTGATGTCGTGTGCCAGAGAACCTGTCTTGGCGGGGATGTCCAGCAGACTGTTCTTGAAGCCTTCGTTGGGGAAGTACTGGTCGCACTGGGGATCCATCACGCTCACACCGTCAACAACGAAACAATAGGGGTACATGTCGGGGGCAGCAGGACCCAAGGTAACGGTCCACAAGCCCGTCTTGGTGTCTTTCTTCATGTCGTGCCTGCCGGCAAACTGTACATCTACCTGAACGCTCTTAGCTTTGTCGTTCTTGAACTGGAAGGTTACCGTGCCATCATCGTTGCAAATGGTGGATGGCTGAGTTGCAGATGACTGTGCCCAGCTGACTACACCAAGGCACATCATCATGAACAATGTCATTAGTTTTCTTTTCATAGACTTTTTATAATGAATGATTGATTCGTTGCGCAAATGTATGATTTTTCTCTCAAACAGCCATCACTTCTTCCTGTTTTTTTGCGATGTGGGTTAAAAAATACTAATCCGATGCAGTATTTTTGCTATTTCCAAGTTTAAGTGATAGGAAACAGTATAAAAAAAGCTATATTTGCAATATCTATCACAGTCATCAAATGAAAGGGATAAACTTATGAAAAGATTTTTACTACTATTAAGTATTGTCATAACGACGATGGTTTCGTGGGCAGACGACGGACCGAAAAGCATTTCACTGACTACTGAGCAGAAACAGTTGGTGACAAGTAACAACGACTTTGCCTTCAACCTCTTCCGCACAGCCCGCGACGAAGAGAGTCTGATCCTTTCACCACTGAGCATCACCTATGCCTTGGGTATGTTGAACAACGGGGCAGCAGGCGAGACGCTGAAGCAGATCAATACGGTATTGGGCTTTGGTGATGCCGGGGCAGATGCCATCAACGACTTCTGTCTTAAGATGTTGACAGAGGCCCCTGGTCTGGATGAGCAGACCAAGGTGATGATTGCCAACACCATCTACTTCAATAAAGCGAAAGGCTATGAGTTGAAAGAGGATTTCGTAAAAAAGGCAAAACAGTATTATGATGCCGAACCAGAGAGTCGTGACTTCGATGACGGTGAGACGCTGAACGTCATTAACAAGTGGGCCAATGATCACACGGAGGGAATGATTCCTGAGATTCTTAAGGAGGATGAGTTCGACTCTCAAGCAGTCAGCTATCTGTTGAATGCCCTTTATTTCAAAGGTACATGGACACTGAAGTTCGATGAAAGCAAGACTGAGGACGAAGTATTCAATGAGGGGAATACTGTGCCGATGATGCATCAGGAGGCACAGCTCTTCTATAAGGAAAACGACGAGTGCCAGGCACTGATGATGCCCTATGGCAACGGGGCGTATCAGATGACCATCCTGCTGCCTCATGAAGGAAAGTCGGTTAATGATGTGTTGAGCGGACTGACGGCCGAGAAATGGCAGCAGAACTACCAATGGATGGATGAGGCTATTGTGGATGTGAAACTGCCCCGCTTTGAGACGAAGACCGATATTAATCTGGAGGATATCATGTCTGCTCTGGGTATGCCAAATGCCTTTATTTACGGAACGGCCGAATTCCCTGGTTTCTGTACCTGTGAGGATATCTACATCGACCTGATGAAGCAGGTGGCGAAGATCAAGGTGAATGAAGAGGGTACAGAGGCAGCGGCAGTAACCATTATTGGCATGAAAGACTCTGCTGTTCAAGATCCTCCTCACTTCAAGTTCTACGCCAACCGTCCGTTCCTCTATGTCATCAATGAGCAGTCAACGGGCTCCATCTTCTTTATTGGTCAGTATATGGGCGAGAGTAGTAAAGGTGATCCATCAGGCATCTCACCTTCGTCTTTGAACAATGAACCCTTCACGAAATTATACAACCTTGCCGGACAGCAACTCAGTACGCCGCCCGCCAAGGGTATCTATATTAAAAACGGTAAAACGGTAGTGGTCTGTGAGTAATCACCACAGACCATTACCTATATGTTTTATCCCCTTGCCATTTTGTAGATGGCTTCCATGTCGGGGGCATGGAGCACCTTCAGACAACCGCAGGTGGCGGTATAGTCACGACTGCACTTGCGGGTCATCTCACGAATCTCATCATCGGTGATGTCGCGACCGATAAGCTCCTTGATGTTGATAGGCATGCCGATGGCATGGTAGAAACACTCCATTGCCTCGATGCCCTTGTTGGCAGTTCCCTCAGGATCGGTGAAATCATTCGGCACATCCATCACATTCACAGCAAAGCGCACGAAACGACTCAGTTTCTCATGCATCACATAACGAGCCCAACTGGGCCAGATGGCGGCAAGACCGGCACCATGTGTCACGTCGAACATACCGCTTAGCTCATGTTCTAACTGATGTGTGGCCCAGTCATCACTGATACCACAACCGGTTAGTCCGTTATGTGCCACACTGCCACCCCACATAATCTGGGCGCGATGACGGTAGTCTTCGGGATTCTTCAGTACCTCGAACACGGCCGTCTTCATGCGGCGCAATACCGCCTCGGCCAGATCGGTGGTCAGATCCATATCATCATCCTTGGTGAAGTAACGCTCCATGGTGTGCATCATCATATCGGTCACACCTGCTGCCGTCTGATAGGGAGGCAAGGTAAAGGTGCGGCGCGGATTCATGATGGCGAACTTTGGACGCGACATATCGTTCGAGTAGCCGAGTTTCACATCACCATCCTCATTGGTAATCACACTCGCCTCGCTCATCTCACTTCCTGCTGCAGGAATGGTCAGCACCGAAGCCACGGGCAGCATTCCTGTGGGTTCAGCCTTTCCTAAATAGAAATCCCATACATCCCCATCGTAGCAAACGCCATAGGCAATACACTTGGCCGAGTCGATAACACTACCGCCGCCTACAGCGAGGATGAAATCTATACCCTCCTTGCGACAGATGTCAATACCCTTCTGAGCCAACGACAGTCGGGGGTTAGGCACAACACCTCCCAGTGTTACATATTCAACACCGCCCTCTTTGAGCAGTCCGCAAATCTTGTCAAGCAGTCCTGAGCGCACGGCACTCTGTCCACCGTAATGTACCAGCACCTTTGTGCCACCATATTTCTTTACCAGCTGAGCAACCTGCTCCTCTGATTTTTCTCCGAATACCACTTCGGTAGGTGTGTAGTAAAGAAAATCCTTCATATTTGTAAAGAGTTATATAGTTATCTTTCTGATTCCGATATATCAAAGACGTTGCAAATATAATGAAATAAAACGAGAAACACGACAACTATTGTCATTTTTCTTCATGTCTCCTCAAACATTCCCTAAATAAACATACTTCAGTCCTTCGTCAAGAGCTATCTCCCGGGCTGTGTGCAAAGTATGAACAGGTGTAGGGGGAATGTCGTGCAGACGGTAGCGAGGGAAGAAACGACTGAAGTGAAGGGGTGTTTCTTCCATACCGTTATCCACTATCCATCGGCACATCCTACGAATCATCTCCATATCGTCATTGATGCCAGGAATCACGAGGTTGGTCAGCTCGATCCATACGCCAGCCTTCTTCATGGCGAGAATCGTATCGAGCACCACCGATAGACGACCGCCACTGATGCGTTGATAGATAGCATCGCTGAATGATTTCAAGTCGACATTGGCCGCATCCAGATAGGGTAGGAGATCGGCTAACGGTTCTTGGTTCACATAGCCAGCCGTGACGAGAATATTCCACAATCCTTTCTCGTGCGCCAGACGGGCAATATCCATCACATATTCTATATAGGTAAGCGGCTCCGTGTAGGTGTAGGCAATGCCCGGACAATGGTATTTCTCGCAAAGCCCAACCATTTGCTCCGGTGTCAAGTTGTAATGCTCCACCTCATCGGGAGCAGCCTGCGAGATATCGTGGTTCTGACAGTTCAGGCAACGGAAGTTACAACCTGTGCAAGCCATCGACAAACAAGTGGTCCCAGGGTGGAAATGGTAGAGCGGTTTCTTCTCGATGGGGTCAACGGCCAGTGAACAAGGCTTTCCGTAAACCTCACTGACAAGAATCCCGTCGTGGTTCTTACGACTGCGGCATCTTCCCGTCTTACCATGGGCAATACGACAGTGATGCGGACAGAGCAAGCACTCCACTGTCCCATCCTCTCTTTGCTGATAATACCTACATGCTATATCCACTTAAAACACGATTGCTTCATATACATATAGTTCTGCATCGCGCCAGCCATCCCAACCTATTCCAGCCTTGTCCTGTGCGCAATGTCCCACAAATTCCTCCTTCGTCCAGTTCACCTCATCAGCCACCTGGGGCAGGAAGGTTCCGCTACGATAACCTTTGCGGATATAGATACCATGCTTGTGCAGTTGGAACTCGTCAAGACTCTTTATGCGGCGCATGGGAGTAAGTACAGAGATCTCTATATCGAGATCATCCAGCTCATCCCGAGTGACGGGTTCGAAGCGAGGATCCCCGAAGGCTGCTGAACGAGCCATCTCGGCCACTACTTCATGCAAGGGAATATCCTCGCCGAAATGACCGATGCAGCCACGCAACCGACCCTTTTTATGAAGGGAGACGAAGGCACCACATTTTTCATTGAACTTTGATCTTTGAACATTGAACTTTGCCACGCGCTTACCGTCGAGTGAATCCTTGATGCTCTTATAGGCAATCTCTTTCAGTGCACGCTTCTCCTCATCAGACAAGGTGAAGTCTTTTTCTCCTTCTCCTCGTAGGATGGCAAACGAATGGTAACCCACCACGCGGTTCGGATCATGGTCGTCTATATCACCAGAGTTCTGATACAGCAGGTGCTTCACCTGATACCGACTGTCGAGCATGAGCATCAGCGTGATGATGGGAAACCCGCCGCAGGCGCTTGTAGCCAGGTTGCGTATGCCGCTGCGGGCGTTGGCTTCGATGGTGGTAATGAACTTCTTCACGTCACCGCTGGCCACTGCCTCCCCCGTCTTTGCATCTACCTTGCAAGCATCGGCATAAGAAGGATAATGAGAGAAGTCGCTACTGATGATGAAGAGGTTCTCATCGTTGAACCAAGGCTTCAGCACCTCGGCTATCCTCTTCAGCTTGGTATAGTCGTTGGTGGAGATAATAATCGGTACGATGGGTGGCACTTCTTTAGGGTTGATTGAAGAATGAACAGTGTAGAATCGTTGCAGGAAGGGCAGCTGAACCTCCAGACAGTGCTCGCGGTCGTGCGCCTCAGGACGGTAGTTGAAAATACTGTCAGTATGAGTCAGCTCCAGACAGGTCTGGCGGTCAACCCTTATCTTTCCCAAAGGAGTGGAATAATAGTCGGCCTCCGTATTCACCGATGCCCCGTCGAGCCATTCCTGATGACTGGGACCTAACAAAAAGATTCTCTTATACCTCCTTTCAGGATGAAGGGTCATGTATGCTGAGGCCGCCACATTACCCGAGAAATAATAGCCCGCATGGGGCACAATCAGTGCTGCCACGTTCTCGTAGGGCTTGTTGGAAGCATGACGAGCCAACAAGCTGTCCACTTCTTGTCCCAGCACTTTGGGATCACTCTCATAGAAACGTCCCGCCTGGGTAGCTGGTCTCACCACAGGCGCCGTTGTCTGTCCGTTACAATTCATCATCATCATAGTTGTTATGATCAGTAATGATCTCTTCCACATATCTGTTCTATGTCCAAAATTCTTTCTCACCAGTCTCTTCCATATAGCCCTGACACTTCGGACAGGTCTTCTTGTCCCATATCCGGATATTGTCGCTGCCGCACTGAAGACAGAGTCGTCCTACCTCGCTTCGATACGATGGGGCCACATCGGCAATGATACCACCCACCACGATGTTCTGGATGGTATGGCAGTCGGGACACGACATAGCTGTTATCTGCTGACGGAACAGTCCGCGCCCCTCATACACCTCCGTCTCATATCCACAATCCTTACAACGATATTTCTGTTTCCAAGCCATTCACAAGTCGCGATTATGATCAGAATCTCCTGATCTTTTTCTTCTGCAAAAATAATAAACAATCAGGAAAATGCCAAGAAATCATCACCTTATTATATACAACCTCCTTTTAACCTCCCTTTAACTTCCCTTTAACTTCCCTTTATTATTCCTTTCCTGCAACTTTTTTGTCGTGCACTCCGTCTATAGGTTAGTTTTAGGATAATAACAACTTATTATGAACAGAATGAATTTTAGGCGTTTTGCCATGATGTTGGTTGCAGCAATGCTTACTACAGGAGTATTTGCCAAGCGCACCTCACCTGATGTTGGTGGAAAGATTGTTGATGAGAACGGGAACCCCATGTCGTTTGTCAGTGTTGTATTATTGTCTATGCCTGACTCTGTCTTCATACAGGGCTCAGTATCTGACGACAATGGTGAATTCAAACTCGTTACTCCCGAGAATCAGGGTATATTGAAAATCTCAAGCATTGGTTATGAAACAATGTATGTTGCCGTCTCTTCCGATGGTAACATAGCTGGCGGTTCGGTTATTAAGATGAAGGAAGACAATACCATGCTCAACGAAGTGGTGGTGAAAGGTCAGCTGCCTAAGACCAAACTGCAGGGCTCTGCATTGGTTACCCAGGTACAGGGCTCCGTATTGGAGAAGTCGGGCACCTTAGATGAGATGCTTTCCAAGGTCCCCGGTTTGATGAAGGGTAAGGAAGGTATTGAGGTAATCGGCAAAGGCAGTCCGCTCATCTATATCAACGGTCGTAAGCTGCAGGATCAGGATGAGCTGAAGCGCCTAAGTTCACAAGAGATTGTTTCCGTAGAAGTGGATATGAACCCTGGTGCCCGCTACGACGCTACGGTCACCTCTGTGGTACGCATTCGCACCATCAAGCATCAGGGTGAGGGCTTCGGCTTCACCGCCATGGCCAGTAACAATCAGCAGTTACGCTACGGACAGAGCGATCCCAATGCGAATTTCAAGGCCAACTACCGCTATCGTTCATGGGATTTCTTCGGACAAGTAAACTTCTGGGAGCGCCACAATACGTCCTTTTCGTATGCCTCACAACAGAGCTTCTATAAAGACAAGAGCGAGCTTATTCAACTGGAGCAGGATAACTTTTTCCGTTCCGATTGGCACGGTTATGGTCTGAACTACATCTTCGGCACCAACTGGCAGATCAGCAATAATCACTCCGTGGGTTTCCGCGTGCAGTATAATGATAAGCTGTACGACAGGAACCATGCTGACATCAAGACCGACTATTATCGCAACGGAGCGTTCGAGGACCATATCGATGGTAAGGAGTCGGAAAAAGGCACAGAGCCCTATTCCTGGCAAGGCAACACTTATTATAATGGTCAGGTGGGTAAGCTGAACATCGACCTCAACATGGATTTCTATGCCGATAAGTCGGAAACAAATGATAGGTCGGATGAGACTTATGGCACAGGTCGAATGAACCATATCAGCAGCACTTCAATCACTTCCGATCGTATGGTGGCCGAGAAACTGGTGCTCACCTATCCCTTATGGATTGGTGTACTTGGCGTGGGTAACGAGATGTCGTTTGTGAACCGCAACTCCAGTTATTTCATTACGGGTACGGCCATTCCCGCTACCGATTCGAAGACCAAAGAGCAGAACATCGCTGCCTTCATCGATTATGGGTTTAGCTTAGGAAAAATCGGACAGGGTAATATCGGCTTGCGCTACGAGCATGTGGGCTTCGACTACAGGGATCGTCTCAATGCTGAGAGTAATCTGAAGAGATACACCGACGATCTCTTCCCCAGTATCGCTTTCTCACGGATGTTCGGCAACGTGCAGACCTCCTTTAGCTACAGTAAGAAAACAGTTCGTCCCCGATATTGGCAACTCAGCAGCGCCATTACCTATGCCAACGCTTTTACCATACAGTCGGGCGATCCTACTTTGGAGAACCAGAAGAATCACGAGCTGAACCTGAACGTACGCTGGAAGTGGGTAACCTTATCCACAAGCTGGCAGCGCATGGAGAAGCAGCTCACCCAATGGTCGTTCCTCTACAACGACGATGGTGTGATTATGATCAAACACATCAATCTCGACAAACCCATCAACAGGTACAGCGCCTTTGCCAATGCCTCTCCCACCTTTGGTGTATGGTCACCCAGTCTTACCATGGGAATCATCGGTTTCGACACCAAGCTCGATCTGGCCGATCCCCGCGAGGCCACAGGCACCCGTCAGGTATGCTACAAGAAACCGTTAGGCATTATGCAGTTCAACAACACCATCCGTTTGAAGCACAGCTGGCAGTTTGAGTTCGGATGCGATTACCAGACGCGTGGCGACTATGTGAACATGCATGTCAACTATACTTCATGCGATGTGTCTGCCACTATCCAGAAGTGCTGGTTGAAGAACGATGCCCTCTGTCTGCGCGTCTCCGCGTACAACCTACTGCAGAGCACGAACCAGGATGTAGGTTTGGATTGTGGTTACTACACCCTCAACCAGTGGACACGTTCAAACAACCATCGCTTGAATATCTCCCTCCGCTATAACTTCAATGCCACCAAGAGCAAGTATAAGGGTAGTGGTGCCGGACAAGACACCATTGAGCGAATGGGCAAGTAGTTACAAGGGCATGCTGGGCTTCATCACATCATGGCATTTCACCGAATGCTTTTTGGAGAGGTTGTAAGGTGCTGTAGCACGGATATCCTCTACACTGGCTCCAAAGCCGATAGTGTATTTGCCCGCAGCTGTCTCCCAAGCCTGTGTGGCCTCGTTATACGAAGCCAGGTCATATAACGATAGTTTCATGGTGAGCGTCTCACTCTGGTTGGGCTTGAGCTCGCGCGTCTTGGCAAAGGCCTTTAGTTCGCGTGCGGGCTTCTCCAGTCCACCAGATGGGGCGCTGACATACAATTCTACCACTTCCTTGCCGGTTCTCTTACCCGTGTTGGTAATGGTGATGGAAGCCGTAAGACCGTCTTTCGTGGCTTTGACAACAGGCTTGCTATAGGCAAAGGTGGTGTAGCCTAAACCGAAACCGAAGGGGAATGATACCGATTCCTTGGTAGTGGTGAAGTGACGATAGCCCACGTTGATGCCCTCCAGATGCTTGGTGTAATCCTGGAACTCCACCTTGTCGTTTCCTCTTCTTCTTCCGAATGAAGCTGCTGCAGGACGAACATTGGGGAAGCTGGCACTCGACGGCAGGTCGATGAGGTTGTTAGGCCACGTCATAGTGAGTTTTCCCGAAGGATAGGCCTTACCCGTCAGCACATCGGCTACGGAATAGCCACCCTCTTGTCCTGGCTGCCAGGCAAGGAGAATGGCATCGGGCATGGCTTTCCACGATGCGGTCTCAATCACATTACCCATATTGAGCACTACCACAACCGACTTACCTGCCAGGTGGAAGGCGTTGCACACATCGGTGATGAGCTGACGCTCCACATCCGTAAGGGTGAAGTCACCCTCCTCCTGACGGTCGGAGCCTTCGCCTGCCTGACGACCTAAGGTGATAATAGCCAGATCCGACTCTTGTGCTTGTACGTTGATGATGGTTCGGCTCACAGCCATCTCCGGGAGAAGAGCTTTGCCCCAGAACCACCCGCCTCGTGAAGGACCGGCTGCAGTGATGCTGTTCTGATAGGCCTGATAACTCTTGTAGAGATTGGCGAGTTTCTCATTGACCTTCAGTCCGCCCTCGGTGAGACCTTGTATCAGGTCGATGGTATGTGCCTTGTTCACATCACCCGAGCCTGTTCCGCCAGCAATGAAATCATAAGAGGTAACTCCAAACACCGAGATGGTTTTCGTTCCGTCAATCGGCAGTGCCTGACCTTCGTTTTTCAACAATACCATACCCTCGGTGGCACTGCGGCGTGTTACTTCTGCATGTGCTTGCAGGTTTGGCTTATTCGTGTATTTGTAGTTGCGGAAGGCAGGTGTTTTCACCAAATACTGCAGGATGCGCTTCACGCAGATATCAAGGTCGGCCTCCTTCAGTACACCGCTCTTCACCTTATCTACGATATCTTTGATCTGTGCATCGTTGCCCGGCTCCATTAAGTCGTTACCCGCCTGAATCTGTGCCGCCGTATTGCGCAAACCCGTCCAGTCGGTCATCACAATACCGTTGAAGCCCCATTCATCGCGCAGAATCGTGGTGAGCAATTCACCGTTCTCTTGGGTAAAAGGACCGTTCAGGCGGTTGTACGATGACATCACTGTCCAGGGGGCAGCCTCGCGTACGGTAATCTCGAAACCCTTCAGGTAAATCTCACGTAGGGCACGCTGTGACATCACCTCGTCAACCCCCATTCGGTTGGTCTCCTGAGAGTTGCCAGCGAAGTGCTTCACCGATGTACCCACACCTTGACTCTGTACGCCACGCACATAGGCAGCAGCAATCTTACCCGTTACTATGGGATCTTCTGAATAATACTCGAAGTTTCTGCCGCAAAGCGGTGAACGGTGTATATTCATACCTGGGGCGAGCAGTACGTCACAGCCGTATTCCAGTACCTCATTACCGATGCACTTTCCCACTTCCTCTACCAGTTGTGTGTTCCAAGTGCAGGCAAGAGCAGTTCCCACAGGGAAGCCCGTGCAGAAATACGTATTCTGGTCGTTCTCGCGTCGCGGGTTGATTCTTACGCCCGCAGGACCGTCGGTGAGCACTGTAGAAGGAATACCGAGTCGGGGAATAGCCTGTGTGGCACCGGCTGCGCCAGGCACCCGCTGAGCATGTCCGCCAATCATTCCATTGTCGCCAGTTGTTGCAATCTGTCGGTTGCCGCCTACCACCAGCATGGCCTTCTCCTCCAGCGTCATGGCCTTCAGAATCTCATCCACATTGTTTGTTTGCAGTTTCTGCGCATTCATGGTACCCATACTCCCTACGAGTATCGCACAGATGGTCAAAATCGTTTTTTTCATGATCATTGGTTTTATTTGTTTTTATAGGTATCTTTGATTACTCCTCCATGCCATCAGCAGAATAGTCCAGCCACTGTTTGCGTTCCGTTTCCGACATCTTCTCGATGGCATAGCGCAAGGCTGTACGAGGCATCTCGTGAGCATGCTGACGGAGGAATTCGCGCAGCAGATCCATCGACACACGCTTGCCTACTTCGCGCAACATCCAACCCACGGCTTTGTGCATCAGGTCGTGCGGGTGGTGCAGGTGCATCTCGGCATAACGCAGGCACCACGACGGGTCGCCCTGTTGCGATGTCTTCCAGGTGCATACCATGCTCATGCGTTTCCGCCAAAGGTTATCACTCATGGCCAGTTCGTCCAGCACCTGTCGCTTGTAGTTATCCGTGCCATCCCCTAAATGGGTGGGTAGCAACAGCCAGGAACCTAAGATCTTCGGCGCCGACAAGTCCACCAAGTCCCAGTTGTTTGCCTGTTCAGCATATTTCAGATAGAGTGTCAGAATTTCATCCCGTTTCTCTATGGCCTTCGCATCCTTTGCCAAACGCTTTGTTCCTAACTTCTCAAACTGTGCAACCAACAGCAGTAATCCGCAAAGCCTTACCTCGTGCCAGTGCGACATCAGTAGCTCCGGTATCTCCTCCAGCGGTGTGTCCTTAGCAGCCTTCACAACCTCCCTTGTCTGCGGTACTTTCAGTCCTAAGAACGAATCCCCCTCTCCATACTCACCTGGTCCGTTCTTGAAGAACCCCATCAACACCTGTCGCTGATTCTCGTTCTGCAGCGACTCCATATAGCTTATGATTTCCTTGGCTGTCATCAAATGCACCACGCTTGTTGATAATTTTGTACAAAAGTAGTAAATTGTTCGCAATTTTTCATAACTTTGCCCACATTATTACGAATTATTATAGTTTACATGATATGAAGAAAGTGATTAGTACCCCAAAAGCTCCTGCAGCCATCGGTCCGTATAGTCAGGCTATACAAGTAGGAAACCTCATCTACACCTCTGGTCAGATACCCATTGATCCTTCCACAGGACAGTTTGTAGAAGGTGGAATCAAGGAGCAGACACGCCAGTCGTTGAGTAACATTCAGGCCATCCTGCAGGAAGCTGGTTCGACCATGGCCAGTGTAGTGAAGACCACGGTGTTCTTGGCAGACATGGCCGACTTTGCCGATATGAACAACGTATATGCAGAATTCTTCACCGAGCCATATCCCGCCCGTTCGGCTGTTGCCGTGAAGACCCTTCCCAAAAACGCATTGGTTGAGATAGAAGTGGTAGCAGAAAAGGAATAGTACCAGCCTTCTAACCGTTTTCGTGTTTTCTTTACCGACGAATATCAAATAGTTTGATGAAACCCGTCATGGTGAGGATCTTGAGCACTTCGCCCTCAACATGGGTTAGTACCAGTTTCCCACCTTTGGCGGCACTCTCTTTCTTCAGCTGAAGCAGTCCGCGGAGCCCCAGACTGCAGATATAGTCCAACTTGGAACAATCCAGCTCTATAGACTTGTCGGCTTTGCTCATCAAAGGCTTCAGGTCTTCGATGAATTGTGTGGCTACGGCAGTGTCGATCCAGCCGGTGAGTGTTCCAAAATAGGAACCGTTCTTTTCAATAATCTCGATATTCATATTGTAATACTTTTTAAGTTTCTGTTCACTGTTCACTATTCATTGTTCCCTTACAGGGGAGTGAGCGGATAAATGAGATTTACAATCAGGATATTGGCAGCGAGGATGATGAGATTCATCAGCAGACCGATGCGCATGAAGTCGCTGAACCGGTAACCGCCAGGACCATAGACCAGCATGTGCGTGGGGGAGCCGATGGGGGTGGCAAAGCTGGAACTGACACTTACCATCAGTGCGATGAGGAACGGATAGGGCTCATAACCTAACTTCTCTGCCGCCTGGTACATAATGGGGAAGAACATCGCTCCAGCAGCGGTGTTGGAGATGAATTCTGTGATGAATGTTCCCACGAAACAGATGGCGGCCATGACCACGATGGGGTTGGTGCCACAGACATCGAGAATACCGAAGGCCAAGCGCTCGGCAATGCCCGTCTTCTGGATGGCCAAGCCCAGCACTACGGAGCCCGCAAACACCATCAGGATCTCCCAGTTGATGGCCTTCATGGCCTGGTCGACATTGCAACAACGGAATACCAACATGGCGATGGCTGCGAGGAAGGCACATTGCAGGAGCGGAATCACATTCAAGGCCGACAGCACCACCATGGCTATCATGATGGTGGTAGATACCAGCGTCTTCTTCCCGATGTTAGGCACCTGCGCATTGTCGAAGAACTGCAGCTGCGAGGAGAAACGTTCGGTGTGGATGTTGACATGAGGCGGGCACTCGAAGAGCAGGGTGTCGCCAGCCTGGAGCACAACCTCGCGCGGTGACTCGTTGATGCGCTTGCCACTACGGGCCACAGCAACGAGAATCATATTGTTCTCTTTCTCGAAGTTGGAATTGCCTATTGATGTGTTGATGAGGCTGCTGCCAAAGGTGACATAGGCCGTACGTAGCTGTCGGTCCTTATCTACTTCGTCGAGCGTGAAGATATGGTGGTCGGCATTGACGAATCCATGACTTTTCTTCAAGTCGAGCATCTCGTCGATCTGTCCTGCAAACACCAGGCGGTCGCCACCCATCAGGAACTCATCGGCAGGCACCGGTGATACGATCTCGCGGTTATCGTAGTGTATGATTTCTATCAGCGTACCTCCATGCACATTCATCAACCCCGCCTCTTCGATGGTTTCGCCAATATGTTTGTTATCAGAGGGCACCAGCAGTTCCACCGTATAGTCGGAGGTGGCTTCGAAGGCCGATTCAGGTGCCTGACGGTCGGGCAAGAGCTTGCGCAGGGCGATGATGGAGAGCACGCCGATGCAGAGGCAGAACAAGCCCGGTATGGTAGTGGCCAGCACATTCATGGCAGTACCGGTGCTGTCGGCATAAAGACCGGATATGATCAGGTTAGGCGGTGTTCCAATCAGCGTACACACGCCTCCCATGCCAGAAGCGTAGCTCAAAGGTATAAGTAGTTTGGAGGGCGAGATGTTCAGTTTCTTGGACCACATCTTGACAATGCCCACAAACAGGGCAACCACGGTGGTGTTACTGAGGAACGAGCTGAGGGCAGCCACGGGAAGCATCAATCGGATGACAGCCTTGAAATAGCTCTTGGGCTGTCCTAACAGATGTTTCACAATCCATTGCAGCACACCCGTATGGGTGAGTCCGGCAACAACGACAAAGAGTACACCGATGATCACCACCGAGGTACTGCTGAATCCCGAGAAAGCCTCCTTGGCATCAAGGACGCCAGTGACAAAGAGAATGGCTATAGCCCCCAAGAACACAAGGTCGGCCCGCAGCTTGGTGAACAGCAGAACGGTAAACATCGACAGCACGGTGACTATCGTTATCCAGGCATGAAGGGTAAATCCTAAAAATTCAGTTGGTAGCATAGGTTTTCGTTTATTAGGTATTACTTGATTTGTTTCGTTAGTGTCACAACGTTGTATCCATCGGACGTGCGCTGATAGGTCATCGTATCCATGATATTCTTCACGAGATAGATGCCAAGTCCTCCGATGGGGCGGTCATCGAGATCGGCTTCCACATCGGCTTCCTGATGCTTGGTGGGGTCGAACGGGATTCCATGATCCTTGACTGTTAGCGTGAGCAGCCCGTTGACAATCTCAGCCGTCATTTCCACATGTCCGCGTGTTCCCTTCGGGTAGGCATAGTTGATGACATTGGCCACCCACTCCTCAGCAGCGAGATTAAGTGTCTTCACCGTTTCCTCATCAACTTCGTGTTCGCGGCATACCGAGAAGAGGAAGCCGCGCATACGACTCACTTCGGTCATCTCGTTCTTCATGATGATGCGACGGGGTGCATGAGAGGCATGTTTTTGCGATGTGCCGTGACGAAGGAACATCAGGGTGAGGTCGTCGCCCTGTTCTGTTCCGTCGGCAAACACCGTGACATGCTGTTTCAGGTAATCGACAACCTCTATGGCCGAAGCATTCTTGTTTTTTTCCACATCGTGCAGGATGCGCTCCTCACCAAACAGCTTCCTACTGCCATCGGAGGCCATATACATGGCTTCCGTCAGACCGTCGGTATAAAGCAACATCGAGGTGTTCTCGGGGAACGGCATCTGTTGCTCCTCGTAGTTGAAATGATCCTGAATGCCTATGGGAAGATTGGTGTCCACCTCCAGCAGATGACAGCTGCCGTCGGCCAGTTGGATGACTGGTGCGTTATGGGCAGCATTGCAATAGGTTAGGTGGTGGGTTTTGAAGTCGAGCACACCTACAAACGCAGTGACGAACGTCAGGGAGTCGTTGGCGGATGCAATGGCATGATTCATCTCGCGCATGATATTGGCCGCACTCTGATAGTTGCCTGCCAGGTTGCGGAACAGCGTTCGTGTAACGGTCATGTAAAGAGAGGCCGGAACGCCCTTTCCTGCTACATCGCCGATAATAAAGAAGAGTTCATCCCCCTCGATGATGAAGTCGTACAGGTCGCCCCCCACCTCTTTGGCAGGTGTCATGGAAGCGAAGAGATCGAGGTCGTCCCGTTCTGGGAAGATAGTGGGAATCATGCCCATCTGAATATCGTGGGCAATAGTGAGTTCGCTTTGGAGGCGCATCTTACTGTCGGTAGTGGTTTTCAGTTCCTCGATATACTGCTTGAGTGATGTCTGCATATAAGCGAAGGAGTTGCGCAGGTGCAGCAGTTCGTCTTGCGACTTGATCTCGGGCAAGGGGGCATCCAGATCCCCCTCGGCAATGTTCACCGCCGACTCAGCGAAGAGCTGCAGCGGCTTCACCATCCGATAGATGGCAACGGTACAGAAGATAAACAGCAAAGCCAGTCCGACGATAAATACCACCGTACCGTATTTCACGATCTGGTGGGTGAGTGGTAAGGACATGCTGTCGCCAGTGAAATAGAAGAACAAGAGTACAGCCACCAAGAATACTACGGCCGCAATACCCATGATTCTGAAACTGAGTCTTGCAGCAAACGACTTCTGGTATGCGAGGTCGTACTTGTATTCAAAATTCGGATCTTCTACCAAGGCGAGATAGTATTAAGGATAGATTCTGCGTACAAATATACAAAAAAAAGGAATAATGTGCCATCATTGCGCCTTGTTTTTTCGGGAAACGGCACATTTTCTTGAAAATAGTATGGCCGTCGCCGAGATACGCAATGTAAAACAGCGGCGGCCACACATCTTAACGGTCGTCAAATCTTCCTCAGACTTACTTCACGATTTTGTGCGAAATAAGCATGTTCCGAGGATCAAGAGCCTCATCCAGCTTCTCTTGAGTCATCAGACCCTTCTCCAGAACGATATCGTAGATCGAGCGATTGGTTTCCAAAGCTTCCTTGGCCACCTTCGTACTCGTCTTGTAACCGATATAGGGATTCAGTGCGGTTACGATACCGATGGAGTTCTTCACCATTTCATAACAACGTTCTTTATTGACGGTAATACCGAGGACACACTCTTCAGTGAGGGTTTCAATGGCGTTCTTCAGCCACAGCAGACTCTCGATGAGCGACTCGGTGATAACGGGCTCCATCACGTTAAGCTGCAGCTGACCGGCTTCGGCAGCGAAGCTGACGGTGGTGTCGTTACCAATGACTTTGAAACAAACCTGGTTCACCACCTCAGGGATTACCGGGTTCACCTTTCCTGGCATGATGCTGGAACCGGGAGCCTTCGGGGGGAGGTTGATCTCGTTAAGACCGCAACGAGGACCAGAGGCCATGAGGCGGAGGTCGTTACAGATCTTGGAGAGCTTGATGGCCAGACGCTTCAGGGCTGATGAGTAGCTGACGTAGGCTCCTGTATCTGGCGTAGCCTCTACAAGGTCGCTGGCAGATACGAAGGCCTCACCGGTGAGCTTACTGAGGTTGGCAGCACAGAGCTTGGCGAAGCCGGGAACAGCATTCAGTCCGGTACCGATGGCGGTACCACCCATGTTGATCTCGTGGAGGAGCTTCACGTTGCGCTCGAGGTTGAGGATCTCTTCCTCGAGGTTATTAGCATAGGCGTTGAACTCCTGTCCGCTGGTCATGGGCACAGCATCCTGCAGCTGGGTACGACCCATCTTGATGACGTCCTTGAACTCCTCGCCTTTGTAGCGAAGGGCACTGATAAGACCCGTGAGGGCTGCCACCAGACTCTTGTTCATGCGGATAAGAGCCAGACGGATAGTGGTGGGATAGACATCGTTGGTTGACTGACCGCAGTTACAGTGGTCGTTGGGGTAGCAGTACTGGTAGTCGCCTTTCTCATGACCCATGATCTCGAGGGCACGGTTGGCAATCACCTCATTGGCATTCATGTTAACCGACGTTCCTGCACCACCCTGCATCATGTCGATGGGGAAGTCCTCGTGGAACTTACCGTCGATAATCTCGCGGCAAGCCTGTGAGATGGCTCCGGCAATCTCGTCATTGATCACACCGAGGGTGTGGTTGGTCTGCACGGCAGCGAGCTTCACATACGCAATGGCGATGATGAAATCGTGGTAACTGCGCATCTGCTTGCGCGAAATGTGGTAGTTGTTGATGGCACGCTGTGTCTGCACACCATAATATGCTTCAACTGGTATTTTGAGTTCACCTAACAGGTCCGACTCAACGCGGAATTTCTTTTCTGACATAATAATATTTTTTGAACTTTGATCTTTGAACTTTGAACTTTTATGATTACCTTAGACCATTTTAGAACATCGGGAGCTGCCAGATGTAACCGAGTGAGATGCGATTGGTGCTGTAATCGTCGAAACCAAAAGCCTTTCCCTTGTCGGTGTAGCTGTAATGACGTCCTACGTAGGTAAGGAAGAAGTGGAGGTTGCTGTTCTTCAGCGGATAGTACTCCAGACCGGCGAAGTAGCCTAATGCGGTGCGGTACTTACCCTTCTCTACATTACCGTTAGCCTTGGAAAGGCCTTCGTTTTCGAGCATACCCTTCACGAAGAAGTTCCAGCTCGGAGAGAAACGATACTGTGCCTTCAGAACGAACGATAGATACTCGGCGTCGTTGCGGTGGCCACCTAATGCATTGTTACCTACGATGCTTGATACGATACCCTCACGATCGATTCCTTCACGCATGTACATCACATCGAAGAAGGCGTCGAAGTTGTTCACGGTTACCTCATTACCTAAGGCAATGTAATGACTCTGGTTGCCACGTGCCTGACTCATCAGTGAGTAGCTCCAGCGAGTCTTGAACACATCACCGAAATTACCGTTCCAGTTAGCGGTGTAAACCAGGGGCACCTTCGACTGCTCATAGCCTTCGCCATACATATCGCTCATGCTGGCGCTACGGCTATCCAACACCTGCAGCTGCAACTGATGATTGGGTGTTACCTGGAACTGGAAGTTGGCACCAGTGAGGAAGTTACTCATATAGTCAACCATGTCGGAATACTCGTAGATCTCAATGGGGTTCAGGTCGAATTCCATACCACCATAGGCAGCGCATTGCTTACCGAGGAACATAGAGAACTTATCGTTAACCTTTACACCGATTCCTGCCACGTCGATGGATGATGAAGGCATGTTGTCGATGCCGTCAGGAGCAGGAGAGTTGTTGCGGTTCAGGCGCTGACGCCAACGGAAAGAGAAGGTGTCGTTGATGTTTCCCTTTGCCTCGATGCGGATCTGACGCATGTTGAACTTGGCGTTCTGGAAAGCGCCGTCGCTCTCGTTGACGTCGAAACTGTTGTTGAGGTTAAGCAGGAAATGGAAATTGTCCTGCTTCTTCTCGATATTCGTTACCTTCTCGAACAGTGATTCCTCACCTGCCGAAGCGTCCTTGTTCTGCTGTGCATGAGCCGACAGTGCAACGCACAACATCGTTCCAAATAATATACTCTTCTTCATAACTAAGAACTATAATATGAACTATAAATTGTGAACTATGAACTCAATCAGTATTTCTTGAAGAGTTCCTGAATCTGGGTCCAGTCGTGTGTCTTGGTCAGAGCCAGCATCAGCAGCACGCGGGCCTTCTGAGGATTCAGGTCGAGAGAAGCCACGAAATGATACTTGGCATCGTCAACCTCACTGTTCAGACAGGTAGGACCAGTCGGGCAGCGTGAAGAACGTACAATCTGGATACCGCTCTGCTGAGCCTTGACAGCTACGTCGAACACGTCTTTGTAGAAGTTACCGTCGCCTACACCTGCCAGTACGATACCATCGAACTTGGCGTCAACAAAAGCCTGCATGGGCAGCGGAGAAGCATTGGCATAGCCGTAAACGATACCTACGTTAGGAAGCTTTTCCAGGTTGGTTACATCAAACTCCGACTTCGTTGTATGTGCATTGTTGGGAGTCTGAAGCATGTGGGCCTCACCATTGTAGATGTAGCCGATGATGCCTGAAGGACCGCCTTCGAAGGTGTCGCAATCAATGGTGTGGGTCTTGATAACCGTCTTGGCATCAAGCAGCTGGTTGTTCATGCAGCAGAGCACGCCCATGCCCTTAACGGCAGGTGAAACGGCTGCAGCCACGGCATTGTAGAGGTTGGCAGGACCATCAGCGCTGATGGCTGTTGAGGGACGCATAGAGCCGGCCAGTACCACGGGCTTGTCGCTCTTAACGGTGAGGTTCAGGAAGTAGGCTGTCTCTTCCATGGTGTCTGTTCCATGAGTAACCACAACACCGTCGTAGCCTTCCTCGTTGAGTAACTGATTGATGCGCTTGGCAAGCTTGAGCCATACCTCGTTGTTCATGTCCTGAGAACCGATGTTCACGAGCTGCTCACCACTGACGTCGGCCAGATAGAGCATCTGGGGAACGGCGTCGATCAGTGTCTGGATACCTACCTGTCCAGCGCTGTAGCTTGAAGAGGTTGATGACTGGCTGACACCTGCAATGGTACCGCCGGTAGCAATAATACGAATCTTTGGCTTAGCAACGATGTTGACAGAGACCAAGAGTGCCAAAAGCACGAAAATACCACGTAACTGTTTCATAATACTATTGTTTTAATGATTAGATAATAGAATTGTTATTTGTTGTTTGATTAATACAAGAAGGTGATGATGAGATAAGCGACACCGATCGACACGAAGGTGGTGATGAAGCCGGAGAGCTGGAAAGAGTGGTTCAATACATACTTTCCGATTCTCGTGGTGCCCGTACGGTCGAAGTTGATGGCGGCCACCTCGGTGGGGTAGTTGGGGATGAAGAAATAGCCGTTCACGGCAGGGAACATAGCTACCAGTGCCAGCGGGTTGATGCCTAAGGCCATACCCAACGGATAGAGGGTGCGTACGGTGGCTGCCTGAGAGAAGAGCATGATGCTCATGAAGAACAGGGCGATGGCAAACAGGAACGGATACTGAGTAACGATGTCGGCAATGCCATTTTTGAAGAACTCAATATTTCCGTTGAAGAAGGTGTCGCCCATCCAGGCAATACCGAAGATGCTGACCATGGCGTTCATACCTGCACCGAAGATGTTTCCCTTCACGGCATCGCCCACATGGGCCTTGCCCACGATAAGGATCAGGGCGGCAATGGACATCATGAGGATTTCAATGGTCTGCGGCATTGACAAGCGCTGCAACTCTCCATCTACCGTGAATGAGGGGCGCAGAGAAGGAACACTGCCGAACAGCACCACAAGGAACACACCAAAGAGGAATGCCCATACGGCACGTTTGGCGTATTTGTGCTGTGGGTTGGTGGCAGCGAGGCCGGTTTCTTCCGTTACATCCAAAGTCTCGTTCGGGTCAATCAGACCTTCCTTCACGCGGCGCTGGTATTCGGGATCGTCAACCAGTTCTTTTCCAACGCGGTTCTGAACGAACGAGGAAACGAGAATGGCAATCAGCGAGGCGGGGATGCAGACGAGCAGGATGTCTTTCAACTCAATACCCTGACCGCCCAGCAGGTCGGTACTGATGACCGCTGCCGTAGCTGCCGACATAGGACTACCTGTGATTCCCAATGAAGCGGCAATGGTAGCCACGGTCATGGGGCGCTCGGGACGGATCTTACTCTTGGTGGCAATCTCGGAAATGATAGGTAACAGCGAATACGATGTGTGGGCCGTACCGGCCACAAGACAGAAGAGCCAGGTGGTAAGCGGACCGTAATACGTAATATGGTCGGGGTGCTTACGAAGGAATCTCGCAGCAAGACCAACCAGATAGTCAAGTCCACCGGCAGCCTGCAACGCCGCTGTAGCCGTAATGACACTCACAATGATAAGCATCACGTCGAGAGGAATGTTACCTGGTTTCAGTCCGAAAAGGAAGACGAGAATGAACACGCCGACCATACCGTAGATACCAAGTCCTATTCCTCCCACGCGAGCTCCGATAAAGATAAGCGCCAATACGATGAGTAGTTGGATAAGAATGATTGTTGTAGCCATATAAGGTAATGATAAGATTGCGAAAAGATTGTTTTAGTAATGATTTCGGGGGCAAAGGTAGAGATTATTTTTCGTACCGTCTTTGCAAAAATCGAAAGAATATTTGCAAAAAACGAAACTATTCATTATTTTTGCAAAACCTAACAATCTACAGGAGCCTTTTCTATGTCGAGAATCTATACTTTGGCTGAGGTTTCCAGCATGTTACACAATGATTATCCCTCCGGCGCCAGCGTGTCGGTGGCTAATGTTGATGCGTCTGTGTTGGAGATGATAGAGAAGGGACAGATCTTCGTAAATTTCTATACGCTGGTGTTGATTCAGAAGGGCAAGATGAGCTATGCCCTGAAAGGAAACCTGATAGAACTGGAGGAGAACGACCTTGTGCTGGTGCCGCCCAACTACCCTGTGAGCTATGATTCCTATTCAGACGACCTTCTGGCTCTCAACCTGATGATAGAGGAGAGCTACTACCACAAGGTGCTGCAGTTCGATACGAACCTGATGGACATGGAATACAGCTATGCCTACGACCTGCTGCCGGTGTTTCATCTGGATACGAACAAAAGGGAATTGTTCCTGGATATGAGTAAGCAGATTCAGAACACCATTCGTATCCCGCATCTCTATCGCGAGGAGATGGTTGACCATCTGGTGCATGTGGTGCAGCTGCTCTTCAGCGAACTGCTCTATGGAGGCGAAATACAACCTTCTCACGACCTGACGAACAAACAGAATATTTTCAAGATCTTCATCCACCTGGCTTCACGGAACTTCAAGAAGGAACGGCAGATCAAGTTCTATGCCGATAACCTGAACATCACCACCACCTATCTTTCACGCACGGTGAAGGAGATGTCGGGACAAACCGTAAACAGCTATCTCAACACTTTCTTATATAACGAGATCTGTAAGCTGCTCCGCTCTTCTTCGTATAATATCAGCGAGATATCCGACATACTCTTCTTCAACGATCAGTCGGCCCTCACCAATTTCTTCAAGTCTCGCTCGGGAATGACCCCCGTGGCCTACCGCCGCTCTTTCATGGGAAAATAAAACCTGAAACAATACGCAAATCCCAAATTATCAGTCATAAAGACTAAAAAAGAACTGTATATTTTCGGGTTTCAGTTTTTTTATTTACCTTTGCGCCTGATATTTAAGAAAACTGTCGATTACTAACATTCGCAATATCGCAATGGCTCAGATATTACACGATGTTCTTGAAGAAATGGCCGCGGGAAGTCATCAGGCTTTCCAGAAGGTTTTCTATGCCACCTACCCCAAGGTGCATGCCTTTGCCATGGGCTTTATCAAGAACGAGGCCGATGCCGAAGATGTGGTCCAGGCAGTATTCATTAAGCTTTGGACCAAGCGTGCCATGGTGAGCAAGGTGGAGAATATGGACAGTTATCTCTATACGGTTACCAAGAACACGGTGTTGAATCAGCTGGCCTCGCGGAAGGCCACGACCATCGATATCCAATCGCTCAGGGAAATACGGAACAATGAGGCTACAGCCCAGGAGCAGATAGAGGCACAGGACTTGCAGCTGCTGATCGATATGGTCGTAGAGAACATGCCTCCGCAACGGAAAACCATCTATAAGATGAGTCGTGAGGAAGGACTGAGTAATGATGAGATAGCTGAACGGTTGGGAATTCAGAAGAAAACGGTGGAGAATACGCTCAACCTGGCACTAGGACAAATAAGGGAAATGCTAAAAATCCTTATTTTATTACTGTTGAGTTGGGGGTAAACGATTTTTCTACTGTCATATAATAAATAAATTAACGAATGAGTGCATATTTAGATCAGATTATCAAGTATTTCTTCCACCACGAGGTGTCGGAGGAAATAACAGAAAGGGTACAAGACCGACTTGTGCACTCAGACGATGATGCGGATGCTTCGATGCGTGAAATCTGGGACGGTCTGGAGGAGACACCCATGGATGAGGCTGCCGCAGAAAGGGCTTACCAGCAGATGTCTTCGACGTTGTTCGGGAAAGAGGAAACTCCTGTTAAACGACTCCCGTGGCTTCGCATTGCTGCCATGTGGGCCATTCCTCTGCTGGTATTAGGTGCCGCAGTATGGTATTACACTTCAGCCAGAAAGCAGGTTGACCTGTATGCCGGTTTGAAATACGAGTTGGTCTTCACGGCCAATGGCGAACGCACACTTGTCACTTTGCCCGACAGCTCGAAGGTCTGGCTCAACGGTGGAAGCACCCTGATCTATCCCACACGCTTCATCTCTGCCGAAAGGAATGTCTGTCTTTCGGGTGAAGCCTATTTTGAGGTGACGAAAGACAGTAAGCGACCGTTTACGGTGGATGTGAACAAGATGAAGCTGAAGGTGCTTGGAACTACCTTCAACGTGTTCTCCTATCCTGATAACCCCCGCGTGGTGGCCACCCTTGAAACAGGTAAACTGCAGGTAAAGGTAAACGATCAGAAAAAGCCGTATCTGCTCAATCCCGACGATCAGCTGGTGCTGAACACCAAGACTGGTGAGGTGGATGTGCATAATGTGCATGCTGCCGATTATTCCGTTTGGCGCGTGCCGGCATTGTATTTTGAAGAAACTGAGTTGATCTATGCCCTCAGGCAGATTGAGCGTGCCTACAATGTGAAGGTACATATCCAGAACAGTCATTACAACAACCAGACCATCCGGGCTCATTTCAACCAGGATGATTCTATTGTGAATATCATGACCGTGATCAAAATGCTCATCCCTGCACTGAACTACGAGATCGACGGAAACGATATCTACATTAAATAATTTTGTTTTTTTAACAGAATCCGATTGGGTGTACCTTTCGTTTTTCTTGTCCTTAGTGTACAATCGACAATTATTTGTACAATCAACAATTATTTAATGATTACCTATTTACGATCTAAGATGAAAAAAAGAAGAAACCGAATTCTAAGGATTGCTGCTGTATTGCTGGTAGCAGGGAGCCTTTCTATCCAGGCTCAAAGAGTTTCGTTCAACAACGAACAAATGACCTTAAAAAAAGCTTTTGAAAAGATTGAGTCGGTTAGTAACTACAAGATTGCCTACAACTCATCGAA